>NZ_JBEYXB010000020.1:0-142788 GCF_040644935.1 Streptomyces sp. NPDC046915 | reverse complement strand
CAGCGCCCGCGCCCGCTCCCGCGGGTCCATGATGGTGCGGGCGACTTGTTCGGCGTCTGCAGCCAGTCCGGCAGCCCGGTCGTGGTCGCCGGCGGCGGCCACCGCCCCAGCCATCCCGGCCAGCGCCCGCGCCCGCTCCCGCGGGTCCATGATGGTGCGGGCGACTTGTTCGGCGTCTGCAGCCAGTCCGGCAGCCCGGTCGTGGTCGCCGGCGGCAGCCACCGCCCCAGCCACCCCGGCCAGCGCCCGCGCCCGCTCCCACGGGTTGGTGATGGCACGGGCGATCTGCTCGGCCCGCTTGTGGTCACCGGCGGCGGCCACCGCCCCAGCCATCGCGGCCAGTGCACGCGCCTGCTCCCGCGGGTCGGTGATGGTGCGGGCGACGGGTTCGGCCCGGTCGTGGTCACCGGCGGCCACTGCCTTCGCCACCGCGGCCAGCGCGCGTGCCTGCTCCCACGGGTCGGTGATGGTGCGGGCGATCTGCTCGGCCCACTTGTGGTCACCGGTGGCGGCCACTGCCCCAGCCACCGCGGCCAGCGCCTGCGCCTGCTCCCACGGGTCGGTGATGGTGCGGGCGATCTGCTCGGCCCGCTTGTGGTCACCGGTGGCGACGACCGCCCCAGCCACCGCGGCCAGTGTCCGCGCCTGCTCCCACGGGTCGGTGAGGGTGCGGGCGATCTGCTCGGCCCGCTTGTGGTCACCGGTGGCGACGACTGCCCCAGCCACCGCGGCCAGCGCGTGTGCCCGCTCCCACGGGTCGGTGATGGTGCGGGCGATCTGTTCGGCTCGGTCGTGGTCACCGGCGGCGGCCACCGCCCCAGCCACCGCGGCCAGCGCCTGCGCCCGCTCCGAGGGGTCGGTGGTGGCGAGGGCGATCTGTTCGGCTCGGTCGTGGTCACCGGCGGCGGCCACCGCCCCAGCCACCGCGGCCAGCGCCCGCGCCCGCTCCGAGGGGTCGGTGATGGTGCGGGCGATCTGTTCGGCTCGGTCGTGGTCACCGGCGGCGGCCACCGCCCCAGCCACCCCGGCCAGTGTCCGCGCCCGCTCCCACGGGTCGGTAAGGGCTCGGGCGAGCTGCTCGGCCCGGTTGGGTTGGCCAATCGTGGCCCACAGGGCGGGGAGTTCGGTGGGGATGTGGGCGTTGCGGGATTCGATTTGTCCGCGGTGGTGGGACAGCCTGGCCAGGGCGTACAGGTCCGGTTCCGGGCAGTGCAGGAGTAGGTCTTGACAGGTTTTGATCTCGGTGAGGGCGGTGTCGTCGCCGCCGGACAGGTCAAGCATCCTGTCGTGGCGTGCCGGGTCGATGGCCAGGGTGATCAAGTGGTCGGTGTTGCCGGCGGTGGTCAGCATGCGGGGGTAGCCGGTCAGCAGGTATTCGGGGGTGTGCGGCGGCCACGGCGGCTGGTCGGTGGGTGTGCGGTAGTCCTCGGCCCAGGTGTGCAACCGGTCCCGGTAGTGGGCCAGGCGGTCATGTCCGAGGTAGTGACAGGCGGCGTTGTGTAGTTCCTCGTGGCCGAGCAGGTACACCTGTCGTCCTTCGTCCGGCGTCCAGGCGGCGAGACGGCGGGTGAAGGTGCGCCCGGCCACGGTGTGCAATATCTCCTCGATGGTCACGAGGTCCGCGCCTGTCAGTTCTCGCAGGTCGGGACCGGAGAGGCCGCCCCGGGCGGCGGTGAGCAGGCCCAGCAGATCCTGCTCGATGGGGCTGCCGGCGAGCAGACGTTTGAGTTCGGACTGGCCGAGTCGCTGCAGATTCCTGGCATGCGGGGAGTCACTGAGCAGGCGGATGATGCCCCGGTCACGTAGTGGGTGCCAGTCGGGCACATCGTCGGGGATCGGGGGATTGGGCCGTCCAGCAACGATGATCCGCATCCCGGCCGACGGGCGGCTGGGCAGCAGTCCGGCGATGCTGTGTGCCCCCCGGCCGGTTGTCACGCCGCGGTCTTCGTCCAGCCCGTCAACGACCAGCACCAGTCGGCAACCTGCCTGCTGACTCACGGCTGCGGCCTGGGTGAGCAGATCCAGCAGCGCTGCTTCCCGGGCTGCCTCATCTCCGCTGGCCGGTAGGTCCTGACGGAGCAGTGCACACAGCTGCTCCGTCAGTGCGGTGGTGAACGCCTCACGTGTGTCCTGCGCGGCTAGCCGGGCGGTGATGAAGAACGACACCAGCCACACTCCGCTGGCGGCGGGCGGGGTAGGCGTGTTGAGCACGAAAGTGGACAACAGCGCAGATTTGCCCGCCCACGGCCTCGCCTGCCACCACACATAAGGACCGCGACACTCGTCCAAGCAGAAACTTGCCAGCTCGGCCAGCTCAGCCTCCCGGCCCAGTAACTGCGGTGGGGCGATCCGCTCCACCTGCCGCAGGTACGCCGAGCGCACCGGCCGCGGCACGGCAGGCCCTCCCTGTTTATAAACCGCCACGTTTCCGGCAACATGACCGAAACTGGTGCCGCCATGCTCCGTGTATACGTGCCCAGGGGGCTGGTTGGCTGGAGCGGCTGGCGACTGCACCGTCGCGGCCGCAGCTATGCCACCGGTTGTGCCGGGTACGGTCAGGGGCGTGACCGGCCCGGCTCGGAAGGGCCCGGGTGCTGCCCGCCCGTAACACCGCGGTCCACGTGCACGTCCCCGGCGATCTGCCCGAAAGCGACCCCGTCCCCGCAGGCCTCGGTATGGGCGTCCCCGATGAACACCGCCGACCCGGCGCCGGTCACCACCGAGATGCCGCTGGTCTTCTCCGCAACCTGCAGCTGGGCCACCAGCTCGGTGACCTCCCGGCCGAAGACGTCGTCCTTGCGCGCCGCGGCGGTGACCGCCAGCTCCACCTGCTGACGGGTCAGCTCGCTGACCAGCCCCTCCCCGGTGGCGGCCTCCTCGGCCAGATCATCCAGGACAGGGTGCGCGCCGAGCCTAGCGGCCACCGCGGTGTGCAGCTTGTCCAGCCCTGCATCGATGACCGTATCGACCTCGGCATCCAAACGGCCAGCCGCTCGGCGGGCCTTGCGTACCGTCCACGCGATCACATACCCGGCCACCACCCCGGCCTCAATCACCATGCGCCTCGCATCCTTCCCCCGAAACGGTCATCCCGCTCCATCATGCCCAACACACAGGACCACACGGGCGGATACGCCTGTCCCAACTGATGCATTTTAGGGTCCTGGACCGCAATGGCCATCCGGCCGATGGTTCCGACAAAGAAGGTCGTGCCAGACCCGTGCCAGATGGGGAACTACCGGGAACATCGGGGAATCAACGGGCCCACATACAGGCACCGATGCCCTTTCGTAGCAGGTCAGCCCCGCAGTGAGCTCTAGATCACCTTAGCTTCCCAAGCTGAGATCTCCTGCTCTCGCTGAGACCGCCTGCTTCTGGGTACCGTCGTGCTCGTGTGTCCGGTGCGCGTTGGGTTGGTCACCCGAGGCCCGCACTGGTTGATCGCGCGCGACTAGGGGAGCTGGTACGGGCATGGCGGTTGACGCTGCTCGATCGGAAGAGGGGTTCACGTCGGCGACGGCTTCGCGGGTGATGCTTGCCGCATGCCGGGCTGCGGGGCTCGATGACAGAGGCGCGGAGTTGATCCGGCTCGGGGAGAACGCGCTGTTCCGGCTCGCTTCGGCGCCGGTGATCGTACGTGTGGCGCGGGGGAAGGAGTGGCTGCCCAAAGCCCAGACCGAAGTGGCTGTGTCACAGTGGCTAGCGAGGGAAGGGCTGCCGGCGGCTCGGATCGTTGAGGACCTGGAGCAGCCGATCTTGATCGATGGTCACCCGGTGACGTTCTGGCATCTGGTCGTTGAGGGAGACCGTAAGGCGACGTACGGGGAGCTGGGTGGCGTCCTGCGAGACTTGCACTCGCTGACCGTGCCGGAGGGGCTCGTACTGCCCTCGTACGATCCCTTCGACAAGCAAGCGCTGCGGCTCGACCGGGCGGTGATCCCGGATGATGACAGGGTCTTCTTGCGGAAGCGCTGGCGGGAAGTACAGGGCAAGTTCGCCGAGTTGCGGTTCGATACGCCGAAGGGGCCGGTGCACGGGGATGCCCACGTGCAGAACCTCATGGTGGACGGCCAGGGCCGCGTGATCCTGATCGACTTCGAGATGTTCTGCTACGACCATCCCGAGTGGGATCTCATGGTTACGGCCGTCGAACACCACAGCCTTGGGTGGCAGACCGACGAGCAGTATGCCGACTTCGTGACGGCGTACGGGCGCGACCTGTACGACTGGCCGGGATACGAGACGCTGCGGGCTATCCAAGAGTTCGGGATGACGACGTGGCTCATGCAGAACGTGCAGGAAGATGAGGACACCGCTGCCGAGTACCGCCGGCGTATCGCTGGCCTGCGGAACGACGATGCGCCGCGTGACTGGCGGCCTTGGTAGCTGCTACTCGTCGTCCTCGTCCAAGCGGGTGAGCGCGTCGTGCACCTTCTCGTTGAAGGCGGCTACGGCCGGGTTCGCCGCGTGCACACTGACCTCCTTCTGGAAGTCGGTCACGTAGCGCTTGAAGCGGGTGGACTGGAGGGAGTCGCCGCCGTCGACTGCGAGGCTTGCGGTGGTGACGGCGGCTTCCAACTCGCCGTTGAGTAGCTGGCTCTGGGCGAGCACCATGCGGCAGAACCCTAGGGTGCGGGCGTATTTCGGGTCGGTGCTGTCGACGGCTCGCTGGGCCTGGTCGACGGCTTCCCGGCGCATCTTGAGGTCGCGGAAGCAGTGGCAGAGCTCGCCCATGAGCTCGGCGGAGTTGAAGTAGCCGATCCACGCTGGATCTTCGGCGGTGTCGGCGCACTCGAAGTAGCGTTCGGCCTCGTTCATGGCGCGTCCCGCTGCGATGGTGTCGCCTGCGTTAGACAGGGCGCGGGCCTCCATCGCCGCACTCAACGCCATGACACGCGGGGTCGCCCGGCCCTTGGCGCCCTCGACGGCGGCGCGGGCTAGCTGGATCGCCTGGGCGTGGTTGCCCAGGTAGTTGGCCTGGTGGCTGAGGTTGCCGAGGAGGCGGGCGCCAAACATGCGGTCGTCGATGGCCTGGGACAGGCGCAGCGTGGAAGTCAGGTAGCGGTGAGCAAGCCGGTGGTTACCGACGTCGTACGCGGTCCACGCGAGTAACTGCGATATCTCGGCGGCGGCGCCGAATAACGCGGTGCCTACCTTCTCGCTGTAGCTCGTGCCGAGCAGGGGCAACACATCCTCGCGGAAGTAGTGGCGAAGTGCCTTGTGGCCATGGCCTCCGCCGTACTTGAAGTCGAGTTGCATGAACAAGCCGGCGGCTTCTCTGATCGCGCGAACGTCACGCATGCCGACTCGTCTGTGAGCGGGTCTGTCGGCCTGGATGCCGTCGGGGCGCGCGATCATCCATGACAAGACGGCGGAGCTGAGGTCGGGTTCCGCGATGATCAGTTGGTCCGGGGTGTGAGCGTCAGCATGTTCGTGGGTGAGCCCGTCGAGCATGGAAAGCACGTCGGGAACGGTGCCCGGGTACTCGATCGACTGAGGTGCGGCCGCCTGCGAGAGATCGAAAAAGCCGAGATCGGCGGGCGTGAGGCGGCGACCAAGCTTGGTGCTCAGGACGTCGGCCATGACTGAGGCCGCTTCGGGCCGGATTCCTGATCCGTTCCGCCATCGCTGCACGGAGATATGCGTTGTCCTGAGATCAAGGCCGCGGTGATCGGCGGTCTCCTGCATGCGCTTCGCCAGGCCCTTGTTCGAGACCTGCGCCTCGTCCATGACTGCGATCAGCTTCGCGTTCGGCTCTCGGCTCATGCTCCCCTGCCAGCCCGAGAATTACGGCGAGTGTCCATCGTGTCACAGCAGTCTCGCCTTGGGGGGTTCATTAGTGAACCCCCCTTGTCTTTGCCCGTGTTCATGTGAACCCCCTGGTGAACGCTCCCGGTCACATGCCTTCCGCCGTGTACTGGCTTGTGTGCAGCAGGCGGTGACGTGAGGGCCGTCGAGGCTCGGAAGGGAACGTGATGGATGCGGGGAAAGCCCAGAGCGTGGCGAGCGAATTGGATGCTTACGCCCACTGGTTCGTGACGCCGGATCCGCGCTCGGGCGGGCGGTTCCTGGCGCTGACGCTCTTCGCCGAGTGCGCCGGCACTGCTCGCATCGCGCGCGACACGACTTCCGTGTTCCTGCGGGGCGCGGTCCCAGACGAAGTGATGCACGACGCCCGGTTGGTCGTATCGGAGCTGGTCGGCAACGTGGTGAATCACGCTGTGCCGGATCGCCACCAGACTCGTCCCGGTGGCTGTCGGCGCATCGACGTGACCTTCAAGCTGTATCCGAAATGGTTCTTCATCGGCGTCACGGATGAGGACTCGACGGCTCCACTGCTCCCGATGGGTGACTGGCTCGCGCCGGAGTTGGTGGGGGAACTGTCAGAGGCGGTCCTGCCCGACAGCGGGCGTGGGCTCATGATCGCTCAGCGGGTGGCGACGGCGGTCTGGTGGACGCCGGGTGAGCAGGGTGGCAAGACGGTCTGGTGCCGTTTCGACCTGGACAGCGGAGCCGGGCTCACGCCCGTCTGATGAACTCCGGGCCGTCACCTGATGCCTCACTCCCTCGCGATCGGGAGTTGGCAACGGCTCGGACACCGGCCGGAGTCTGACCCACTCCGACCGCTGGCGCGGTCTCTCCTGTCTCCGGGGGCTCCCCTCCCGGCCGAGGGGCCGCGCCTCATAACCACAAATGACACCGGGCCACCCCTGCCCTGGTAAGCGATGGGTGGCCCGGCTGGGAACACGGCGGTTCCCGGTACCTGATGGTACCGGGGCCGTCGTGCTGCGTTTTGGCGCTGGCCCAAGGAAGTTGACGATCCGTTACCTAGATCAGGGCAGAGGTGGACAAGGTGACTGGCTTCGGTGAGGACTGGCCGGGTGACGGTCTTGAGGTCACGGGTGTGGACTCCGGGCTGTGGGTGTCCGGCGTCGACTACATCGAGGGCTGGCGTACGGCGCGCGAGTCGGCCGATCGTTTGAACCGGGCGCTCCTGTGCGTGGGTCTGGAGCTGTCTGCTGTGCGGGCCGTCGCCTCGACGAACGAGGACGGGCGCGCGGTGGTGCGAGTGGTGGGCTGGCCGGACGCCGTGGACCGGCTTGCCCAGCTCCTTGACGGGCGCGCGGACGGCAATGGCGGTGCGGCGTGAGGGGTCTTTTCGCTGGTGAGCGGTGCGCCTGGGCACGTCGCCGGCCGGAGAGACTTTGGGCTGGAGCTGCCATGGGGCGAGTGAACAGGGGGCCTTACGCTGGCCCGGCGAATCGGGCAGGTACTGGTCCTGCCCGAGTTTGTGCCCGATGGGCCCCCTGTTCTTCGAGGCTCGCCCCATGGTGGCTGCGTAAAGTCTCGGAGGCCGTCGACCCCCAGCCCCGTGGGCCCCGGCCTGCGCCGGCTTGGCGTCGCCTCGACTTCTCGGGTGTGCTGCGGGCGGGGGCGTCGGCCGTCCGGACGGGACCGGCGTCCACGCCGCACGCCCGGCCGGGGCGGCCGGGCGACCCGGCGCGCCGCAGGCGCGCCCTTGAGGAAGTGAAGACGTATTCGACACGTGGCCGTTGGCGCTCAGGCGCGGGGGCGTCGGGCTGGCTCTTTGTCGGCGGTGATCCGGTAGGCGAGTTCGGCACGGTCGGCGCCGAAGCGGAGTTCTTCGAGGAGCAGGGGGCGGTCGTCGGTGCCGTGCGCGACTCGGGCCACGTGCAGGACCGGCGTCGCGTCCGGGAGTTGGAGCGTGGTCCGCTCGTCGGGCAGCGGCATGTGGGCGCGCACGGTCTCGGTCCAGGACAGCTTCTGTCCGTCCTGGGTGAGCAACCGGTAGATCGCGGCCGGGCGCTTGCACGGCTCCTCCGCGAGCAGCGGCACCGCTTCGGCGACCTCGAAGGGGATCAGAGTGCGGTGCATCGCCCGTGTCCCCGTGCTCGGGTCGATCAGCAGTCGGTCGCACCCGAACAGTGCTTCTTCTTCGCCGAGTTGGAGGAGTCGGCCGGTGGCCTTGGTAGTGCGGGTGCGGTAGGTGCTCGGCTCCTCGGCCTCCTGCCAGATGTCGCCGTTGGGCATGACGAAGCGGCCGTCGGTGGTGAGGCTGATGCGGCGCTCGATGGTGAGGGCGGGCTGTCCGTCGGAGCGTACGAAGCTGCCCTTGCCGTGGCGTACGTCGATCAGTCCTTCTGCCCGAAGTGCCGCAATGGCGTTGCGGACTGTGGGGCGGGAGACGCCGTAGCGGGCCATGAGCTGGGTTTCGGATGGCAGCAGGGAGTCGGGGGCGAACTCGCCGGACAGAATCGCCTCTCGGATCGCGGCGGCCACCTGCTGGTAGAGGGCTCCGGGGCGCTGGATCTCTGACATCTCGGCATCTCCGGGTTGAGGTCGTAGGCACGTCGCACGCGCGACATCACTCGTCAGCATAAGTAGTTGCGCTCTCGCCGTACAGGACTTCATAGTCGTAACTCGTCAGGACAAGTGACGTCAGATCGAGTCTGGCGTCTCGATTGGCCAGGGAGGCCAAAAATCATGCAGTCCATTCCCGTGGACACGGCACGGCTGGGCGTACTGCGGTGCGCCATCGCGCCCGAAGCAAAGATCACCAACTCCGAGACACAGGAGGTGAAGAGGGATCGGGACGGCAACCCGGTCTGGACCGTGGCCGTGACCGTGCGGCAGGACGGGCGACGGATCTCTGTCATCGAGATCGCCGTGAGCGGTCAGCCCAAGGGCATCGAGGAAGGACAGATCGTCAAGGTCACCGGTCTGACCGCGTTCATGTGGTCGATGGGCGACCGGCACGGCGTCAGCTTCCGCGCCGACGCGATCACGGCCGTGCACGGCGGTCCGGTGGGGCACGCGAAGGGCGGTGAGGCGTGATGGGGCCGATTCTGCTCGCCTTGGTGCTCGCCGTCCTGGCGTGGCTGGTCGTCGTCGGTGACCTGGTGCGCCGGCACCGTCCGGCCTGGCACTGGTACCTCGTCGGATACCCGGCCACTGCCTGCCGGGTGGTGTTCACCTGGCGCAAGGTCGCCATGCTCAACGACCTCGCCGTCTCGCACCGTCCGCCGCGCGGGCTGCTCGGGGACCTGGTGGTCAAGGGTGATCCGCTGCGGCCGGTGGCTCCCCGGGGCTCCTTCCCTCGTGCCACCCGCTTGGGGCTGACCGTGACCGTGCGTCTGCACGCGGGGCAGACCCCGGCAGCCTTCATGAAGGCGGCTGACGCGCTGGTCCACGCGTGGAAGGTGCACGCGGTCCGGGTCACCTCGCCGGAACGTGGCCTCGTCCTGCTGACCGCCACGGCCACGGATCCGCTTGAGCGGCCCGGCTTAGCCCAGGCTCCGGCCGAACTGCTCTCCGCGCTCATCGGCGTCCTGGAGAGCGGCGGCGCCTGGGTGATGAACCTCCGGCTGGTGCCTCACTGGTTGATCGCTGGGGCTACCCGGTCCGGCAAGTCCACGCTGCTGGCCCGGCTGATCACCCAGCTGGCGACTCAACGGGTTGCCCTGGTCGGCATCGACTGCAAGGGCGGCATGGAACTGGGCCTGTTCGCCGGGCGGTTGAGCGCGCTGGCCACCTGCCGTCGTGAGGCGGTCGCCGTTCTCTCGGCCCTGGTGGTCGACATGCAGGACCGGATGGGCGCGTGCCGGTCGGCCGGGGTCCGCTCCATCTGGGAGCTCCCGGAGAAACTCCGGCCGGCGCCGGTCGTCGTGATCGTCGACGAGATCGCGGAACTGTACCTGTCCGACGGCACCCGCGAGGGCAAGGCAGAGGCGGAGCAGTGCTCCACGCTCCTCCTCCGCCTGGCGCAGCTTGGCGCCGCGCTCGGCATTCACCTGGTCGTGGCCGGACAGCGGGTCGGCTCCGACCTCGGCCCTGGCGTCACAGCGTTGCGCGCGCAGCTCGGCGGGCGGATCTGTCACCGCGTCAACGATCCCGGCACGGCGGAAATGGCGCTGGGAGACCTGAACAAGGACGCCGTGGCCGTCGCCCAGTCGATCACCGCTCAAGAGCGGGGCGTGGCCGTGTGTACCGGGCCGGACGGCGGATGGAGCCGCGCCCGTTCCCACCTGACATCCACGGATGAGGCCGTAGCGATCACACGGAAGCACGCCGGAATGGCCCCCGACCTGCCCACCCTCGGCGCGGCCCTCGCGGCCCTGGAAGGAGACGACAAGTGATCAGCACCGGTACGGCCGTGTCTCTCGTGGTGGTCTTCGGGGTCATCACCTTCCTCCTCGTCCGCTCCCGCGACGTGCGGGTGTGGGAGGCGGTCTGCATCGTCCTGTTCGGCATGTACCTCGGCCAGACGCCCGTCAGCCTCACGATCAACGGCTTCGTGACCTGGGTCCTCAGCGGCTTCACCCACTTCTGATCAGGAAGGACGCACGGCCATGCCTATGCCTCGCGTGAGGTGCCCGCAATGCAAGGGCGACGGAGCCCGCAGGACCTGGACCGGACGCCTTCGGCGCTGCCGCGTCTGCCGCGGCACCGGAACCATCCGCTGACCAGCAACCCCACCCATCGGACCACGGAAGGGACAACCCCATGCACATCGGCGCACCACCACCCACTCACCGTGCCGCTTCGGCGGCCCACCCTGGAAGGTCACCACCATCACCCCGGAGTTCACCCCGGCTGACAGGCGCGCCGTTCTCGACCGCGCGGCGCGCCTGCGTCAGCTCCCCGAAGCAGACCGCGACGCAATTCGCATCGCGCAAGATCCGAACTTCCCTCGCTGGCTGGAGCAGGTCACCGCAACCGGCGGCTGCGCCCACCCCGTCCACCTCTCCGGCTCCACCACCACCCTGGACGGTACGACCGGCGAGATCCTCCACCACTACGACACCCGCACCGAACCCGGCGAACGCCTGCTGATCCGCTGCCGCAACCGACGCGCAACCGTCTGTCCCGCTTGTTCTCGCCTCCACGCCGGTGACACCTACCACCTCGTGCGCGCGGGGCTCCTCGGCGGCAAGAACGTCCCCGCCACCGTTCGCAACCGCCCCCGGCTCTTCGTCACCTTGACCGCCCCGTCGTTCGGTCCGGTCCACCGGGTCGGGGAGGCGTGTCGGCCTCGCCGTGGCGGTGGTACTTGCGAGCACGGTCGGCCCGTCGGCTGTCGCGCCAATCACGGCGCTGGTGACTCCGCTGTGGGGCAACCGCTCTGCCCCGACTGCTACGGCTACGCAGCACACGTGCTGTGGCACGCACAGGCGGGCACGCTGTGGGACCGTTTCGCCCGCGGCGTTCGGCGACAGCTCGCGTCGGCGGCCGGCCTGGCACAGTCCCGCTTCGCCGACTACGCCCGGCTTTCGTTCGCCCGTGTCGCCGAGTACCAGAAGCGGGCGGCCGTGCACATTCATGCCGTCGTACGGCTCGACGGACCGACCGGGCCGGACGACGAACCCCCGGCCTGGGGGACAACCGCGCTTCTGGCCGATGCCGTGGGCGCCTCCGCCCGGCGGGCCCTGGTCCGCACGCCGTACAGCTCGGCTGTGGGCGAGTTGGCCTTGCGCTGGGGCGCCCAGATCGACGCCCGGCCGCTGCGCGCCGACGGCGACGGACCGGACGATGACGCCGTGGCGGCGTACGTGGCCAAGTACGTCACCAAGGGAGCGAGCGAGACCGGCGCCGGCACCGACCACCCACTCACCACCTGGGACGACATCGACACGGCACCGGTGAGCGGCCACGTGCGCACCCTCATGCGCACCTGCTGGCGCCTCGGCGGCCTACCCGAGTACGAACCTCTCCGCCTCCGGGCCTGGACTCACACACTCGGCTACCGGGGCCACATCCTCACCAAATCCCGCGCCTACTCCACCACCTACGTGGCACTTCGCGCCGAGCGTGCGCACCACATGGGCCACGACAACATCTCCGACGTGGTCACCGAGCGGCAGTGGCGTTACGCGGGCTCCGGCTACACTCCCGGCGCCGCCCTCATCGCAGCAGGGATCGCCAGCGACCTGTCACGCAACCGGGAGATCGCTCGCGAAGAGATCCGCTGGACGGCGGTGGGCCATTGACGCAACAGCACCGTGATGCGGAAAGAGCACGTCACCTGGATCGGGTCTGCCGGAGCTTCTCCACCAGGATCGGCCCGGAATCGGCAAGGCGTCTCGCGCGACTCCTGGAGCGCCGGCCCAGAGGCAAGATCGAATGAGAGAGCAAAGAAGGGGGCCTCGTGTGAGGCCCCCTTCTCCCACCTGGCGGTTAGGTCCAGATGGGGTTCTGCTCGATGTCGATCCTGCCGTAGTCGAAGTACCGGCCCTTCTTCGTCGCTTCCTTGATCTTGACCGCCGCGAACAGGAAGCGCATCACAGCGTTCATCCGCTGGTAGTCCTCCGCCTCCTTCAAGGTTTCCCAGCTCGCCCGCGCATGTGGGCCCACAAGACCATCCAGAACCTCGGTGGTCGGACGGACGATCATCTTGCGCTCCATCTGCGCGATGCGCGCCTCCACGGTCTTGCGCATCTCGCGATACTCCCGTGTCTTCAACTCCTGCTTCTGCCACATGTCCTTGAGCTCGTCGAGTTCGCGACGGTCGGCCTCCACGGCTGCCCGATCCTCTTCCGACAGCTCAGAGGGCGTCGGCGCCTCCGACAGGTCAAGTCGTTCAAGGAGGTTGATGGCGGCCTCGCTGACGAACTCCTCCAGGATCGGAGCAGAGATGACCCTGTTGCAGCGCGGAACATCAAGCCGGTGGGTGCGGCGAGCGCAGACGTACTTAGCGCCGCTTCCTCCTGATCCGCTCATGGTCCCGCCGCACACTGTGCAGGTGACCATTCCGCGTAGCAGATAGAACCGGCTCGGCCGCTTGCCGTTCGCCAGTTTCGCAGCGCGATAGGCGCGACGTTCTCGGACTTCGAGCCACATCCCCCGGTCGATGATCGCGGGCCATTCGCCGTCGCCGACCTCCTCACCCCGGAAGACACGGATCCCGGCGACGTGGCGACTGTCGAGAACGTCTCGCACACGCGGGGCACTCCAGTTGCGTCCCTCGGCGGTCTTCACACCCCGCTCGTACAACTCCTTGGCCAGTTGGACCGGACTCACTCCGTCCAGATAGCGAGAGAAGATCTCTCGCACGATCTCGGCCTCTTCAGGGACGATCACCATGCCGGTCTTGTCGTAGCCATAACGTCGCCGACCGGTGTGAGGCCTTCCGTCCTGCACACGGTCGATCATGGAGTCGATCAGTCGGCGCGACGTGTCGTCACTCGACCGGCACGCGTGCGCGACCTCGATGCGCAGGAAGAAGCGGTCGTCGGGGTCCGCGAGATCGCGCCGGTTCGCCTGGCCGTGCAGCGTGATGTCGTGATCGTCGGCGATCTGCAACAACTCTTCGAGATCGCGCGGCTGTCGCATGAGCCGGTCCGGGTGGTAGGTGAGGACGTGGCGCACACGGCCCTTGCCAGCCTCGGCGAGTAGCGCATCCCAACCCGGCCGCTTGCGTTTGCGCTGCCATGCCGACCGGTTGTTGTCCACGAAGACTTGGTCTTCGTCGACTATGAGTCCGAGACGGTCGGCCACCTCGCGGCAGATGCTCGCCTGGCGTTCCACGCCCGTCTGGTCGTCGTCGTTCGCGTGGGAGATACGGCAGTAGATTGCCGCCGACTCCCCGGCCCAGTCGGCCCGATGATTCTTCGCCCTCTGCGCGCCGGCCGCCTGCCTGGCCCGGAGGGCTCGCCGTAACCGGGCTTCCGTCTGCTGGTCGTTGTCGTCTTCAGCCATGGAAAGAGGCTATGAGCACTGCTTGATCCACGTCATGCGCTCCCGCTTCCACGCGGCGGGAAAGCGGCCCTCGCGGGCGGCGGGCAGGCCGATTTCCGGGGTGTACGCCTGGTAGACGGTGATCGTGGATTCCGTGTGAGCCGCACGGATCCGGCGGGGCGGTTCTTCCATGGCGTACAGCGTGGGGGCGGCGGGGTCCGGGCGGCCACTGATTAACGACGATTGACGACGGCTGTTCGGCTTCGCCAGGGAGTCGGCCCCCGTCCCGCCCGGCCCGCAGTACCCCGCCGGGCGTCAGAGAAGCCTGGCGAGGGCGGCCGCGGAGGGGCTTGCGGGCACCGCCTGGTAGACGATGATCACTTGCTGCTCGGCGCCCCCGACGGTGAGGGCCTGCCGCCGCAGGGCGAGCTCCCCGACGACCGGATGCACGAACCGTTTGAGTTCGTCGCGGGAGGGGCGTGCGTCGTGCCGCGCCCACAGGCCGCGGAAGTCGTCGTCCGCTTTCAGTTCGGCGACGAGCCGCGCGGTCCGCGGGTCGCGGGGATCGGCTTCGGCGCGCAGGGCCGCGGCGGTCTGGGCGGCGATCTCGGGCCAGTCCGGGAAGAGCCGACGGGCCCCGGGGTCGAGGAACATGTCCCGGGCCAGGTTGTGTCCGGGCTCGTACATCGGGGCGAGCGCGCGGGCCCACTTGTTCGCGGCCAGCACGTCGAACCGCCGGTTGCGTACGAACGCCGGAGTGCCCGCCCATGTGTCGAGCAACTGGTGCACGTCCGGGGTGACTTCGGTCTCCGGAGGCCGTACGGGATCCGGGCCGGCCAGCGCGAACAGGTGCGCCGAGGCGTCGGCGTCCAGTTCCAGCGCCCGCGCGAGCGCCCGCAGCACCTGCGGTGACGGATGCCGGTCGACGCCCTGCTCCAGCCGGGTCAGGTACGGCTCGCTGATACCGGCCAGCCCCGCCAGCTCGTCCCGGCGCAGCCCCGCTACCCGGCGCCTGGCGTGCGCGGGCAGGCCCGCGTGCGAGGGCGGAACCCGTCCCCGCCTGGCCTTGAGGAACTCTCCCAGCGCATTGTCGGCCGCCATGGCCGAAGGGTAACCCTCGGGGGGTGCTGGCTGCGGTCCGGCGGAAGGCGCAGGGTCGAGGCATGGAGAAGACATGGTTCATCACCGGCGCGTCCCGCGGCTTCGGCCGGATCTGGGCCGAAGCCGCCCTTGCCCGCGGCGACCGCGTCGCCGTCACGGCACGCCGTCCCGAGTCCCTGAAACCCCTCGTCGACGTCCACGGGGACCGCGTCCTCCCGCTCCGTCTCGACGTCACCGGCCGGGCCGCCGTCACCGACGCCGTACAGCGGGCCGCCGAAGCCTTCGGCCACCTCGATGTGGTCGTCAACAACGCGGGCTACGGCCTCTTCGGCATGGTCGAGGAGACCACCGAGGAGCAGGCCCGCGCCCAGCTCGACACCAACCTGTTCGGCCCGCTGTGGGTGACGCAGGCGGCCCTGCCGTTCCTGCGCGCGCGGGGGAGGGGGCACATCGTGCAGGTGTCCAGCATCGGCGGGCTCGCGGCCTTCCCCACCCTCGGGCTGTACAACGCCTCCAAGTGGGCGCTCGAGGGGATGAGCGAGGCGCTCGCCCAGGAGGTCGGCCCGCTCGGCATCCACGTCACGATCGTCGAACCCGGTCCCTTCGGCACCGACTGGTCCGGCTCCTCCGCGGTGCACGCCGAACCCATCGCCGCGTACGAGCCGGTCCGCGAGGCACGCCGGGCCGGCGCGACCGCCCGCGCGCCACAGGACCCGCGGGCCACCGCCGACGTCATCCTCGAACTGGTCGACACCGACGAACCACCCCTGCGGCTCTTCCTCGGTACGTACCCCTATCCCGTCGTCGAAGCCGCGTACCAGCAGCGACTCGACACCTGGAACGCGTGGCGGCCGCTCGCCGCCAAGGCATGACGGCCGATGGTGCCGTCGAGCGCGTGGCCTCCGGTTCCGGTCAGCTCAGCAGGGTCGCCGGGCTGCCGCCGTTCGCCTCGTAGCCCGCCACCGCCAGGGCGCGGTGCAGGGCGAACTCGGCGGCCGGGTCGGCGGACAGGATCCAGGGGAGGGCGCCGACGTGACCGTCGACGTGTATCAGCTGGCTCATGGCCTCGGCCCAGCGCTCGGCGCGTACCAGGAAGAAGACCAGCAGGTGGCGGACGTGCGCCTGCATCGGGTCGTCGGGGCGCGCCGCGTGCACCGCGTGGAGCGCGCCGTGGATCGCCTTGGTGACGACCTCGCTCTGGTAGAAGCTGCTGACCAGATTCACCTCGGGGAGGTGCTCGAACACCGCGAACAGCGGCATCGCGGCCAGCAGGGAGCCCTGCGGGGCACGGGCCGCGGCGGCCTCCGCGAAGGAGTACGCCAGCTCCCGGGAGCCGTGCCACTTCTCGCACCAGTAGTGCAGGGCCGCGAGATGGGCGCCCATGTGGGCGGGGGCGCGATCCAGGATCCTCAGCCAGAGCTTCTCGAACTCCGGCTGGGTGTAGGCCAGTCCGCGCGCCACCGACAGCTCGACGATGTGCGGGACCGGGTCGCCGGGGGCCAGCAGGGCCGCCTGGGCGCAGGCCTCCCGCGCCTCCTCCATGATGATCCGGAACTCGTCCGAGCCCGGCGTCGACGTGCGCCACGCCTGCTGCACCAGGAACTCCGCGTGCACGGCGGCGCCGCCCGCGTCCTTGGGCTGCTCGGCCCGCCACACCCGCAGCCACTGCCCGCCGGGCGTCTCGTGGACCCCGCCGGGCCGCTGCTGCAACTCGAGCGCCGCCGCGCCCGCGAAGGCCTGTACGCGCTGCCAGCGCGGCTCGCCCTCGGTCTCGGTGCCGGCCAGCAGCTGCGCCGCCGCGCGGTAGTCCTGTGTGCGCTGCACCAGGTCCAGGACGTCCAGCAGGTCCTGGTCGGGGCCGGGCATCCGGATGTCCAGCTCTTCCTGGCGCACGAAGCCGTAGTCCGCCGGGTCCGCGGCGTCCGGATGGTCCGGAGACACCTGCTCGATCATCCCGCGCCTGCGCCGCAGCGTCGGGAGCAGCACGAAGCTCAGCATGAGCAGCGCAATCAGGACCCAGAGAATCGCCATGCGTCAAGCGAACCAGACACCGCCGACAATTGGCCAACCGGTTCGCGGCACCTGTGGAAAACCCTTCCCCTCCCGCTGTCCGGGCCCCGGCATCCGCCATCGGCCCCGCGAGCGCATTACGCTCGGTCCCCATGAGCGACAGGCACATCAGTCAGCATTTCGAGACTCTCGCGATCCACGCGGGCAACACCGCCGATCCCCTGACCGGCGCGGTCGTCCCGCCGATCTACCAGGTCTCGACCTACAAGCAGGACGGCGTCGGCGGCCTGCGCGGCGGCTACGAGTACAGCCGCAGCGCCAACCCGACCAGGACCGCCCTGGAGGAGAACCTCGCCGCCCTGGAGGGCGGTCGCCGGGGCCTGGCGTTCGCGTCCGGGCTGGCGGCCGAGGACACCCTGTTGCGTACGCTGCTCAGCCCCGGCGACCACGTCGTGATTCCCAACGACGCGTACGGCGGTACGTTCCGCCTGTTCGCGAAGGTGGTCACCCGGTGGGGGGTCGAGTGGTCCGTCGCCGACACCAGCGATCCGGCTGCCGTACGGGCCGCCATCACCCCGAAGACCAAGGCGGTCTGGGTGGAGACCCCCTCCAACCCGCTGCTCGGCATCACGGACATCGCCGCCGTCGCCCAGGTCGCCCACGACGCCGGCGCGAAGCTCGTCGTGGACAACACCTTCGCCACGCCGTACCTCCAGCAGCCGCTCTCGCTCGGCGCGGACGTCGTCGTGCACTCCCTGACCAAGTACATGGGCGGCCACTCGGACGTCGTCGGCGGCGCGCTGATCACGGCGGACGAGGGGCTGGGCGAGGAGCTGGCGTACCACCAGAACGCGATGGGCGCGGTCGCCGGGCCCTTCGACTCCTGGCTGGTGCTGCGCGGCACCAAGACGCTGTCGGTGCGCATGGACCGGCACAGCGAGAACGCCACGAAGATCGCCGACATGCTCACCCGGCACGCGCGCGTGACGAGCGTCCTGTACCCGGGGCTGCCCGAGCACCCCGGTCACGAGGTCGCCGCCAAGCAGATGAGGGCGTACGGCGGCATGATCTCCTTCCGGGTTGCGGGCGGCGAGGAGGCGGCCGTCGAGGTGTGCAACCGGGCGAAGGTCTTCACGCTCGGCGAGTCCCTGGGCGGTGTCGAGTCGCTGATCGAGCACCCGGGGCGCATGACCCACGCCTCCGCGGCCGGCTCGGCCCTCGAGGTACCCGCCGACCTGGTCCGCCTCTCCGTGGGCATCGAGAACGTCGAGGACCTCCTGGAGGACCTCCAGCAGGCCCTCGGCTAGTCCCGGCTCCCGGGGTCACCAGTCGGTCAGTGGTGGAGTCGTCTGGGACGGCGGCTCCACCCAGGGGTGTGCGGTCAGCGCCCAGACGGTGAAGGCGACGCACGCGGCGCACAGCAGCAGCCACATCAGGCGGCGGGCCGCGGCCCTGCGGCGCAGGAGACGGCCGCCGCGCCGCACGGCGTCCGCGTACAGCTCCGGCGGCACCCGCGGCGACGTCCGCTCCATCATGCGCCGCACGGTGGCCTCACGTACGGACCGGTTCATGACGGGGCCACCTTCGCCCCCGCCACCGCCGACCGCTGCCTTCGGGGCGGGTCCAGCACGGTGGCCGTCGCGCGGTCGCAGATGACGCAGACCCGCTCCAGGGACAGCCCGAGCAGCGCCGCCACCTGTTCCTCGGCCACCCCTTCGTACAGCCGCAGGACGACGACCAGGCGTTCCCGGGGCGTGAGGACGGCCAGGGCGCTGCGGGGGTGCGGGCGGGGCCGGGCGAAGCCGCCGTACTCGTGCCAGGCGCCGCGGGCGAACCGCATGGCCAGATACTGCCGGGCGCAGACGTACGGGTCCTCCCCGCGCAGCCGGTCCCAGCACGCGTACGTGTGCGCCAGCGTCAGTGTGAGCAGGCGCCGCGCGCGGGGGTTGTCGTCCGGCGCCTCCCCGGTGAGCAGTGTGGCGGCATGCAGCAGCCGCCCGCCCGCACCCGCGACGAACGCCTCGAACTCCCGGGCACGGCGGGCGTGTCCGGACGCCTGCCGTTCTCGCACCGCGCCTCCCCCCGGGGCCGCCTGGTCTCATATCAGGCCAATGGCGGCCCGTGGTCAAGAGCCGTGCGGCACGCGCGTGTGCGGACCCGCCGCCGGGAGCGGCGCGGGAGAGCTCAGGAGCCCGACGGCGTCTCCGGCCCCGGCACGCCCTGGACGGTCATGCGCGCGGAGAGCGCGGTGTTGAAGCGTGTCAGGAGCGTGCAGAACGCCTCGCGCTCCTCCGGTGCCCAGTCGTGTGTCAGCTCGGCCATCAACTGACGCCTGGACGAGCGCACTTCCTCCAGCCGGGACAGCCCGCGCGGCGACAGCTGGAGCACCACCGCCCGTCCGTCCTCGGGGTGCGAGGTGCGCTTGACGAGCCCGGTGTCCACGAGTGGAGCAACCTGCCGGGTGACCGTCGAGGAGTCGATCCCCATGCTCGCGGCGAGCGCCTTGACACCCATCGGGCCCTCCTTGTCGAGGCGGTTGAGCAGCAGGTACGCGGCGCGGTCCATGGAGTTGCGCACCTGCCCGACACCACCGAGCCGGGTCTGTTCGGCACGGCGGGCGAACACCGCGACCTCGTGCTGCAACGTGTCGAGGAGACCGGTGTCACCGACGGTCGTCATGTCCATCGACATTTCAGGTGTTGTGGGCATGGCCGGGGGCTCACTTCATGAAGGGGGTGCTGGGTTGGGGGACAGAGTACGCGGCTGGGGGGTGGGCCGTACTGGCGCTGCGCAAACCGGTCTCGGAGCTTGGTCACACCAGTCGCTCACGACTGTGAACTGCGAGACTGGAGTCATGAGCTACAGCACGGCTGACTCTTTCCTGCCCGTGACCCTCGACGACGTGCGCGGCGCACAGAAGATGCTGTCCGGGGTGGCGCGGGTGACCGCGATGGAGGGCAGCCGGCACCTGTCCCAGCTCGTCTCCGCGCCGGTGCACCTGAAGTGCGAGAACCTCCAGCGGACGGGTTCGTTCAAGCTGCGCGGCGCGTATGTGCGGATCGCCGGGCTGCTGCCCGAGGAACGGGCCGCCGGAGTGGTCGCCGCGAGCGCGGGCAACCACGCGCAGGGCGTGGCGCTGGCCTCCGCGCTGCTCGGGGTGCACGCCACCGTGTTCATGCCGCAGGGCGCGCCGCTGCCCAAGATCAGCGCCACCCGTGACTACGGCGCCGAGGTGCGCCTGCACGGCCAGGTGGTCGACGAGACCCTGGCCGCCGCCCAGGAGTACGCGGCCAAGACCGGCGCGGTGTTCATCCACCCCTTCGACCACCCGGACATCATCGCGGGGCAGGGCACGGTCGGCCTGGAGATCCTGGAGCAGTGCCCGGAGGTGCGCACGATCGTCGTCGGCATCGGCGGCGGCGGGCTCGCGGCCGGCATCGCGGTGGCGGTCAAGGCGCTCCGGCCGGAGGTGCGGATCGTCGGTGTGCAGGCGGAGGGCTCGGCGGCCTATCCGCCCTCGCTCGCGGCCGGGCGTCCCGTGGCGATCGAGAACCCGGCGACGATGGCCGACGGCATCAAGGTCGGGCGGCCCGGCGACGTGCCGTTCGGCATCATCGGCGACCTCGTCGACGAGGTCCGCACGGTGAGTGAGGACGAGCTGTCCGCGGCGCTGCTGCTGTGCCTGGAGCGGGCCAAGCTGGTCGTCGAACCGGCCGGCGCCAGCCCGGTCGCCGCGCTGTTGAGCGAACCCGGTGCCTTCCCCGGGCCGGTCGTCGCGGTGCTCTCCGGCGGCAACGTCGATCCGGTGCTGCTCCAGCGCGTCCTGCGGCACGGCATGGCCGCGCAGGGCCGCTACCTGGCCGTTCGGCTCCGGCTGACCGACCGTCCCGGCGCCCTCGCCACGCTTCTCGGGGTGTTGTCAGTGGTGGACGCTAACGTCCTCGACGTGAGCCATGTACGGACCGATCCCCGGCTCGGGCTCGCGGAGGCGGAGGTGGAGCTGCACCTCGAGACGAAGGGACCGGCGCACTGCGTCGAGGTCGGCCGGGCGTTGCGCGAGGCGGGCTACACGGTCATCGCCTGAGGCAACGACCTCGGGGGTTCACTCGTTCGAGTATTTCCATTGAGGAACGCGATACATCGCGTTAGTCTGTGGCGCGGATCCTCCGAAGCATCCCCGAAGACGTGGAGACTCATATGCCAGGCGCCATCTATGCCGAAGGCCTGGTGAAGACCTTCGGCGACGTAAAGGCATTGGACGGCGTCGACCTCGACGTTCCCGAGGGCACGGTCCTCGGCCTGCTCGGGCCGAACGGCGCGGGCAAGACGACGACCGTCCGCTGTCTGACGACCCTGCTGCGCCCCGACCGCGGCCAGGCGGTCGTCGCGGGCATCGACGTGCTCAAACACCCCGACGCCGTACGCCGCTCCATCGGCCTCTCCGGCCAGTTCGCGGCCGTCGACGAATACCTGACCGGCCGGGAGAACCTCCAGATGGTGGGCCGGCTGTACCAGATGAAGGCCAAGGCGGCGAAGACCCGCGCGGAGGAGCTGCTGGAGCAGTTCCACCTCACGGACGCCGCCGACCGGCCCACCAAGACCTACTCCGGGGGCATGCGCCGCCGGCTCGACCTCGCGGCGGCCCTCGTGGTCTCCCCGCCCGTGATGTTCATGGACGAGCCGACGACCGGTCTCGACCCGCGCAACCGGCAGCAGCTCTGGGAGGTCATCAAGCAGCTGGTCTCCGGAGGGACGACCCTGCTGCTCACCACCCAGTACCTGGAGGAGGCCGACCACCTCGCCCACGACATCGCGGTCGTCGACCACGGCCAGGTCATCGCCAAGGGCACCTCCGACCAGCTCAAGGCCCGCACGGGCGGCGAGCGCGTGGAGGTCGTGGTGCACGAGCGCGAGCACATAGTGACCGCCGAGGAGGTGCTGCGCGGCTTCGGCAAGGGCGACACCACGGTCGAGGAGCACACCCGCAAGCTCACGGTGCCCGTCACCGGTGGCGCCAAGCTGCTCGCCGAGGTCATCCGCGAGCTGGACACCCGCGGCATCGAGATCGACGACATCGGACTGCGCCGCCCCACCCTCGACGACGTCTTCCTGTCCCTGACGGGGCACGTGGCCGAGGTGAAGGACGAGGAGAGCGGCGCCGCGAAGGCCGCCGCGAAGAACAAGGAGAGCGTGAAATGAGCGCCGTCACCGACACCGTGCCGGTCGCGGCACCCCGCAACCCCGTCGGCCAGTCCGTCCGGGACTCGCTGATCGTCGCCCAGCGGAATCTGATCCGCATGTCCAGGATTCCCGAAATGGTAATTTTCGGGCTCATCCAGCCGATCATGTTCGTGGTGCTGTTCACCTATGTCTTCGGCGGTTCCATGCAGATCGGCGGCAGCACGAGCGCGGCCGCCTACAAGAACTTCCTCATGGCCGGCATCTTCGCGCAGACCGTCACCTTCGCCACCGCCAGCTCCGGCGCCGGCATCGCCGACGACATGCACAAGGGCCTCATCGACCGCTTCCGTTCACTGCCCATGGCGCGCGGCGCGGTGCTCACCGGGCGCACGCTCGCCGACCTGGTCCAGACGGCACTGACCCTGCTCGTCCTCGCCGTGGTCGCGCTGCTGGTCGGCTGGCGCACGGGGACGGTGGGGGACACCAACGCCGGCAAGGTCCTGGCGGCCTTCGGCCTGCTGCTTCTGCTCGGGTACGCGTTCACCTGGATCGGCGCCCTGATCGGCCTGTCGGTGCGCACGCCCGAGGCGGCCACCTCCGGTGGGCTGATCTGGCTCTTCCCGGTGACCTTCATCTCCAACGCGTTCGTCGACACCAGCAACATGACCCCGTGGCTGCGTCATGTCGCGGACTGGAACCCGTTCAGCGCCACCGTCCAGGCGGCCCGCGTCCTGTTCGCCAACGCACCCAAGTCGGCGTCGGACGCCTGGCCCATGCAGCACCCGGTGTGGGCCTCGCTGATCTACTCGGTTCTGATCGTCGTCATATTCCGGACCCTCGCGGTGCGCAAGTACCGCTCGGCGACGGCATGACAAAGCCCCCGGCGTCACGTCATGCGGACGCCGGGGGCAGGTCAGGAAACTGTCGGCCGAGCCGGAGCCTCTCAGCCCGAGTACGGTTCGGCCTTCAGGATCCGCACCGAGGCCTTCTTGCCGTTGGGCAGCTCGTACTCCGCGTCCTCGCCGACCTTGTGGCCGATCACGCCGGCGCCCAGCGGGGACTGCGGCGAGTACGTCTCGATGTCGGCGCTCGCGTACTCGCGCGAGGCGAGCAGGAACGTCGTGGTGTCGTCCTCGTCGCCGTCGAAGGCGATCGTCACGACCATGCCGGGTGCGACCGCACCGTCGGTCGAGGCCGGGGCCTCGCCGACCTGGGCGTTCTCCAGGAGCTGGGTCAGCTGGCGCACGCGGAGCTCCTGCTTGCCCTGCTCCTCCTTGGCCGCGTGGTACCCGCCGTTCTCACGCAGGTCCCCCTCCTCGCGCGCGGCCGCGATCTTGGCGGCGATCTCCGTGCGCGCAGGACCAGTAAGGTACTCAAGCTCATCCTTGAGCTTGTTGTACGCCTCCTGGGTCAGCCAGGTGACGTTCTCGCTGGTCTGGGTCACAGGGTGCTCCTCGTCGGTACTGGGAATACAAAGCATCGCCCTACCCAGAAGAATGTTCCTCCATGGATGGGCGAAACCACGAGCCTAACAATTCAAGCGCCGAAGGGGGAGGACATAAGCCTCCAGATTCATGTCAACGCAGGTCAGAGCCTACGTATTCCGCATGACGTCAGTCGGCGTGGCACCCGAGCAGCTCGGCTGTGGTGCCCTTGGACATCGTACGGAGCGTGACCACCCGGTCGATCCGGGTGGGGGATCCGGAGAAGTGGAAGTCCGCCCGGCCCACCACGGCACCGTCGGCGGCCTGGGAGCGCAGGGTGCAGTAGCCGGAGGCACCGGCGTCCTTGTGGACCTCGAGATGCACCTTGACCGCGTTGTCCGAGGCCTCGAAGGTGATCACCTGCGCGCTGATCTCGTTCTGGGCGACGTAGTGGTAGGCGAAGTAGCCGACCAGTGCCAGGAGGACCGCACCGAAGGCCACCGCGGCGATCTTGAGCTTGCGGTCGGCGCGCTCGTCCGAGGAGCGGCCGTAGCGACCCTCGGGGAGCCGCGTGCTCGCCGTGCTCATGATCGTCCTCTCCGCGGAATTATTCGCCCGCCGTTTCGGTCACTATAGAAGCTGCCGATCGCACCCGGAGACAGGGGGCGCCGACATATGAGGATTGAGTCTTGACTGACCAACTGCGACTGATGGCCGTCCACGCGCACCCCGACGACGAGTCGAGCAAGGGCGCGGCCACCATGGCGAAGTACGTGTCGGAGGGGGTGGACGTGCTGGTGGTGACCTGCACCGGCGGGGAGCGAGGCTCCATCCTCAATCCGAAGCTCCAGGGCGACAAGTACATCGAGGAGCACATCCACGAGGTCCGCAAGAAGGAGATGGACGAGGCCCGCGAGATCCTCGGGGTCAAGCAGGAGTGGCTCGGCTTCGTCGACTCCGGCCTGCCCGAGGGCGACCCGCTGCCCCCGCTGCCCGACGGCTGCTTCGCCCTCGAGGACGTCGACAAGGCGGCCGGTGAGCTGGTGAAGCAGATCCGCTCGTTCCGTCCCCAGGTGGTCACCACCTACGACGAGAACGGCGGCTACCCGCACCCCGACCACATCATGACCCACAAGATCTCGATGGTGGCGTTCGAGGGCGCGTCGGACACCGAGAAGTACCCAGAGAGCGAGTTCGGCCCGGCGTACCAGCCGCTGAAGCTGTACTACAACCAGGGGTTCAACCGCCCGCGCACCGAGGCCCTGCACAAGGCGATGCTCGACCGGGGCCTGGAGTCCCCCTACGGCGAGTGGCTCAAGCGCTGGAGCGAGATCGAGCGCAAGGAGCGCGTGCTCACCACGCACATCCCCTGCGCGGAGTTCTTCGAGATCCGTGACAAGGCGCTGATCGCGCACGCCACCCAGATCGACCCGGACGGCGGCTGGTTCCGCGTCCCGATGGACGTCCAGAAGGAGGTCTGGCCGACGGAGGAGTACGAGCTCGCGAAGTCCCTCGTCGATTCCTCCCTCCCCGAGGACGACCTCTTTGCGGGCATCCGCGACAATGCCTGACATGAGCGCGAGCCTGGCACTGACGCACCTCGTCCCCCTCGCCAAGGAGGTCGACGAGAACAAGGTCACCCCCGGCGTCCTCGGCTTCATCGTTTTCGCGGTGATGGCCGTGGCCGTCTGGGCCCTGATGAAGTCCATGAACAAGCACATGCAGAAGGTCGACTTCAAGGAGGCCCCGGACAAGAAGGGGGAGTCCGGAGCCGCCCCCGCCGACGCCGAGTCCCAGCGGGGCTGAGCGGGATCACTGCCCGGCCGGCACCGGGACGCCCATCACCTCCCGGGCATGCCGGTCCGGCACCATCCCCAGCCGCCATGCCTGCCAGCCCGCTTCCAGGCTGACGCCCCGTTCCAGGAGCAGCTGGTACGCACCGACGTATTCGGCCAGCTTCTCGTCCCGGACCGGATGGCCGGTCCGGGCGAGCTGGGTCAGTTCCTCCTGGGCCACCGCCGTGCCGACCTCCACCCCACCGGGGGCCGCGTACGGCAGCAGGGTGCAGCGCAGGAAGCGGGCCCAGTCCTCGCCCCTGCGGTCGCCGTACCCGGTGAACAGGGCGAGAGCCTCGTCGCACAGGCTGAGGGCCTGCTGGGTGCGGGCGTTGCCCGCGTCGACGACCGCCAGTTCCAGGCAGGTCCAGGCCTCGCCGTGGCCGACGCCGATGCGCTGGAAGTCGGCGCGGGCGTCGACCAGGAGCTGACGGGCGAAGCCGGAGTTGCGCAGCGAGCCGGTCTGGGCGGCCCGCTGGTCGCGGGTGACGCGGGCCGAGTGGTGACGGGCGCAGGCCAGGCCGTAGACGTCCCGCATCCGCGAGAACATCGTGCGGGACCGCTCCAGCTCACGGACCGCCTGGTCCAGATCGCCGGTCTCCTCCAGCGCCAGGCCCAGGTAGAAACCCGTCCAGGCCTCGCCGCGCACGTCCTCGTTCTCCCGGTGCCGGGCGGCGGCCTGACGCAGGCCCTCCACCGCCGGGGACGCGTCGCCGTCGACCAGTCGGGCCCGGGCCAGCTGGGTGAGGGCCCAGGCCTCGCCGCGCGCGTCGCGGGTGCGGCCGTAGCGGTCGAGGGCGGACCCCAGCTCCGTCTCCGCCCGTGGCACGTCGCCCATGCGCAGGGCCAGCTGGCCCAGCTGGAAGTGGGCCCAGGCCTCGCCGTGCACCGAACCGCCCTCGCGGTGCAGGACCAGGGAACGCGTCAGCAGGTCCAGGGCTTCCGGCAGGCGGGCGCGGTCGCGCTGCACGGCGGCCAGCGCGTGCATCGTCCAGGCCCGGTCCGTGGCCAGCTCGGGCGCCGCCTGGAGGTCCAGGGCCTCCTGAAGCTTGGCCGCGGCCTCCGTGAGGTTGCCCTGATGGTGCAGGGTGATGCCGAGCGAGCACAGGGCACGGGCGGCGCCCGCGTCGTGATGGGCCTCCAGATAGAGGTCGACCACGGACGTCAGGGTGGTGCGCGCCTTGTCCAGCTCGCCGAGCTGACGTGCCGCGATACCGGTGCGCCACTGCACGGAGCGGACCAGCAGACCCTGGTCCACGGCCTGCGCGAGCTCGCTGATCTCGCCGAGGCGGTAGAGGTCGCCGCGCAGCAGGCAGTAGTCGCACAGGGCGCCGAGCAGGTTCAGCACCGCCGACTGGTTCACGCCCTCCGCATGGCGCAGCGCCGCGGTGATGAAGCTCGACTCGTCGTCCAGCCAGCGCAGCGCCTCGTCGAGGGAGGTGAAGCCGTGCGGGCCGAAGCGGTCCGAGCGGGTCGACATGTTGCCGTCGACCAGTCGGAGCACGGAGTCGGCGAGTTCCGCGTAGTTCACGATCAGGCGTTCCTGCGCGGCCGTCCGCTCGGCCGGTTCCTCCTCGTCCAGCAGCCGGGCGTGGGCGAAGGCGCGCACCAGGTCGTGCAGCCGGTAGCGGTTGCCGCGGACGTGGTCGATCAGACCCGCTCGGGCGAGGGCGACGAGGTGACGGGTGGCCTCGGCCTCGTCGGTGGCGAGCAGTGCGGCCGCCGCGGCGGCGCCCAGGGAGGCGCGGCCGGCCAGCGCCAGCCGTCTCAGCAGCCGCCGGGCCGGCTCCGGCTGGTCGGTGTAGCGCAGCCACAGCACGCGCTCCACCGGCTCGACCGGGCCGTATGCCGCCAGGTCCGTGGCCAGAGCGGGGGCCGACCGCGGGCCCAGACAGGAACCCGCGACGCGCAGCGCCAGCGGCAGACCGCCGCACAGCTCCAGGATCCGGTCGCTGGACTGGGCGTCGTAGGGCCCCGCGGCGTCCTGCGCGGCCGCCTCCAGCAGCTCCTCCGCGCCCGCCGCCTCCAGGGGTTCGACCGGGAGCTGGTGCACCCAGGCCAGCAGGTCCGGCGGCAGGTCGAGAGGCTTGCGCGCGGTGACCACCACCAGGCTGTCGGAGCGGTCGGGAACGAGGGCGCGGACCTGCTCGGCGTTCGAGGCGTCGTCCAGCACGATCGTCACCGGCAGGCCCGTCAGATGCTGGTGGTAGAGCTCGCTCAGCCGCTTGACCTGCTGGTCGGGGGAGGACCGCTCGCGGAACAGCAGCTGTTCGCGGGGCGCGCCGAGCCGGTTGAGCAGGTGCAGCAGCGCGTCCCGGGTGGACAGCGGCGGCTCCTGGCTGTCGCCGCGCAGATCGACGACGACCGCGCCGCGGAAGTGGTCCTTCAGGTCGTGCGTGGCACGGACCGCGAGGGTCGTCCGGCCCGAGCCGGGCGCCCCGTACAGGACGACCACCGTCGGCCGGGTCTCGGTCGTCGCCCGCGCCGACTGCACCCACTGCCTGATCCGCGCCATCTCCTTCCGTCGCCCCGCGAACGGGCCCTCGGGGTCCGGTAGTTGCGCGAAGGACTGCTCGAGCACCGTGCGCCTGCGGGCCGCCGCGCTCTTGTCCGAGCCGCGCAGCTGGGGCCCGTTCTTCTTCGGGCCCGTGGAGGCGCTGAGCACCCGCTGCTGGTCGAGGAACGGACGGATGCCCCGAACCTCCAGCGCGGTCAGCCATTGCAGACGAAGCTGTTCCGGGCCGCCCGGCTGGCCTGCCTCGCCGGCCCGGTGGTGGGCCGCGGGCAGATGGGAGCCGGCGACCTTCACGACGGTGGCCGCCGCGCCCACGACCCCGACGGCGACACCCGCGCCGAACGCGGTTCCCGCGCCGGTGCCGAGCGACAGGTCGGCCACGGTGGCCGCGACCGCCGCGACTCCCGCCACCAGCAGGGGAGTACCGGCGCCCTCGCGCGCGTACCGCTGGGCGAAGGTGAGCCGTCCCGCCTCCCCCTCGTCGAGGGCGCGCGTGTACGCCTCGTACTCCTCGGCGGCCGTGCCGGAGATCGAGTCCAGTGCGCCGCGCGCCCGCGACAGCAGCACCTGCCCGTCGACCCGTCCGCCCGAGCGCCGCACCTCCTCCTCCACGGCCCGCACCACCAGCCGCTCGGCCTCCGCCCGATGGCCGTCCCGCATGTCCCGTCCCCCTCCGGCGGCAACTCCTTTGCCTATGAGTGTCCTTCGGGGGAGGCCGGAGCGCGAGAGGGCCGACGATCACGGAGTGCCAGAAGCACGCAGGCGATGGCGAGCGCGGCCTCCGCCACCGCGCAGGCGGCGGCCTGGAACAGGGCGGCGCCCGAGGGCGCCGTGGTTATGTCGAACCAGGCGTCGAGGACCGCGACGGCGGCCGTCGCGGAGGCGGTGAGGCGGGCGCGGTGGTCGCCGCGCAGGCCGAGGAAGGCCGTGGCGGCGCATCCGGTGGCCATGAAGACGTCGAGGCCGATCCAGGCGAGGGACCAGTGCCGGACCTCCGTGCTCGCCGGGAGGGTCAGGCCGAGCACCACCATCCACGGCACCAGCAGGGCCGCGACCGCGCCGAGCAGGATCAGGATCCGTTTCGTTCGCATGCCCCCACACTAGATCGCAGAGAAAATTCTGCAAAGAAAGTTCTGCGGAAATCAGGGGTGTCTCAGGGATGGGGATACCGTGACGGCATGACCGAGATGACCAGCCTCGAGCGCACCGCTCTGTACAAGTCCCTCGGCAACCCCCTGCGCCGCCGGATCCTCGACTACCTCGGCCGGCACGGCGAGGCGAACTCCACCGTGCTCGCCCGCGAACTCGGCGAGAGCTCCGGCACCACCAGCTACCACCTGCGCAAACTCGCCGAGCAGCGGCTCATCGAGGAGATCCCGGAGAAGTCCGGCGGCCGCGAACGCTGGTGGCGGGCCCTGCCCTTCAGCCACACCACGCCCGACCCGGCCACGATGTCCCCGGAGGAGTACGCGGCCGCCGAACACCTCGCTCTGCTCAAGATCGAGATCGACACCCGTCTCTTCCGCCGCGCCCACGAGGAGTACCGGGGGCCGCAGGGCTGGGCCCAGGTGCAGCGCACCGGCACCTGGATGACCAAGGAGGACCTGCTCGCCTTCGTCCGCGACTACCAGGAACTCCTCGACCGCTACGGCCACTCCGACCAGGACGCCCCGGAGGGGGCGCGCCGGGTGAACCTGCGCTTCTACGCCGCCCCGGACGCCGTGGGAGAGTGGAACGGTGAACCGACTGGCCCATGAGACGTCCCCGTACCTGCTCCAGCACGCCGACAACCCCGTCGACTGGTGGCCCTGGTCGGCCGAGGCCTTCGAAGCGGCCCGCGAGACCAACAGACCCGTGCTGCTCAGCGTCGGGTACAGCAGCTGCCACTGGTGCCATGTCATGGCAACGGAAAGCTTCGAGGACCAGGCCACCGCCGACTACCTCAACGAGCACTTCGTCACCATCAAGGTCGACCGCGAGGAGCGGCCCGACGTCGACGCCGTCTACATGGAGGCCGTCCAGGCGGCCACCGGGCAGGGCGGCTGGCCCATGACGGTCTTTCTCACCCCGGACGCCGAGCCCTTCTACTTCGGCACCTACTTCCCGCCCGACCCCCGGCACGGCATGCCCTCCTTCCGGCAGGTGCTGGAAGGTGTCCGGCACGCCTGGAGCGAGCGCAACGACGAGGTGACCGAGGTCGCCGGGAAGATCGTGCGGGACCTCTCGCAGCGGGAGATCGGCTACCGGACCGCGCAGGTCCCCGGTGAGGAGGAGCTCGCTCAGGGCCTTCTCGGTCTCACCCGCGAGTACGACCCGCAGCGCGGCGGCTTCGGCGGTGCGCCCAAGTTCCCGCCGTCGATGGTCCTGGAGTTCCTGCTGCGCCACCACGCCCGCACCGGCGCCGAGGGCGCGCTCCAGATGGCGCGGGACACCTGCGAGCGCATGGCGCGCGGCGGGATCTACGACCAGCTCGGCGGCGGCTTCGCGCGCTACTCCGTCGACCGTGACTGGATCGTGCCGCACTTCGAGAAGATGCTGTACGACAACGCCCTGCTCTGCCGGGTGTACGCCCACCTGTGGCGGGCCACCGGCTCGGAAATCGCCCGCCGGGTCGCCCTGGAGACCGCCGACTTCATGGTCGGAGAACTGCGCACGGCCGAGGGCGGGTTCGCCTCCGCGCTGGATGCCGACAGCGACGACGGGACGGGCCGGCACGTCGAGGGCGCGTACTACGTGTGGACGCCGCGGCAGCTGGCGGACGCGCTCGGCCCGGAAGACGCCGAACTCGCCGCCCGGTACTTCGGCGTGACCGAGGAGGGCACCTTCGAGCACGGGCAGTCGGTCCTGCAACTCCCGCAACAGGACGGCGTGTTCGACGCCGACAGGATCGCGGCCGTCCGCGAGCGCCTGCTGCGGGTGCGCGGTGAGCGCCCAGCCCCCGGCCGCGACGACAAGGTGGTCGCCGCCTGGAACGGCCTCGCCGTCGCCGCCCTCGCCGAGACCGGCGCCTACTTCGACCGCCCCGACCTGGTCGAGGCCGCGGTCGGCGCCGCCGATCTCCTCGTACGGCTGCACCTGGACGAGCACGGCCGCCTGACCCGCACCAGCCGTGACGGCCGGGCCGGCGCCAACGCCGGTGTGCTGGAGGACTACGCCGACGTCGCCGAAGGGTTCCTGGCGCTGGCGTCCGTGACCGGCGAGGGGGTGTGGCTGGAATTCGCCGGACTGCTCCTCGGCCATGTGCTCACCCGCTTCACCGACCCGGAGAGCGGTGCGCTCTACGACACGGCGGCCGACGCCGAGCGGCTGATCCGCCGGCCGCAGGACCCCACCGACAACGCCGCCCCCTCCGGCTGGACGGCCGCCGCGGGCGCCCTGCTGGGCTATGCCGCCCACACGGGTTCCGAAGCCCATCGGGCCGCCGCCGAGAAGGCGTTGGGTGTCGTGAAGGCGCTCGGCCCGCGTGTCCCGCGGTTCATCGGGTGGGGTCTGGCCGCCGCGGAGGCCCTGCTCGACGGGCCTCGCGAGGTCGCCGTCGTCGGGCCCTCCCTCGACGACCCGGCCACGAGGACCTTGCACCGTACGGCGCTTCTGGGCACCGCCCCGGGGGTGGTCGTCGCCGTCGGCACTCCGGAGGGGGACGAGTTCCCGCTCCTCGCCGACCGCCCCCTCGTGGACGGCGAACCGGCGGGGTACGTCTGCCGTAACTTCACATGTGACGCACCGACGACCGACCCGGAGCGACTGCGCGCCGCCCTGAACGGCTGAAACGCGCGGTTAAAAAGTCGTACATCTTGTCGGAATTGGGCAGGTGTTCGGATAGATACCGCTTCCCGTACCACCGTTCCGAAACATGCTATTTATCGGAACAGTGTCCTCACTTCACATTTCCCCCCTAGGCTCTCCACAGCGACGCGGCGGCTGTAACTGACCGTCGCAACGGGGGACTTGGGGATCTGGGGGGATCTTTTTTGCTGACGTCTGTCTTCATCGCCGCCGTCTCACTGGCCCTGTTCTGGATGGCGGCCTTCACCTTGTGGTGGCAGATGCACGCGTGGCGCACGCCCGAAGTGCTCGCCTCCACCCGTTTCAGCAGACCGGACGGCGACGAACACGTGTCGTTCTCACTGCTGTTGCCGGCCCGGCACGAACAGGCCGTGCTGGACCACACCATCCAGCGGCTGCTGGAGTCCACGCACACCGACTTCGAGATCATCGTGATCGTCGGCCACGACGACCCGGAGACCACGGAGGTGGCCCACAAGGCCGCCGAGCGGGACCCGCGCGTCCGGGTCGTCGTCGACACCCACGAGAAGAAGAACAAGCCGAAGGCCATGAACACGGCGCTGCCTCACTGCCGCGGCGAGGTCGTCGGGGTCTTCGACGCCGAGGACCAGGTACATCCCGAGCTGCTCGCCCACGTCGACCACGCGTTCCGCACCACGGGTGCCGACGTCGTCCAGGGCGGCGTCCAGCTCATCAACTTCCACTCCAGCTGGTACAGCCTGCGCAACTGCCTGGAGTACTTCTTCTGGTTCCGCTCCCGGCTGCACCTGCACGCGCAGAAGGGGTTCATCCCGCTCGGCGGCAACACCGTCTTCGTGCGGACCGGCGTCCTCAGGGAAGCGGACGGCTGGGACCCCAACTGCCTCGCCGAGGACTGCGACCTGGGCGTGCGTCTGTCCAGCGTCGGCAAGAAGGTCGTCGTCGCCTACGACTCCGACATGGTCACCCGTGAGGAGACGCCCGGCAGCCTGATGTCGCTGCTGAAGCAGCGCACCCGTTGGAACCAGGGCTTCCTCCAGGTGTACCGGAAGCGGGACTGGAAGCAACTGCCGGGCCTCGGCCAGCGGTTGCTCGCCCGGTACACGCTGATGACACCGTTCCTGCAAGCCTTCTCCGGCGTGGTCATCCCGCTCAACGCCGCCGTCGCGCTTCTCCTCGACGTGCCCGTCGGGATCGCCTTCCTCACCTTCCTGCCGCTGGTCACCGCCGCCGTCACCTTCGTCTTCGAGGTGGTCGGGCTGCACGACTTCGGCATCCAGTACGGCCTGCGCGTCCGCTTCGTCCACTACGTGAAGCTCATCGTGGGCGGCCCCTTCTACCAGGTCCTCCTCGCCGGGGCCGCGATCCGCGCCGTCTGGCGCGAGCAACGCGGCCGCAACGACTGGGAGCTGACCACTCATGTCGGCGCGCACCTCACCGCGGCCGAGACGATCCGAGAGGACGTTCCTGCGTGACCTCGACCCTTCCCGCGGTGACCGTTCCTCAGGTCCCCGCGCAACGCCGACCTGCGCCTGAAGCACGTTCGACCGGTCGAACGCGCCCGCCGCTCCGACTCCGCTCCTCCCGCCCCGACCTGCTCCTGTGCGGTGCCCTGCTCACCGCGATCCTCGTCGTCCAGGGCTGGAACATCGCCGACTACCCGACCCTCAGCGACGACGAGGGCACCTACCTCGCCCAGGCCTGGGCCGTCCAGCAGGGCAGGGGCCTGGCCCACTACACCTACTGGTACGACCACCCGCCGCTGGGCTGGATCCAGATAGCCCTGCTCACCTGGATCCCGTCCGCGCTCAGCCCCGGCTCGATGACCGTCGGCACCATGCGCGTCGCGATGCTGCTGATCAGCGCGGTGAGCGCGGTCCTGGTCTACGTCCTCGGGCGGCGGCTGTCGCTGCCCCGCTGGGCCGCCGGACTCGGCATGGCGCTCTTCGGGCTGTCCCCGCTGTCGGTCGTCCTCCAGCGTGAGATCTTCCTCGACAACATCGCGGTGATGTGGCTGCTGCTGGCGTTCTGCCTCGCCGCCTCGCCCAGCCGCCACCTCTGGCACCACTTCGGCGCGGGACTCGCGGCGGCGGCGGGCGTGCTCACCAAGGAGACGATGCTCGTCGTCCTGCCCGCCCTGTTCGTCACGATGTGGCGGCACAGCCACCGCGACACCCGCAAGTTCGCCCTCACCGGCGCCGTCACCGCCTGCGCCCTGATCGGCTTCTCCTACCCCCTCTTCGCCCTGCTCAAGGGCGAGTTGTTCCCGGGGAGCGGGCACGTGTCGCTCTGGGACGGGGTCAAGTACCAGATGTCCAGGCCGGGTTCGGGCTTCATCCTGGACCGGTCCTCCGGCTCGTTCGGGGTGCTGCACTCCTGGCTGTACTACGACCGCGTCCTGCCCCTCGGCGGTCTCGCCGGCGCCCTGCTCCTGCTGGCCACCTGGCGCTGGTCGGTCACCGCCCGCGCCCTGGCCGGACCGGCCCTGACCGTGGCGATCCTGGCCGCCGTGGCCATGCGGCCGAACGGCTACCTGCCCGCCATGTACGTCATCGGCGCCCTGCCCTTCCTCGCCCTCGTGCTCGCCGGGGGCGCCGCGTCCGTCGCCCACGCCGTGCTGCGCAGGTGGCGGGCGGAGAGCGAGAAGCCGTACGTCACCGGGGGCCGGTACGCGCTCGCCGCGGTCCTCGCCCTCGCCGCCAGCGCCTACGTCGTACCGCACTGGTACGACGGCGACCGCACCGCCGTCACCGCCGACGCCAACGCCCCCTACCGGCAGGCCTCGAAGTGGCTCGGCAGCAAGGTCGGGGACCCGGAGGACACCCGGGTCCTGGTCGACGACGCGCTCTGGCTGGACCTGGTGCACGCCGGGTACCGGCCCGGGCTCGGGGCGATCTGGTTCTACAAGGCCGACCTCGACCCGGCCGTCACCAGGACCATGCCGCACGGCTGGCGGGACCTCGACTACGTGGTCGCCTCGCCCACGGTCCGGCGCGACGCCCGCGACCTGCCCGACGTACGGGCGGCCATCCAGCACTCCACCCCGGTCGCCACCTTCGGCACCGGCCCGGACCGCATCGAGATCCGGCGGATCCAGACCGCCCACACGGGAGGCGCCCGATGAGCGGCCACGAGTACACCGTCCCCGGCGAGCTGGGCGACCCGGCGGTACGGGCGGCGGAAGTGGCCGAGCCGGGGGCCGTCACCATCGTCGTACCGACCTTCAACGAGTCGGCCAACATCCGCCGGCTCCTCCAGCAGATCACCGAGTCGGTGCCGTCCCGGCTGCCCTGCGAGGTGGTCTTCGTGGACGACTCCACCGACGACACCCCGGACGTCATCCGGCAGGCCGCGCAGGACTGCCCGTTCCCGGTGACCGTGCTGCACCGCGAGGAACCGGTGGGCGGGCTCGGCGGGGCGGTCGTCGAGGGGCTCAGGGCGGCCTCCTCCGAGTGGATCGTCGTCATGGACGGCGACTGCCAGCACCCGCCCTCCCTCGTCCCCGAACTGGTCGCCACCGGCGAACGGGCGAACGCCGGGCTCGTCGTCGCCTCCCGGTACATCAAGGGCGGCAGCCGCGCCGGACTCGCGGGCGGCTACCGGGTGGCCGTCTCCCGCGGAGCGACCTGGCTGACGAAATCCCTCTTCCCCCGCAGGCTGCACGGCATCAGCGACCCGATGAGCGGCTTCTTCGCCATCCGGCGCGGCACGGTCACCGCCGACGTGCTCAGACCGCTCGGCTACAAGATCCTGCTCGAGCTGGCCGTGCGCAGCCGCCCGCGCCGGGTCACCGAGGTGCCGTTCGTCTTCCAGGACCGGTTCGCCGGCGAGTCCAAGTCGTCCGCGCGGGAAGGCATGCGCTTCCTGCGCCACCTGGCCGGCCTGCGCACCGCCTCGCCGGTCGCCCGCATGGTCGGCTTCGGCCTGATCGGCGCCACCGGCTTCGTCCCCAACCTCGTCGGGCTGTGGGCGCTGACCGTGCTCGGAACGCACTACGTCCCCGCCGAGATCCTCGCCAACCAGCTCGGCGTCGCCTGGAACTTCCTGCTCATCGAGCAGCTGCTGTTCCGCGACCGGCGCGGGCACCGGCGCTGGTGGGACCGCGCCGGCCGGTTCGCGCTGCTCGCCAACGCCGACCTGGTGCTGCGCATCCCGCTGATCGCGCTGTTCGTCGACCGGTTCGGGATGGGCGCGCTGCCCGCCACCGCACTCGCGCTGGTGACGACGTTCGTCCTGCGCTTCGTGGGGACGGAGGCGCTGGTCTATCTCCCGCGCCGCCGCCGTGAAAGCCGTACCGCCGCCTAAGGGAGCCGTGTGAACATGCGCCGAAGAAGGACCGCACTGGTCGGGGTGGGCGCCCTGACCGCCGGTCTCCTCCTCACCTCACCCCAGTCCGCCGAGGCCGCCAACCTCATCAAGAACCCCGGCTTCGAGACCGCCGGCACGGACGGCATGCCGTACTGCTGGGAGAAGTCGGGCTGGGGCGACAACGACTTCACCTTCGACACCACGACCGACGCCCACTTGGGCGGCAAGGCCATGAAGGTCACGCTCACCCGCCGCGTCGACGGCGACCGCAAGGCCCTGATCACCGAGTCGACGGAGTGCGCGCCGGTGGTGAGCGCGGGCAGGCAGTACGACCTGTCGCTCTGGTACAGGTCGACGACCCCGGACACCTCCGTCACGCTGTTCCGGCACGACGCGACCGCCGGCTGGCAGTACTGGACCGACCTCAAGACCCTGGACATGGCCTCCGCCTGGACCGAGGCCACGGTCCGCACTCCCGAGGTCCCGGCCGGCACCGACCGGATCACCTGGGGCGTCTCGGTGTACGGCACCGGGTCGGCGACCACCGACGACTACTCGATGGAGCAGGTCCCGGACACCGTCCCGCCCGCCCGGTGCACCGGCACCACCGACCAGTGCGCGAACGGCAGTTGGTCGGTGCTGCCCACGCAGAACCCGGTCCGCTCCATGCACTCCGTCGTCCTCGACAACGGCAAGGTGCTGCTCATCGCGGGCTCCGGCAACAGCGAGGAGCAGTTCGACGCGGGCACGTTCACCAGCGCCGTGTACGACCCGGCGAACGGCACCTACAAGGTGGTCCCGACGCCGAAGGACATGTTCTGCGCCGGACACGTCCAGCTCCAGGACGGGCGCGTGCTCGTCATGAGCGGCAACAAGGCGTACCCGGTCGCGGGCGGGCACGGCTACGAGGGCTTCAAGGACTCGTACATCTTCGACCCGAGGACCGAGACCTACAGCAGGACCAACGACCTCAACGACGGCCACTGGTACCCGTCGGCGACCGAGCTCGGCAACGGAGACGTGATCTCCTTCGGCGGGCTGCGCGAGGACTCGACCGGCTCGGTGACCGCCGAGTACTGGTCGGACGCCCAGCAGAAGTGGCTGGCGCTCTGGCAGGTCAACCAGACCTGGTCGTACTGGGGTCTGTACCCCTCGATGATCCTGATGCAGGACGGCCGCCTCTTCTACTCGGGCAGCCACGTCTTCGGCAACAACATCCCGGGCACCGGCTCGGCGATCTACGACTACGGCGCCAACACGATCACGCAGATCCCGGGCCTGCGGAACAAGGACGAGCGCGACCAGTCGGCGAGCGTGCTGCTGCCCCCGGCGCAGGACCAGAAGGTCCTCACCATCGGCGGCGGCAACATCGACTCCAACCCGGACGCCAACCGCCTGACCGACATCATCGACCTCAAGCAGGCCGACCCGTCGTACGCCGCCGGGCCGCCGCTGCCGCAGGGCACGGTCGACCTCGGCAACGGACCACAGCCGGAGACCGGGAACCAGGGCAAGATGTACGTCTCCGCCGTGCTGCTGCCCGACGGCAAGGTGCTGGAGACGGGCGGCGCGCTGCACAACCGGGCCAACCCGGTGTACGAGTCGTCGATCTACGACCCGGCGACCTCCGCCTTCGACCCGGTGGCCGCCGATCCGCAGGCCCGCGGCTACCACTCGTCCTCGTTCCTGCTGCCCGACGGCCGGGTGATGTCGACGGGCGACAACCCGGGCAACGGCACCTGGAACCACAACGTGTCGATCTACACCCCGCCCTACCTCTACAAGGGGACCCGCCCGACGATCACCTCGCTGATCAACACCGAGTGGAAGTACGGCGACACCCAGCGGATCACCGTCGACCGCCCGATCGCCAAGGCGGAACTGATCCGCCCCGCCGCGGTCACCCACTCCTCCGACCCCAACCAGCGCTTCGTCGACCTGCCCCTGTCCGTGGACGGCGACAACGTCGACCTGAACGTGACGAGCAACCCGAACCTGGCCCCGCCCGGCTGGTACATGCTCTTCGCGGTCGACGCGAACGGCGTGCCCTCGGTGGCGAAGTGGGTGCACCTCCAGGGTCCGGCCGCGCTCAGCGCCTCCGACGCCTCCCCGCACGTCCACGCCTTCGCCGACTCCCCCCGGGGCAAGGTCTCCGGGCCCGGCAGGAAGCGCGCCGCGCAGCAGGTCAGCCCCACCCTCTCCGGCTGCGACCGGCACTACGGCTCGGTCAACGTGTGCGTGCCGACCGTCTTCCCGCCCGGGGTGAAGAAGACGACGGCGGCCCGCTGCGCCTGGCTCGCGCGGAACCACTACGGCCGCCTGAGGACCAACGGCGCGGACGACCCCCTGGGCCTCGACCCGGACCGGGACGGACTGGCCTGCGGAAAGGGGGACCTGAAGAGGCGTTGACGCCGGCTAGCCCCGGTCCGTGAACTCGGCGAGGGCGCGCTCCACGATGGCCTCCAGCTGGTCGTGGTGCGCGCCCTTCCAGTAGGCGCGACCGCATTGCGCGCACTGGGCGAAGACGTCGTACGAGCGCTGGGTGCCGTGCTTGAGCTGGTCGGCGACCTGCTCCTTCGTGGCGTCCCGCAGCACGCCGTTGCACGCGGTGCAGCGGGTCCAGGGGCGCAGGTCGGGGTGGAAGCGGTCGAGGACGTCGCGGAGCTGGTCGTCGGGGCGGGTGCTGTAGACGTAGGCGCCCGCCCACAGTTCGCGGCGGCGCAGCAGGCCCCGGTCGCGGCTGAGCATGACGCGTCGCTCGGCCGCCGAGCGGGCGGCCAGTGCCGGGTCGCCGATGTCCGTCGACTCGTACGCCGTGTCCACGCCGAGCAGGCGCAGCCGGCGGGCCAGGGTGCCGAGATGGACGTCGAGGAGGAAACGCAGGGGAGCGCCGGGCACCTGCTGGGGGCGCTCGACCGCGCGTACGTCCACCCGCTCGCCGGCCGCCGGGACGTGCGAGGTGGGCACCTCGCGGCCGTCCACGACCAGTGCGCCGACCTCGGTCAGCGGGACGCCGAGGGACTCGACGACGTGGCCGAGGGTCGAGACGCCGTCGGTGGGGAGCAAGGTGGCGCCCAGGCGCCGGGCGTGCGGCACGAACAGCCGCAGCTCGGGGGCGACTTCGACGTGGATCTCGGGACCGTTCACCTGGTCAGGATCGCACGGGGAGGGGGCCGGGCCTCAGCGGTTTTCGGTGGGCAGGCCGTGTTCCATGACGTCCAGGGCGCGGTCCATGAGCTCGCTGAGGTCTCCCTGGTAGCCGTTCTCCGCCCAGTACATCGAGACCTCCATCAGCCCTCCGACGAGGGACATCGCCTGGACCCGGACCTCCAGGGAGTCGGGTGCCAGGCCGGTGCGGTCCGCTATCGCCTCACGGAGCAGCCGGCCGGTGGCCGACATGCTCTCCAGCATCCGGGAGCGGACCGCCGGCACCTCGGCCCCGAGGCGGGCCCGCAGCCGGGCCACCTCGGGGTCGTCCTGCATCCCGGCGGCGACGGCCTTGCGCATCACGTGCCGCAGGGATTCGGCCCACGGTTCGTCCGCGGGCCGGGCGCGCAGTTCCTGGAGGAGGACCGGGTCGTACTCGTCCGTGAGGACGATGTCCTCCTTGGTCGGGAAGTACCGGAAGACGGTCGACGGCGAGACCTCGGCCCGGTCGGCGATCTGCTCGATCGTGGTGGCGTCGTAGCCCTGCTCCTCGACCAGGGCGTACGTCGCCGTGCGGATCGCCTCACGGGTCTTGATCTTCTTCCGCTCCCGCAGGCTCAGCTGCGGGCGGTCGGCCGGGGAGGAGGTGCGTGCCGTCATGGTGGTCATTGTCAGGCATCCAGCTCGGAGGCGACCACGCCCGGGGCCTGGGCGGGAACCTGGCCGTCCGTGGCCGGGGCGGGGCGCTTGGCGTCCGTGGCCGGGGCGGTGGGCAGGAACGCCGCGGCGAGCAGTGCGGTGAGCAGGGCGGCGATGCCGCAGACCAGCAGGACCAGGCCCATGCCGTGTACGTAGGCGCCGTTCGCGGAGGCGGCCAGGTGGGCCGAACCCGCCTTCTCGGCGACGATGTGCGCGGCGACCACCGACTCCCCGGCGGTGTGCGCGGCCTCGCCGGGCAGCCCGGTGACGTCCAGCCGGTCGCGGAAGGCGCTCGCCAGCAGGCTGCCCAGCAGGGCGATCCCGATCGCGCCGCCCACCTGGCGCAGCGTCATCAGCAGCCCCGAGCCGCTGCCGGCCCGGTCGGCGGGCAGGGCCGCCAGCGCCCCGTCCATCGCGGGCACCACCGAGAAACCGAAGCCCAGCCCGGCGATCGACAGCCACAGCGCGGTGAACCCGTAGCCGGAGTCCACACTCGTACGGCTGCCGAGCAGTGCGGCGAAGGCGAGCACCACCAGGCCCGCGCTGACCACGGCCCGCGCCCCGAACCGGGCGACGACCGGCTGCGCGCCCTTCGCGGCGACCATCAGCCCGCCCATCATCGGCAGCAGCCTCAGGCCGGTGCCGAAGGCGTCGTGCCCGAGGACGGCCTGGAGGTACGGCGGCAGGACGAACATCAGGCCGGACAGGACGAACATCACCAGGGTCGCGGCGAGGGTGTTGAGCAGGAAGCCGCGCTGGCCGAGCAGCGTCATGTCGAGCATGGGCCGGGTCATCCGGCGCTCGCGCAGCACCAGTGCGGTGAGGAGCACGGCGGCGGCGGCGAACATCCCGGCCACCAGCGGGTCGCCCCAACCGCGGTCGGGCGCCTCGATGATCGCGTAGATGAGGGCGCCGAGGCCCGCCACGGTGAGCGCGGTGGAGAGCACGTCGACCTCGGGGGAGGCCGGGTCGCGGGTCTCGGGGAGCAGGAAGACGCAGGCCGCGACGCCGATGCCGACCATGGGCACGTTGATCAGGAACACCGAGCCCCACCAGAAGTGGTTCAGCAGCCAGCCGCCGATGATCGGGCCGAGCGGCATGCCGAGCGCGGAGGCGGCGGAGATGATGCCGACGGCCTTGGTGCGCTCGTCCGACCCGAACAGCGAGGGCAGGATGGACAGCGCGAGCGGGGTGATCAGGGCGCCGCCGACGCCCATGAACGCGCGGGCGGCGATCACCCAGTTCACGTCCCCGGCCAGCGAGCCGACCAGCGAGCCCGCCAGGAAGACGCCGAGGCCGGCGATCAGCATCCGGCGGCGTCCGAAGCGGTCGCCGAGCAGTCCGGCGGGGAGCATCAGCGCCGCGAAGACGATGACGTACGCGTCCGCCATCCACTGCTGTTCGCCGGTGCCGGCACCGAGCTGCGCCGCCATGCTCGGCAGCGCCACGTTGAGGATCGTCATGTCGAAGCCGAGCACCAGCATGCTCGCGACCAGGGCCCCGAGGGCCCACCAGCGGCGGGGGTCGCGCCGCGTCTCTTCGGAGTTCGTGACAGTAGCCATGAAATGAGAGTAGCTCTCAAATCATGGTAGCCGTCAATATCTAGTGAGTGTCAGGGCATGAAAAATGGCCACGGCTCTCGTGAGCCGTGGCCACTGTGCGGAAGGGGGCTTCAGCGGTGCTTGTACGCCACCAAGGAGATGCCCACGTAGTGGACGACGAAGGCGGCGAGGGTGAGGGAGTGGAACACCTCGTGGAAGCCGAACCAGCGCGGTGACGGGTTGGGCCGCTTGATCCCGTAGATCACGCCGCCCGCGCTGTAGAGCAGGCCGCCGACGATCACCAGGACCAGGACGGCGATGCCCCCGGTGCGCAGGAAGTCGGGCAGGAAGAAGACGGCCGCCCAGCCCATCGCGATGTAGCAGGGGGTGTAGAGCCAGCGCGGGGCGCCGACCCAGAAGACGCGGAAGACGATGCCCGCGGCGGCGGCCGCCCAGACGCTCCAGAGCAGCCACTGCCCCTTGCCGCCCGGCAGGAGCAGCATGGTCAGCGGGGTGTAGGTGCCCGCGATGATCAGGAAGATGTTGGCGTGGTCGAGTCTGCGCAGAATGCCGTCCATGCGCGGGCTCCAGTTGCCCCGGTGGTACAGCGCGCTGACGCCGAACAGCAGGCAGGCGGTCAGAACGTAGATCCCGCAGGCGATCCGGCCGCGGGTGGAGTCGGCGAGGGCGGTGAGCACCAGGCCCGCGATGAGCACGGCCGGAAACATGCCCAGATGCAGCCAGCCACGAAGCTTGGGCTTGACCGGGTGCGGCAGAGAGAGCGCGACGGGACCGCGGCCGTCAGGCGGCGTGTCCGAGGGCGCGTCGGGGACGGACGCAGTCATGACCCGCATCGTACCTACGGAACCGTAAGTTACGGACGAATCCCGGTCGATGACCGCCGGAGAGTGTCCATCCTCTCACGGACGGCCTGGAACCGCGGCGCAAAAAGTCTCTCAGGCGAACCCAACGTGCACGCAAAGAAGCCCGGAGTTATCCCGGGAGGGTGCGGTTAACCGTGGCGTTCCTCACGTCGCTCACTTGTGAGGCGCTCTGGACAGATGCGCAGTAGCATCGGATGATCAAATGAGTGCGGTCGGCACCGGATGAGCGGCTACGAAGCGTCCGGGCCGCAGCCCCCACGGGGCCAGAAAGAAAAAAAATCCCTCATTTAGGAGCAATCGTGGCGCGCGACATCGCGGCTCCCCCCGTCATCCCCACCAACCACCAGGAACTGATCTCGTGGGTGAACGAGATCGCCGAACTGACGCAGCCGGACAACGTGGTCTGGTGTGACGGATCCGAGGCCGAGTACGAGCGACTGTGCGGGGAGCTCGTCACCAAGGGGACCTTCAAGAAACTCGACCCGGTCAAGCGCCCCCACTCCTACTACGCCGCCTCGGACCCGACCGATGTCGCCCGGGTCGAGGACCGGACCTTCATCTGCTCCGAGAAGGAGGAGGACGCGGGTCCGACCAACCACTGGAAGGCGCCCGCGGAGATGCGGGACATCTTCCAGGGCGAGAAGGGGCTGTTCCGCGGCTCGATGCGGGGCCGCACGATGTACGTCGTGCCGTTCTGCATGGGCCCGCTCGGCTCGCCGCTGTCCGCGCTCGGCGTGGAGATCACGGACTCGGCGTACGTCGCCGTGTCGATGCGCACGATGACGCGCATGGGACAGCAGGTCCTGGACGAGCTCGGCGACGACGGCTTCTTCGTCAAGGCCGTGCACACCCTCGGTGCCCCGCTGGAGCCCGGCCAGGAGGACGTGCCCTGGCCCTGCAACTCGACCAAGTACATCTCGCACTTCCCCGAGAGCCGCGAGATCTGGTCCTACGGCTCCGGCTACGGCGGCAACGCCCTGCTCGGCAAGAAGTGCTACGCCCTGCGCATCGCCTCCGTCATGGCGCGCGACGAGGGCTGGCTGGCCGAGCACATGCTGATCCTGAAGCTCACCCCGCCGCAGGGCGAGTCGAAGTACGTCGCCGCGGCCTTCCCCTCCGCCTGCGGCAAGACCAACCTCGCCATGCTGGAGCCGACGATCTCCGGCTGGACGGTGGAGACGATCGGCGACGACATCGCCTGGATGCGGTTCGGCGAGGACGGCCGGCTCTACGCGATCAACCCCGAGGCCGGTTTCTTCGGCGTCGCGCCCGGCACCGGTGAGCACACCAACGCCAACGCGATGAAGACCCTGTGGGGCAACGCGGTCTTCACCAACGTCGCCCTCACCGACGACGACGACATCTGGTGGGAGGGCATGACCGAGGAGCGGCCCGCCCACCTGACGGACTGGAAGGGCAACGACTGGACCCCGGCGTCCGAGACCCCGGCCGCCCACCCCAACGCCCGCTTCACCGTCCCGGCCTCGCAGTGCCCGATCATCGCGCCGGAGTGGGAGAACCCCAAGGGCGTGCCGATCTCGGCGATCCTGTTCGGCGGCCGCCGGGCGTCGGCGGTGCCGCTGGTGACGGAGTCCTTCGACTGGAACCACGGCGTCTTCCTCGGCGCCAACGTGGCCTCCGAGAAGACCGCCGCGGCCGAGGGCAAGGTGGGCGAACTGCGCCGCGACCCGTTCGCGATGCTGCCCTTCTGCGGCTACAACATGGGCGACTACATGGCCCACTGGGTCGACGTGGCCAAGGACAAGGACCAGTCCAAGCTGCCGAAGATCTACTACGTCAACTGGTTCCGCAAGAACGACGAGGGCAAGTTCGTCTGGCCCGGCTTCGGTGAGAACAGCCGCGTCCTGAAGTGGATCGTGGAGCGCCTGGACGGCAAGGCGGAGGGCGTCGAGACCCCGATCGGCGTGCTGCCGACCCGCGAGGCCCTCGACACGGCCGGCCTCGACCTCGCCGACTCCGACCTCGACTTCCTGCTCACGGTCGACAAGGAGGTCTGGCGCGAGGAGGCGGGCCTGGTCCCCGAGCACCTCAACACCTTCGGCGACCACACCCCGAAGGAACTGTGGGACCAGTACCACGCCCTGGTGTCCCGCCTGGGCTGACGTGACACTGGGGGCCGGATTCGCGACAGGGCCGTCGCGGGTCCGGCCCTTCGGTGTGAGATCGCCGGACGGCAAATCCACTTGCGCATGGACACGCCGCCCGACCAGAGACCCGGCCAAGGCCAACGCGGTGCTGTGGCGCCCGGTCCGCGCGTCGCTGCGGGTGCACGCGGACCGGGGCCGTCGAGGGGACCCCGGGGGGTCAGTGGGCGGCGCTGATCGGTTCCTGGGCCGCCGCGTGGGCGTCCATCCGCTCGGCCGCGAGGATCGCCGCCGCCGTGTCGGCGCGGGAGGCCGCGACGACCAGGGCGCGGCCCGCGAGGGCATGGGCCCGCTGGTGGAGCGTCGACGGGTCGGTGGCCGCGGTCGTGGACGCGCGGAGCGGAGCGCGGCCGCCCCGCAGGCGCGAGACCTGCGCGGCGAGCCGTTCGGCCGCCGTGTCCAGGTCGGCCGAGGGAGCCAGTGCGCGCAGCTCGTCCGTGACGGCGAGGAGCGCCGCGAGGTGGCCGGCGAGCTGGATGTCCAGCTCCTCCTCGCGCGACCGGTGGGGGAAGTTCGAGGTGGTGCCGGCCATCGTGGGGTGGGCGGACCTGCGGGAGGGTCCGGTGCGGATCGGCTCGTACATGGGAGATGGCCTCCTGTGCTCTGACAGGAAGCCATCCTAGCTTAGATTTCGTCTAAAGTTGGCTGTAGCCGTCGAGGAAGGTGCCGATCCGGGTCACCGCGTCCCGCAGATCGCCCACCGACGGCAGGGTCACCACCCGGAAATGGTCCGGTTCGGGCCAGTTGAAGCCGGTGCCCTGGACCACCATGATCTTCTCCTGGCGGAGCAGGTCCAGGACCATCCGCCGGTCGTCCTTGATCTTGAAGACCTGCGGATCCAGGCGCGGGAACAGATACAGCGCCCCCTTCGGCCGTACGCACGTCACGCCCGGGATCTGGGTGAGCAGGTCGTAGGCGACGTCCACCTGCTCCTTCAGCCGCCCGCCCGGCAGCACCAGGTCCTTGATCGACTGCCGCCCGCTGAGCGCGGCCACCACCCCGTGCTGGCCCGGCATGTTCGCGCACAGGCGCATGTTGGCCAGGATGGTCAGGCCCTCGATGTAGGAGTCGGCGTGCGCGCGCGGGCCGGAGATCGACATCCAGCCCACCCGGTAACCGGCCACCCGGTAGGCCTTCGACATGCCGTTGAAGGTGAGGGTCATCAGGTCCGGGGCGACGGCCGCGGTCGGCGTGTGCGTCGCGCCCTCGTAGAGGATCTTGTCGTAGATCTCGTCCGAGCAGACCAGCAGATTGTGGCGGCGGGCGATGTCGGTCAGCCCGCGCAGCACCGTCTCGTCGTACACCGCGCCCGTCGGGTTGTTCGGGTTGATGATGACGATCGCCTTGGTGCGGTCGGTGACCTTGCGTTCCACGTCGGCGAGGTCGGGCATCCAGTCGGACTGCTCGTCGCAGCGGTAGTGGACCGCCGTGCCGCCGGAGAGGGAGACCGCCGCGGTCCACAGGGGGTAGTCCGGCGCCGGTACGAGGACCTCGTCGCCGTCGTCCAGCAGGCCCTGCATCGCCATCACGATCAGCTCGGAGACGCCGTTGCCGATGAAGACGTGCTCGACGTCCGTCTCGATGCCGATGGTCTGGTTGTGCATGACGACGGCGCGGCGGGCGGCCAGCAGGCCCTTGGCGTCGCCGTAGCCGTGGGCCGTGGAGACGTTGCGGAGGACGTCCTCGAGGATCTCGGGCGGGCACTCGAAGCCGAACGCGGCGGGGTTGCCGGTGTTCAGCTTCAGGATGCGGTGCCCCGCGGCCTCCAGCCGCATCGCCTCCTCGAGCACCGGGCCCCGGATCTCGTAACAGACGTTGGCGAGCTTCGTCGACTGGATCACCTGCATGTGAGGGAGCTTACGGCCCGGTAACGCACCATGGGCCGTGTTTTCCGACACGTGAGACGGGTCGGTTTGGTCTGTTATCGCCGGTAGCTGTCCCAGGAGCCCCACCCGTACCTAGAATCGCGGGCCATGTCGAGTCCCGCCCAGCCGCAACCGGACAGAGAGCCCGCGCCGCCGCCGAACGTGTACCACCCGTCGGCCCCGGCGGCTCCGGCCTACGACGAGTACACCGACCCGGCCGCCGCCCACGGCTGGGAGAACAGCGCCTACGACGAGACGCGCGAGCTCCCGGTGGTCGCCGGTGAGGGGCCGGCCGACGGCGGCAGGGCCGTACACCGCCACGCCGCCGGGCGGAGCTCCCGGAGGCGGGCGGGTGGCCGGAACGGGCGCCGTGCGGCCGTCGCCGCCGGAGCGGTGGGCGTCGCGTCGCTCGCGGCCGTGATCGTGGGGGTCTCGCTCTCGGGGTCGTCGGACGCGCCACAGGGGCGTACGGCGTCGACGGCGGGGAAGGGCGACACGGCACCCGCGCGGTCGGCGTCCCCGTCGGACTCCTCCGGTGCCGCGACGGCGGGCACGCCGGGGACCGGCGCCTCGGCCGCCGTCGGAGCGGGAGGCACGGCGTCCGCCGGCGGCGGCCCGGACGACGCGGCACGGTCCGCGAGCCCCGCCACCTCCACCGCCCCTTCCCGGGGCACGCCGACCGCCTCGGCCCCCGCGGCACCGACCGCCTCCGCGACGACGGTCACGTCCGGCCCGGGCAACTCCAGGGGGCATGGCCGGGGGAACACCAAGGGTCCCAAGTAGGGCTGTTTCGTGGCGAGTTGATCCTCGCGCGACGAGCGGCGCATTGCATGCGGCTTATTGCCGTCACCCCCTCTTCACATCAGAATGCACATGACAAGACGGGCGGCGGCCGGAAGATCTCCGGTCGCTCACGTCTGAAGAGGGGACCCCCACATGAACAAGCCTCTCCTTGCCGCGCTCGCTACCCTGGTGATCACCGGGGCGGGCATGGCACCGGCGGCCGCCGCCACGGCCACCACCGAGAGCGCCGCCGCGAAGGCCGCCGCCCCCGTGACCAAGGCCGCGGCGCCCTCGGTCAAGGCCGTCAACTTCGCCGGCACCGTGTCGCTCAGCAACTGCTCCGGCTCGGTCATCCGCCTCCCCAACTCCGCGGACAGCGACCCGGCGCTGGTCATGACCAACGGCCACTGCCTGGAGACCGGCTTCCCGGAGCCCGGCCAGGTCATCGTCGGCCAGTCCTCCAGCCGCACCTTCGGCCTGCTCAACTCCTCGGCCACCCGGGTCGGCACGCTGCGCGCGAGCAAGGTCGTGTACTCGACGATGACCGACACCGACGTCACGCTCTACCAGCTGACCACCACATACGCGCAGATCAAGAGCTCGTACGGGATCAGCGCGCTGACCCTCCAGGACACCCACCCGGTCGCCGGCAGCGCCATCACGGTCGTCTCCGGCTACTGGAAGCGGACCTACGCCTGCAACATCGACGGGTTCGTCTACCGCCTCAAGGAGGGCGACTGGACCTGGAAGGACTCGCTCCGCTACACCTCCGCCTGCCAGACCATCGGCGGCACCTCGGGCTCGCCGGTCATCGACAACTCCACCGGCAAGGTCGTCGCCGTCAACAACACCGGCAACGAGGACGGCGAGCGCTGCACCGAGAACAACCCGTGCGAGGTGGACGCGAACGGCAACGTGACCGTCCGCGAGGGCATCAACTACGCCGAGGAGACCTACAACATCCCGGCCTGCTTCACCACCGGCAACAAGCTCGACCTCACCCTCAGCGGCTGCACCCTGCCCAAGCCGTGACCGGGGCATGACGGGCGGGCGGTCACCGGGGAGTCCGGCGGACCGCCCGTCCCGCCAGCACCTCCGTCCGGCGGCCGTCCTCGATCACGAACCGGCCGTCGACCAGGACGTACGGGATGCCGACGGGCAGCGCGCGCGGCTGCTCGAAGGTGGACCCCGCCGCGACCGTCACCGGGTCGAACAGGACCAGGTCGGCGCGGTGCCCCTCACGGACGAGCCCCCGGTCCGGCAGGCGCAGCCGGGCCGCGGGCCGCGCGGTGAGGTGCCGGACGCACTCCTCCAGCGACAGCACGCCCAACTCCCGCACATAGCGGCCGAGGTAGTGCGGGAAGGTGCCGTACGCCCGCGGATGCGGCTTGGCGCCCTGGAGGATGCCGTCCGAGCCGCCGGTGTGCGTGCGGTGCCGCATGATCGCCCGCACGTTCTCCTCGTGGCCGACGTGCTGGAGGATCGTCGAGCCCAGCCGGTCCTCGACCAGCAGCCGCCGGGCGGTGGTCCAGGGGGCCTCGCCGCGCTGCCGGGCCGACTCCAGGACCGTACGGCCCACGTGGCCGGCGAGGGCGGGGTCCGCCACGCCGGAGATCTCGATCGTGTCCCACTCGACGGGCACGCCGTGGCAGCCGTCCGAGCCGGTGACCTCCAGGTCGTGCCGGATCCGCTCGGCCGTCGTCTCGTCCGCGAGCCGCGCGAGGACGCTCTGAGGGCCGCCCGCGCTCGCCCAGCTCGGCAGCAGCGCGGCGAGGGTCGTGCAGCCGGGCGTGTAGGGGTAGGTGTCGAGGCTGATGTCGGCCCCGGCGGCCAGCGCGTCGTCCAGGAGGGTAAGCAGGTCGGCCGCGCGGCCCTTGTTCACGCCGAAGTTCATGGTGGCGTGGGCCAGATGGAGCGGGCAGCCCGCCTTCCGGCTCAGCTCCACCATCTCCGCGTACGCCTCCAGCGCACCCGCCCCGTACGAGCGGTGGTGCGGGCAGTAGTAGCCGCCGTACGACCCCACCACCCGGCACAGCTCGGTGAGTTCGGCGTCGTCGGCGTACATGCCGGGCGTGTAGGTGAGCCCGGACGACATGCCGACCGCGCCCTGCTCCATCCCCTCCGCGACCAACTCCCGCATCCGGACCAGCTCTCGAGGTGTCGCCGGGCGGTCCTCCCAGCCGACGACGAGCGCGCGGACCGTGCCCTGCGGGATCAGGTAGGCCGCGTTCACGGCGATGCCCCGGTCCAGCCGGTCCAGGTACTCGCCCACGGACCGCCAGTCGAAGTCGATGTCGTCGCCGGACCCGTTCCAGCCGGTGATCGCCCGGCGCACCCCGTCGAGCGTACGGTCGTCGACCGGCGCGTACGACAGCCCGTCCTGGCCGATCACCTCCAGCGTCACGCCCTGCGCGGCCTTCGCGCTGTGGTCGGGGTCGCGCAGCAGGGCCAGGTCGCTGTGCGCGTGCATGTCGATGAAGCCGGGGGAGAGGACCAGGCCCTCCGCGTCCAGCTCCCGCATCGCGCGCGGGCGCTGGCAGCCCGCCGCCGCGGCCTCCTTGACGATGGCGGTGATCCTGCCGTCGTCGATCACCACGTCCGCGCGGTACGACGGCTCACCGCTGCCGTCCACGACGTCGGCGTCCCGGATGACGAGGTCTTCCACGTCCGGCCTCCCTTGAAAGCTCTAGAAGAACGTGCGGATGTAGTCGACGACCGTGCCGTCCGCCTGGGCCAGAGGGATCAGCGGCCACTTGTCGAAGGACGTGCACGGGTGGGACAGCCCCATGCCCAGCCAGTCGCCGACCTCCAGGTCCGCCTCGGCGGTGGTGCCGAGCCAGGCGTGCTGGTCGGACAGGGCGGTGACGGAGATGCCCGTGGCGGGCCGTTCGACACCGTCCCGGCGGACCACCTGGGCGAAGGGCAGGTCGAGGTCGTGGGCCGCGTCCCGCTTGCCCGCGTTCACGAAGGCCTGCTCGGCGGAGGGGCGGGACACCACCTGCGCCCACAACCGGAACGCCGGCTCCAGGGCGCCCTCCTCCGGCACCCGGTTGAAGGGCGTGAGCTTCCGGTAGTGGCCGTCGTCGTGCGAGACGTACGCGCCGGAGCGCAGCAGCTTCAGGACGGGCAGGGAGAGTTCCGGGATGCCGGCGAAGACGTCGGCCACCGCGTCGAACCAGGCGCTGCCGCCCGCGCTCACCACGATCTCGTCGAGGCCGGCCGCCGCGAACCGCCCCGCCTTGTCGAAGTCGACGGCCAGCGCGACCAGCCGCCGCAGCCAGGCGTCCACCCGCTTCGGATCGGCCTGAGGCACCTCGCCCTCGTAACCGGCCACCCCGACCAGCCGCAGGGTCGGCACGGACGCCACCGCGTCCGCGACCGCCGCGCACTCCGCCTCCGTACGCACCCCGGTCCGGGCGCCCTCCCCGGCGGCCAGCTCGACCACCACGTCCACCGGGCGGGCGGCCCCCTTCAGCGCCGCGTCCATCAGCTCCACCCCGCGGACCGAGTCGACGTAGCAGACGAACCGGAAGGAGGGGTCGGCGACCAGCTCGGCCAAGACCCAGCGCAGGGCCGCCGGGTCGACCAGCTCGTTGGCGAGGAACACCCTCTGGACCCCGAACGCCCGTGCCACCCGCACCTGGTGGGGCATCGCGAGCGTGATGCCCCATGCCCCGTGCTCGATCTGCCGCTGGAACAGCTGGGGTGCCATGGACGTCTTGCCGTGCGGTGCGAACGCGAGGCCGTGGCGGGCCACGTACGTCTCCATGAGCTTCAGATTGTGCTCCAGGCGCTCCGCGGACAGGGCGAGGACCGGGGTCGCGAAACCGTCGGTGAAGAGGTTGCGGCGCTGGGCGGCGAGTTCGCCGACGGTGAGGCCGTCGGCGTCCGGGGGAAGGCCCTTGAAGCGGTGGTCGACGCGTTCCCCGGCCAGTCGGGCGAGCGCTTCGGTGCTCATAAGGCCTCCTGAAGTCGGGCGTTGCAATATCTGCAACGCTCGTTGCGTATGTCGCTTACCGCTGTCTAACATCTCGGCCACCCGGGGTCAACGGCGTCCGCCGACCCCGCCCGGACCGAGGAGCTACGACGATCGTGACCATCACCGGACCCCGCAAGGCCCCCGGCGTCGTGGACGTCGTCGCGCTCGGCGAGTCCATGGTCACCTTCCTGCCCACCCGGCCCGGACGCCTCGCGGACGTACCGTCCTTCGACCGCGCGATCGGCGGCGCCGAGTCCAACGTGGCCTGCGTGCTGGCCTCCGCCGGCCACTCCGTGCGGTGGGTCAGCCGGGTCGGCGCCGACGGATTCGGCGACCACCTCCTCGAGACGATCGGGGGACACGGCGTCGACGTCACCGCCGTCCGCCGCGACCCCGCCAGGCCGACCGGCGTCTACTTCCGCACCGCCGGGGACCGGGGCACCGACGCCCACGAGGTGGCGTACTACCGGTCGGGGTCGGCGGCCTCCGCGATGTCGGCCGACACGGTGGACCTGACGGAGGTGCGCGCCGGGCGCGTACTGCACCTCTCCGGAATCACCGCGGCGCTCTCCCCGGACTGCCTGGCGCTGACGCGCGAGCTGACCGCCCCCCGCCCCGGCCGCCCGCTGATCTCCTTCGACGTCAACCACCGGCCCGGACTGTGGGGCGGCGCGGACGGACCCCGGGTGCTGCTGGAACTGGCCCGGGCCGCGGACCTCGTCTTCGTCGGGCAGGACGAGGCGGAGGAGGCGTGGGGCATCGAGGGCGGCCCGGCCGCCATCCGGGCCGCGCTCCCGGAACCGGCGGTCCTGGTGGTGAAGCAGGGCGCGCACGGGGCGACGGCCCTGCACGCGGACGGTGCCGCCTTCGTCCCGGCCCTCACCGTCGACGTGGTGGCGACCACCGGCGCCGGGGACGCCTTCGCCGCCGGCTTCCTCTCCGCCACCCTGCGCGGACTCCCCGTCCGCGACCGGCTCCGGCACGGCCACCTCATGGCCGCCGCCGCCCTCACCGTCCCCGGCGACCTCGCCACCCCTCCCTCCCGCGACCACGCCGACCGGCTGGCCGCCCTCGACGAACAGGCGTGGGGGACACTTCGACTCGGCCCCGGCTGGACACACGCCGCCCACTGGGCCGACGAGGAGGTACGCACACCATGAGCCAGACCGTCGACCGAGCGCTGAGCATCCTGCCGCTGCTCGCCGAGGGCCCCGCTGACCTCGGCCAGGTGGCCGACCGCCTGGGCGTGCACAAATCCACGGCCCTGCGCCTCCTGCGCACCCTCCACGAGCACGGCCTCGTCTACCGCCAGTCCGACCAGCGCTACCGCCTCGGCGCCCGCCTCTTCGCCCTCGCCCAGGAGGCGATGGAGAACCTCGACATCCGCGAGATCGCCCACCCCCACCTGGTCCGGCTGAACGAGAGCTGCGGGCACACCGTCCACCTCGCCGTGTACGAGGAGGGCGAGGTCCTCTACATCGACAAGGTGGAGAGCCGCTACCCCGTGCGCATGTACTCGCGGATCGGCAAGCCCGTGGCCATCACCGTCGCGGCCGTCGCCAAACTGCTCCTCGCCGACCTCCCCGGACCCGAGCGCCGCGCCCTCGCCGACAAGCTCGACTACCCCCTCTACACGGCCCGTTCCACCCCCAACGCCCCCGCTTTCCTACGGGAGTTGGAGAAGGTCCGCGAACAGGGCTGGGCCACCGACCTCGGCGGCCACGAGGAGTCCATCAACTGCGTCGCCGCACCGATCCGGGGCGCCGACGGCCGGGTGGTCGCCGCCATGTCGGTCTCCGCGCCCAACGTCGTCGTCACCGCCGACGAACTCCTCACGCTGCTTCCGCTGGTGCGCCGTACGGCGGACGCCATCAGCGGCGAGTACTCCGGCAGGACCCCGATCAAGGAAGCCACATGACCGAGAAGACCGCGCTCACCCCCAGGACCCACACCACCCCGCCCGCGAAGTTCTCCCACGGCGTCAGGAAGGGCAACATCCTCCAGGTCGCCGGCCAGGTCGGCTTCCTCCCGGCCGAGGAGGGCAAGCCGCCGACGCCCGCCGGCCCCACCCTGCGCGAGCAGACCCTCCAGACCCTCGCCAACGTCAAGGCCATCCTGGAGGAGGGCGGCGCCGGCTGGGACGACGCGATGATGATCCGCGTCTATCTGACGGACACCGCCCACTTCGCCGAGATGAACGCGATCTACAACACCTACTTCGAGGAGCAGGGCCTCACCCAGCCGCCCGCCGCGCGCACCACGGTGTACGTCGGACTCCCCGCCGGGCTCCTCATCGAGATCGACGCGCTCGCCGTACTCGGCTGACGCGCCCTCACCCCCCACCTCGTAAGCCGTCACGGCACGGCGCCCCACACCCCCGGGGTGCCGTGCCGCGATCCCCCCTGCCCGAAAGCTCCATGAACTTAAACAAAGGACCCCCATGTCCCTACCGCTCGCCGCGACCGCCCCCGCCCCCGCCGCCCCACCCCACACCGGAGGCCTGCTCCTCCTCATCGACGGCACCACGGGATTGCTGCTCGTCGCCGCCCTCGGCATAGCCCTGCTGCTCTTCCTGATCATCAAGGCGAGACTCCAGCCGTTCGTCGCCCTGCTCGCCGTCTCCATAGCCGTCGGCCTGCTGGCCGGCCTGTCCGTCACCGAACTCTTCGGCACCGTGCAGCGCTCGGACGCCGTCTCCACCATCGAGTCCGGCATGGGCGGCATCCTCGGCCATGTCGCGATCATCATCGGCCTCGGCACGATGCTCGGCGCGATCCTCGAAGTCAGCGGCGGTGCGGAGGTGCTGGCGTCGCGGCTGCTGAACCTGTTCGGCGAGCGACGAGCCCCCCTCGCGATGGGCCTCACGGGCCTGATCTTCGGCATCCCGGTCTTCTTCGACGTCGGCATCTTCGTCCTCGCGCCGATCGTCTACGCCGCCGCCAAGCGCTCCGGCAAGTCCATCCTGCTGTACTGCCTTCCCCTGCTCGCCGGCCTGTCGATGACCCACGCCTTCCTGCCGCCGCACCCCGGCCCGGTCGCCGCCGCCGGTCTGCTGCACGTCCAGCTCGGCTGGATCATCCTCATGGGCGTCGTCTGCGGCATTCCCGCCGTGCTCGCCGCCTGGGCGTTCTCCGCGTGGATCGGCAGGCGCATCTTCGTCGCCGTACCGCAGGACATGGTCGAGGCCGCCGACGAGGCCAAGCGCGCGGTGGCCCAGGAGCAGCAGCGCGACGGCGTCGAACCGCGGGAGCAGCCCGTACCCCTGGCCACCGTCCTCGGCATCATCGGCACCCCGCTGATCCTGATCCTCGCCGCCACCTTCTCCTCCGTCGCCCTCGACCCCTCCACCGGCCGCTCGGTCATCGAGTTCTTCGGCCACCCCTTCGTCGCCCTCACCATCGCCCTGCTGCTCGCCTACTACCTGCTCGGCATCCGGCGCGGCTGGTCCCGCAAGTCCCTGGAGACGGTGTCGACCGCCTCGCTGAAGCCGGTCGGCAACATCCTGCTGGTGGTCGGCGCGGGCGGTGTCTTCGGCGCGGTCCTCAAGGCCAGCGGCGTCGCCCAGGCCCTGTCGGACACCTTCCACGACGTCGGCCTGCCCGTGCTCGTCCTCGCCTACCTGATCTCCCTCGTCCTGCGGGTCGCCCAGGGCTCGGCGACGGTCGCGATCGTGACGACAGCGGGCATCGTGGCGCCCCTGCTCGCCGAAGGCGACCACTCCCAGGCCTTCGTGGCCCTCGTCATCATGGCCATCTCGGCCGGCTCCATCTTCGCCTCCCACGTCAACGACGGCGGCTTCTGGATGGTCGCCAAGTACTTCGGCATCAGCGAGCGGGACACGCTGAAGACGTGGACGGTGCTGGAGTCCGTGCTGTCGGTGGCGGGGTTCGTGGTGGCGGGGGTGTTGAGCGTGTTCGTGTAGCCGGGGCGTGGGCAATTGACGGGCTGGCTGGTTCCGGCACAGGTATGTCGTCCATACTGCCGCCGTGGAGCAGCGCATAGGTTCGAGCAGCCAGCCCCTGGAGGGCGCCGGATTCGACCCGGCCTTCATCCCCGGGCTCACCTCGCCCGCGGCGGAGGAGCCCGAGGACGCCAGGCCCGAGGACGCCAAGTCCGAGGAGGGGGAGGCGGTCACGGAGACCTCGGTCGACGAGACGTCCCCTCCCGCGCAGGCCGAGGACGGGGAGGAGGCAGAGAGAGCGGAAGCGGAAGAGGAAGCCGAAGAGGCCTCCGACGGCCCCGTCTTCGAGGCCTCCGACCGCCGCGCCAAGGTCGTGGCCGACCAGAAGGGCGTCCGCCTCAGCCTCGACGAGGAGTCCTGCGAGTTCCGCTGGGACGAGATCGGCGCGGTCGAGACGGAGTCCCCCCGCTTCGGCAAGCGGTACACCGTCACGGTGCACACTCCTGACCGCCGCTGGTACCCGATCGAGATCGAGGCGCCGGCCAGGAGCCGCTTCAAGGAGTGGGACGAGCAGATGGACGCCGTGCTGGACGCCTACTTCGAGGAGTAGCCGCCGGGAAGGCAGGCCCTAGCCGCAGTACTGGGCTTCCTTCCCGATGGACCGGTACATGCAGTCCGCGTTCTCCAACAGCTGGAACACCGCGTCCTTGTTGCGTGAGGTCTCCCGCTCGATCACCTCGTCGGGCGGGTAGAACCCTCCACCGGAACTGGACGTCGGATACATCTCGAAGGTGTAGTCGAAGATCTTCTGGGTGCCCCAGAGGTAGTCGTCGATCGACCCGTCCGTGATGTAGAGGTCGCTGGACTGCTCCGGCGTGTAGCCGTTGCTCGCGGCCATCTTCTGGCCGACGGCCTTGAAGGCGGCGGCGTCGTCCGCCGTCATCCCGGTCGCCGTGTCGGAGTACGTGTACCCGAACGGCCACAGCACCAGCTCGCTGTACGTGTGGAAGTCGATGCCGGCCTTGATCTGCTGCTTCCCGCCGACGACCCGGCTGCGCACGAAGTCGGCGACCACCTTCACCTCGGGCGCCGACTCGGCGGCGGCGCCCCGGTAGGTCTCGGACGAGGTCGACCCCGAGGAGCCGCCGCAGCAGCCCCACTTGTAGTTCCAGTTCCGGTTGAGGTCGGTCCCGACGTACGAGGACCCGGAGTTGGGCTGCCGGTTCTTCCGCCAGGACCGGTACGACCCGGTGGCGATGTCGTACTCGCCGCCGTCCGGGTTGAGATCCGGCACGATCCAGATCTCCCGGCTGTTGACGAGGTTGGTGGTGCGGGAGTCGCTTCCGTACCCGGCGCCCAGCTCACGCAGCAGATACAGCGCCATCTCCACCGTGAGGTGCTCGCGGGCGTGCTGGTGGAAGGTCAGGAGCACCTCGGGTTCGTCCTCGTCCGTGCCCACGTTGTCGCTCACCTTGATGGCGACGATGTCCCGGCCCTGGTACGACTTGCCGATCACCCGCTTGCTCATGATGCTCGGGTAGGCGGCCAGCCGCTGGTCGATCTCCGTGTTCATCTCGGCGTAGTTGTGGTACTTCGAGTCGGCCGAGGGGAAGTCGTAGAGCCGCAGTCCACTGCCGCCGTCCGAGCGGTCCGGGGCGGCGCCCAACGGGCTGACGTCATAGCCCAGTTGCCGTAACCGCTTGATCTGGTCGGCCCGTCCGGAGACGACCACCGTCTCCTCGTCGGCCTCGTCCACGGTCACGCCGCTCCGCTGGATCGCGGTACGGGTCACGGGCGTGGTGCTCTGGTGGATCTCGTACTGCCGGATGTCGTCCGCCGACGGCACCGGCTTGCGTGCGCTGCTCGCCGTGGCATGTGTGGCCGTCGCCGTCACGGGCGCCGCGAGGGCGAGGGCGAGCAGGGCGCCGAGCGCTGCGGTACGTCTGCCGGTCCGCAGGCTCGAACCGCGTGTGCGAAGTCGCATGAGCTCTCCTTGGTCTCCAGGGTTCCGGGGTCGCCGGATGTGGGGTGGAGCGGAGGTCGGCGCTCATGGTGTCGCTTTGACATGATCGGGTCAATAGTAGGGTCAAGAGTGCGCAAAAGGGGGCGGGGGCACACCGGCCCCGCCCCCACCTCACGGTGTGGTCGGCTCACCGCCCGCTACGGCAGCCCGTGCACATGCGCCCCCACCACACTCGACCACGCGTTCCCCGACGTCGCGTCCCAGTTGGTGGACCAGGTCATCGCGCCCCGCAAGCCGGGGTAGGTCCTGGAGGGCTTGAAGGAGCCGCAGCCGGTGCCCTTGGCCAGGCAGTCGAGGGCGTTGTCCACCACCGTGGGCGAGACGTACCCGCTGCCGGCCGCGCGGGTCGAGGCCGGCAGGCCGAGCCCGACCTGGGAGGGCGACAGCCCGCCCTCCAGCTGGATGCAGGCCAGGGCCGTCAGGAAGTCCACCGAGCCCTGGGAGTACACCTTGCCGTCGCAGCCCAGCATGGAACCGCTGTTGTAGTACTGCATGTTGACGACCGTGAGGATGTCCTTCACGTTCAGGGCCGTCTGGAAGTAGGCGTTCGAGGTCGACTGCATGTCGATCGTCTGCGGTGCCATCGTGATGACGAGGGACGAGCCCGCCTTCCCCGACAGGGCACGCAGCGCCTGGCTCATGTACGTGGCGTTGACGCCGTTCTCCAGGTCGATGTCGACGCCGTCGAAGCCGTACGTCTGCATCAGCGAGTACACCGAGTTGGCGAAGTTCGCCGCCGATGCCGAGTCGCTCACGGACACCGTGCCGTTCTGGCCGCCGACGGAGACGATGACCTTCTTCCCGGCCGCCTGCTTGGCCTTGATGTCGGCCTTGAACTGGTCGACGGTGTAGCCGCCCAGTCCGGAGGAGTCGAGGTTGAAGGTCACGGCGCCCGGGGTCGACGTGGCGTCGGCGAAGGCCACCGCGATGATGTCGTACGCGGACGGGACGTCGGCGAGCTTCTGCACCGTGGCCCCGTTGTTGAAGTTCTGCCAGTAGCCCGTCACGGCGTGCTTCGGCAGCGAACCCCCGCCGCCCCCGCCGCCGGTGGCCGCCGTCGTGGCCGTCACCGCCGCCGACTTCGCCGACTCGCCCGCCGAGTTGGTCGCCGTGACCTGGAAGGAGTACGAGGTGGAGGCCGCCAGGCCGGTTACCGTCGCCGAGGCGCCCGAGGCCGACGCCACCTTCGTACCGTTGCGGTAGACGTTGTAGCCGGTGGCGTTCGACACCGCCGACCACGACAGGGACACCGACGAGGACGTCGTACCCGACACGCTCAGACCGCCGGGCGCGGCCGGGACCGTCGGCGCCGGGTCGCCGCCCCCGCCGCCGTCCGGGCCGTACACCGAGATGTCGTCGGCGTAGTACGGGGCCTGGCCGTACCAGCCGTGCGTGTACACCGTGACCGAGGTCGTCGACGCGCCCGTCGTGAACGTCGTCGACAGCTGCTTCCAGGACGTGGAGTCAGGGGTCCAGTCGGAGACGTCCGTGGTGCCCGTGCCCGTCACGCCCAGGTAGGCGTAGCCGCCCTGCACCCACCCGCTCAGGGTGTACGTGGAGTTCGGCTTCACCGCCACCGTCTGGGTGCACTGGGCGTTGTCCTGCCCGGCCGGCGTCGCCTTGAGCGCGGCCGAGCCGCCGTGCACCGGGGAGCCGACCGTCGTACCGCTGCTCGCGGAACAGGTCCAGTTGGTCAGGCCGGACTCGAAACCGGCGTTCTTGACGTTGTTCACGTCCGCCGCGGACGCGGGGGTGGCGGTGAGGCCCGCCAGGGGGAGGGCGAGGGCGAGGGCGCCGGAGGCGGCCCAGCGCACCCGTCTGCTGTGTCCTGTGTGGGGAGGCATGCGTTCCAAGTTGGTCCAGACCAATACGGCTGTCAATAGGTACAGACCAATTTCGAGTGCCGGGCAAGTGCCGGCCGGATGTTCAACCTGCCCCGTTATGACCACAGTTGCGCGAAGGCAGTTCCGGTTCAGCTGCCCAAACGCTGTTCTCCGGTCACAGAGCCGTGGTTACAGTGCTCACGTAGTCACGCAATGAAGTCGTCCCGGCGTAGGGGAGTAACAGCCGACCGGGCCGACGGGTGTGAAGAGCGGTGAAGAGCGGGGAGCTGCGCGTGCCAACTGCCATTGCCGTGACCAGCGCCGACATGGCGCTGCCGCCGCAGGACGAGCGGACCGTGCCCGCGGTCGTGCTGCGGGACCTCGACCAACGCCCGCTCGAGGACGCCCTGGCCGAACTCCAGGCGCTCGTCGACCAGCACGGGCACGTCATCGTCGTGTCCTCGCAGGCCGTCCCCGAAGGGGTGACCCGGCGACTGCACACCCTCCGCTCCCTCATGGAGAGCGACCGCATCGCCCTCTTCCGCCCCGAGCTGCCGCCCCTCGGGGTCGCCGTCCTCGCACGCCAGTTGCGGCAGCTCGCCTCCTGCGACCTCAGTCCGGGCGTGCTCGCCTCCGCCGGCCGGCTGCTCATCCACTACATCCACACCGGCGCGGTCCTCGGCTCGGTCACCAAGCTGGACCGCGTACCGGTCGGCCTGAAGGCACACGCGAAGTCCTGGGTGCCCGGCAGCCAGTTCGCCGTGGTCGCCCACCCCGAGCCGCAGCTGGTGCGGGTCGGGCCCGACGCGACCCTGACCGGCCCGGAGTTCAGCACCTGGATGCTGGTCGCCAAGGGGCAGTTGCAGTCCGAGTGGGTCGGGGGAACCCTGGCCAAGTCCTGGGATGTGCACGGCCTGCGCGAGACCGCGCTGCCCGCCGAGTCCCCGGCCTGGTGGGGAACCGGGAAGGTGGTCGAGTTCTGCAGCCATCTCGCCGACCTGTCGGTGCTCTACCAGCTGGTCACCTCGGTCCGGCGCGGCACCTGCCACTGGTGCGGCATCGACGTCATCGGCGACCGCTGCGTCTTCTGCTCCGCCACCCCGCCCGTCTACGAGCCACCCGCCCCACGCGCACTGGAACAGCGAACGCCCGCCTGACGGCGCACCACGGCACACCGCTCTCCGCTCGTCCCGCCCCCGCTCGACCGATTCCCCCAATGAGGTTGCACGGTTCATGAACTCCCGTCAGCGCCGCGGCGTGATACTCCTGATCCTGTCGGTCCTGTGCGCTCTCGGCGCCTTCGCCGGCGTGCTCTCCGTCATCGACGACGTGAAGTCCAAGGTCGGCCCCGAGGTCACCGCGTACCGGATACGGTCCGAGGTGGCCCCCTACACGGCCTTGAACGCCGGGCAGTTCGAGAAGATCAAGATGCCCGAGCGGTGGCTGTCCTCCAACGCGGTCACCAGCCTCCGCGACATCCAGGGCAAGATCGCCGTCACCACCCTGCGCGAGGGCTCCCTGCTCCAGACCGACATGATCGTCGACCAGCCCGCGCTCCAGGCGGGCCAGCAGGAGGTCGCCATCATGATCGACGCGGCCACCGGAGTCGCCGGCAAGATCACCCCCGGCTCCCGGGTCAACGTCTACGCCACCTTCGAGGGCAAGAAACAGGGCGACCCCGACCAGTCGAAGATCATCGTGACCAACGCCCGGGTCCTCGACGTCGGCAAGCTCACCTCCCTGGAGCCCGACAACAAGAACCAGCAGCCCACCGACGCCGTCCCGATCACCTTCGCGCTGTCCACCATCGACGCCCAGCGCATCACCTACGCCGAGTCGTTCGCCCAGCGGGTCCGGCTCGCCCTGGTGGCCCCCGGCAGCGAGACCACCGTCCCCGACAAGGACCGCACCTACGAACTCGCGACGGACAAGTGAGAGGCGCCCCGCATGCCCACCAGGATTCTCCCCGCGGTCGGTGACGCGGACGCGGTCCGGTCCCTCACCACCCTGCTCAGCCAGCTCCCGGACGCCGAACCGGTGCCGCCGGTGGTCGACTCCACCCAGCTCGTCGACACCCTGGCCCGGCTCGCCGCCGAGTCCGTGGACGAGCTGCCCGAGGTCGTCGTCGTCCACGAACGCATCGGCCCGGTCCCGGCCCTGGAGCTGATCCGCGAAGTCGCCCTGCGCTTCCCCGCCGTCGGCGTCATCCTCGTCACCTCCGACGCCGGCCCCGCCCTGTTCGCCGCCGCCATGGACTCCGGCGCCCGCGGCCTGGTCACCCTCCCCCTCGGCTACGAGGAACTGGCGATGCGGGTCCAGGCCGTCGCCCAGTGGTCCGTCGGCGTACGACGCCACCTCGGCCACGGCTCCGACGTGTTCAGCGGAGTCGGCGGCACCGTCGTCACCGTCAGCGGCGCCAAGGGGGGCACGGGGGCCACCCTGACGGCCATCCAGATCGCCCTCGCCGCCCAGGCGTCGGGCAGGAGCACGGCACTCGTCGACATGGACCTCCAGACCGGCGACATCGCCTCCTACCTGGACATCCAGTTCCGCCGCTCGGTCGTCGACCTGGCGACCATCGCCGACATCTCCCCACGCGTCCTCGCCGACGCCGTCTTCCGCCACGACACCGGCCTCGCCCTGCTGCTCGCCCCCGGCGAGGGCGAACGCGGCGAGGAGGTCACCGACCGCGCCGCCCGCCAGATCGTCAGCGCCCTGCGCTCCCGCTACGAGGTCGTCGTCGTCGACTGCGGCGCCCAGCTCGGCGGCGCCGGCGCGGCCGCCGTGGAGATGGCCGACACGGCCCTGCTGGTCACCACCCCGGACGTGGTCGCCGTCCGCGCCGCCAAGCGCACGGTGCGGATGTGGGACCGGCTCCAGATCCGCAAGGCCGAGGAGACCACGGTCGTCGTCAACCGCCACACCCGCGGTACGGAGATCCAGCCGCCCCTCATCCAGCGCATCACCGGCACCGCGCTGGCCCGCACGGCCGTACCCGCCAACTTCAAGGAACTCCAGGCCGCCGTGGACGCCGGGCGGATCCACGAACTCGACAGCCGGAGCACCGTGAAGCAGGCCCTGTGGGCCCTCGCGGGGGAGCTCGGCCTGGTCAAGGCGGCCGAAGGAGGCCGACGCGGCCGGGCACGGGGCGAGAGGGGGTCCGGGGGCTTCCGGCGCCGGAAGGAGGCGGGCGGGTGAGACGCGGGGCGGGCGACCGGGGCCAGGTCAGCATCGAGTTCCTCGGCATGACCCCGTTGATCGTGCTGACGCTGGTGCTGATGTGGCAGTGCGTGCTCACGGGGTACGCGTACACGCTCGCTGGGAATGCTGCGGACGAAGGAGTGCGGGCGGGGACGGCGGCGACGCCGGGGGAGCGGCAGGGCGCGTGCCAGCAGGCGGGTCTGGAGGACCTGTCGGCGGCGTGGAAGGGGGGTGCCGAGGTGAGTTGCACGACCGGCGGCGGCTATGTCCAGGCCGACGTCTCCCTCAAGGTGCCCGTCCTCTTCCCGGGCTCCGTCGACTTCCCCCTGACGGTGCACGGGCACGCGGGCGCGGTGGAGGAGGCGAAGCACTGAGATGCCGTACGACCGCGAACGACGGCGCCGCGACCGGGGCCAGGTCGCCATCGAATACCTCGGGTTCATCCCGATCCTCATCCTCGTCGCCATGGCCGGCATCCAGATCGGGGTGATCGCCTACACCGCCCAGCAGGCGGGCACGGCGGCCAGGGCGGGAGCGCGGGCGGCATCGCTGCGGGAGAGCGCGCCGGAGGCCTGCGCGCAGGCCGTCAGCAGCTGGCTCGCGGGCGGCACCTCCTGCTCGCCGTCGTACGGCGACAAGGAGGTCACCGTGACCGCCACCGTCCACATCCCCTCCATCGTCCCCGGCTGGGACTTCGACGACGCCCACAAGACCGCCACCATGCCGCTCGACCACTGACCGAGGAGCCCCCCCACCCATGAGTCTCCGCGCACGCATCAACACCCCCGAGGAGCAGGGCAGCCGGGGTGAGGACGGCCATCTGGTCGCCTCCTACCGGGCCAAGCTCCTGGAGGAGATCGACCTCGCGGAGATGAGCTCGCTGGCCGCCGCCGAACGCCGGGCGCGGCTGGAGCGGGTGCTCGGGCACATCATCAGCCGCGAGGGCCCGGTCCTGTCGACGGTGGAGCGCTCCCAGCTGATCCGCCGGGTGGTCGACGAGGCGCTCGGCCTCGGCATCCTGGAGCCGCTGCTGGAGGACGCGTCGATCACCGAGATCATGGTGAACGGCCCGGACGCGATCTTCGTGGAACGCGGCGGCCGGGTCGAGCAGCTGCCGATCCGCTTCGTCTCCCAGGACCAGCTGATGCAGACCATCGAGCGGATCGTCTCCACGGTCAACCGAAGGGTCGACGAGTCGAACCCGATGGTCGACGCCCGCCTCCCCTCCGGCGAGCGCGTGAACGTCATCATCCCGCCGCTCTCGCTGACCGGCCCCACCCTCACCATCCGGCGCTTCCCGCGCTCCTTCACCCTCCAGGAGCTGATCGGCCTGGGCTCGCTGGACGAGCACATGGTGTTCCTGCTGGCGGGCCTGGTGCAGTCGAAGTTCAACATCATCGTCTCCGGCGCCACCGGCACGGGGAAGACCACCCTGCTCAACGCGCTCTCCGGCCTCATCCCGGCGCACGAACGCATCATCACCATCGAGGACTCGGCCGAACTCCAGCTCCAGCAGTCGCACGTGGTCCGCCTGGAGTCCCGTCCGCCGAACGTCGAGGGCAAGGGCCAGGTCACCATCCGCGACCTGGTCCGCAACTCGCTGCGCATGCGCCCCGACCGGATCGTGGTCGGTGAGGTCCGCGGCGGCGAGTCCCTCGACATGCTCCAGGCCATGTCGACCGGCCACGACGGCTCCCTCGCCACCGTGCACGCCAACAGCGCCGAGGACGCCCTCACCCGCCTCCAGACCCTCGCCTCCATGTCCGACGTCGAGGTCCCCTTCGTGGCGCTGCACGACCAGATCAACAGCGCCGTCGACGTCATCGTCCAGCTCACCCGCTTCGCCGACGGGGCCCGCCGCATCACCGAGATCGCCCTGCTGGACAGCCACGGCGGCGAGCCCTACCGGCTGGCCACCGTCGCCCGCTTCGACGCCCGGCCCATGACCCACGACGGCCGGGTGTACGGCGAATTCCAGTACTTCCCGCTGCCGCGCCGCACCGCCGACCGCCTCTACATGGCGAGCCAGCCGATACCCCAGGCCTTCGGCGTCGCCCACACGCTGGACCAGCTCACCACCCGAGAAGCCAGGTAGGCCACCCCATGGATCTGCACACCCTCGTCAGCCTCACCACCGGCGTCACTCTGCTGACCTGCGTCCTGGCCGTGCTGGGCCTGCACGCCTACGCGGCCGGCCGGGCCCAGCGGGCGGAGCTGGTGGACCGGCTGACGTACACCGGCCAGGTCTCGGTCACCGGCCGCCGGCGCCGCTTCCGCAACCTGGACCGGCGGCTGCGCGGCACCGCGCCGGGCCGGAAACTGGAACTGCGCCTGGCGGCGACCGGCCTGGACGTCACCCCGGGCGAGTTCTTCGCCTACATGCTCGCCACGGTGGCCGCGCTCTGGCTGATCGGCCAGGCGACCCTGGCCCCCTTCTTCGGCCCGCTCGCCGGACTGCTGGGCGTCTGGGCGGCGTGGCAGTTCCTCAACTGGCAGCGCCAGAAACGCATCGAGCGCTTCATCAACCAACTCCCCGAACTCGCCCGCATCCTGGCCAACGCCACCCAGGCCGGCCTCGCCCTGCGCACCGCCATAGGCATGGCCGCGGAGGAACTGGAGGCCCCGGCGGGCGAGGAACTCGCCAAGGTCGCCGACCAGCTGGCGATCGGCCACTCCATGGACGACGCCCTCGGCGAACTCGCCGACCGCCTCCCCTCCCGCGAACTGGTCGTCCTGGTCACCACCCTGGTCCTGTCCAACAGGGCGGGCGGACAGGTGGTCAGCGCCCTGCGCAACCTCACCGAGACCCTCGAGGAACGCAAGGAGACCCGCCGCGAGATCCGGACCCAGCTCTCCCAGGTGACCATGACCTCGTACGCCGTCCCCGTCCTCGGCATCGGCGCCCTGTTCCTGATGAACGGCGTCAAGGACGGCGCCCTGGACCGCATGACCGGCTCACCGGTCGGCCAGGCCTGCGTGCTCATCGCCTTCGGGCTCTACGCGATCGGCTTCGTGCTGATCCGCCGCATGAGCCGAATCGACGTCTGAGGAGGTGACCGTCGACATGGGCCTCCTCCTCGCACTCGTCATGGGCCTCGCCGTCCTGGGCGCCTTCATCGGCATCCGCATGTACCGCGCGGACGCCAAACTGCCCGGCGACCTGGCGCTGGCCCTGGAGGTGGGCGCGACCCGCACCGGCGCCGCCAACTCCCTCATCGACCGCATGGGCATGCGCTACGCGCCCGCGGTACTGCGCCTCATGGGCCCCAAGCAGGTCGCCAGATACCGCCGCAAGATCGACCTCGCGGGCAACCCCGGCGGCCTCACCATCGACCGCTACGCGGCCCGGCGCGCGGTGTACGGCGCACTCGGCGGCGTGGGCTTCCTGGTCTTCCTCCTCCGCGGTCAGTGGTTCGTCGCCCTGCTCCTGCTGGCCTTCGGCGCGTTCTGGACGGAGGTCGGCATCTGGTCGGCGATCCGCATCCGCAAGGACGTCATCGAGCGGACCCTGCCCGACTTCCTGGACGTGCTCGCGGTCGTCGTCAGCGCGGGCCTCGGCTTCCGCCAGGCACTGGACCGCGTGGCCTCCCGGTACGAGGGCCCCTGGGCGGACGAACTGCGCATCACCCTGCGCCAGATGGACCTCGGCATGAGCCGCCGTGAGGCCTTCGCGGAACTCCGCCGCCGCAACGACTCCGAGCAGGTCGCCATGTTCGTGACGGCACTTCAGCAGGGCGAGGAACTGGGCGCGCCCATCGTCGACACCCTGGTCTCCCTCGCCAAGGACATGCGCCGCACGGACGCCCAGAACGCCCGCCGCAAGGCCGCCCGCGCGGTACCCCGGGCCACCCTGATGATCACCACCTTCATGGTCCCGGCCACCATGCTCCTCCTCGCCTCCGGCCTGATCCTCGGCTCCGGCGTGGACTTCGGCTCGATCACCGGGAAGTAGAGGGGGGTGGGGTGATGGCGATGGCGACGACGAGGTGGCGAGTGGGACCGGTCCGACGGTGGCGAGTCGCCGACGGCGACGAACACCCACCGGAGCCACCCGCCCCTGAAAAGCTCCAGCTGCGTGCCTTGCAAGCCATGTGCCGCCAGGTGTTCGGCTTCCGCCTGGCCATGATCGCCCTGGCCGCCCCCGCGGCCCTGATCAACGCCGCCCCCGGCATCGGCGTCCGCCTGGTGGGGGCGGCGGTGGTCGTCACCTTCATGGCGTCGTACGTCCTGTTCAGGGACTGGGAACGCTTCGGCCCCCTCCTCCTGCGCCACCCCAGCCTCCTCGCGGCGGACACCCTCCTCGGCTCCCTCCTCCTGATCTCGGCCGGCCCGGACACCACACTCGCGTACGTCAGCGTCTGCACCCCCCTTCTCGCCGGCCTGGTCTACAGCTGGCGGGGAGCGGCCTGCTTCGCCTCTCTCCAGTCCCTGATCCTGCTCCTGGTCCACGCCACCCTGAAGGCCGGCCACCATGCGGCCCTGGCCGAGTCGTTGCTCCTTCCCGGCCTCTGCGTCATCACGGGCGCCGTGGGCTCGACCCTGCGCAACCTGATGCTCCGCTTCGGCACGGCCACCCAGGCCCTGACGACGATCCAGGCCCGCCTGGCGGTGACGGAGGCGGTGAACGCCGAACGCGCGCGCCTGGCCCGCGAGATGCACGACTCGGTGACCAAGACCCTCTACGGCGTGGCCCTGGCGGCGGACGGCCTGGCGGCCTCGGCGTCCGCGGACCGCAGGGACCCCGCCGACCCCGCCGTCCTCCGCGAACAGGCGGAACTGGTGGCCCGCTCGGCCCGCAGGGCGGCGTCCGAGGCCAGGGAACTCCTCACCGACCTCCGCCGCGAGGGCGACCCCGCCCACGGCATGGACGTACTGACGGAACTCGCGGCCCGGACCCGTGACTTCGCATCCCGCACGGACATCCCGACGACCTACCGCACCCCCACCGGCCACGAACTCCCGCCGATCCCCCCGGCGGTGGCCCGCCAGCTTCTCACGATCGCCTCGGAGGCGATGGAGAACGCCCACCGCCACGGCTCTCCCACCCATGTGGAGGTCACCATGGCGGTCGACGGTGACCTCCTCCGCCTGACCGTCTACGACGACGGCCGCGGCCTGCCACCCGGCACCACCCTCGACCACCTCCGCCGCACGGGCCACTTCGGCGTGATCGGCATGGCCGAACGGGCCGAGTCGGTGGGCGCCGGCTTCCACATCGGCCGGGGCGACCACTCCCAGGGCACGGAGGTCCGCGTGGAACTCCCGCTGGCGGCCCTGACCCCCGTACCACCTGTATGAGAGGAGGCACCGATGCCGCCGATTCCGAACCCGAACCCGAGCCCGAGCCCGACCCCACCGCTCCGCATCGTGGTGGCCGACGACAATCCGGTGGTCCGGGCGGGCCTGACCGCCCTCCTCTCCGGCCGCGAGGACACCACGGTGGTCGCCGAAGCCGCCAACGGTCGCGAGGCCTGCGACGCGGCCCGCCGGCACCGCCCCGACGTCGTCCTCCTCGACGTCCGCATGCCCGAGCTGGACGGCCTGGCGGCCCTTCCCCACCTGGTGCCGCTGGCCCCGGTCATCATGCTCACGTACAGCCAGGAGTCGGAGACGATCCGGGAAGCGGTACGACTCGGGGCGAGCGGCTATCTGGTCCACGGTGAGTTCACCGTGGAGCAACTGGTCACGGCGGTACGGGACATCAGGACGGGCGGGGAGCACTTCACGCCGACGGCGACGGGGGCGCTGACCGCGACGCGATTGCCGCGAACCCACGCAACTGCACACGCTGCCGTGAAACTCCCCGCTATCCCAAGCCAAATTGGCCCACAATACCTTTCGCAAGTGCAATCATATGTGGGACAGTCAACTAGGTCGCGGTTCCGGCTGAGTACGAGGGAGGCGGAGATCATGGACCTCATCGCAACCGGCATGAACAACCAGCAGATCGCCGCCACCTGCTTCATCAGCGAGAAGACGGTCAAGAACCACATCAACCGCATCTTCGCCAAACTCCACAGCACCAGCCGCTCCCAGGCGGCCGCCAAATGGCTGGGGGTGGCCTGAGATGCCCCGGGATTGGGCCCTGGGGCCCTGTGGCGAGAGGGATGTTCGGCCGTACGGTGCCCGGGTCGGTAGCGAACCCGGAGGGGAACACCATGAGCGACCTGATGCTGAAGGCGGCCGTGGCGATGCGGCGCAGGGCGGGCGACAGGGGGCAGACGGCGGTCGAGTATCTGGGGATCATCGCGGTTGTGGTGGCGATCGTGCTGGCGATCACGGGCACGGACATCGGCCAGACGATTCTCGACGCCATCAAGGCGAAGATCGCCGAAGTCACCGGCTGACGCCTACCCGCACATTCGACGACGCAGGGCAGGCCTTCCCCATCTACATCACGGTGGTGGCGGGTCTGCTCTTTCTTGCGTTCGCCTACCTCGCGGTCGGCCAGGCCGCGGCGAATCGGAACGGCGCCGAGACGGCCGCGGACGCGGCTGCTCTCGCGGCTGCACAGAACCGGCGCGACCAGCTTGCGGACAAGTGGAAGCTGGTGGTGCGCGACCCGACCAAGTGGCAGGAGATCTTCGACGGCAATGTGGATGTCGACGACTCGTGCTGGCGGGCCTACCAACTCGCTGATCACAACGACGCTACTGTGAACGACTGCGAGCTTGATGGGCTGCTGAGCTTCACGGTGAGCCTCAAGACCTCCAAACCCGTCGGGAACTCCGTCGTCCCCGGCACCGAGAACATGCACTCGACCGCGACCGCCACGGCGGTGATCGAGCCGCTGTGCTGGCCGCCGACCGGTGGGGAGACCGGGGACGACACGCCGCCCCAGCTCAAATGCAAGGACAACAAGGCCTGGGACGTGGACCCCGACGACCCCACCGGCCTCCCGAAGCCTCAGGACCTCTTCGACGTCCACCTGGCCGACTCACAAGCGAACGACGAGTGAAGAAGGAAGCAGAGCGATGATCATTCGGTTCACTCCGAAGGCCCGCAGGGGGTTGGTCGCGCTGACGATGACGATTGGTCTCACCCTCGCGGCGGCCGGATGCGGCGGCGGTGGGGGCGACGACAAGAAGCCGGAGACATCGGCATCTGCCTCCAAGAGCGGGGGGTCCGGGCCGAGTCCACAGGAGGGACAGTCGGACGAGCCATTGGCCGAGTTGAAAGGGCCGAGCGGTCTGCTTCTTCAAATCACGTCCGCCACCCGGGACTCCGGCGGGTTCGTCACGGTCAACGGCACCATGAAGAACGACAGCGGCAGCACAGCCGTGATCCCCTCCAACCTCAGTGGCAATGAGACCGAGATCATCAAAAACGGCAGCTCTCTCGGCGGCGCGACGTTGGTGGACTCCAAGGGCAAGAAGCGCTATTACGTCCTGCGTGACACGGACGGTCGACCGCTCACCACCACGGGAATGCCTAACCTGAAGGCGGGTGCGTCGCTCCCGGTGTTCATGCAGTTCCCGTCCCCGCCGGCGAGTATCACGGCGGTCGGCTTCCAACTGCCGGGCTTCCCCACCGCCACCATCCAGATCTCCGGGTGAGGCCCCCGTGACCCGAACCCGCCACCTCCCCCTCGCCGTAACCACGGCCGCCTTCCTCCTGCTCGCCCCCACAACGGCCCACGCCGACGACACCCCCAGCGTCCCCCCGGGCACCGAGCCCTCCGCCTCCGCCCCCGTGAAGATCGACCCCACCGACCCGGATCTCAAGCTCCCCGAGGGGGCCACCCTCGCCGATCCCAAGGTGCTGGACATCAAGTCGGTCGTCGAGGACCAGAGCGGGGACGAACGCCGCGAGGACACCAACGCGGACGTGAAGTTCGCCCTACAGGCAGAGGTGCTGTTCAGCAAGGACAGCGCCAAGCTGAGCGGCGAGTCGAAGGCCCGTATCGACGCGATCGCGGACGAGATCAAGAAACAGAACGCGACGCAGGTCAGGGTCTTCGGCTTCACGGACAACCTGGGCTCGTCGGCCCACGGCGACGTCCTGTCCCGGCAGCGGGCCAACGCCGTACAGGCGGTCCTGGACCAGGACCTGAACGACTCGAACATCACCTTCGAGGTACGGGGCTACGGCGAGCAGTACCCGATCGCGGACAACTCGACGGAGGAGGGCCGCAGGAAGAACCGCCGGGTCGAGGTCACCTTCCCGCGCTCGTAGAGCCGACGGGTTCGACCACGACACGCACCCCCGCCCGGACCCCCCACCCCTCCATCGCCCCCGCCTCCGCCTCCAGCACGTGCCGGGCGCGGAGCCGGGGCAGGCCCAGGCGGCCGGGGCGCATGGTGCGTACGGCGATGACGTGGAGTCGGCGGTCGAGGTAGGCGACGTCGATGGGCATCCGCATGCGGAAGGTGTGCACACCGCTGGCGGGCGACAACAGCATGGCCCCGTCCAGGGAGTCCCGCCCCAGCAGGCCCTTCGTACGGGCGCGGTAGGAGGCCGCGATCTCCAGGGGGATGCCGACGTCGGCCACGTCCGATCCGTCGTCACCCAGGACCGTGAGCCTGCCCCGTCCGTCCCGCCACCGCCCCATGGAAGCGACCGTACCCGGAAACCAGTTGTGAGCCACGTCCTCGGGGGATACGAAGGTGGCATGACTGCACTCGGTGTCGTATTCCGTCCCCAACTGCCCCCGGAACGCCTGCGGGCCGTGGCCCGGCTCGCGGACAGCACAGGACTCGAGGAACTCTGGTTGTGGGAGGACTGCTTCCGGGAGGGCGGGATCTCCACGGCCGCCGCCGCGCTCGCCTGGACCGAGCGGGTGCGGATCGGGGTGGGACTGCTGCCCGTGCCGCTGCGGAACGTCGCCGTCACGGCGATGGAGACGGCCGGGCTGCACCGGATGTTCCCGGGACGCGCGACGGTCGTCGTCGGGCACGGGGTGCAGGAGTGGATGGGGCAGGTGGGGGCGCGGGCCGAGTCGCCGGTGACGCTGCTGCGGGAGCATCTGCTGGCGCTGCGGGCCCTGTTGCGCGGGGAGCGGCTCACCACCGAAGGGCGGTACGTGAAACTGGACGACGTCGCTCTCGACTGGCCGCCCGAGGGGCCGGTCGAGGTGCTCGCCGGTGCCACCGGGCCGCGTACGCTGCGGCTGGCCGGCGAGGCGGCGGACGGGACGTTGCTCACCGCGAGCACGGCACCGGACGGTGTGCGCGCGGCGCGGCAACTCATCGACGAGGGGCGGAAGGCGGCCGGGCGGGACGAGCCCCACAAGGTCGTCGTCTACCTGCTCGCCGCCACGGGAGCCGATGCCGCCGCGCGACTGGGCGCCGAGCTGGCCGCCGAGGGGGTCGCCGACGTCCCGGACCTCGGTGTCGCCGGGGACGCGCGGGTCGTCGCCGAGGCCGTGCGGAGGATCGTCGACGCCGGAGCCGACACGGTGGTCCTCCAGCCGACGGGCGACGAGCCCGACCCGGAGGGGTTCGTGCGCTTCGTGGCCGAGGAGGTACGGCCCCTCGTGCCGTAGGCAGCCGTATTGAGGCGGAGGCAGAGGCTGAGGCTGAGGCATCGGCGGCCGGGCCCTGACGCCCGGGAAATCGGCGGCGTCCCCTGACACCCGGCTGCGACGATCACCGCATGGCAGAGAACCGTACGTTCGAGGACCTGGTCGCCGAGGGTGCCGCCGTGCCCACCGAGGGGTGGGACTTCTCCTGGTTCGAGGGGCGGGCCACCGAGGCGCGGCCCTCGTGGGGGTACGCCCGCTCGGCGGGCCACCGGCTGGCCGGGGCCACGGCCGCGCTCGACGTCCAGACCGGGGGCGGGGAAGTGTTCGGCTTCGCCCTCGGTACGGCGGCTCCCGCCCGGCCGGTGCTGCTCGCCGCCACCGAGGGCTGGCCGCCGAACGCCGCCAAGGCGACCGCCCTGCTGCGGCCGCGGGGCGTCGTGGTGGTCGCCGCGCCGGAGGACGCGCCGCTGCCCTTCGCCGACGAGGCCTTCGATCTGGTCCTCAGCCGGCACCCGGTGCGCCCGCAGTGGCGGGAGATCGCCCGCGTGCTGCGGCCGGGCGGGGCCTACTTCGCCCAGCACGTCGGGCCGAACAGTGTCTTCGAACTCGTGGAGCACTTCCTCGGGCCCCAGCCGGACGAGTCGCGCAGCGACCGGCATCCCGAACGGGAGCGGGCCGAGGCCGAGGCGGCGGGGCTGGAGGTCGTCGAGCTGCGGGCCGAGCGGCTGCGGATGGAGTTCCACGACATCGCCGCCGTCGTCCACTTCCTGCGCAAGGTGATCTGGATGGTGCCCGGTTTCACCGTGACGGCCTACGAGCCCCGGCTGCGCGCCCTGCACGAGCGGATCGAGGCCGAGGGCCCGTTCGTCGCGCACAGCACCCGGCATCTCTTCGACGCCCGGAAGCCGACGGAGTAGCAAATCAGGCTATTCGTGCGTAAGGGGGTGGATCGCTGTGGTGTTCGTCGTTCATATCCCCGGAGTTTCCGCATCGTTGTCCCTGACGACTCGTCTGCGCGTCGCGGCTCACGTAAGTTCAGACCAAGGTAATTCGCGCAAGCAAAGCTGCGTGGGTGGTGCCGCGCAGTGGAGGGGGCTGCGCGGTGCCGGAATCCGGTCGGTGCCGGTCGGGGTGCGCGTCAAGCGGCCGTTCGCGACCGGGTCGCCCGTCGGAGGGACGCGGGACTCGGCCGGCCGGGTGGCGCCCGAGGGGGCGCAGATCCTCTTGATCTCTCCAGATACGGCCTGTTTGCCTGGGAATCCGCTGTGTTTCGGCCATGCGAACCCCTTGAATGAAGCATTCCGGGCTCACCACCGCGTCGCCGGACGACTCCGGAGAGTAGTTGTCCGGCGTTGATGCACGCATTCGCCCTTACGAAGGGTTATGGTGGAAACCCCCCCTCGGGCCGGTCCGTCTCCCCCCCACGGACCGGCCCGTTTTTTTCTGGGGTCGCGAGCCCGTCGGGGCCGCGCCCAACCGACCGCCTCAGGCCCCGGAATTCCCCCGCCAAAGCCCCGCAGGGGTAGGCTTCGCCCGCGGGGACCGCCATACCGGAGGGGCTGACAATCACGTGAACCTGCGCGACAGGCTGCGCGGCCTGCTGGTCAGGCTGTACGCACGCCGGGTGGAAGGCCACCTGGACCACGCTCAGGTGCCCAAGCACATCGGCGTCATCATGGACGGCAACCGTCGGTGGGCGAAGGCCGCCGGCTCCAGCACCGTCCACGGACACCGGGCCGGTGCCGAGAAGATCGAGGAGTTCCTCGGCTGGTGCACCGAGACGGACGTCGAGGGCGTCACGTTGTGGCTGCTGTCCACGGACAACCTGGACCGGCCCAAGGAGGAGCTCGTCCCGCTCCTCGGCATCATCGAGGACGTCGTGCGCACGCTGGCCGCCGACGGCCGCTGGCGGGTGCACCACGTCGGCACGCCCGACATCCTGCCCTCCCAGATGCAGACGGCGCTGAAGGAGGCCGAGGAGGCGACCGCGCACGTCGACGGGATACTCGTCAACGTCGCCATCGGCTACGGCGGCCGCCAGGAGATCGCCGACGCGGTCCGCTCGATGCTCCACGAGGCCCAGGACAAGGGGGTCTCCCTGGAGGACCTCACCGAGTCCGTCGACGTCGACATGATCGGCCGTCACCTCTACACCCGCGACCAGCCCGACCCCGACCTGGTGATCCGCACCAGCGGCGAGCAGCGGCTGTCCGGATTCATGCTGTGGCAGACGGCTCACTCGGAGTACTACTTCTGTGAGGTCTTCTGGCCGGCCTTCCGCAAGGTCGACTTCCTGCGCGCCCTGCGCGACTACGCCGCACGTCACCGGCGTTACGGCGGCTGAGCAGCGGGTACCCGCTCCCAGGACGTACCCCTGGGGGAAAGGGCCGCGTATACCCCATTTCAGGCGGGTGTAACAAGGAGTTCATCGGCGCGCCGTCTCATGCATTTGCATGGCGCCGCTTGTTCGAGGGCATAAGCCAAGCAGGTCGACACCCGAACCACGGGCGTCGCATCTCAGCGGACGGCACGGGGCCGTCCGCCCGGGAGGCCCTTTGCACCAGCCCGACCGTGCGTTCTCTGCACGGAAGCAGCCGCGGAGGGCCGGTTCTCGGCCCGCCGTGCGCGGGGCCGACCACCGGCCCGACTGGTTCCCGCCCACCCGGCCCAGTCTCCTTCTCGTCGCTCCCCGACCTCATCCGAGGGGGTACGTCCTTCCGTGGTGACCAGCACAAAGCGCCACAAGCCAGACCGGCGCACCTATGTTCTCGACACCAGCGTCCTGCTGGCCGACCCGAACGCCCTGACCCGCTTCGAGGAGCACGAGGTAGTGCTTCCCATCGTCGTGGTGACGGAGCTGGAGGCCAAGCGGCACCATCCCGAACTCGGCTACTTCGCCCGGCAGGCCCTGCGCCTGCTCGACGACTACCGGGTGAAGCATGGTCGCCTCGATGCCCCCATCCCGATCGGGGAACTCGGCGGAACGGTCCGTGTCGAGCTCAACCACTCGGACCCCAGCGTGTTGCCCACCGGCTACCGCATGGGGGACAACGACTCCCGCATCCTCGCGGTCGCCCGCAACCTTCAGGCCGAGGGGTACGACGTCACCGTCGTGTCGAAGGACCTGCCCCTGAGGATCAAGGCGTCGTCCGTGGGACTCCTGGCGGAGGAGTACCGCGCCGAACTCGCCATCACGGACTCCTCCGGCTGGACCGGGATGTCCGAACTGACGCTGTCCGCCGAGCAGGTGGACATCCTCTTCGAGGAAGGCCATGTGTATGTGCCGGAGGCCTCCGAGCTCCCGGTGCACACCGGCCTGACGATCCAGTCGGAGCGCGGCAAGGCGCTCGGCCGGGTCACCGCCGAGGGCAACGTCCAGGTGGTGCGCGGCGACCGGGAGGCGTTCGGCATCAAGGGCCGCAGCGCCGAGCAGCGGATCGCGCTCGACCTGCTCCTCGACCCGGACGTCGGGATCGTCTCGATGGGCGGCCGGGCCGGCACGGGCAAGTCGGCGCTGGCGCTGTGCGCGGGCCTGGAGGCGGTCCTGGAGCGCCGCCAGCACCAGAAGGTGATGGTCTTCCGCCCGCTGTACGCGGTCGGCGGGCAGGAGCTCGGCTATCTGCCGGGTTCCGAGGCGGAGAAGATGAGCCCCTGGGCCCAGGCGGTCTTCGACACGCTCTCCGCGGTCACCAGTCGCGAGGTCATAGAGGAGGTCACCGCGCGCGGGATGCTGGAGGTCCTGCCGCTCACCCACATCCGTGGCCGTTCACTCCACGACGCGTTCGTGATCGTCGACGAGGCGCAGTCGCTCGAACGGAATGTTCTGCTGACCGTTCTGTCCCGGATCGGCGCCAATTCGCGGGTCGTTCTGACCCATGACGTGGCGCAAAGGGACAACTTGCGAGTCGGTCGCTACGACGGCGTGGTCGCCGTGGTGGAGAAACTGAAGGGGCATCCGCTCTTCGCGCATGTCACGCTGACGCGGTCCGAGAGGTCCCAGATCGCCGCACTTGTGACCGAAATGCTGGAGGACGGCCACATCTGACCCGAATGCCCAATCGGGTCGATTCGGCAGCCAGTTGGCGCCGCCCGGCAAAGGTCCAGAGCCTAGCCGGGCGGCGCCTTCGTGTGTGGGCGTTTCTTGAAATCCCCAGGGCCAAACCGGATGTGAGCTTTCACACGCAACTCAGAATTGCCACCCACCGTCCGGTTACGGCAGAGTCTCACTCCTGTCAGGCCCCGCATACGACGCATCTGTACCCCCAGCGGTACGGCACCACTTGAGCACCACCTTCAACTCCATACCGAAGGTCGTATGCCGCCCGAGCACCACACGGCTCTCCTCCGGGAGTCGCCCACCGGGCCCGTGCCTCCCGTGACCCCGCAGTAGGGAGGCCAGCGTTCAGGGGCACGATTGCGTCCGCCAGGGTCACCGAAGCGGGCGATGCTGGAAGGAAACCGTGTGAGCCGGATTTCGGTCCGGGGATTCGCAGTGGCCTCGGCCACCGCGGTCACCGCCGTCGGAAGCGTCGTCGGAGTTGCCTCGGGCAGCGTCGCGCAGAACAACGACGCCGAGCCGACGGCTGCCGACACCACGCTCCTCGCGGACATACCCGCGGGTCAGCAGGCACAGGTGCAGACCGCGTCCCTGACGCAGCAGGCCGACACACAGGCCATCGCCGCGGACACAAGCGCCAAGAAGGACGCCGAGGAAGCGGCCCGCAAGGCCGCCGCCCACACGGCGATCCAGAAGAAGGCAGCCGCGGAGAAGGCCGTCCAGGACGCCAAGGACCGTGCCAAGGCGAAGGAAGCGGCCAGCCGCGACGCCGTCCGCACCGAGTCCTCCTCCTCCAGCAGCAGCAGCTTCCCCGTGCAGAGCTCCTACACCGTCGCGCAGGTCCAGGCGATGGCGCGTCAGATCGTGGGAGCCGGGCAGTTCCAGTGCTTCAGCAACATCGTGGACCACGAGTCCACCTGGAACTACAAGGCGGTCAACCCTTCTTCCGGCGCCTACGGTCTGGTTCAGGCCCTGCCCGGCTCGAAGATGTCTTCAGTCGGTGCCGACTGGCAGACCAACCCGGCCACCCAGATCAAGTGGGGCCTTCAGTACATGAACGAGCGCTACGGCAGTCCCTGTGACGCCTGGTCGTACTGGCAGGCCAACGGCAACTACTGATCCGGCCCACACCGGACACGGTGCCCCCGGCACCGCTCTCAACCTTGCGCAGCCCCTCCCCGTCCTAGGGTGAGGGGCTGTTGCCCTGTACGGTCGGACGCGACGACTCCGGGGGGAGTGGTGGGGAGCATCCGGGGACACGGGGGAAGAGGACGGATCATGTCACGAGTGCCAGGGTGGCTCGGTCGGCTCGGAACCGGACTGACCGAAATGGGCGAGCGGTTGGACGAGCGCAGGGCCGAGGTGGAGAAGGAGCAGACCGGCTCCGAGGCGCCGGCGCCCGAGGCCGAACCGCCGCCCGTCGACGACCGGGCGCCGGTCGTCGCCCCGGTCCGCCCCGACCCCGCGCAGGCGGTGCCCTGGGGCGTACGGGTCGCGGCCGAGGCCGGCTGGCGGCTGCTGATCCTCGCGGGCACGGTCTGGGTGCTCATGCGGGTCATCAGCGCCGTACAGCTGGTGGTGCTCGCCTTCTCCACCGCGCTGCTCATCACCGCGCTGCTCCAGCCCACCGTGGCGCGGCTGCGGCGCTGGGGGCTGCCGCGGGGCCCGGCCACCGCGCTCACCGCGATCCTCGGCTTCGTCATCATGGGGCTCATCGGATGGTTCGTCACCTGGCAGGTGATGGAGAACATCGACAACCTCTCCGACCAGATCCAGGACGGCATCGACGAGCTGCGCAAGTGGCTGCTGAACAGTCCCTTCCACGTCACCGACAAGCAGATCAACCAGATCGCCAAGAACCTGCGGGAGGCGATCGGGGCGAACACCGACCAGATAACGTCGGCGGGCCTGGAGGGCGTGACGGTGGTCGTGGAGGCCCTCACGGGCATCCTGCTGACCATCTTCTGCACCCTCTTCCTGCTCTACGACGGCCTGCGCATCTGGGAGTGGACCCTGAAGCTGGTGCCGGCCGCGGCGCGGCCCGGGGTGGCCGGGGCGGGGCCCCGTGCCTGGCGCACGCTCACCGCGTACGTCCGCGGCACGGTGATAGTCGCCCTGATCGACGCGATCTTCATCGGCCTCGGCATCTACTTCCTCAACGTCCCGATGGCCGTGCCGCTCGCCGTCTTCATCTTCCTCTTCGCCTTCATCCCGCTGGTCGGAGCGGTGGCCTCCGGCGCGCTGGCGGTCGTGGTCGCGCTGGTCACCCACGGCGTGTTCACCGCGGTGATGACGCTCGCGGTGGTGCTGGCGGTCCAGCAGATCGAGGGACACATCCTCCAGCCGTTCATCCTGGGCCGTGCGGTACGGGTCCATCCGCTGGCGGTGGTCCTCTCCGTCACCGCCGGAGGCATGATCGCCGGAATCGGCGGTGCGGTCGTCGCCGTACCACTGGTGGCGGTCACCAACACGGTGGTCGGCTACCTGCGCGCCTACTCCCAGGAACAGACCCGCCGCCTGGCCGCGGCCCAGGCCGTAGCCCAGCCGACGGAGCCGGTTTCCGAGCCGTCGGCTTCCTAGCGCCGGGGTTCCCCGACTTCGGGCGTCGGCCGGCATTACTCAGCCCGTCCGGCGTTTGAGGACGAGGCCGTTCAGGCCGAAGCGGGGGTCTGGGGGCGGCAGCCCCCAGGGCGGTCAGGGAAACGCCGAGGGCCCCGCCCACCAAAGGTGAGCGGGGCCCGGTTGAGGCCGGCTTACTCGGCGAGCAGCGCCTCCGCGTCGAGGGTGACGCCGACCGCCTGGACCACAGAGGCGATCTTGAAGGCCTCCTGGACGACCTCACGGTCGATGCCCGCCTTGCGGAGCACCTGCTCGTGCGAGTCCAGGCACATGCCGCAGCCGTTGATCGCGGAGACCGCGAAGGACCACAGCTCGAAGTCGACCTTGTCGACACCGGGGTTGCCGATGACGTTCATCCGCAGCCCCGCCCGCAGGGTGCCGTACTCGTGGTCCGACAGCAGGTGACGCGTGCGGTAGAAGACGTTGTTCATCGCCATGATCGCCGCGGCGGACTTGGCCGCCGTGTACGCCTCCGGCGTCAGGTTCGCCTTCGCCTCGGGCTCCAGCTCGCGCAGCACGATCGGGGAGCGGGAGGCGATCGCCGTCGCCAGCACCGTGCCCCACAGCTGCTGCGCCGGCAGCTCGGAGTTGCCGATGACCGAGCCCAGGTTGAGCTTCAGGTCCTTGGCGTAGTCCGGTATCCGGGACTTGAGGGAGTCGAGCGACATGTCAGGTCACTCCCCGGCCAGCAGCTTGACCGGGTCGAGCGTCTCGTCGCCCTTGCTCCAGTTGCACGGGCAGAGCTCGTCCGTCTGGAGCGCGTCCAGCACCCGCAGGACCTCCTTGGGGTTACGGCCGACCGAGCCCGCCGTGACCATGGAGAACTGGATCTCGTTGTTCTGGTCGACGATGAAGACGGCGCGCTTGGCGAAGCCGTCCTCGCCCTCGATGCCGAGGTCCCGCATCAGCTCGTGCTTGGAGTCGGCCAGCATCGGGAACGGCAGGTCGCGCAGGTCGTCGTGGTCCTTGCGCCAGGCGTGGTGGACGAACTCGGAGTCGCCGGAGAAGCCGAGGACCTGGGCGTCACGGTCGGCGAACTCGTCGTTCAGCTTGCCGAAGGCGGCGATCTCGGTCGGGCACACGAAGGTGAAGTCCTTGGGCCACGCAAAGATGATCTTCCACTTGCCCTCGTAGGTCTTGTGGTTGATCGTGTCGAACTCCGCGCCCTTCTCCAGCGAGACGCAGGCGGTCAGTTCGAACTCGGGGAACTTGTCACCGACAGTGAGCACACGCTCTCCTTGCAGCGAAGAAACACCCGTATTGCGGTGTTTCCCATGGGTTGGACGCTCTCGATGTTGGCACAGAGTGCATTGATCCGGGAAATAGCTACACTCGGTCTGGTTGATCGGAGGTGGCTATCAGTGAGTATGAGTAGCGGCAAACGGCGCCAGCCCAGCCTGTCGCAGCTGCGTGCGTTCGCGGCCGTCGCGGAGCACCTGCACTTCCGGGACGCGGCGGCCGCCATCGGCATGAGCCAGCCCGCGCTGTCCGGGGCGGTGTCCTCCCTGGAGGAGACCCTCGGGGTCACGCTCCTCGAGCGTACGACCCGCAAGGTGCTGCTCTCGCCCGCCGGTGAGCGGCTGGCCGTACGGGCGAAGGCGGTGCTGGACGAGGTCGGGGCGCTGCTGGAGGAGGCCGAGGCGGTCCGGGCGCCGTTCACGGGGGTGCTGCGGCTGGGAGTCATCCCCACCGTCGCGCCCTACCTGCTGCCCACCGTCATCGACCTGGTCCACGACCGCTACCCGCACCTCGACCTCCAGGTGCACGAGGAACAGACCGCCAACCTCATCGAGGGGCTGACCAGCGGGCGTCTCGACCTGCTGCTGCTCGCCGTCCCCCTCGGCGTGCCCGGGGTCGTGGAACTCCCCCTCTTCGACGAGGACTTCGTGCTCGTCACCCCGCTCGAGCACTGGCTCGGCGGCCGCGAGGGCATCCCGCGCGAGTCCCTGAGGGAGCTCAACCTGCTGCTCCTGGACGAGGGGCACTGCCTGCGCGACCAGGCGCTCGACATCTGCCGGGAGGCCGGGCGGGAGGACGCCCCGGTCACCACCACGGCGGCGGGCCTGTCCACCCTGGTCCAGCTGGTCGCCGGCGGACTCGGCTGCACCCTGCTTCCGCGCACCGCCCTCAAGGTCGAGACGACCCGCAGCAACCAGCTCCTCACCGGCTACTTCGCCGAACCCGCCCCGAGCCGCCGTATCGCCCTCGCCATGCGCGCCGGCGCGGCCCGCGGCGCGGAGTACCAAGAGCTCGCGGCCGCACTGCGCGAGGCAATGCGGCCGCTGCCCGTCCGGGTGCTGGGCGGGGACGGCTAGTACCGCGACCCCCTCAGCACCCCACGGCGTACGTCACTCCGTCCGCAGCCCCTCCGGGCGCATCAGCCGCAGCAGGGGCGGCAGGCTGAGCAGGGTCACCGTGAGGACCACCGCCGCGCCCACGCCGGTCATCGACAGGACGCTCGCCCAGTCGACGCGCACCGGTGTGGCCGTCATACGGAGCAGTACCGCGCCCAGGGTCAGGCCCACCGTGGAGGCGAGGAGTAGGCCCAGGGCGATCGGGACGGCCGTCTGCCAGAGCACGGACAGGCTCAGGGTGCGGCGCCGGGTGCCGAAGGCGACCAGGGCGGAGAGCAGCTTCCTGCGCTCGCGCAACTGCTCCAGCTGCGACACCAGCAGGCTCGCGCCGATCAGCGCCAGCACGCAGGCGGCGCCGACGAGCAGTCCGGTGCGGATGGAGGTGAACTGCTTCGTCTGCTCGTTGGCCGACCACTCCATGGCGTCCGCCGTCGGCGAGATCTCGGCCGCCGTGTTGCGCGCGTACTCCTTCACGTCGGGCACGGACTCGTCCAGCGACAGGTAGACGCGCGCGTACAGCGTGGCCGCCGCCCGTGCGGGCACGGCGCCGGTAGTCATCAGGAAGCCACCGCGCCGCACGTTCGTCGGGTCCTTGACGGACTGGGCCTGCTTGATGTTTCGGGGCACGGTCCAGGCGGCCTCGGCGCCCCGGTCGTCGGAGTAGGTCGGGTCGAGGTACAGCGTCCGGCCGGGATGCGCGAACTTCGGCGTGTCGCTGTCGCCCTCGCCTCCCCGGACGACGAAGGTGTCACCGTCCCGGCAGGAGGGCAGCGTGGCCACCTCGCGCAGGGCGGCGCAGTCGCCGACGGTGAGCTGGCTGGAGGTCTCCGGGTCCTTGCGCGTGGTCGAGAGTTCGCCGGAGGCCAGGGCGGTGGCCTTGAGTACGCCCTTGGTGCCCGCGAACTTCTCGCCCGCCGCGGTCAGTCGCACCCCGCTCGGCACGGACACCTCCATCTGCGCCCGCGACACGTCGTTCTTCGACTGCTTGGTGTAGGCGTTGTCCACCCCGGAGAACAGCATCTGGAGGGCGATCGCCCCGGCCACCGCGACCGCGATGCCGTTGACCAGGCGCGCGGCCGTGCCACTGCTCAACTGAAGCCGCCGTACGGCGAGTTGCCAGGCGACACCACCGGAGCCGAGCCGGGCGACGACCGTCTCCACGACCCACGGCAGCAGCGCGGTGACACCGATCAGCAGCAGGAGGACACCGCCGGCGACCAGGTACTGGTTGAAGTCCCCGTGCGTCCGGCCCTTCCCGATCATCGGGTAGAGCATCCCGAGCCCGGCCAGCGGCAGCAGCAGCCGCCACCACAGGCGCCGGCGCGCGGGCCGCGCGGTACGGATCACGCCCAGCGGCTCGATGACCACCCCGCGCATCGCGAACAGCGTGACCGCCACGGCCGCCGCCGGTACCGCGACCGCGACCAGCACGGCGAGCAGGGGGGAGGGGTTGAGGTAGCTGGGGAAGACGCTGATGTCCATGAGCTCGACGGAGCCCGCCGCGTCACGGCCGATCAGGAAGAAGACCGTGCCGAGGACCAGGCCGAGCAGCGAGCCCGCGAGGGCCTCGCCCGCCGCGATCCGGCGGGTCATCCGGCTGTCGGAGCCGACCAGCCGCAGCGCCGCCAGCCTGCGGTCGCGCCGCTCGCCGCCGAACCGTACGGCCGCGGCGATGAACACGGCGACCGGCGTCAGCAGCACGATGAAGACCACGAGGGTGAGCAGGACCAGCACCGGGTCCGTCTCGTCCGGCGTCGGGTTCGGGTCGCCGTAGTGGTCGATGCGGTCGACCTGGGAGTGATTGATCTCCGCCGCGAGGCCCTTGACGCCTGCGTAGTAGGTGAGTTCCTGCGAGCCGACCAGCCCGGTCTCCCCGATGGTCCCGGCGATCCGGTACGGCAGCCGCTGCCGCAGCAGCTTCCCGCTGTCGGAGGCGAGCAGCGACTTCAGTGCCGGGGAGACCACCATCTCGCCGGTCGCCGGGTACCGCTCCACGCCCGGCGGCAGCGGGGCGTGCGGTCCCTCGGGCTCCACCAGGCGCCCGCGGAGTTCGCTGCCGCGGAACGTGGAGTCGATGTCGGCGATGACGAGGGTGTCGTCCGCCTTGGAGAGCGTCTTCGAGCTGTACGTGTAGTCCAGCCGCGCCTCCTCGCGCTCGTGCCGCACCTTCAGCGCGTTCGGCACCGCCGTCGTCAGCAGCAGCAGTGCCACGCCGAGCCCGACGCCGACGCCGGTCAGCAGCATCCGTACCCAGCCCTCGCGTCCGCCGGCGACGGCGAACCGGACCCCCATGGCCAGATCCCTGGACCACTGACGCACGCTCATACGGCCCGCTCCATGTCACGGGACTTGCCGTCCCGTACGACGATCTCGCGGTCGGAGTAGGCGGCCACCCGGGCCTCGTGCGTGACGAGCACGACGGCCGCGTTGGTCGACCGGGCCGCTTCCGTCAGCAGCTCCATCACACGCTCGCCGTTGAGCGAGTCGAGCGCGCCGGTCGGCTCGTCGGCGAACAGCACCCGGGGGCTGGTGACGAGCGCCCGCGCCACGGCGACGCGCTGCCCCTGGCCGCCGGAGACCTCGCCGGGCCGCTTGCCCTTGAGGTCGTCGACCTCCAGGCGTTCCATCCAGCCGAGCGCGGTCCGCTCGGCCTGCTTGCGGGGCGTGCCGTTCAGCCGCAGCGGCAGCGCCACGTTCTCCACGCAGGTCAGCTCGGGCACCAGCTGGCCGAACTGGAACACGAACCCGAACTCGCTGCGCCTGAGCGCACTGCGCTGGGCGTCGCTCATCGTGGCGAGTTCCCGCCCGTCATAGGTGATCGAGCCCGAGTCGGGCGGCACGATGCCGGCGAGGCAGTGCAGCAGCGTGGACTTGCCGGACCCGGAGGGGCCCATGATGGCGACGACCTCGCCGGGGTGGATGGAGAACTCGGCGCCGTCGAGCGCGAGGGTGGGGCCGTAGGCCTTGCGCAGGTCCGCTGCGGCGAGCAGGGAGCCGGGGGGAGGAGTCATCGGGTAATCGCCTCACGGAGCTTGTCGAGACGCGCGGCGGTCAGTTCCAGCCAGCGCAGGTCGGCCTCGAGATGGAACAGGGCGTGGTCGCAGATCAGTTGGTCCGCCAGATCGCCCTTGCGCTTGCGGTCGGTCAGGATCCGCATGCTGCGCAGGTGCTCTGCGCGCTGGGTGTCGAGGATGTCGGCCGCGTTCCGGTGGGTCAGCAGCGCGAGGACGACCTTGGTGTACAGGGTCGACTGGAGGTACGGCTCCGGCTTCTCCGGCGTCGCCAGCCACCGCGCCACGTCGGTGACGCCGGCGTCGGTGATCGCGTACCGCTTGCGCTCGGGACCGCCGCCCGCCTCGATCCCGTCGACCTCGACGAGACCGTTCTTCAGCAGCCGGGACATCGTCGAGTAGACCTGGCCGTAGTGCAGCGGCCGGTCGTGACCGAACTTCTCGTCGAAGGCCCGCTTCAGGTCGTAGCCGTGTCGCGGGCCGGACTCCAGGAGCCCCAGAAGGGTATGACCGATGGACATGTCCAGCACACTACACATGGTGTATACGCCGTATGTATACGCGGAGTGTGTAGCCCGTGGCACCGGGTACGCCCATGCAGGTGGGACCCGATTGTCACGGTTCTGCTACACGCCCGTTCGACCCCGCCCGCCGACCCCGGCCACCGGGCCGCGCCTCGTGCGCCGACGGGTCCCCGGAGGACAGCTCTCCTGCACGCCCGACCGCCGGGCAGCCGCCGCTCGCCGCTCGCCGGTCGCAGCTCGACTCGGTCCGCCGGGCAGGCGCCGCACCGGCGGGGCCGGCCGCAGGGCTATGCGGCAGGGCCGCCCGGTGGTCGTCCCCGGCGGGGGAGGGGGCCGGTTTCCTTCGGTAGGCGGCCTGCCTCGGCCAGGGCCTTGCGGAGGAGGAATTCGATCTGGGCGTTGGCCGATCGCAGTTCGTCCCCGGCCCAGCGGGCCAGCGCGTCGTACACCGACGGGTCCAGCCGCAGCAGCACCTGCTTGCGCTGCTGCGGCCGACGCTGGGGGGCCGAACCCCCGGAGGGATCTGTCACTGGTAAAGGGTCCCTGTGTTCAGTACGGGCTGCGGCGCGCGGTCACCGCACAGTACGACCATGAGGTTGGAGACCATCGCCGCCTTGCGCTCCTCGTCCAGCTCCACGATGTCCCGGTCCGCGATCCGGGCGAGCGCCGCCTCGACCATGCCGACCGCCCCGTCCACGATCTGCCGCCGCGCGGCGACCACCGCGCCGGCCTGCTGCCGCTGGAGCATCGCCGAGGCGATCTCGGGAGCGTACGCGAGATGCGTGAACCGCGACTCGATGATCCGTACTCCGGCCGCCTCCACGCGCGCGTGCAGCTCCACCGCGAGCTTCTCGGTGATCTCCTCGGCGTTGCCGCGCAGCGAGAGGCCGTCCTCCTCGTGGGCGTCGTAGGGGTACTCGATGGCGATGTGCCGTACGGCCGTCTCGGTCTGCGTGGCGACGAACTCCGTGTAGTCGTCCACCTCGAAGGTCGCCTGGGCGGTGTCCTGGACCTTCCAGACCACGACCGCGGCCAGCTCGATCGGGTTGCCGTAGGCGTCGTTGACCTTCAGTACGGCGGTCTCGTGGTTGCGGACCCGCGTCGATATCTTCGTGCGCGAGGTGAACGGGTTCACCCAGCGCAGCCCGTCCTCGCGGATCGTCCCCCGGTACCGCCCGAAGAGCTGGACCACCCGCGCCTCGCCCGGCGCCACCGTGTTCAGCCCGCACATCGCGAGGAACGCGGCGATGCCGACCAGGATGCCGCCGACGATCAGCGCGGCCTTGCCGCCGCTCGCCGTGACGGCCGTGGCGGTGGCGATCATCCCGGCGCCGAGCAGCAGTCCGAGCAGGCCGAGCAGCAGGGCCAGGCCGCCGCCGATGCTGTGCGCCGGGAACTCCCGTACGCGCGGGGCGGGCATCTCGGGTACGTCGGCCGTGACGGACGCGTCGTGCGTGGACATGGGTGGGCCCCCGTTCCAGTAGGTGCCGGCCTTCGGCGCCTAGCTTAGTTCTATCTAAGTGATATCACTTTACCCCGCTGGAGCAACCCTCCACCCTCGCAAACCGTCGGTTCCCTTGGGACGGCGTGCTGATTGTCACGTCCGTAAAAGAGCGGATCGAACCTCCTTTGTCATATAGAGCGGTGTTAGCTTTCTGAGCTGACCTGAGACGGAAGCGGAGCGTAGGTACTCATGGGACGAGCGGAAGAGAGACGAGCGCGACAGCGTGGTGGCCGCCGCGCGGCGCCCAGGCGCCACCGCTCGGAGCCCTCGGCGAACGCCCAGCCCACGGCGAACGCCCAGGCCGCGACGAGCGGCGGGCGCGCGGCGGCGGGCAAGCCCGCGAAGGGCCGAATACGCAGGCTGTTCACCTGGAAGAAGATCCTCGGCACGTTCTTCGGGCTGTGCCTGCTGTGCATCGGCGGGTTCATCGCGCTGTACCTGGCCGTGGACATCCCGGCGGGCAACGTGGCCGCACAGCGCCAGAGCAATGTCTACAAGTACAGCGACGGCACGATCCTCGCCCGGAACGGCAAGGTCAACCGGGAGATCGTGGACCTGTCGAAGGTGCCGAGGAAGGTCCAACTGACCTTCGTCGCCGCCGAGAACAAGAGCTTCTACCACGACGCCGGCGTCGACTTCAAAGGCACCGCCCGAGGCCTGATCAACACGCTCTCCGGCAAGGGCAAGCAGGGTGGTTCGACGATCACCCAGCAGTACGTAAAGAACTACTACCTCAACCAGGACCAGACCGTCACGCGCAAGCTGAAGGAACTGGTCATCTCGTTGAAGGTGGACCGCGAGGAGAACAAGGACGACATCCTCGCCGGCTACATCAACACCAGCTACTACGGCCGCGGCGCCTACGGCATCCAGGCCGCCGCCCAGGCCTACTACCGCGTCGACGCCCAGAAGCTCAAAGTCGAACAGGGCGCGTACCTGGCGGCCCTGCTCCAGGCGCCGAGCCAGTACGACTGGGCAGTGGCCTCCGCCACCGGTAAGAAGCTGGTGAAAGCCCGCTGGAACTACGTCCTGGACAACATGGTCGAGGAGGGCTGGCTGGACAAGGCCGAGCGCCAGACCATGAAGTTCCCCGTGCCCAAGGAGCCCAAGGGCGCCCCCGGCATGGAGGGCCAGAAGGGCTACCTGGTCTCACTCGCCAACGCCCAGCTGGAACAGAAGCTGATGAAGGACGAGGGCCTCTCCAAGTCCGACGCGGAGGCCAAGGTCGAGAACCAGGGCTGGACCATCACCCTGAACGTCGACCGCAAGAAGCAGGCCGCGCTGGAGAAGGCGGTCAAGGCCCAGCTGACGAGCAAGCTCGACAAGAAGAAGCGCAAGGTCGACGGCGACGTCCAGGCCGGCGCCGTGTCCGTGGACCCCAAGACGGGGAAGATCGTCGCCCTGTACGGCGGCCAGGACTACTTCAAGCACTACTACAGCAACGCCACCCGCCGGGACTACCAGCCCGCCTCGACGTTCAAACCGATCATTCTCGCCACGGCGTTGGAAGACGACGCCATGACGCAGAACGACAAGCCGATCAGCGCCGACGCCGTCTACGACGGCACCAGCCGCCGCCAGGTCCTCGACGACGGCACCAAGGTCGGCTTCGCCCCGCCGAACGAGGACAACGCCAGCTACGGGAAGATCACCGTCCAGCAGGCGATGAACAAGTCCGTCAACTCCGTCTTCGCACAGATGGGCGTCGACGTGGGCATGAAGCAGGTCATGGGCACGGCGGGCAAGCTCGGTATGGACACCGACGGCATGCAGGCGGTGCCCGCGCAGACGCTGGGCTCCATGGGCGCCAGCCCGCTGGAGATGGCCGGGATCTACGCCACCTTCGACAACCACGGCGACAAGGTCACGCCCACCATCGTCAAGTCGGCGGAGAAGAAGGGCAGCACGATCACCATGGACAACCCGATCGGGGGCTCGGTGATCAGCCGGACCGCCGCCGACTCGGTGACCTCCGTGCTGACCGGGGTGGTCGACGACGGTACGGCCCAGACCTCCGTGGCGAAGAACCCCCTCCGCAACGGACAGCAGGTGGCGGGCAAGACCGGTACGTCCGACTGCAACCGCTCGGCCTGGTTCACCGGTTACACGCCGGACCTGGTCACCTCGGTCGGCCTGTTCGGCGAGGCGGACAAGGCCGGGGGCACCGGCTGCGACGGCAAGCCGGTCAAGAAGTTCGACCACGTCTCGCTGAAGGGGGCGATGGGCGGCGGCCGTGTGAACGGCGGCGACACCCCGGCGAAGATCTGGGCCGAGTACACCTTCGGTGTCACGGACAAGGCGAAGTTCGACCTCAACACCACGCAGGGCGCGGCGGTCGAGCCGACGGAGAGCTTCACCTTCTCCCAGCCGCCGACCGCGAGCACGTCCGCGCCGCCGTCCTCGGCCCCGCCGAGCTCCAACTCCCCGTCGTCCGAGCCGCCGTCGACCCCGGCGACCAGCAGCGCGCCGCCGTCGTCCGCGCCCCCGTCGACGTCACAGCCGCCGAGCCCGTCGAACTCACCGACGACCGGCAACCCGGACGACCCGCTCAACCCGCTGAAGCCCGAAGGCCAGTAGGGGCCAACAGGGGCCAATAGGGGCCAATAGGGGAAAGAACGCGAAAGGGCGCCCGGTGGAAACCGGGCGCCCTTTCCGCCGTCTCGACTAGGTGCGGTTCAGCTCGAACCAGACCACCTTGCCCGTGCTCAGCCGCGTCGCGCCCCAGCGCCGGGCCATCCGGTTCACCAGGTACAGCCCGCGCCCGCCCTCGTCCGTGGCCCGCGCCTGACGCAGGCGCGGCAGCTGCGGGACGTCGTCGCCGACCTCGCAGCGCAGCACGTCGGTGCGCAGCAGCCGCAGGGTGACCGGACGGGAGGCGTAGCGCACCGCGTTCGTCACGACCTCGCTGACCAGCAGCTCGACCGAGTCGCTGAGCTCCTCCAGGCCCCAGCGGGCCAGCGCGCGCCGGGCCAGCCGGCGGGCCCGGCCGGGGGCCGCGTCCTCCGGCTCCAGGAACCAGTACGCCACGTCGCTCGGCGCGATCCCGTCGAAGCGGGCGGCGAGCAGCGCGATGTCGTCGTCCCGGTCACCCGGGCCGAGCATGTCGAGCACCTCGTCGCACAGGGCCTCCAGGGGCGGCGGGTGGTCGGGCCCGGTCAGCTGGGCCGTCGCGGCGAGCTTCTCGCGCAGCTGCTCTATGCCGGTCCACACGTCCCTGAGGCGGGACTCCACCAGGCCGTCGGTGTAGAGCAGCAGTGTGGCCCCGGCGGGCGCGTCCAGCTCGACGGCCTCGAAGTCGACGCCGCCGACGCCGATGGGCGCGCCCGGCGGCACCCGCAGCACCTCGGCCCGCCCGCCCAGGTGCAGCAGCACGGGCGGGGGATGGCCGGCGTTGGCGATGGTGATGCGGTGCGAGACCGGGTCGTACACCGCGTACAGGCAGGTCGCCATCCGGTCGGTGCCCAGGCGCTGGGCCTGCTCGTCCAGGTGGTGCAGCACCTCCTGCGGCGGCAGGTCGAGCCCGGCGAGGGTCTGGGCGGTCGTCCGCAGCTGGCCCATGATCGCGGCCGAGGTCATGGAGTGGCCCATCACATCGCCGACGACGAGGGCGACCCGGCTGCCGGGCAGCGGGATCGCGTCGTACCAGTCGCCACCGACCCGCGCCGTCTCGGCGGCCGGCAGATAGCGCGAGGCCAGCCGGACGCCGGTCGGGCGGGGGAGCGTCTCGGGCAGCATGGTGCGCTGCAACTCGTCGGCGATGTACGCCTCGCGGCCGTACAGCACCGCCTTGTCGATGCCGAGGGCGCTGTGCGTGGCCAGCTGGGCGGCCACCAGCAGGTCGTCTGCCTCGAACGCCATCCGCTCCGGGCGGCGCAGGAACAGCGCGGCCCCGATCACCCGGCGCCGGCCGCGCAGCGGGGCGAGGATCGCGTGCTGCCCCTCGGGCACCACGGTCTCGCCGCCCTCGCCCAGGAGTTCGGGGAGTGCGGCGCGGGCGGCGGGGGAGTCGGCGAACACCGGACGCACCCCGCGCAGCACCTCGTTGAGCGCTCCGCCGGGCCGTACCTCGCACAGTTCGGCGGTCATCGCCGACAGCTCGGGGAGCTCGCTCTCCGGCGCCGGGGCGGGCAGGAACCCGCCTTCGGTGTCCCGCTCCTCCGGGATCCGGTCGGTGCGGCGCAGCCGCAGCACCACGGGCCCGGTCGGGCGTTCGTCGCCGATCGGCAGCGGGTCGCGCAGATAGACGAGGATCGCGTCCGAGAAGGTCGGCACGGTGGCCCGGCACAGGCCCATGACGATCTCGTCGAGGTCGATGCCGCGGGCGATCCGCCGGGTCGCGGCGCCGACGAAGCGCAGCCGGTCACCGTCCCGGCGCATCGGCAGCGGCCGGCCGGGCGGCAGTCCCCGCCCGGTGCGGCGCTCCTGGCCGCCGGGGCCGTGCTCCTGCTCGGCGCCCGGCTGGACCGGGATCTGCTCGGGCGCGGGGCGCGGACGGTGCGCGTCCTGCTCGGCAGCGGACGGCTGGGCGTGCTCGGGGCCGTTGACTGGGAGCTCCTTCCCCTTGCCGCAGGGCGTGGTGGTACCCGGTGAGGAGGGCGTCTCGCCGGTGCGGGCCTGTGCGGGTAAGGCGGCGGGGCCGAGCGGCGTCTGGGCACGCAGGAGCGCCCCGCGAGGCTCCGCGGGGTCGACGCCCGGCTGTGGGCGCTCGTAGGAGGTCGGCTGCTCCGTCACGCGTGTCGAATCCATCCGTCCGGGGCCGCGCGTCGTGCGCGCGGTTCGTCCCGCAGAAATCCCGATACCCGGAATACGTGCCCGTGGAACGGAATTACCGCGTGGTCAGAGGCCGTTCCTGCGGCGGACCGTTTCCGTTCCGCTGTGGTCTTGCCCTCGCACCACTCGCTCACGTCCTGCCGCCCCTCGGTGACGTTCGGTCAAGCCCGGTACTTTCCCCGGGAGTTGTGGGTTGATCCTCCTTGCGGAGGACGATCCTACGGTTGTGGACCGGGGGCGCATCAAGGGTCTCATGAGGACACGTGCGCGGGCGTACGGTCCCAGTCCTCCGGCAGTGACGGTACCGCCCAGGACGGGTTCGGGCGCCAGTGCTGCCAGCCTTCGGAGTACGGCGGGCCCCAGGAGCGGATCACCTCGACCGCGGCGCGCCCCGCCTCCCGCACCCGTTCGGCGAGCTTGTCGTCCATCAGGCCGTCCCGCTGGGCCTGCGCGAACTCGTCCTCGTCACGCCAGTGCCAGCTGCGGTCGGGGTGCACGGAGATGTCGAGGAAATGGTCCTCGGAGTCGACCCCGCCGTCCCAGCGGACCAGCGGTTCCTCGAGGTTGACGTACCAGTTCTTGAACCGCCAGCCCGGCTCCCAGAACAGCCACACCGACCACGGCTCACCGGGCCGGGCCAGCTTCAGCACGCCCGTACCGGACCACCGGTCGCGCTGCACCGAGCGGGGCTTGGTGTAGCGCGTCCGAAGCGGCTCCAGGTTCACGGGCGTACCGTCGGCGAGCACCGGCTTCACGCACTCGGTGTCCGCCGCCAGCCACACGGCCAGCAGTTCCTCGTCGTCCCGGACGACGGTGACGGGGCGGGCGATGTGGATGTGGTCGCCGCCGTTCTCCCGGTACCGCCACAGGATCCGGCTCCCGGGCGCCCAGAAGGGCGCAGCGCCGCCAGCTTCCCCGCGTACCGCGCGTCTCACCGCTTCACCGTCTGCCATGCACAGATATTAGGTGCCCGAGGCATACGACGCTGCGGTGCGCGTCACCGTCCCGGCCGGGCGGCCCGAATGTTCCGTGACCGGCGACGACCGGTCACGGGTGCGTCATACGCAGGACATCCAGCGCCTCGTCCAGCTGCTCGCGGGTGAGGTCGCCGCGCTCGACGTACCCGCTCTCCAGCACGACCTGACGGATCGTCTTGCGTTCCGAGAGGGCCTTCTTGGCCACCTTGGCGGCTTCCTCGTACCCGATGTACTTGTTGAGCGGGGTGACCACCGAGGGGGAGGACTCGGCGTACTCGCGGGCCCGTTCGCGGTGGGCGGTGATCCCGTCCACGGTCCGGTCGGCGAGCAGCCGGCTGACGTTGGCGAGCAGCCGCACCGACTCCAGCACGTTCTTGGCGATGACCGGGAGCATGACGTTGAGCTCGAAGTTCCCGGAGGCACCGGCGGTGGCGATCGTGGCGTCGTTGCCGGTCACCTGGGCCGCGACCATGAGGACCGCCTCCGGAATGACCGGATTGACCTTCCCCGGCATGATCGAGGAGCCGGGCTGGAGGTCGGGCAGCGAGATCTCCGCGAGCCCGGTCATGGGGCCCGAGGACATCCACCGCAGATCGTTGGCGATCTTCGTCAGCCCGACCGCGATCGTCCTGAGCTGCCCGCTGGTCTCCACGATCCCGTCCCGGGCGCCCTGCGCCTCGAAGTGGTCGCGCGCCTCGGTCAGCGGCAGCCCGGTGACCCGGGCGACCTCCGCGATCACGGCGGCGGAGAATCCCGGCGGCGTGTTGATGCCGGTCCCGACGGCGGTCCCGCCCAGCGGCAGCTCGGCGAGACGCGGCAGCGAGGCGTTCAACCGCTCGACGCCGTACCGCACCTGGGCGGCGTACCCGCCGAACTCCTGCCCCAGCGTCACCGGAGTGGCGTCCATCAGATGCGTCCGCCCGGACTTCACGACGTCCGCGAACTCCTCGCTCTTGCGGCCGAGGGCGTCGGCGAGGTGCTCCAGTGCCGGGATCAGGTCGTGGGTGACGGCGGCCGTGGCGGCGATGTGGAGGGAGGACGGGAAGACGTCGTTGGACGACTGGGAGGCGTTCACGTGGTCGTTGGGGTGCACGGGCCGGCCCAGCCGCTCCGTCGCCAGCGTGGCGACGACCTCGTTGGTGTTCATGTTGGACGAGGTCCCCGACCCCGTCTGGAACACGTCGACCGGGAAGTGCTCGTCCCACTTCCCCTCGGCGACCTCCCTCGCCGCCTCCTGGATCGCCTCGGCCACCTCCTTGTCCAGCACCCCCAGCTCGGCGTTCACCTTCGCCGCCGCACCCTTGATCCGGGCCAGCGCCTCGATGTGCGCCCGCTCGATCCGCTGCCCCGACACGGGGAAGTTCTCGACGGCCCGCTGCGTCTGGGCACGCCACTTGGCGTGGGCGGGGACACGGACCTCGCCCATGGAGTCGTGTTCGATCCGGTAGTCGCTCATACCGGTTATAGCGATCGGGGCGGTGGGGATGTTCCGGGCTTTGGGCCGCCCGGGTGCCGCACGGCCGCCCGCAGCTGTGACTCAGGTCTCATCCCATGCCGCCCGTGCAGCAGACGCGGGGGCTGTCACGTCGAGGACGGGTGACAGGAAGGGAGGAGCGTGTGGAGACGAACTTCGACGGCTTCGTCGCCGCCCGGTCGGCCGCGCTGTTCCGGGGAGCCCTCGTCCTCACGGGCAACCGCGAGGCGGCTGAGGACCTGGTCCAGGAGACCCTGGAGCGGGCCTGCCGCAAGTGGCGCGGGATCTCCGCCAAGGACGCCCCGGACGCCTATGTGCGGCGGATCATGGTGAACCTGGCCAACGACCGCTGGCGCCGCTTCCGCCGTACGGTTCCGCAGGCGGACGGCCCCGACCGGGCCGCCCCGGGCGACGAGTACGGACAGGTCGACAGCAGGGACCAGTTGGTGCGCGCTCTCCAGCAACTGCCCATGCGGATGCGGACGGTCGTGGTGCTGCGCTACTTCCACGACCTCTCGGACGCCGAGATAGCCGCCGACCTGGACATCTCGCCGAGCACGGTGCGCTCGCAGCTCGCCCGGGGGATCGAGAAGCTCAGAAGCCAGTTCCCCGCGCTCTCCGGCCCTTCACCACGGCAGCCGACGGAAGGAATCCGATGACCTCGTACGACGACGCGCGGCCTTCCGGCTGCACACCTTTCGAAGAGGAACTGATGAACGCCATGAACCGTTACGCGGACTCCGCCGAGGCGCCCGACTTCGACGCGCCCGGGATCGTCCGCCGCACCCGCCGCAGGCGGACCGCCGGCATCGCCGCCGTCGCCACCGCCCTCATCCTGGCGGGCGGGGGAACGGCCCTGGCCACCTCGATCGCCGGCGGCTCGCACGCCAAGCCGAGCAGCACGGCCGCGGCCCGCGGGCACGACGCCGCCACCGTGGCGTACACCACCGACGGCCGGACCAACCCGATCGACTTCTACGGCTGGGACCTGAAGGACTTCAAGTCCTACATGGCGAAGACCCAGATGAAGCTCGGCACGGTCTCCAAGCGCCCGCTCACAGGCTGCAAGCCGGGCACGGTCATCGCGGTCAGCCCCCACACCCCCAAGACCGTCACGGTCGGCGACACGATCAACGCGGTCCTCTGCTCCCGCTGACACAAGACGCCCGCCCCTGCGCCGATCAGGGGCGGGCGCCAGTCACCGAGGGAGCTTGGCCCGCTCATACCAGCCCGTCCGGCGCTTGAGGACGAGGCCGTTCAGGCCGATGGGGGTCTGGGGGCGGAGCCCCCGGCGGGGTTCGGGGGCGGAGCCCTGCGGGGGTTGAGGGGGCGGAGTCCCGCAGGGGTCCTGGGGGCGGAGCCCCCGGCGGGGTGCAGGGGCGGAGCCCCGCGGGGGTTCGAGGGCGCAGCCCCCGGCGGGGTCGAAGGGGCGGAGCCCCTGGCGGGGTCGAAGGGGCGGAGCCCCTGGGGGGCGGGAAGGGCAGGGGCGGCGGGGGCGAGAAACGCACCCCGCCGCCCCGAAGGGACTACGCCAGCCCCGGCCCCCGCACCGGAATCGACGTGAACGTCGGCTGCGGGGCCGGGTCCTGGAAGAAGTCGTTGCCCTTGTCGTCGACGACGACGAACGCCGGGAAGTCCTCGACCTCGATCTTCCAGACGGCCTCCATGCCGAGCTCCTCGTACTCGACGACCTCGACCTTCTTGATGCAGTCCTGGGCGAGCCGGGCGGCCGGGCCGCCGATGGAGCCGAGGTAGAAGCCGCCGTGCGCGTCACACGCGTCGGTGACCTGCTTGCTGCGGTTGCCCTTCGCCAGCATCACCTTCGAGCCCCCGGCCGCCTGGAACTGCTCGACGTAGGAGTCCATGCGCCCGGCCGTGGTCGGCCCGAAGGAACCGGACGCGTAACCCTCCGGCGTCTTCGCCGGCCCCGCGTAGTACACCGGGTGGTCCTTCAGGTACTGCGGCATCTCCTCACCCGCGTCCAGCCGCTCCTTGATCTTGGCGTGCGCGATGTCGCGGGCCACGACCAGCGGACCGGTGAGCGAAAGCCGGGTCTTGACCGGGTGCTTGGTCAGCTCGGCGAGGATGTCGTCCATCGGCTGGTTGAGGTCGATCTTGACCACGTCCGCGGACTCGTCGAGGTGCTCGTCCGTCGTCTCCGGCAGGAACCGCGCCGGGTCCGTCTCCAGCTGCTCCAGGAAGACCCCCTCCGCCGTGATCTTCGCGACGGCCTGGCGGTCCGCGGAGCACGACACCGCGATGGCGACCGGGCAGGACGCGCCGTGCCGCGGCAGCCGGACGACCCGCACGTCGTGGCAGAAGTACTTGCCGCCGAACTGCGCGCCGATCCCGATCTTCTGGGTGAGCTCGAAGACCTTCTGCTCCAGCTCCTTGTCCCGGAAGCCGTGCCCGAGCTCGGATCCCTCGGCCGGGATCTCGTCCAGGTAGTGCGCGGAGGCGTACTTTGCGGTCTTCAGCGCGTACTCGGCCGAGGTGCCGCCGACCACGATCGCCAGGTGGTACGGCGGGCAGGCGGCCGTACCCAGCGAACGGATCTTCTCCTCCAGGAACTTCATCATGGAGGCCTCGTTCAGGACGGCCTTCGTCTCCTGGTACAGGAAGGACTTGTTGGCGGAGCCGCCGCCCTTCGCCATGAACAGGAACTTGTACGCGCCGCCGTCCGTGGCGTACAGCTCGATCTGCGCGGGCAGGTTGGAGCCGGTGTTCTTCTCCTCCCACATGGTGAGGGGAGCCATCTGCGAGTAGCGCAGGTTCAGGTTCTTGTAGGCGTCGTAGATGCCACGGGAGAGCGCCTCCTCGTCGTGGCCCTCGGTCAGCACGTTCTGCCCGCGCTTGCCCATGACGATCGCCGTGCCGGTGTCCTGGCACATGGGCAGCACGCCCGCCGCCGCGATGTTCGCGTTCTTCAGCAGGTCGAGCGCGACGAACTTGTCGTTGCCCGACGCCTCGGGGTCGTCGATGATGCGGCGCAGCTGCGCGAGGTGGGCCGGGCGCAGGTAGTGCTGGATGTCGTGGATGGCCTCCTCGGCCAGCTTGCGCAGCGCCTCCGGCTCCACCTTGAGGAACGTCCGCCCGTCGGCCTCGAAGGTGGAGACACCCTCGGAGGTCACCAGCCGGTAGGGGGTGGTGTCCTCTCCCTGGGGGAGCAGATCGGTGTACGCGAACTCAGGCATCTCAGCCCATTCCTCACTCTACGGACGGCGCCCGCCGACGTTGGCGGGCGCTCACCAGCGTAGAACCTGCCCCTGGCAGGACACCTGTGAGGTAAGGCTCAGTTCGCCACGCCAAGGTTATCCACACCCCTAGTCGCGATCTATCGCGTTTCGGTACGCTGCTGCCGTGGACCTTCAGAAGCAGGATCAGCAGGATCAGCCGGCTCGACAGCAGGGCGCGGCACCGCGCGTCACCGAACTCCGCGCCTCGGACGCCGACCGTGACCGTATCGCCGACATCCTGCGCGAAGCCCTCGCCGAGGGGCGCCTGACCGCGGACGAGCACGCCGAGCGGGTGGAGGGGGTGCTGAACGCCAAGACGGTGGGCGAGCTGGAGGTCTTCATACAGGACCTGCCGGCGGCCCATGGGCGTCAGGCGTCCCCGGGCTACACGCCGGTGCCGCCCCGCCCCGCCGCCGGTGCGATACCCGCCGAGGCGGACGCCAATGTGGTCGCGGTGTTCAGCAGCGCCATGCGCCGGGGCCGTTGGCGCGCCGGGCGCCGACTGCACGCGTACGCCATTTTCGGCAGCGTCGAGATCGATCTCAGCGAGGCGATCTTCGAGTACCAGCAGGTCGTGATCAAGGCGGTGTCGGTCTTCGGCAACGTCGAGATCCGCGTACCGGAGAACGTGTCGCTGCGCGGCACCGGCGGCGGAGTGCTCGGCAACTTCGAGGTGGACACGCTGGACTCGGTCGAGTCCGACGCCCCCGTCATCTACGTGGACGGATGGGCGGTGCTGGGCAACGTGGAGGCGCGGCCGAAGCGCGGCAAGCTCGTCGCGGACATCCTCGACCGCGTGCATCGCAAGGTCGACAAGGGTTTGCGCAAACACCTGGACCGTTGACGGTCGTGAAGGAGGCAGGAACCGGAACGTTTCGGTCCTTCGACAGCCGGCGCACAGGGTCGTGAACAAGCCGCCGCACTCCCGCGGCCCGGAACGCAGTGCATAGGCGCGCGCACAGCGGGTAGGGCTTGCTGCATCGTCTCTCGCTCGCGAAGCCGTCGTCAGGAGTAGACCGTGCTGCAACCGCCGCATTCGTCCCTGCAGGTAGCTGCTGTGCCGGCCCAGCGGGGGCCAGTGCGGGACAGGGACCAAGACGCACCCTGGCACACCGAGGCGGTGTGCCGGCGCGACGAGGCAGGCCTGTTCTTCGCCCCCTCCAAGGAACCCACCGCCGCCCGGCTGTCCCGCGAGGAGGCGGCCAAGCGGGTCTGCGCGCGCTGTCCCGTGATGGTCGAATGCCGCGAGCACGCACTGCTCCAGCCCGAGCCGTACGGCGTCTGGGGCGGCCTCACCGCGGCCGAACGCCGCGTGGTCCTCGCCCGGCGCCGCCGCCGCGACATGGAACTGAAGAAGGCCGCCCGAGCGGCGAGCCGTATAGCGGGCTGATCGCGGACGGGGAGCGCCCTCTCCGCACAGAGGGCGCGTCCCCACCCAGGGGGCAGGCGCTACTTCGCCCGGTCGAAGTCGACCGCGCTGTACGCCCGCAGCTTGCTCAGTCGGTGCTCGGAGTCGATCCGCCGGACCGTGCCGGACCGGGAGCGCATGACGATCGACTCGGTCAGCGCGGTCTCCGACCGGTACCGCACACCCCGCAGCAGTTCACCGTCGGTGATCCCGGTGGCGACGAAGAAGACGTTCTCCCCCTGCACCAGGTCGTCCGTCGTGAGCACCCGGTCCAGATCGTGCCCGGCGTCGATGGCCCGCTGCCGCTCCTCGTCGTCCTTGGGCCACAGCTTGCCCTGGATCGTGCCGCCCAGGCACTTCACGGCGCAGGCCGAGATGATGCCTTCCGGTGTGCCGCCGATACCGAGCAGCAGGTCGACGCCCGTACCCTCGCGCAGCGCGTAGACGGAGCCGGCGACATCGCCGTCGGAGATGAGCTTGATGCGCGCGCCCGCCTCCCGGACCTCCTTGATCAGGCCCGCGTGCCGGGGCCGGTCGAGGATGACGACGGTGACGTCCTCCGGCGCGGACTTCTTGGCCTTGGCGATCCGCTTGATGTTCACGGTCACGGGCGCGTTGATGTCGACGAACTCGGCGGCCTCCGGGCCGGTGACCAGCTTGTCCATGTAGAACACGGCGGACGGGTCGAACATCGCGCCGCGCTCGGCGGCGGCCAGCACCGCGATCGCGTTGGGCATGCCCTTGGCGGTCAGCGTGGTGCCGTCGATCGGGTCGACGGCGATGTCGACCTCGGGTCCGGTGCCGTCGCCGACCTGCTCACCGTTGAAGAGCATGGGGGCTTCGTCCTTCTCGCCCTCGCCGATGACGACCACGCCGTTCATCGACACGGTGGAGACGAGGGTCCGCATGGCCCGCACCGCGGCACCGTCGGCGCCGTTCTTGTCGCCGCGGCCGACCCAGCGGCCCGCGGCCATGGCCGCCGCTTCGGTCACCCGGACGAGCTCGAGGGCGAGGTTGCGGTCGGGGGCCTCGGACGGGACGTCCAGTTCCGAGGGCAGATGATGATGCTCGGTCATCGGAGCGCACCTTTCTGATACGACGACGGCCGGATGAGGGTGATATCCCCGACTCTATCGTTAGGCAGACAAAATGAGCAGGGGACCCCACGGATGAGCGCGCCGGGCACCTGCGACGATAGGGGGCGTGGCAGGCACGAACGGCAAGCAGAAGACGATCCGGGGCATGATCCAGTCCCTGGCCGTGATCGGGGTCGCGGCGGGGGTCATCTACCTCTTCGTCCCGCACGACGACCACGCTCCCGACCTCAAGCGGGTCGACTACCGGGTCGAGCTGCTCACGGCACGCCGCGCCGCGGACTACCCGGTGGCCGCGCCCGAGGGCCTGCCCGGCGCCTGGAAGGCGACGTCCGTCAGCTTCCAGGGCGACCACTTCGACCGCTGGCATCTTGGTTACCAGAATCCCGACGGTCAATACGTGGCGGTCGAGCAGTCCACTCAGAAGCGCGCGGACTTCATCGACACCGCCAGCCAGGGGGCGAAGGCGACCAAGGTCACCGAGAGGATCGGCGACCACACGTGGACGCGCTACACCGGCGGCCGCTACGACGCGCTCGTCCTCGAGGACACCCCCGGCTCCACGACGGTGGTGGCGGGCACGGCGTCGTTCGCGCAGCTGACGAAGATGGCCGAGGCGCTGAAGATGGCGTGAGCCACGGACCGTGAGCCACCGACCGTGAGCCACGAGCACGGCAGAGGCCCCCGGCGGTAACCGGGGGCCTCTGCCGTGCTCGGGGCTCAGACGGTGGTGACGACCTCGTCGTACGCCAGTCGCGGCGAGCGCGGGTAGGAGGCGTTCTCGCCCGGCTTGCCGATGTTGACGATCATCAGCGGGGTGTGGTCGTCGTCGAGGAACTCCTTGCGGACGCCCTCGGGGTCGAAGCCGGTCATCGGGCCGGCGGCCAGGCCGGCGGCGCGGACGCCGACGATGAAGTACGCGGCCTGAAGGGCGGCGTTCAGCGTGGCGGAGCGCTCACGCACCGGACGCTCGGCGAAGAAGGCGTCCTTGGCCTGCGGGAAGGCCGGGAACAGGGCCGGCAGCTCCTCGTGGAACTCGTTGTCGGCGGCGAGGATCGCGACCAGCGGGGCGGCGGCCGTCTTGGCCCGGTTGCCCTCGGACAGGTGCGGGACCAGACGCTCGCGGGCCTCGGCGGAGCGGACCAGGGTGACGCGCAGGGGGGTCTGGTTGAAGGCGGTCGGGCCGTACTTGACCAGGTCGTAGATCGCCTGAACCTGCTCGTCGGTGACCGGCTCGTCGGTGAAGGCGTTCGCGGTGCGGGCCTCGCGGAAGAGCAGGTCCTGGGCGGCGGAGTCAAGAACGAGGGGCATGGCTGAACTCTCTGGAGACGACGTCCGGATCCGGGGGCGCCGGACCGGCTGACGGCACGACAGTACGCCAGGGAAGTTCAACCTTCAACAAATACTGGAGCGTCGTGATCCGCTTCACAGCGCTCCGCCGTGCCTACTCCTCCGCCTCCGCCTTCTCCTCCTCGGCCAGCGCCGCGTCCAGCCGGGCCCGCGCCCCCTCCAGCCACCGCCGGCAGACCTTGGCCAGCTCCTCGCCCCGCTCCCAGAGCGCCAGGGACTCCTCCAGCGTCGTACCGCCGGCCTCCAGCCGCCGTACGACCTCGATCAGCTCGTCCCGCGCCTGCTCGTAGCCGAGCGCCGCATCCACCTTGCCGGTCATCCACCCATCCCTGTGTCCACTCGTACGGAGAACTCGCCCTCGGCGACCCGCGCCCGCAGCGCCTCGCCCGCCGCCACCTCGTCCGGATCACGCACCGCGTGCCCGTCGGCCTTCTGGAGCACCGCGTACCCGCGCTTCAGGGTCGCGGCCGGGGAGAGGGCCACCACGCGCGCGTGCGTGTGCGTCAGCTCCGAGTCGGCGCGGTCGAGGAGATGGCCGAGGGTACGGCGACCGCGGTCGACGAGGGACGCCACATGGTCGGCGCGCTCGTCGACCATCCGGTGCGGATCCTCCATGCAGGGCCGCGCCAGCGCATGGGCCAGCCCCCGCTCCTCGCGCTCCACCAGCGCCGTGACGCACCGCCGCGCCCGGTCCCGCAGCTGCCGCACCCGGTCGAGCTCCTCGCCGACGTCCGGTACGACCTTCTTGGCGGCGTCGGTCGGGGTCGAGGCCCGCAGGTCCGCCACATGGTCCAGCAGCGGGTTGTCCGGCTCGTGGCCGATGGCCGACACCACCGGCGTACGACAGGCGGCCACGGCCCGGACCAGCTGCTCGTCGGAGAAGGGCAGCAGATCCTCCACGCTGCCCCCGCCGCGCGCCACGATGATCACGTCGACGGCGTCGAGCTCGTCGAGCTCCTTCACCGCCTGCACGACCTGCGGTACGGCGTGCACGCCCTGCACGGCCACATTGCGCACCTCGAAGCGGACCGCGGGCCAGCGGTGCCGGGCGTTCTCCAGCACGTCCCGCTCCGCCGCGGAGGCGCGGCCGCACACCAGCCCGATCAGCTGCGGCAGGAACGGCAGCGGCTTCTTCCGCTCCGGCGCGAACAGCCCCTCGCCCGCCAGGGTCTTCTTCAGCTGCTCCAGCCGGGCCAGCAGCTCCCCGACCCCCACGGGCTTTATCTCCGCGGCCCGCAGGGACAGCTGCCCGCGCGGCGCGTACCACTCCGGCTTCGCGTGCACCACGACCCGCGCGCCCTCGCCGACGACATCGGCGACGGCGTCGAACACCTGCCGGTAGCAGGTGACGCTCACCGAGATGTCGTACGACGGGTCGCGCAGCGTCAGGAACACCACCCCGGCACCCGGCCGCCGCGACAACTGGGTGATCTGCCCCTCGACCCACACCGCGCCGAGCCGGTCGATCCAGCCCCCGATGAGCCGCGAGATCTCGCCGACGGGCAGCGGGGCGTCCGCGGACGTGTTCACAGCCATGCGGTCGAGCGTAACGGCCGGTACCGACAACGCGGGACGCACGCGATCTACGGCCCCGGGCCCGGCCTTACGATGGATGGCATGACTGCTTCGCCTGGCCGCCGTGTCCTGCTCGCCGCCCCCCGTGGCTACTGCGCGGGAGTGGACCGCGCCGTGATCGCCGTCGAGAAGGCCCTGGAGCAGTACGGGGCCCCGATCTATGTCCGGCACGAGATCGTCCACAACAAGTACGTCGTGCAGACCCTGGAGAAGAAGGGCGCCGTCTTCGTCGAGCGGACGGAGGAGGTGCCACCGGGCAACATCGTGATGTTCTCCGCGCACGGTGTCGCCCCCGTCGTGCACGACGAGGCCGAGCACGGCCGGCTCGCCACCATCGACGCCACCTGCCCGCTGGTCACCAAGGTCCACAAGGAAGCCGTCCGCTTCGCCAACGAGGACTACGACATCCTCCTCATCGGGCACGAGGGCCACGAGGAGGTCATCGGCACCTCCGGCGAGGCCCCCGACCACATCCAGCTCGTCGACGGCCCGGGAGACGTGGCCAAGGTCGAGGTCCGGGACGAGTCCAAGGTCGTCTGGCTCTCCCAGACCACCCTCTCCGTCGACGAGACGATGGAGACGGTCGACGCCCTGAAGGAGAAGTTCCCGCAGCTCATCTCTCCTCCCAGCGACGACATCTGCTACGCCACGCAGAACCGCCAGCTCGCCGTGAAGCAGATGGGCGCCGAGGCCGAACTCGTGATCGTGGTCGGTTCCCGCAACTCCTCCAACTCCAAGCGGCTCGTGGAGGTCGCCAAGCTCGCCGGCGCCCGCGACGCCCGCCTCGTGGACTTCGCGAGCGAGATCGACGAGGCCTGGCTGGAGGGCGTGACCACGGTCGGCGTCACCTCCGGCGCCTCCGTCCCCGAGGTCCTGGTCGAACAGGTCCTGGAGTGGCTCACCGAGCGCGGCTACGGGGACGTGGAGATCGTCAAGGCGGCCGAGGAGTCCATCACCTTCTCCCTGCCGAAGGAGCTGCGCCGCGACCTGCGCGACGAGGCGGAGGCTCTGGTGGCGGAGCGGGGCGGTTCCGGCACCCCTCAGGCGTGAGCGGCGTACGTCCGTGACGTGACCACCGGCCCCACGTCGTAGCGTGGGTTCATGCAGATCTTCGGCGTGGACATCGGTGGATCCGGGATCAAGGGCGCTCCCGTGGACCTGGAGAGGGGCGAACTGGCCCAGGAGCGCTGCAAGGTGCTCACCCCTCATCCGGCGACACCGGACGGGGTGGCCGACGGCGTCAAGCAGGTCGTCGAGCACTTCGGCTGGACGGGCCCGGTCGGGCTCACCTTCCCGGGCGTGGTCACGGGCGGGGCGACGGTGCGTACGGCGGCGAACGTCGACAAGAACTGGATCGACACCGACGCGCGCGCCCTGTTCGGCGGGCGCCTCGGCGGCCTGCCGGTGACCGTCGTCAACGACGCGGACGCGGCGGGCGTCGCCGAGATGGAGTTCGGCGCGGGCCGGGACCGCCGGGGCACGGTCATCCTGCTCACCTTCGGCACCGGCATCGGCAGCGCCGTCTTCGTCGACGGCACCCTCGTCCCCAACACCGAGCTCGGCCATCTGGAACTGCACGGCCACGACGCGGAGAAGCGGGCCTCCAGCAAGGCGAAGGAGGACCACGAGCTGACCTGGGAGCAGTGGGCGCAGCGGGTGCAGAAGTACCTCGCCCACGTCGAGATGCTCTTCTCCCCGGAGCTGTTCATCATCGGCGGCGGCGTCAGCCGCAAGGCGGGCAAGTTCCTGCACCTGATCGAGGACATCAGGGCCGAGATCGTGCCCGCGCAGCTCCAGAACAACGCGGGGATCGTGGGGGCGGCGATGCGGGCGGCGAAGGACGGGCAGGGAGCCGCACCGCTGCCGGTGTGAGCCTCGGTCCCCAGCTAGGGCCTGTCGTCACATCCCCGTCGTCCCCCGAAGGGCGGCCCCGTGGTGTCTGGTGCGGCGAGAGCGCGTGCCAGGCGCCGCGGGGCAGACGGGAATGTGGCGACAGGCCCTAGCGGTGCCGCAGGGTCCGGCGGCGCACCAGCCGGACCCGGCGTACGAGCACGATCGCACCGGCGACGAGCGTCCCCCCGTACAGCCACCCCGCCTGTGTGGCCAGCGCGGTCACCAGCCCCATGGCCCGGCCCCCCGTCCCCCCGGCGCTGTCGGCCACGGGGACCAGCCCCACCGTGAAGGCGATCGGCGCGACCACCGGCGCGGTCAGCAGGTCGCCCCCGCGCACCCACAGCGCGGTCAGCACGCACACCGGCAGGAACAGCACCCCGTACAGCGTCAGGGACGCCCCGAACAGCAGCTGGTCGAGGCAGCCCAGCAGGAGCATGGCCGCGCCGCCGAACAGTCCCCCGCCGAGCCCGGTGAGCCGGGGATTCGGCAGCCGTCGTAACCCGGCCGCGGGCGCTGCCGCCGGTCCTTGCCGTGCTCCCGGCGCCTGCCGTGCCGCCCCCGGGGCGGGTCCTCGTTCCTCCCCCGGGCGGTGCCTGGTCTGCGGTGGAAATGGCGTCGGCGGTGCGCCGCGTCGCGGTCCGTGTCGCTCGGGTGGCGTCCTGTGTTGCTCCACTGGACCAACCTAGGTCGTTTTATGTGTCGAATAGCCCATCTGACACGCCGGTGAGCCGAGCTTGTCCAGGCGTTCGACGCGGCCACCGGGCGAGTGCCGGGACGCCGTAGACTGGTGGATCGGCCGGTCCAGTCCCCTGGCCCCTCACCCCTGGCAGCCTCTGGCCCTCTCACTTCGGGAAGTCGCAACGTGTCGCTCACGATCGGAATCGTCGGTCTGCCGAATGTCGGCAAGTCGACCCTGTTCAACGCCCTGACCAAGAACGACGTGCTGGCGGCCAACTACCCGTTCGCCACGATCGAGCCGAACGTCGGCGTGGTCGGTGTCCCCGACCCCCGGCTGGCCGAGCTGGCCTCGATCTTCAAGTCCGAGCGGATCCTCCCGGCCACCGTCGACTTCGTCGACATCGCCGGCATCGTCCGCGGCGCCAGCGAGGGCGAGGGCCTGGGCAACAAGTTCCTGGCGAACATCCGCGAGTCCGACGCGATCTGCCAGGTCATCCGCGCCTTCAAGGACGAGAACGTCGTCCACGTCGACGGCAAGGTCTCGCCCAAGGACGACATCGAGACGATCAACACCGAGCTGATCCTCGCCGACCTCCAGACGATCGAGAAGGTCCTGCCGCGCCTCCAGAAGGAGTCGCGGATCAAGAAGGACGTGGCGCCGAAGGTGAAGGCGGTCGAGGAGGCCAAGGAGATCCTCGAGAAGGGCGACACCCTCTTCGCGCACGGCATCGTCCAGGGCACCGAGCGCAACGAGCTCCTGCACGACCTGCACCTGCTCACCACCAAGCCGTTCCTGTACGTCTTCAACGTCGACGAGGACGAGCTGGTCGACGAGGACTTCAAGAACGAGCAGCGCGCCCTGGTCGCCCCCGCCGAGGCGATCTTCCTCAACGCCAAGCTGGAGGCGGACCTCGCCGAACTGGACGAGGACGAGGCCCTCGAACTCCTCCAGTCGGTCGGCCAGGACGAGCCCGGCCTCGCCACCCTCGCCCACGTCGGCTTCCGCACCCTCGGCCTCCAGACCTACCTCACCGCCGGCCCCAAGGAATCCCGCGCCTGGACCATCAAGAAGGGCGCCACCGCCCCCGAGGCCGCCGGCGTCATCCACACCGACTTCCAGAAGGGCTTCATCAAGGCCGAGGTCATCTCCTTCGCCGACCTGGTGGAGACCGGCTCGGTGGCGGAGGCCCGCGCCAAGGGCAAGGCGCGGATGGAGGGCAAGGAGTACGTGATGCAGGACGGGGACGTGGTGGAGTTCCGCTTCAACGTGTAGCGGACGACGTACCGCCACGTGCAGCACTCTTCAGGAGAGCCTCAGCCGCCCTGGGATGCCGTGGCCGCGCTGGTGCGGGCGGCGCGGGCGGGGGACGCGCTGGCGATGGACGAGGTGCTGACCGTGGTGACGCCGTATGTGACCCGGCTGTGCCGGCCGATCGCCCTGTCGGACTACGAGGATGCCGTCCAGGAGGCGCTGACCGCGGTCTTCGTCGGGATGCGGGGACTGCGCGATCCGCAGGCGTTCTACGGATGGGTGCGCACCGTCACCGTGCGCGAGGCGGTGCGGGTGGCGCGGCGCACCGCCGGCGAGCGGGCCGTCGATCCCGACGGGGTCGCCCGCCTGCGCGGTCTCGTCGGCGTCGGTGACGGCGAGCTGTCGGCACAGGTACGGGACGTGCTTGCGCGGATGCCCGTGCATCATCGCGCCGTGCTCGTCCTGCGCGAGCTGGAGGAGCTTGACGAGCGAAGTGCGGCCGAGCTACTGGGTGTCGCGCAGGGCACGGTCAAGTCCCGGCTGCACCGCGCCCGTTCGGCGTTCAGGAAGGCGTGGGGGCAATGAGCGTCGATGCCGTGACCCGGCTGCGGCTGCTGGCCGCGGGCCTGCACACCACGTTGTACGCGGAGGAGCGCCTGGAGCTGCCGTACGACAAGGTGTGGGCGGTCGCCTCGGATCTGGCGGGCGAGCTGCCCCACCTCGTGCCGCTGTTGCGCGAGTTCCGCGTCCCGCCCGGCGACGCCGATCGCAAGCACGCCCTGGCGGTGGGCCCGCTGGGCGCCCGCAGCGCCTTCGAGGTGCGGCTCGCGCCGGGCTGGTGCCTGATGCAGTCGCGACTCGTGGTGGGGGGCATGGCCGCCGTGCCGGAGGGCGACGGCACGCGCTTCGCCATGCTCGGCGCGGCGCGTCCCGCCGCCCTGCGGCCGGTTCAGTGGGCGTACGCTCTCGGGGCCCGCCGCAGCCGGGCCTTCATCCGGAAGGTCGCGCTGCGGGCGGCCGAGCGACCGTAGCCGTTCTCGTAGTCGTTCCCGTGCTCGTTCCCGTAGTCGTTCAACGGCCCGTCACGAACAGCTCGTTCATCGCCTCGGCGACCACGTGGGGGCTCTCCCGAGGCAGAAAGTGGCCGGCGCCCGGCACGATCCGTACGGTGAGGGCGTCCGCGTGGCTCTCGCCCCCGGCCAGCATGGACGGCGGGAACACATTGTCCCGCTCACCGCCCAGCAGCACCGTCGGGACGGTCAGCCGCTGCCCGCGCCACGTGCCGCGCAGCAACGCCGGGATCTCCCGGACCACGTACTGCCAGAACATGGCCTGCCCGGCATGCGCGCCGGCCTGGGCCGCGGCGCTGAACTCCGCGAGCTCGTCGGGCTGCCAGACCGACCGGCCGGCGACCTGGTGACGCAGCAGGAAGCGGCTGAACGCCGGCCAGCGGCGCAGCACCGCCCGGCCGATCACCGGATACTCGATGAAGGCGGTGTACCACTGCCGCCACAGGTTCGGCAGGATGGCCCGCTGCCTGGCCCACGGGTGCGCCACGTTGAGGGCCAGGTGACCGCTGAACCGCTCCGGTGCCCGCAGGCACAGCCGGAAGCCGACGTGGGCGCCCCAGTCGTGCCCGACCAGATCCACGCGGTCGAGCCCGAGCGCGTCCAGCAGCGCGAGCATGTCGTCGGCCAGGCCGTCGATGTCGTAGCCGCGCCGGGTCTGCTCCGACCAGCCGAAGCCCCGCAGATCCGGGCAGATCAGCCGTCGTCCGGCGGCCGACAGGACGGCGACCCGGTGCCAGGCGAACCAGTGCTGTGGGAAGCCGTGCAGCAGCAGGACCGGCGCCCCGGTCCCGTACTCGGCGACATGCAGCCGGATGCCGCGCACCTCCAGCCAGCTGTGCCTCGCCCCTTCGGCGTTCGGGAGCGGTCTGTCAGCCGCGGCCGATACCGAGGTCGTGCTCGATGCCATGGGAAACACCTCTCGCCTCCGGCGGGCCTCTTGAGGGCCCGCTTCGGCATGCCAGGAGGCAGGACCGGGCCGAAAGGTTCCCCGCCGGATGCGACGGTCAGTACATGAGCGGCGCCGCGGTGACCTCGTCGGGACGGGGCAGCTTTCGAAAGGGGCGAGCGGGGGTACCTCCACACAAGCCGCGGGATCATCGGGGGGCGTGCGTGGGGTGGGAAGATGCTTCGGTCGGGCGGTTGTTCTTCGGGCGGGACGATGCCGAGACCGATCTCAAGGACGGGCTGCTGCGCGGGGCGGTGTTCCGGCCCAACCATGCCTACGAGGAAGTGCTCTCGGGGCGGAAGTCGCTGATCATCGGGCGCAAGGGGTCGGGGAAGAGCGCCATCTGCCGGCAGTTGGCGACAGCGGAGGGGCATCCCGGGGCCTCCGTGCTGATCACGCCCGACGACGCCGCCGGTGACGAGATCCGGCGGTTCGAGTTGCAGGGGGTCACCGCCGACACCGCCAAGTCGCTGATCTGGCGGTACGTGTTCGCGGTGCACGCGGCACGGCACCTGACCGGCCACGCGCGTACCGAGCACCACCGGCGGCGGCTGCCGTCCGCGGTCCGGGCGCTGCGCCGGTTCCTGCGGGCCAACGGGGAGTACGACGACTCCCGGCTCTACGACCGGCTGAGGCGCGGCGCGAGCGGGCTCCAGTCCGCGAACCTGTCCCTCAAGGCGTTCGGCGTGGTGGAGGCCGCGTTAGGGGTCAACGGGGCGTCCGAAGGGGCGCGGGCGAGCAGACAGCTGGAGGTTCTGGAGGACGGGGTGGCCGCCGCCTTCGCCGAGCTGGGATGCGACGGCCGCCATCCGCCGCTGCTCTTCCTCGTCGACCAGCTCGAACAGGTGTGGACCGTGGACGCCGACAGCCACGCCCTGGTCGCCGGGCTGCTGCTGGCCGCCAAGCAGGCGACCGGGCGCTACGGCGGCGCCGTACGGACCGCGCTGTTCCTGCGGTCCGACATCTACGACACCCTCAACTTCAGCGAGGGGGACAAGTTCCACAGCGACGAGATCAGGATCAGCTGGAGCCGGAAGGGCCTCGAGGACGTCGCCCTCGCACGGGCCCGGGCCTCGCTGGGTGCCGAGATCGGCGAGGAGCAGCTGTGGGGGGAGGTCTTCCCGGCGGTGGTGCGGGGTGAGCCGACCGCCGACTACCTCTTCCGGCGCGCGCTGCCCCGGCCCCGGGACGCCATCCAGTTCCTCAACGCCTGCCGCGGCGTGGCTCATGAGCGGGGCGGGCCGTGGATCACGGAGGCGGACGTGCTGGCGGCGACGGACCGGTTCTCCCGGTGGAAGTTGCAGGATCTGGCCAAGGAGTACCTGGTCAACCATCCCTTCCTGCGGTCGCTGTTCGCCATGTTCGAGAACAGCGGGTACGTCGTGACGCGGGAGGCACTGGAGAGCCGGTTCGAGGCACGCCGGGACGCGCTGCACCGGGACTACCCCGACTACACCGACAGCCTGACGGTGCGGGGACTGATCGACGTGCTGTACGGGGCCGGGTTCCTCGGGGTGCGGCGCGGCGACGGGGTGGTGTACTCGGGCGGAAGCCAGGCGCCGCCGGGGCCGGGGGAGGACGAGTTCCATGTGCACCCCTGTTTCCGGCACGCGCTCAACAGCGTGGTGTCACCCTCGGGGGTGACGTCCAACCGGGAGGTACAGCTCCTGGACAGGGTGGCCGAGGCGGCCGGGCGGGTGCGGCGGCTGCTCGCGCGGTCGGAGCTGCCGGAGGCGGAGGCGACGGCCGTACGCCTGACGCTCCACCGGGTCCTGAGCGAGGTGGACGACGCCCGTGACCTGCCACGAAGGGGTTTCCCGGACGGCGTCCGGCGGCAAGTGCTCAGCGCGGCCCGTGACTTCGGGGAGCTCGCCGCGTGGCTCCACGACCGTCAGGTCGGCCACTTCATCACCCGCCGCCTGGAGGACGAGGCGCAGGGCCTGGTCCGCGCGGCCGGCGGGGCGGAGGGCACCGGAGTCGGCTCGTCGTCCGGGGGCTGAGGCGCCGCCTCCCGGACATCCGCGTGACCGCCTCCCGGACATCCGCGTGCGCCCCCGGACATCCGCGTGACCGTCCCTCAGTACACCCGCGTGACCGCCTCCGCCCCCTCCCCGCTCGGCGGCCTGCGGCGCTGCCACTCCTGAGCCAGCTCCGCGGGGAAGCGCCGCCCGCTGCGGGCGAGGACGACACCCTCGGTCAGCTCCAGTTCGTCCCCGGCGCGGAAGTCGCGTGCGGCGCCCTTGGGGAGGTCGTGCCAGGGCCCGGGGCCCGACGTGCCCGTCGCCCGCCACCGGGTGCCGAAGCTGCTCACGTCGGTGGCGCGCACGGCACCTCCCGCGACCCGCAGTTCCACATGGGCGCGGCTGACGAGGGCGGCCAGGTCGGCGGGGAGCAGGTCGTGCAGGGCGATGCCGTCGGGCTCCGGCTTCCGGCCGATCCGTACCGTCGAGCCGTCCTCCAGGGTGAAGCGGGCCGCGACCCGGTCGGCGACGAGCAGCTTGACCTGGGCGGTGGCGGTGCGCGGGCCGTCGTCGACCAGTTCGAGACCGTGCTGCTCGCAGGTCGGGACGCCACGTCGCATGCGGGGCAGCAGCACCAGCGTGCCCTTGCGGGTGTCGTACACGGTGCACCGGCCGTCCGGGCAGCGCCAGTTGCGCCGCACCACCTCGGAGCGGGGCCTGCGCCGGGGATCGAGCAGGCCCTGCTTCTTCAGGACCGACTCCTCTTTCTTGCGGGAGATCTGTGCCGCGGAGGCCACCGCCATGTCCAGCGGGGCGAGCCGGACCGTGCCGTGCGGTCCCGGCACCGGCTCCAGGAAGTCGTCGGTGTTGCCCTGGAGGAAGGGGAAGTCGTCGCGGGCGTCCCGGTAGCGGTCGCCGGTGATGACCGGGATGCCGGTCATCTCGCACAGCTCCAGGACCCGTCCGTCCGCGTCGTCCAGCTCCTCGACCAGGCCGAGCCGCACCCACTTCGCCAGCAGGCGTACGTCCGCCGGGTCGGTGAACTCGTGCCGGCCGCCGCCGTGACGCAGACTGCGGTCGGCGACGAGGTACAGCTTGACGTCCGGGTCGCGGGCGAGCCGGACAGCCGCGTCGACGACGAGGGCCAGGCGGCGCAGCGAGCGCAGGCCGGGCTCGCCGAGGTCCTGGCGGCGCACCACGTTCGAGAGATCGACGAGGAAGCACGCCTCTTCGAAGTCCGCGGTCAGATGCTTCTCCACAGGTTGCCCCCGCTTCCCCGAAAGTCCCCACGCGTCCGCTGATGTGATGTTAGTTACTTTATTGGGCAGTGGACTTGGGGATCCTGAAATGCGGGGGGCGCATATGACCGAGTGGGGTTCACTTGCGGACGAGACGCCGTCCGGGGAACGGCGGCAGCAGGCGGCCCCGCCTCCTCCGGCCGCCGAAGACGAGTGGGGCAGTCTCGACGCCGCCGGCCCGGACGGCCCCGGCGGCCCGGACGGCTGGGGCGGTCTGGCCGAGGAGCCCCCTGGGCCCGCCGGACCCGGCGGCCGGCGGTCCGGCCCGTTCGCACCTTCGGCGGGCGTACCGGTTCCGTCACCGGAGGTCGTCGGCTCCCTGCTGACGGCCGGTGAGACGCTGTGGGCACAGGTCGACGGCACGGACGCGGTGCTCGGCTCCGGCTGCCCCGCCACGGCGGTGTACGACGACGAGCCGGACGGCTTCAGCGGCTGGCGCCCGGTCGTCGTCGTCGACCCGTCCCGGCTGACCGTGCGCCCGGTGCCCCTGTCCCTGGCCGAACCGCCCGTCGGCGCGGCGACCTCCGTCGCCGAGCTCTACACCGACACCGAACCCCCCGACACCGGCGGGCCCCGGCGCACCGCGCGTTTCCCGGTCGGTCAGGGACCCGACCTGGACGTCCTGCTGGAGCGGGCGGTGGCGGAGGAGCGGGAGCGGGTGCGTACCGAGGCCGCCGCCGCGGCACGCCGCGCCCAGGAGGAACTCGCCTACGCGCACCGGGAGCTGGCCGAGCGGACCGAGCTCGTCGAGCGCGGCGCCCGGCTGCGCGAGGAGCGGGCCGAGGAGGCGGTACGGCGGGCGCGGCAGGAAGCCGACCGGCGGCTGGCCGAGGCCGAGAGCCGGGCCGACCAGCGGATCGCCGCGGCCGAGGCGGCAGCCCGGCGGGAAGTCGACGACGCCCGCAACCAGGTGGCGCAGGCCGTCCAGCAGTGGCAGTTCCGGGCACAGCAGGCGGAGGCCGAACGGCGCGGCGCGGCCGAGGAGTTGCAACGCGCCAACCGGACGAGCACACAGCGCCTGGTCTTCCTGGGAGTACTGGCCGTGATCGCGGTCGTCCTCACCGTCTTCCTCAAGGGAGCGTGACATGAGCGAACACGGTGACGAGGTCATCGGCCGCGACGACGATGCCGACGCCGACCTCGCGGGGGAGCGGAACCTCGACGCGATTCCCGGAACGGCCGTGGAGATCCAGGAGATGGAGACGCCCGAGTTCGTCGCAGTCGCCGTCCCCGAGATCGCCGTGCGCTGGGACCAGGACCTGGCACCGACCCTGCGCGAGTGCGTCGACGAGCACGGCAGGCCCGAACGCGACGAACTGATCGCCGAGTTGCCCGACCTCTGGCACCGGGTGGACGCCGCGCTGCAACGGCTCGGGCCCGGATGCCTGGTGACCGAGTCCGTACGGTACGACGCGTACGAGGGCTGGCAGATCGCCGCGCTGCCCCGCTACGACCTCGACGGCGGCATCGAGTTCCACGACCGGCGCGAGGTCGCGCCCGCGCCCCGGGACCGGCGTGCCCTGGTGCAGGCGCTGGTCGACGCCGTGGCCGAGCGGCCCTGCCTGGACCTGCGGGACGCGCTCCAGCTGCTCGGCGTGTTCGCGGGCACGTTCCCGCCCGGCCTCGACGCGGTGTGCCACCGGCTGCTGGGCCATGACCTGCGCCAGGGCGTGGCAGCGGGCATGGCACCGCTGCACGAGGTCCTCGCGCGCCGCGCCCCCGACCGCGTCTCGGCCACCTGTTACCAGGAGAGCGCGGTCGGCTCCCGCAAGGCCAAGGGCGACCCGGGCACCGACAACGAGGACGCGGCGGGCGCCGGTCGCGGCGCCTCGGGCACGGTGCGGTGCGCCGTGTTCGACGGGGTGACCGGCGACGGGGACGGCTCCGGCCGGATCGCCGCCCAGGCGGCACTGGGACAGGCCGAGCGGCTCTGGCGGCTGGAGGAGGACCTGCCGCCGCGGCAACTCGTCGACGAACTCGACGCGGCCGTCGGCCGGACCACTGAGACGGGCAGTGCGGCGGCCGTCCTGGCCACGGTGCGCCCCGACGGCACGGCGAGCCTGGTGTCCGTCGGGGACGCGGAGGCCTGGCTGGTGCGGCCCCTGCGCGGACCGGCACCGGGCGGTCCACCGCCGCGTGAACTGCCGTACGCGGCATGGAAACTGACCCCCGCCCACACCGGCTACGCCGAGCGGCTGAGGGTCAGCCCGCACGCCCACGGCGACGGGTCCGCCCTGGTCAACTACCTCGGCAACGGCCCCGGCCGCTGGACGCAGACCACCGTCGCCCTCGCCCCGGGGGACCTGCTGCTGCTCGCCTCGGACGGGGCGACGGAACCCGAGCGGGACCGCTGGTTCGGCGCCGTACTGGCCGAACTGGCCGCAAAGCTGGAGGAGTCGGGGCGGCCGCTCGCCCCGGCGCTGGCCGCCGCCCTCGTCCAGCGGGCGGAGGCCCTGGGCGGCTGGGACAACGCCACGGCACTGGTGTGCGGGATCGGGGAGGCGAAGGACGCATGACCACTGAGGACATCAAGCTCGGAGTGGACCGGCCGCAGGTCCATGTCGGCGACGAGTTCTTCGTGTCGGTCGCCCCGCGCGTACTGCGCCGCGCCGACCGGATCGCGGACGGCATCGCCTATGTGCTCGCGGTCGACGACAGCTGGTCGATGGGCATCAAGGCGAACTCCTCCACGGACGAGTTCGCGGACCCGGACGACCCGCGGGACGCCAGCCGCAAGGACGTGGCCGAGTCCGGGGTGCGCGAGCTGGTCGCCGCGCTGCCCCCGCACGCCGGGGTGGACGTGCTCACCTTCGCGCAGAACGCGGGCCTGCGCTTCTCCGGAACGGCGGCCGAGCTGCGCGACAAGGGCAGCTGGCACGGCAACGTCGAGGACGAGCGCCGCTGGACCAACATCGAGGGCGCGCTGCGGGAGGCGTACGCGCAGCTGGGCCGGCGGACGGCGGCCGCCCGCCGGCTCGTGCTGCTCAGCGACGGACTGCCCAACTTCGGTACGACCGACCCGGGGCAGCTCGCCGCGATCGCCCGGGAGGCGGCCGGTCGCGAGCTGCACACCGACGTCATCGGTATCGGCGAAGGCGCCGACTACGCCCTGCTGGAAGGGCTCGCGTCGACCGGGATGACCGCTCACGTGTCCTCCCGCGCGACCGCCGCCGAGAAGATGCGGGAGATCGCGTCGAGCTTCGCGGCCTACAGCCGGGACGTGGTCGCGGGCAGCGCCGAACTGTCCCTGGAGATCAACCCCTTCATCCAGGTCGTCGCCGTCTACCAGATCGACCCGGTCCGCCGACGCCTCGACAGTGCCGTCTCCGACGGCGGAGGACGGCGCCCCAGCCGGGTACGACTCAGCCTGGGCGCGGTCGGCGCGGGCGACGAGGGCCAGTTGCGCTATGTGCTGAAGCTGCGGGCGCCCGACCGGACCAGCACGACCGCGCTGCTCGTCGCCAAGGCGACCGGGCGGCTCGGCTCGGGACCCGAGGCGCGGGAGCTGGCACCGGTGACGACCGACGTCTGGGTCGTGAACGACCCGTACGCGCAGATCCTCCGCCCCGAGTACGGCCGCGAGGTCGCCGCCGCGGAACTCGAACAGGAGATCAACAACCGGGCCGCCGCGGCCGGTTCCAACACCGAACGGGAGCGGATCTACGAGGAGGGGGTGGAGCGCGCCCGCAAGATCCCGGACCCCCTGCTGATCGCCGCCTTCCAGCAGGCGGTCGGCGGACTGCGCGAGGGAATGCAGTCGAGGGACGTGCTCAACGAGTCCCGCGCCTCCTCCAGCCGCAGCAGTTCCAGCCGCAACAAACGGGACTGGTTCAAGGACATCGAGGTCGAGCAGCCCGACAAGATCCGCGAACACCGCAAACAGCGCAGCCTGTTCGACGATGACGACGGCCAGTACGGCGACGGCCAGTACGGCGGAGGGTCGTACAGCGGCGGCGGATACGGCGACGACGGATACGACTCCGAGGACGGCGGCGGATACGGCTCGGGCGGCGGCAGCGGCCGGCACTCCTACGGCGACCCGTACCGCGGCGCACCGGACGGCGGCCAGGACCACGGCGGCCACGGCGGCTCCGACGCCCCGACCCAGCCGCCGCGCCGGAGCCGGCCATGAGCGTGCCCGTCATCATCGACGCGTCGAACGTGGCCGCGACCGGCCAGACCCCGTGGCCGTTCTCCCGGGTCGTCGACGTACGGGAGGCCTGGCTGCGCCGGCACCCCGGCGCCGACGCCATCGCCGTCCTGGACGCCACCGTCCGGCCCCACCTGGACGACCAGAAACTCGTCGAACAGGCCGAACGCGCTCGCTGGCTCCAGGTCCACCGGGGCGACGCGGACGACCGGATCCTCTCCCTCGCCGACCAGTACGACGCGGCGATCGTCTCCGACGACAACTTCCGCTACGCCCGCCGTGAACACCCCTGGCTGCAAGGCAACAGCTCCCGGGTGTGGAGCGTGCGCCGGATGCGCGGCGAGGTCATCCTCACGCTGCGCCACCTGGGCGTGGCCACCGACGAGGAGATAGAACGCGACCGGCTCAAGAAGCTCCGCAAGGCGGGCCTGCTCCACCCCGGCTCCGACAAACGGTTCCGGCACGCCTCCGACACGTCCGGCTGCGTACACGCCGACGAGGAACTCCAGCCCCGGCACGTGCACAAGCAGGGCAACCGCTGGTACTGCCGCCTGTGCTACTTCGACGTGAACGAGATCCTGGCGGAGCCACCCCCCGCTCCCGCCCCCGGCACCGGTCCCGTCCGCGTGACGGTGCTGCACGGCCACCGCACCCGGGACACGCTCACCGTGCCCCCCGACGGCCTGACCCTGGGCCGGCCCTCGCGCAGCCGCCCGGAGATCACGGTCGTCACCGCCGGACTGGACGAGGAGCACGCCCTGGAGATCTCCCGCGCCCATCTGCGGATCTTCCTCGACGACGACGGGAAGCCCATGGTCGAGCACCTCCCGAAACCCGAGCAGAACGCGTCGTTCCTCAATCCGGAGCTCGACTTCCGGGGACGCCCGAAGTCCTCCCGGCTCGCCTCCAGGACGCCGTACGCACTGGAGGACGGCGACGAACTCTGCCTCGGGCCGGGCACCGTCCGGCTCCGGATCGGCTTCGGGAGCGACGCGTGACCACGTTCGTACCGCAATGGGTGTACGCCGAGAGCCCCGACGAGAACGGCTCCCCGCGCAAGGCCTGGGTGCCCGCCGACTTCGGGATGGACGGCCGGTTCGCCACCCTCGAGATCCTCTCCCGGGGCGGGCAGGGGTACGCCCTGCTCGCCAAGGACCGCTGGTCCGGCGGAGACGTCGTGGTCAAGGGCATGTGGTGGCCCGAGTCGGCCCTCGGCGACCCGCGCAACGTCCTCACCACCCTGTCCCAGCACCAGAAGGCCCGCCGGCAGGGGCTGCACGCCGCCCGGCAGGCGGCCCAGCTGACCCAGCAGTGCCCCGTCGTGATCAGCGTGGAGTCCCAGCCCTCGCCGTCACTGACCGAGGCCGGCCACCCGCGGCCGCAGGTCGAGAGCTTCCTGGTGCAGCAGTTCATCGGACAGCAGGGCGGCGCCTCGATCACCCTCCAGCAGGACATCGACGCCCGGCGGGACGCGAAACGGCCCTACACCGAGGACGAACTCCTCGACCTGGCCGAGCAGTTGTGCAACACCCTCGCCGCCCTGCACGCCGACCGGCACGAGGACGACAAGTCGTCCAAGGGCTGGATCCACGCCGACATCAAACCGGAGAACATCCTGGTGCTCGGCCCGCCCGCCCGCTATGTCCTGATCGACTACGACGCGGCCGTGCGGATCGGCGGACGCGTCGACACCACCACCGCCGCCTACGCGCCGCCGTCCGCCGAGGGCACCGACGAGCCGAGCGAGAAGTCCCCAGCGGCCGAGCGCTTCGACATCTACATGCTCGGCGCCACCCTGGCCCACGCGGCCGCCCTCCAACGCCTCTCCGAGGAGCACCGCCGCCTGCTGTACGCGGAGGGAGCCGCGTACGAGACCATCGCCCCGGCCAAGAGGTTCCTCACCAAACAGGGCTACGGGCCGGTGCTGACCAACGCCCTCACCACCTGCCTGTCCACGCGGACGTACCGCCTCGCCAACGTCGACCGCGTCCGCATCGACCTCGCCCGCGCCCGCCGGGTCACGGCCCTGCAATCGGCGCTGAGCACCCTGGGAGGCGGGCCCCGATGACCGCGAACACCACGTTCGGCCGGCTCCTCACCCGGGTCCGCGGCCGTTCCGGACGCCACTGGGAACCGCATGCCGAGCAGCTGCGCCCCGGGCATCTGCGCTCGTCCGGGGCGAACGCGCTGCGCGCCACCCGGCTCGTCAAGGACGCGGAGGAAGAGGCCTTCGGCGCGCTGCGGTTCTTCCCCAACGTCAGGGACCGCAGGCGGGCGGCCGCGCTGCTCGCCGCCGGCAGCCCCGTCACACCCACGCTCCTGGACATGGTCGACCACCCCCAGCTGCCGCCCGCCCTGATCACGGCCTGGGCGCCGGGCAACAAGAAGGTGCCCCTGCACGCGCTGCGGGACCGCGACGACCTCGACGCGATGCTCGCCGGCGGGCACCGCTGGACACCTGCCGGAGCCCTGCGCACCCTGGTACCCCTCGGCCGGGCCCTGGACGACATGGCACACGCCGGATTCGTCCCCGTCGAGCTCTCACCCGACCACCTCGTGGTCAACTTCGGGTCGGTGGTCCTGGCGGGCATCGGCCGGCACGGCTACATCCCGCTCGAGGGCCGCATGCCCGGCGCCCAGGGCATGTCCCTGCCGAGCGCGCTGCTCCTGGGCGGGGACGTGCCGAGCGCGGGCAGCGGGGACCAGGCCCTGGCCCAGTGGCGGGAGGTGCAGGTACGCGCCCTGACCCGGCTGGCCGGCTGGATGGCCTGCGGACTGCCGCCCGGCGCCTGGGGCCCGGTCGACGGCCCGGCCGACCTCTACGGCTATCTGGAGGCGGCCGGATTCCAGCGGGTGCCCGCGCTGCGCCCCGGCCGGCTCGCCGACACCCTCGCCCGCGCCGCCCACGACGAGGAACAGGCCCGCGCCCGCGCCGACCTGGCCGGGGCGGAGGCCCTGCTGGTCTACGACGACACGGCGCAGTACAGCGGCGGCGAGCGGCTCAGCATCAACCCCGAGTCGCTGCGGCTCGGCCTGCTCCACGAGCACGGCCCGAACGTGATCGCCATGGCCGCCTTCGACCAGCGGCGGCTCAGCACCCGCGGCGCCACGCTGCTCTCCGGCGCGGGCTGGGTCCTGGTGTCCCCGGACGAGTTGGTGAACCTGGCCTGCCGGATAGCGTCGCAGGCCACGCACGCCCGCGTGGTGGTCGCGGGCCGGATGACATCCGCCGCCCTGCGCAACCTCCAGCGGGTGCGCGGCGGACAGGTCGAACAGGTCGACTGGGACGACCTGTCGATCCCCTCGCCGCGGATCGCGGGCATGGCCGCCGACCGGCTGCCGTTCGTCACCGACCCGAATCTGGAGGAGTACCACGCGCAGGTCCTGGACAGCAGGGGCGGCGCGGCCCGGCGCCGGCGCACCTTCGCCGCCGGCTGGACCCTGAGACATGGCGGCGTCGACCGCACGATGGGGCCTTCGCCGCGCGCGAAGCTCCTGGAGCTGCTGGCCGACTGCTTCGGCACCGACACGGAACTGCTGGTGGCGGTGCGCTCCCTCCAGAACGCGCCGGGCCTGCGCAAGCAGAACAGGCTGCTCGACGAGGCCGGCATGCGCCGTCTGGTGACCGCCCTGTCGGGCGTGCCCCGGTCCGTCTTCCGGGAGTGCCTGATGTCGGCGCTGCTCGGGCCCGCGGAGCGTGACCTGTACGACGAGGCCGCCCACCGGCTGCTGCCCGTGGCGGGCCGGCTCGCCGAGGTCTTCGACCCGCGCGGGGAAGTGGGCGCCGACGGGCTGACGATGGCCACCGCACTGCGGGAGCTGGAGGGCATCCGCCGCGTCGGCCTCTACGGGCGGCTGTGCACGGCCGTCCCAGAGGTCGCGCCCGAGCGGCTCGCGGCCGCGGTCGCCGGCATGGACGACCCGCTGGTCGCGCTGCTCTCCCAGATCCCGGCGCCCAGCCTCCAGTTCCTCGCCGGCCGCCTCGACGACCCGCAGCTGCTCGACCTGCTGCGACCCCACCTGCACGGCGAGGACCAGGACCTGCTCGCCCGCTACACCCCGCAGATGTGGCGGCGGCTGCTCGACGGGCTGCGCCAGCCCGAGCATCTGACCGTGCTCGGCCTGGGCTGGGTGCAGATCGTCGACCAGGACACGGCCGGCGCGGTGGACGCCCGGGTGCTGCTCCAGATCGCCGCCGACGCCGAGGTCTCGGGGCGCGACGCGGTACGTGCCCTGCTCGGCACGGCACCCGCGGACTGGCCGGTCGTGTGCGCCCACCCGGTGCTCGCGGCCCGCTGGCTGTCCGAGCAGGGCGACCTGGGCATCGCCGAGCTCGCCGACCGCTTCCCCGACACCCGGGCGGCGCTCGCCGAACTCGGCACCGAGGGCCTGCGGCACGCGCTGGAACTCGGCCTGGACCAGACGGCGATGGCCCGGCTCAAGGGCTACGCCGACGGGATCGGCCACAGCCTGTCCGACGTCGTCGCGGCCTTCAAGGAGCGCGGTCACGACACCGTGGAGCAGACCGAGCCGCTGGGCACGGCCGCCGCGGTCGCCTGGTCGCGCTGGCAGCTGGACCTCGGCAACGAGCTGGACTGGGTGATCGGCAACGTCGTACAGCGTCCCGAGCGGATCCGTGACTGGGCCGTGAACGGGCCCCGGCTGGCGCACCGCGTCGGCGCCGCCGTCCTCGGTCCGGGCACGGCCCCCGAGGTGACCGGTGCACTGGCGGCCGACCCGGTCCTGCTGCCGCTGCTGGGCACCCTGGCCGGCCCCGCGCAGCGCACCGCCCTGCTGCGGCTGTACGCCGCCGATCCCGAGGGCACCCTCGATCCGCGGGCCCGTCGTGAACTCCCTTTGATCCTGGCCGCCGACGACCCGCCGCGCACCCTGCGCACCCTGCTGCACGAGGGGCTCGGCGTGGTCGCGCAGCAGTATGCCGAGCGGTTCGGGCTCAGCCCCGAGCAGCGCCGTGTGCTCGCCGAACTGGAACCCCTCACCAGTGAGCTGGCGCTGCGTTCGCTGGAGGCCGTGCTGTCCGTGGGCGCTCGCTGGGGGCTGCGGGTCGCGGTCACGGCGGCGGTCGTGGAGCAGCGGCTGCCGGGTGGCGCCGAGGCGGTGAACCAGTGGGGGCCGCGCTGGCTGCCGCTGCTGGCGGGGCGTTCCGGGGAGCGCGTGCTGCGCTTGCTGACCGAACAGGGCGAGAAGCACGGCCGCCGTACGGAGCGGCTCACCCCGTGGCTGCTGGCGGCCGGCGACGACGGACTCACGCTGGTCGAACGCTATGGCTCCGACGCCCTGGACCTCGTCCTGGCCACCGGTGCCGCACCTGGCGAGGCCAGGCTCCTGGGCGAACTGCTGACACTGCCGGGGCCGGGCCCCACCCTGTACCGCCTGATCACCGAGAACGGCCTCCCCCCGGAAACCTGGCCCCGCACGGCCCGCCTGCTGGCGCGCGGGGAGCAGCCGGAGCGGGTGCTGCTGCGGCTGTGGAGCAGTGCGCCGGCCCGCTGAGGTCAGAAACCGCCGTGGAAGGGCATCGTCTGGTACGGCCGCGGGTCCGTGATCCAGCCCGCCACCAGGACGAGCTGTGTCTCCCGGTGCACCGCCAGGAAGCCGAAGGGGCGGTCGAACCGGGCGCGGACGACGGTGGTCTCGTAGCGGTACTGGGGCGGGCCGCTCCCCGCCACGGGCATGACGGCCGTCACCGCGGCGGCCCGGAAGCCCAGGGCGCCGAACTCGGCGACCGTCGACTGCTGGGCCGCCCCGATGGCGAGCGGATCGGCGCTGATGCCCGGGAAGTGGCCCTGCCGGATGTCCTTCGCGGTCGTGAGTCCGAACAGGCGGTCCAGGGCGAGCAGATCGTGGTCGGCCCGCACGTCGAACGCCGTCGTCGTCACGTCGAGGGTCACCGGCTCCGGGGAGAGGGCGGGCTGCCGCTCGATGTGCAGCCCCGGACCCACGTGCCCGTACGGCAGTTGCCCGCCTCCGGTCACCGGCAGCGCGCGTTCCACGGCGCCCACACCCGCGGCCAGCACCTGCCCCGGTGTCATCCGTTCCTCGCCGAGGACCAGATGGACGTCGAAGCCGTTGTCCCCGGGGACCTTGAGGGCGGTCACGTAGCCGTGCGGGGTGTTCGCCACCCCGATCCGGTCCGGCCGGACGCTCCTGCGGTGCAGTCCGACCAGCGTACGGCCCTGCCAGGGCCCGGCGTCCGGGCGCAGCGGGCGCTCGTCGAAGGGGCGGGGCCAGTCGGTGCGCAGCGACAGGGCGGTGGCGAGGACCATCCTGGCGTCCTCCGTCAGCGTGACCGGCATGCGCTCCACGAGCCCGCCGGTCCGCTCGGCCGCCCAGGTGTCCAGGGCCTTCTGGTCGGTCGGGCGGTCGCCGCTCAGCACCCCGTGCGAGTCCGCCGGCAGCCCGGCCCGCCACTCCTCGCGCAGCCGAAGCGTCCGGTCGGTCCACAGCCCCAGGGCGGAGTTCAGCCCGGCCATGCCGCCCATGGTGCCGAGCAACTCCCGTGCCGCTCCCGCCGCCTGCTCGGCGGGCAGTCCGAGGGCCTCCGCCAGTTCGGCCCGTGCCGGGCCCGCTGCCCCGTCGGCCAGGAAGGCCAGCAACGGCCAGACACCGGCCGCCGATAACGCCGTCCCGCCGTCCGCGGCCCCCGCCCACCAGGTGGTGAGTCGGTTCACCCCCCGGACCGTCGCACTCGCGACCTGCATTCCACCCCCATCAGCGGCGCGCTTACGATGCGCGCAGTCGTACGTCAGTTCAGCGCTGCCGCCGCCCCGACCCCAGGAGCACGGTACCCGTGTCCATACCTCCGCCTCCCAGTTCCCAGCAGCCCGACGGCTCGTATCCGCCACCGTCGCCGTACGCGCCGTACCCGCAGGGCCCTTACGGACCGCAGCCCCAGGGCCCCTACGGGGGGCCGCAGTACCAGCCCTGGACGCAGGGCTACAGCCCGTACAACCGGCCGGCGGCGGTGAACGGGCTCGCCATCGCCGCCCTCGTGCTCGGCATCCTCTGCTTCCTGCCGGGCGTGGGCCTGGTGCTCGGGCTGGTGGCGCTGGCGCAGATCAGGAAGCGGGGGGAGCGCGGGAAGGGCATGGCGATCGCCGGCTGCATGCTGTCCGGGATCGGGCTCGCGCTGTGGGCGGTGGCACTGGTGACGGGCGGCGCGTCCGAGTTCTGGAAGGGCTTCACGGAGGGCGCGCGGAACGGCGCGAGCATCTCGTTGAAGAAGGGCGAGTGCTTCAACACGCCGGAAGGGTCACCGGAGGGCGTGACGTACGACGTCGACAAGGTGTCCTGCGACCGGGAGCACGAGGGCGAGGTGTTCGCGTCCTTCCAGCTCAAGAACGGCGGTTCGTATCCCGGCCACTCGTCCATCACGGACCGGGCGGGCGAGCGCTGTTACGGCCTTCAGGACAGCTACGCGATGGACGGCTGGGCCCTTCCGGGCGACGTCGACGTCTACTACCTCTCGCCCACCCGGGACAGCTGGGCGCTCGGCGACCGCCAGGTCACCTGCGTGTTCCGCGACACCGATGAAAGCGCCCGCCTGACCGGCTCGCTGCGCAACGACGAGACCGTCCTCGACGCCGACCAGGTCGCCTATCTGAAGGCGGCGCACGTCCTCAACGCGGCCATGGACACCGCGCCGGACGCGGAGTACGTCGAGGACGACCTGCCCGGCCACAAGGCGTGGGCGCGGCGCGTGGCGGCGGCCCTGGAGCAGCAGGCCGGGATGCTGCGCGGGCACGACTGGCCCGCGGACGCCGAGAAGCCGGTGACAGGGCTGGCAGGTGACCTCGACAAGGCGCGGGCGGAGTGGGCGAAGGCCGCGAAGGCCGCCGACGCCGACGGTTTCTACGCGCACTACGACAAGGGCTTCAAGCTCATCGACCCGGACCGGACGGTGACGGCGCGCAAGGTTCTGGGGCTGGCCACGACCCCGCCGTCCACGGACGACACCGGCCTGGAGGTGTGACGCAGGCCAGAACGGGGAGAAAGTGCCTGCGTAAAGCCTGCCCTGGGCAGATGTCATCACATCGGGTGATTCTCTGGCCTTTGCTTGCGTGGCACAACCCACGGTTGCCAGGCTGTTGCTGTCTGTACAACCTGATGGGAGCGGCCTGTGACTTTCGGTGAGCAGCCGGCGTATCTGCGTGTCGCGGGTGATCTCCGTAAGAAGATCGTCGACGGTTCGCTGCCGCCCCACGCCCGTCTGCCCTCCCAGGCCAGGATCCGCGAGGAGTACGGCGTCTCCGACACGGTCGCCCTGGAGGCGCGCAAGGTGCTGATGGCCGAGGGGCTGGTCGAGGGCCGCTCCGGCTCGGGGACGTATGTGCGCGAGCGGCCCGTGCCCCGGCGCATCGCCCGCTCCGGCTTCCGTCCGCCCGCCGGTGCCACGCCCTTCCGGCAGGAGCAGGCCGATGCCGCCGCGCGCGGCACCTGGGAGTCCCGCAGCGAGCAGACGCAGGCGAGCGGGGCCATCGCCGAGCGGCTCGGCGTCCGGCCCGGCGACCGGGTGATGCGCACCAAGTACGTCTTCCGGGACGCCGGCGAGCCGATGATGCTCTCCACCTCCTGGGAGCCCCTCGCGGTCACCGGCCGCACTCCCGTCATGCTGCCCGAGGAGGGCCCTCTCGGCGGCATGGGCGTCGTGGAGCGGATGCGCGCCATCGACGTCATCGTGGACAACGTCACCGAGGAGGTCGGCGCCCGCCCCGGCCTCGCCGAGGAGTTGCTCACCCTGGGCGGTGTCCCCGGCCATGTCGTCGTGGTCGTCCAGCGCACCTACTACGCCTCCGGCCGTCCCGTGGAGACCGCCGACGTCGTGATCCCCGCCGATCGCTACCGGGTCGCGTACCACCTCCCAGTGAAGTAGCGCACACCCCGGGGGCAGTTGCCCCGTCCGGCCGGTCGACTCCCGCCCGCGCGCGGGCCGTTGGAATCCGGCCGTTTTCCCAGGTGATCCCCGGTGTGCCCGGCGGCCCGTCAATCCGATGCACCGATGCGCACGGACGGCGCGCTCGTCATCGTGCGCCCCCCGCGTTCTGGCCGGTTGCGTATCTCTTGGTGAAAAGCCGTATTCGCTGCGTGAAGGTTAGGCGTACGCTCGGGCATATGCGGACTGCGGTTTCCTCAGCGGGCGGGGCACGGCGGGAGCCGGGGACGGGAGACGGACGGGCGAGGGCCGGAAGAAGAGGTGGGGTGCGATGAACGACGCCAACGGCACGGTCTCGCTGCCGTGGCTCGTCATACGGCAGGACGACAGCGGCAATCGCTACCGCGTGGGCCGGTATGCGACCCGCGCCGAGGCCCAGAAGATCGCCGACAGCCTCGACGACCGCGGCCACAAGCAGATCTACTGGGTCGAGCGCATAGGCCAGAACGGCAACGGCTCCCGCGCCTGACCTCCGGCCGACTCCCGCTGGCCCAGGGTCTAGGCTCCGGCGCATGACCGAACGGATCGTGGTGGTCGGAGCCGCACTGCTCGACGACGGCCGTCTGCTCGCCGCGCGGCGCAGCGCGCCGCCCGAGCTGGCGGGGCGCTGGGAGCTGCCCGGCGGCAAGGTGGAGCCCGGCGAGTCGCCCGAGGGCGCCCTGGTGCGGGAGCTGCGCGAGGAACTCGGCGTCGAGGCCGAGGTCGTCGAGCGCGTACCGGGGGAGTGGCCCCTGAGGCCCCCGTACGTCCTCCAGGTGTGGACCGCCCGCCCGTGCGCCGGTTCCCCCGGTCCCGAGCCGCTCCAGGACCACGACGAACTGCGCTGGCTCGCGCCGGACCGGCTCTGGGACGTGCCCTGGCTCGACCAGGACGTCCCGGCGGTGCGGGAAGTGGCCGTGCGCCTGCACTGAGCCCCGTACGCCGTTCGTGCCACTGTGCGCTCGCCAAGGCGATATTCAGCACTGGATACCGGGTATGTGCCAATTAACCCCATGAAACCGGACATGGGTGGGCTCGCTGGCCTGGGAAGTGATCGGCGTGATCGACACGGACGGCGACTACGCCAAGTGGACCTTTCCCGCGGAACCGGGCGCCGTGCGCTCCGCCCGCGGAGCGGTCCGCGACCAACTCTGCGGCTGGCGCCTCGACAGCCTCGCCGACCTCGCGGCCCTGCTGGTCAGTGAGCTGGTGACCAACGCCCTGCGGCACGCCACCGGCCCCATCGGCGTACGCCTCGTACGCCCGGCGGAGCTCGACGACACCCTGCTGGTCGAGGTCTCCGACCCGCTCCCGGACCCGCCGCACGAGCGCGCCCCCCGCCCCGACGAGGAGAGCGGCCGCGGTCTCCAACTGGTCGCCGGTTCCTCGCGCCGCTGGGGCACCCGGCCCGGAGACACCGGCAAAACGGTCTGGTTCGAGCTGGCTGTTCCGGGGTGAGCGCGCACAGCGCCGCACTTGTACACGCCCGGCCGCGCTGTCCATCGACCGGTTCCTGTCACGGACCGTTGCCGTCTTGTGTGATTCGACGACGTGTCGCCTGGTTAGAAGACTGGAAGTGTTGTCACGGCCCGGACCGAAAACCACCGGGACCGTGCTGTGATCGTGAACACCGTGTTGTGCGGCGCCGTAGTGCTGGATACTGCGGGCAGCCGCCCCCGGTGACCGGTGCCGGGTGCGGTGAGCTGGAGGGGACGGTTCGCGTGAGCGAGATACCAGCGAAGGCCACGGAGTCCGAGGACCCGTCGGACGGCGCTAGGGCGGAGGCCGTGGAGGAGCGGCCGCCCGTCGACGCCATGTGGCAGAGCAGTCCGCCCGGCTCCATCTACGACTACATCAAGGTGGCGTCCTTCTCCATCAGCGCCAAGGGGCTCGTCGACCAGTGGAGCCTGCGCGCCGAGCAACTCTTCGGTATCCCGGCCGAGCGCGCCGTCGGCATGGACCCCATAGAGGCCTTCGTCGACCCCGATCTGCGCGAGCGCGGCGAGCGGAAGATGGCCGAGATCCTCGACGGGCGGGAGTGGACCGGAGTGGTCCCCTTCCGGATGCCCGACACGGCGGACGGGGAGCGCGGCGAGGAGGGCCTCGCCGAGGTCTACGTCATGCCCACCCGCACCGCGGAGGGCGACAAGGCCGCCGTCTGCATCGTCGTCGACGTACGCACCCTGCGCAGCATCGAGACCGATCTCGCCGCCTCGCAGGCGATATTCGGTCAATCTCCGTTCGGGTTCCTGCTGATCGACACCGATCTGCGGGTCCGCCGCGCCAACCAGCAGTTCGCCACCACCTTCGGCGGCACACCCGACGACCACCGGGGCCTCGGCGTCCAGAACTACCTTCAGCGCGGCGAGGCCGAGCGGGTCGCCGCCACCCTGCGCCGGGTCCTGGAGACGGGCAACTCCATCACGGACATGCACGTCACGGGATTCGTACCGGGCTCGGACGAGCGCCGGCACTGGTCCATCAACCTCTACCGCGTACACAGCGGAAGCGGCCGGCCGATCGGCATCGCGTGGCTCGGCACCGACATCACCGCCCGCCGCGCCGCCGCCCGCGAGGCCGCCGCCGCACGGCGCAATCTCGCCCTCCTCAACGAGGCGGGCGCCCGCATAGGGAACTCCCTCGACCTCGAGACCACCGCCCGCGAACTCCTCGACGTCGTCGTGCCCGGCTTCTGCGACCTCGCCACGGTCGACCTCTACCAGGGCCTGCTGGCCGGCGACGAGACCCCGCCCGGACTCGCCGACGGCAGCGCGGAGCTGCGCCGTGTGGCCTTCGCCAGCGCCGTCTCGGACACGCCCTTCGTCGGCGGCGGGGCGCCCGTCGCGGTCGGCGCGGTCCACCACTACCCCTTCAACTCGGCCTGCGCGGACGCCCTGCGCACCGCCCGCCCGCAGTCCGTCCCCGCCGAGGAGGGCGGGCTCGTCCAGTCCACGCTGGCCGTCCCGATGGTCGCCCACGACACGGTCGTCGGACTCGCCCAGTTCGCCCGTACGAAGGGCAGCGAGCCGTTCGGCGACCGCGACCGGGACCTGGCCGTGGAGCTCGCGGCGCGCGCGGCGGTCTGTATCGACAACGCCCGTCTCTACCGCCGTGAGCACGAGCGGGCGTTGATACTGCAACGGTCCCTGCTCCCGCCCGGCGACCCGGAGGCCTCCGGACTCGACATCGCCTGCCGTTACCTGCCGGGCAACGCGGCGACGGAGGTCGGCGGCGACTGGTTCGACGTCATAGAACTGCCCGGCCACCGCACCGCGCTGGTGGTCGGGGACGTGATGGGCCGGGGCCTGCGCGCGGCGGTCGCGATGGGCGAACTCCGCACGGCGGTCCGCACCCTCGCCCTCCTCGACCTCGAACCCGCCGAGGTCCTGGCCGCGTTGGACGAGATCGCCCGCGGCCTCGGCACGCCCGGCGGCATCCAGCAGGCCACCCGCACGGCCCGGCAGCCCAGGGACGCCGACCTGTCCGAGGTCTACCTCGCGACCTGCGTGTACGCCGTCTACGACTCGGTGACCAGGCGGTGCACCTTCGCCAACGCGGGCCATCTGCCGCCGGTGCTGGTGGAACCCGGTGAGACCGCGCTGATGCTGGACGTGCCGCCGGGCATGCCGCTGGGCGTGGGCGGCGAACCCTTCGAGGAGGTCGAGGTCGACCTCCCCGAGGGCGCGCTGCTGGCGCTCTACACGGACGGACTGGTCGAATCCCGCGACCATCCCCTGGACGAGGGCCTCCAGGCCTTCGTGGGCGCCCTGACCGACCCCACCCAGCCGCTGGAGGACGTCTGCGACCACGTCCTCAACACCCTCGACACCCACCACGGCGAGGACGACATCGCGCTGCTGATGGCCCGTGTCCAGGGACTGCCGGCCGAGTCCGTCGGCGACTGGACGCTGCCGCGCGAGCCGCGCAGCGTCGGCCGCGCCCGCGAGTACGCGCGCGGCCAGCTGCTCAGCTGGGACCTCGAACCCCTGGTCGACACCACGGAGCTGCTGGTCAGCGAGCTGGTGACGAACGCCCTGCGCTACGGCGAGGGCGAGATACGCCTCCGCCTGCTGCTGGACCGCACCCTGGTCTGCGAGGTCTGGGACTCCGGCCTGGTCCAGCCCCGCCGCCGCCGCGCCCGCGACACCGACGAGGGCGGCCGCGGCCTCCAACTCGTCGGCCTCCTCAGCGCCGCCTGGGGCTCCCGCCGAACCCCCCGAGGCAAGACGGTCTGGTTCGAACTCCCCCTCCCCGACGGCGAAACCGGCCTGACGGACCCGGCGGAGGCACTGCTGAGCCTGTTCTGACGGGCGGTCAAGGCCCCGGCAGGGTCCGCCGGCCCCGGGTCTCCGGGCCGCCGAAGCTCGCCGGGGGGCCGGCGTCGGGTTCGGCGGTGAGGAGGATGCCGCCGAGGACGGCTCCGGTGAGGCCGGTGGGGGTCTGGTCGGGGTAGGGGGTTCCGTGGGTGCGGACGTCGCGTTCGGCCAGCTCGCGGGAGTCGCGGGCGAGCCGGTCGGCCTGGGCGTGCGCGGGGGCACCGCCGGACAGGAGCCGGGCGGCCTCCGCCAGCAGCGTGCGGGGCTCGGCGCTCACGGCTCCCCGGTGCGTGCCGATGAAGTCCTCCGCGGCGCCGACGGCACTGCGGGCGACGAGCAGCGCCCCCGCCGTCACCACCCCGGCCCGGCCGACTCCCAGCGGCTCGACGGCCCGAGCGATGTGCCGAAGGGCGCCCAGGGGGTCGTACGGCCCCCCGGTCAGCTGCTCCCGTACGGCGGCCAGCACGCCGTCGGCCCGGACGATCCGCGCCCGCAGTTCCCCGGCGGGCACCTCGGTCGCCTCGGCCCGTCGCGCCGCCGCGATCTCCGCCTCCGCGCCGGTCAGCGCCGCCGGCACCAGCCCAGCCGCCTCCCGCACCTCGGCCGCGAGCCGCTCCACCCCGGTGACCAGGACACCGGCCTGGTCGATGGCCCCCTCGGCGGACCGGAGATGGCGCGCCGCACGCTCCTGGTCGTCCCTGTCGGCCGCCTGGCGGCACGCGTTGAGGTGACCGGTGGCGAACACCAGCCGGTCCTTGGCCTGTTCGACGTACCCCGTGACCGGCTCCACCGCCGACGCGGTGAACCGCCCGCCCAGCTCGTCCAGCGTCGCGGCCACCCCGCCGGTCCGCCCCGCCAGCTCCCGGAACCGCCCCTCCGCGACCTCCAGGGCCTCGTCCACCCCCCGCTCCAGCGCCCGGAGCCCGTCGAACGCGGGCGCCTCGGCGTCCAGCCGCCGCCCGGCCTCCGCGCACCGCCCCACCACCCCCACCAGCGCCTGCCGCCGGGCCTGCTCGTCCTCCGGCACGCCCCGCTCGTAGCGCCGGTGTATGGCGAACGCGGCCGCCAGCTCCGTCTGGGCCGCCCGCAGCGCCCGCACGAACGGTTCCACCGCCTCCGCCCCGAACAGGGCCTCGGCGAAGCCGAGTTCCTCGCGGCTGGTGCGGACGCTGTCGTCCGCGACGACCAGCGCGGTCCGCGCCTGCCGCTCGAAGTCGCCCACCGTCGGCGCCGGCGGTCGGACGGACACCACCCCGGGCGTCGTACGGCTCCGGGCCCGCCGGGTGCGCCGCACGTACCCGTACCCGGCCAGCACCCCGACCGCGCCCAGCGCCACGAGCGGCAGCACGAGATCGGCGGGGGACGTCTCGTCCCGCTCCGCCACGGCGGCACCCGCGACCGGCCCGGCGCGGGCCACGGGAACCGGATCTTGGGCACCGGTCGTCATCCCCGGCAACACCAGCCACACGACCCCGGCCGCACCGCCCAGCACGGCGTGCGCCACCCGCACGGCTATGCGCGACGTGGCGTGCCGAGGCCGGCCCCGGATCAAGGTTGACGTCACATTTCGGAGCGTATGGGCAGGTAACGGGCTTCGCGACCGGGACGGGCGGCCGGTGGACGGTGACGACGAGCACGGGGAGCACGGGGATGGACGAGGAACCGGAGCAGGAACGAACGCAACCCGCGGCCGCCGACGGCGAACACCCCCCACAGGGGCCCGCCGCACCCGACGACGAAAGCCGCACGGGTGGTGCGGGTGGGAACAAAAAGGCCGAAGGCGAAGCCGAGGCCGAGAACACGCCGAAGCGCCGCCCGGCACCCCGCCGGCTCAAGCGAACCGCGCTCGCCCTGACCCTCCTGCTCCTCCTCCCCCTCCTCACCGCCGAGATCGCCCTCCGCGCCAACTACACCGGCGACCCCGCGGACGGCACGTACACCCGCGGCAAGGACGCCATCTGGCTCGGCCACGCCTGGGTGGACGGCCGAAAGAAGGACCAGGACGTCAAGGCCCTCGCCCGCCGCCTGCGAGGCACCGGCATCCGCGACCTGTACGTCCATTCCGGCCCCCTGGAACACGACGGCACCCTCCCCACATCGGACTACCCAAGGGCGGGTTGGCTGATAGCCGCCGTCCACCGGGAACTCCCCGGCGTCCGCGTCCAGGCCTGGCTGGGCGACGTACTGGCCGGCGAGTCCCCGGACGGCCTGCGTCTGGAGCGCGCGGCGACCCGCGCCGCCGTCGTCCGCTCCACCCGCGCGATCCTCGCCGCCGGTTTCCAGGGCGCCCACTTCGACCTGGAGCCGCTCCACTCCGGCGACCGCGACTACCTCGGCCTCCTCGACGACCTGCGCCGCGTCACCCGCGAGCACCACGCCCTGCTCTCCGTCGCCGCCCACCAGATCGACCCGCTGCCCGCCTTCCACTCCCTGTGGGGCACCCTCACCAACCACCCCAAGTGGTGGTCCCAGGCGTATTTCGGCCAGGTGGCCCGCCGCGTCGACCAGATCGCCGTGATGTCGTACGACACCATGCAGCCGGCGCAGAGCCTGTACGGCGGTTACGTCGCCCAGCAGACCTCCCTGGCCCTGGAGGTCACCCCGCCCGGCACCGACCTGCTCATGGGCCTGCCCTTCTACTACGAGAACCGCTTCGGTCACTGGGGCTGGGCCGAGACCGTCCCGGCCGCCGTCCGGGGCGTCCGCCTGGGCCTGTCCCGCACCGACGCGGCCCGCGCCCGGTTCGGCGTCGCCCTGTACGTGGACTTCGCGGCGTCGGAGGAGGACTGGGCGGCGTACCGGGACGGCTGGGTCGGCTGAGGTCAAGGTTTCTTCGCAGGTTCGTCATGTGTGCTTCTCCTCGACGGGCGCGCCCGTTGGTTGTGTGGGGGCTGTGAGCCGCCTAGCGTCCACATCTCCCGTCCCTGTGAAGGTTCAACTGATGCGATCCGCACTGACCAGTAAGGCCGTCCGCCGCGCGCTGCGACCGGTGGCCGAACTCATCGACCAGCGCATCGAGCGCCAGGTCCGCAGAGCCGTCGACGACATCTCCTCGGACGATCTGCGGAAGGAGATCAAGAGGCTGCGCAACCGCCAGCGACCCCTGGAACTGTTCTTCGACTCGACCGGGCGTGGCGTGTCACGGCTGCCGTCCAGCACACACCTCGACCGTGCGATCGAGGAGCTCACCCAGGTCACCGGGGACAGGGACGGCGCCGAGCGCAACGTCGCCCAGGCGTTCCGGCTGCTCATCGCGCTGGAGGCACTGGGGGTCGGCCGGATCGCCGGCGGCACCATGAACATCGTCGGCAAGCTGTCCGCCGTACCGCTGCTCGACCCGCCGAACGACGACATCCTGGAGATCGGCACCCTGTACGGGATGTTCGGCGCGGCCCTGATCCGGATGATGGAGCGCGCCGGCCGTGACCCGCGGCTGACGATCGTCGACCCGCTCGCCGGAACGCAGTTGCAGCCCGGCGCCGCCATGGCGGACGACGCGTCGGGCACCCCCGTGCGGGGAGCCGCGGTGCGCACCAACCTGGCACTCGCGGGCGCGGCCGGTGCCGCCACCCGGATCCAGCAGGGCTTCTCCGAGGACGCCGGGGTGCGCGCCCTGCTCTCCGACCGCTCCTACGGCGTGATCATCGTCGACGGCGACCACTCCGCGGCCGGTGTCGCCGCGGACCTGGAGTGGGCCGAGGAGATCGTCGCGCCCGGCGGCATCGTCGTCCTGGACGACTTCGGGCACCCCAAGTGGCCGGGCGTCCAGGAGGCCTTCGAGAAGCACATGACCACGAACACCCGGCTGCGGCTCCTCGGCCGGGTGGCGCACTCGGGTTATCTGCGGGCGGATGCCTGAGGCCACGACCCTCGTGGGACCATGACCGTCATGCACATGTACTTGGTGGTGGCGGCCGTCCTGGCCGTGCTGCTGCTGACGGCGGCCGGGGGCGCGGCCGCCGCGACGGGCTGGGTGATGCCCGGGGCCCGCGGGCGGGTCCTGCGCCCGCGGCTGTGGGGATACGGGGCGCTGCTCGGCGCCGTCGGCATGGCCCTGTTCATGTTCCTGGGGCCCCTCGCCGAGGCGGGGCTGAGCCCGCTGCCGGTCATCGGATGGCTGATGTTCATGGCCGGGCTCGGGCTCCAGCTCCTGGCCCGGCGTCCCGGCCGCGCCGCTACGAGGTCCGCCTCCTGATCTTCGACCCCAGCCACACCAGCGGGTCGTACTTGCGGTCGACGGCGCGTTCCTTCAGGGGGATCAGCGCGTTGTCCGTGATCTTGATGCCCTCGGGGCAGACCTCCGTGCAGCACTTGGTGATGTTGCAGTAGCCGAGGCCGTGCTCGTCCTGGGCCGTGCTCTTGCGGTCCAGGCCGGTCTCGGCCGCCGCGTCCAGGGGATGCATGTCCAGCTCGGCCACCCGCATCAGGAAGCGCGGACCGGCGAACGCCGTCTTGTTCTCCTCGTGGTCCCGGACGACATGGCAGGTGTCCTGGCACAGGAAGCACTCGATGCACTTGCGGAACTCCTGCGAGCGGTCCACGTCCTCCTGCATCATGCGGTACTCGCCGGGGGCGAGACCGGCCGGCGGGACGAAGGCGGGGACCTCCCTGGCCTTCTGGTAGTTGAAGCCGACGTCCGTGACGAGGTCCCGGATCACCGGGAAGGCCCGCAGCGGGGTCACGGTGATCGTCTCCGCGCGGTCGAACACCGACATCCGCGTCATGCACATCAGCCGGGGCCGCCCGTTGATCTCCGCGGAGCACGAACCGCACTTGCCGGCCTTGCAGTTCCAGCGCACCGCCAGGTCCGGCGCCTGGGTGGCCTGGAGGCGGTGGATGATGTCGAGCACCACCTCGCCGTCGTTGACCTCGACCTCGAAGTCCTCCAGGCCGCCGCCCCCGACATCACCCCGCCACACCTTGAAGCGGGCCTCGTAGCTGCTCACTCGTACAGCTCCTCTTCGGCGAGGTACTTGACCAGCTCCTCCTTCTCGAAGAGGGCGAGCAGGTCGGAACGGATGGGATCGGTGGTCTCCCGGGAGAGTGTGATCTGGCCGCGGACCGGGTCCGTCGCCGCCAGTCCGCCCGTGGGATCGGTGAGCCGGCACAGCAGGTTGAGCCGGCGCCAGGCGCGGTCCATCGACGGATGGTCCTCGCGGGTGTGCCCGCCGCGCGACTCCGTGCGCTCCAGCGCCGCCCGGGCCACGCACTCGCTGACCAGCAGCATGTTCCTGAGGTCCAGGGCGAGGTGCCAGCCGGGGTTGAACTGCCGGTGCCCCTCGACCCCGGCCCGCCGCGCCCGTACCCGCAGCTCCCCGAGCTTCTTCAGCGCCTGCTCCATCTCGCCCTCGCGGCGGATGATGCCGACCAGGTCGTTCATGGTCTGCTGGAGCTCCTGGTGCAGGGCGTACGGGTTCTCCGGCGGCCCGTCGGCCGCTTCCGCTCCCTCCGCCTCGGCGGAGAACGGCCGCAGCGCCTCGGCCGCGGCCGCGTCCACCTGGGCGTCGTCCACCGGCGGCCGGACCGGCGCCGCACCCGCCGCGTACTCGGCCGCGTGCCAGCCCGCCCGGCGCCCGAACACCAGCAGGTCGGAGAGCGAGTTGCCGCCGAGCCGGTTCGAGCCGTGCATGCCGCCCGCGACCTCACCGGCCGCGAACAGCCCCGGTACCCCGCGCGCCGCCGCCGTGTCCGAGTCGACCGCGATGCCGCCCATCACGTAGTGGCAGGTCGGCCCGACCTCCATCGCCTCGGCCGTGATGTCGACGTCGGCCAGCTCCTTGAACTGGTGGTACATGGACGGCAACCGGCGCTTGATGACCTCCGCGGGCATCCGCGTCGACACGTCCAGGAAGACCCCGCCGTGCGGGGAGCCGCGGCCCGCCTTCACCTCGGAGTTGATCGCGCGGGCGACCTCGTCCCGGGGGAGCAGCTCCGGGGGGCGCCGGTTGTTGTCCGGGTCCTCGTACCAGCGGTCGCCCTCGTCCTCCGACTCGGCGTACTTCTCCTTGAAGACGTCCGGGACGTAGTCGAACATGAACCGCTTGCCCTCGGAGTTCCTGAGCACCCCGCCGTCGCCGCGCACGGACTCGGTGACCAGGATGCCCTTCACCGACGGCGGCCAGACCATGCCCGTCGGGTGGAACTGCACGAACTCCATGTTCAGCAGCGGCGCCCCGGCCAGCAGCGCGAGGGCGTGCCCGTCGCCGGTGTACTCCCACGAGTTCGACGTCACCTTGAAGGACTTGCCGATGCCACCGGTGGCGATCACCACGGCGGGCGCCTCCAGGACGAAGAAGCGGCCGGTCTCGCGCTCGTAGGCGAAGACGCCGGAGACCCGGTCGTCCTGCTTCAGGACCCGGGTCACCGTGCACTCCTGGAAGACCTTCAGCCGGGACTCGTGGTCCCCGGTCTCCCGGTGGTCCTCCTGCTGGAGCGCGACGATCTTCTGCTGGAGCGTGCGGATCAGCTCCAGGCCCGTACGGTCGCCGACGTGCGCGAGGCGCGGGTACTCGTGGCCGCCGAAGTTGCGCTGCGAGATCCGGCCGTCCTTGGTCCGGTCGAACAGCGCGCCCCAGGTCTCCAGCTCCCACACCCGGTCCGGGGCCTCCTGGGCGTGCAGCTCGGCCATCCGCCACTGGTTGAGGAACTTGCCGCCGCGCATGGTGTCCCGGAAGTGGACCTGCCAGTTGTCGTGCTCGTTGGCGTTGGCCATGGCCGCCGCGATGCCGCCCTCGGCCATCACCGTGTGGGCCTTGCCGAACAGCGACTTGCAGATCACCGCCGTACGGGCGCCCCGCTCACGGGCCTCGATGGCGGCCCGCAGCCCGGCGCCGCCCGCGCCGACCACGACGACGTCCCACTCCTGACGGTCGACCACGGACATCACAAAGCCCCACTCACTTAGAAGAAGCGCGGATCGTCGAAGACGCCGGACGCGACCAGGTACACGTAGAAGTCGGCGAGCGCCACGCTCACCAGGGACGCCCAGGCCAGCTGCATGTGGCGGGCGTTGAGCCGCCCCGCGAACTGCCACATCCGGTAGCGCACGGGGTGTTTGGAGAAGTGCTTGAGCTTGCCGCCGACGATGTGCCGGCAGGAGTGGCAGGAGATCGTGTAGGCCCAGATCAGCACGATGTTGGCCAGGAACACCAGGGTGCCGAGGCCCATGTGGCCCCAGCGGTAGTGCTCGTCGCGGAAGGACAGCACGGTGTCGTAGGTGAGCACCCCGGCGACCAGCAGGGCGGCGTAGAAGAAGTACCGGTGGATGTTCTGGAGGATCAGCGGGAAGCGGGTCTCGCCGGTGTAGGTCCGGTGCGGCTCGGCCACCGCGCAGGCGGGCGGCGACGCCCAGAAGCTGCGGTAGTACGCCTTGCGGTAGTAGTAGCAGGTCAGCCGGAAGCCGAGCGGGAAGATCAGGATGATGATCGCGGGGGAGATCGCCCACCAGCTGCCGAAGAGGTCGGCGTTCGGGCCCGCGTGCATCGTCCGGCAGTTCTCCGCCAGACACGGCGAGTAGAAGGGCGAGACGTACGGCGCCGCGTAGTAGTCCGCGTTGGCGAAGGCCCGCCAGGTCGAGTACACGACGAACGCGAACAGACCGGCCGCGGTGACGGCAGGGGCCAGCCACCAGCGGTCGGTCCGCAGGTGCGGGGCGGCGATCGCGGCGCGCGTACCGGTGCGTACACCGCCGCTGTCAGGTCTGGGTTCCGTACCAGTGGCCAAAGCAGGACTCCGCTTCCAATTGCTCCGTTCGCCTCCGGGGCGCCCGAAGCCGGTGTCGAGTGACCGATCGTGCTCAGCCCTCCGGGCCTCCGCGCGCTCGGCCACTCGACACCGGCGCGCCCCTCCGGCTCACTCCGGTCGGGTCAGGGGGCGTGCCGGTCGCGGGCGCCGAGACCCTCGTCGTCCGTGTCCGTCCACAGGCTCATGTCGTAGGGGGCGTCGGAGATGGTGACGAGGTCGGGCCGTTTGGCGGTGGCCGGGGCGGCGGCCGTGTCCCGCAGCAGCGCCACGCTTTCACGCAGATGGTCGGCGTCCGTCCGGACCCGGCGCATCTCCAGACCGCCGCTGCCGAGTTGCTTCTCCAGATGTCCCAGCGACCGGTAGAGGTCGTCGAGACAGCGCTGGACTGATGTCAGTTCGTCGTGCACGGACATGACTTGCCCTCACTTCCATGGGTCCTGCGGGCCCTGGGCGGCAACGTTCATGCGCCTGCGAGTGTTGCGCGCCACACCTGCCCCTGTGAAGAGATGTGCATCGATTGGCCGGGGGCGTACGGGTGCATCTCCTGGTGTGTTGCGCCGCACGGGTGGGTTTGCCGTCTGTCGCCGCCGTGTCGCGCTCTGTTGCCGGATCCTTTCCTCTTCAGTGGGTGAGATAGATCTGATCAGCTCCATATACCGCCAAAAGTGATCATAACGCCCGCGGCTCCCCGGAGGTAGCAGAGATGTCCCACGACGGCGTCGGACTGCGCGCGGTCATGCGCTCGGTCGCCCTCCTCACCGCCGGCGCGCTCACGATGCCCCTCCTCGGCGGCTGCGGATCCGACGACGAGCCGAGCGCCCCGCTGGCCGGGCAGGACATCGCCTCCGCCGCCCGGACCCGGATCGCCGACGGCGGCACCCTCCGCTGGGCCGTGGACGACGTACCGGAGACGCTGAACACCTTCCAGGCCGACGCCGACGCCGCCACCACCCGGGTCGCCCAGGCCGTCCTGCCGTCGATGTTCCGCCTCGACGCCCTCGGCCGCCCGGTGCGCAACCCCGACTACCTGGAGGAGGCCAAGGTCATCGAGACCGAGCCCCGCCAGGTCGTCCTGTACCGGCTGAACCAGCAGGCCGTGTGGAGCGACGGCCGGGAGATCGGCGCCGCCGACTTCGCCGCCCAGTGGCGCGCCCTGTCCGGCAAGGACGCCGCCTACTGGACCGCCCGCAACGCCGGCTACGACCGCATCGCCAAGATCGAACGCGGCGCCAACGACCTGGAGGTCCGGGTCACCTTCGACCGCCCCTACGCCGACTGGCGGTCGCTGTTCTCCCCGCTGTACCCGAAGGACGTCATGGGCACCCCCGACGCCTTCAACGACGGCGCCCGCCGCAAGCTCGACGTCACCGCCGGCCCCTTCAAGGTCAAGAACGTCGACACCGCGCAGAAGGACGTCGTCCTCTCCCGCAACCCCCGCTGGTGGGGCCGGCCCGCCAAGTTGTCCGAGATCGTGCTGCACGCCGTGCCCCGCGACAAGCGGGCCGCCGCGCTCGCCGACGGCACGGTGGACCTCGCCGACGTCGACACCGGCGAGGCCCAGCGCATCAACCTCGCCACCCGCGAGAAGGGCACCGGCACCCCCCTCCAGGGGGCCGGGCGCACCGCCGCCAAGAAACTGCGCGAGTCCCTCTCCACCTATCTGCGCCGGCAGCAGCAGCTACGCGGCTTCCAGGTCCGCAAGTCCCTCGAACCCGCCTACACCCAGCTCGCCCTCAACGGCGCCGAGGGCCCCCTCGCCGACGAGCGGGTCCGCCGCGCCGTCGCCCACGCCCTCGACCGCACCGAGCTCGCCAAGGTCGTCCTCACCCCCCTCGGCCTGCCCGCCGTCCCGGTCGGCAGCCACCTCGCCCTGTCCGGGCAGCCCGACTACGCCGACAACAGCGGCGCCCTGGGCGGTCAGGACACCGCCGAGGCGCAGGCGCTGCTCGCGGACGCCGGGTGGGTGCTCGGCGGGCCGGTCAAGGAGCAGAAGAAGCCCGAGAAGGCGGCCGGCCCCGAGGTGAAGAAGAAGAAGGGGGACGAGTCGGAGGGCGGCGACGACGGCGCGTACATCGTCGGCGAGGACAACAAGGACGCCAGGGACCACCAGGACCACACGAAGACCGACGAGGGCGGTAAGCACCTCGCGCAGGACGGCAGGCAGCACACCGGCAAGCAGGGCGGTGCCCCGGGCGCGTACGCCCCCCGGGGCACCGCCGCCCCCGGGGGCGCCGCGACCGGAGCGCTCGCCAAGGACGGCAAGGCGCTCATCCTGCGCTTCGTGCTCCCCTCCGGCCCCGGCTCCGAGGCCCTCCGCGCGGTCGCCGACCGGATCACGAACATGCTCCAGAAGATCGGCATCCGCACCGACATCACCAAGGTCCCGGACGAGAGCTACTTCAAGGACCACATCGCCGCCGGCCAGTACGACCTCGCCCTGTACTCCTGGCCGTCCTCCGCCTTTCCCGCCACCGACGCCCGCCCGATCTACGCCAAGCCGGTTCCGGCCGCCGACGGCTCCCTGAACGTCGAGCAGAACTACACCCGCGTCGGCACCGACCAGATCGACCAGCTCTTCGACCAGGCCGCCACCACGCTGGACGAGGACGAGTCCCGGGACCTCATCCGCAAGGCGGACGCCCGCATCTGGGCCGCCGCCGGCTCGATCCCGCTCTACCAGCGCCCCCAGCTCGTCGGCGCCCGCACCACCCTGGCCAACACCGGGGCCTTCGGCTTCCAGACCCCGGTCTACGAGGACATGGGCTTCCTGAAAAAGGGAGCGAAGGGCGCGAAGGCCTCACCGGCCCCGTCCGGAAGCTGATCGCCACCGCTGCTCCTGGGCACCCCAAAACCGCCCCTGAGCTGCACCGACGTACCCCGGAACGCCAAACCCCCGGAGGGCCCCGTACCATGGGGTGAGGCCGTGGCGTGTCCAGCCCGGCAGGGCCCGCGCAATTGCAGACGTCCGCGCAGGGCAATCCTCACACTCCGGGAGTACGCCGCAATATGGCCACGCGCCACGACATCCGCAATGTCGCCATCGTCGCCCACGTAGACCACGGCAAGACGACCATCGTCGACGGCATGCTGAAGCAGGCCGGTGCCTTCGCCGCGCACCAGCTCGACTCCGTCGACGACCGCATGATGGACTCGAACGACCTGGAGCGTGAGAAGGGCATCACGATCCTCGCCAAGAACACGGCGGTGAAGTATCACCCCAAGGACGGCGGGGACCCGATCACGATCAACATCATCGACACCCCCGGCCACGCCGACTTCGGTGGTGAGGTCGAGCGCGGTCTGTCGATGGTGGACGGTGTCGTGCTGCTCGTCGACGCCTCCGAGGGCCCGCTGCCGCAGACCCGCTTCGTGCTGCGCAAGGCCCTCCAGCAGCGCCTGCCCGTCATCCTGTGCATCAACAAGACGGACCGCCCGGACTCCCGTATCGACGAGGTCGTCAACGAGACCTACGACCTCTTCCTCGACCTGGACGCGGACGAGGAGCAGATCGAGTTCCCGATCGTCTACGCCTGCGGCCGTGACGGCATCGCCTCGCTGACCAAGCCGGACAACGGCACGGTCCCGGCCGACTCCACCAGCCTGGAGCCGTTCTTCTCCACGATCCTGGAGCACATCCCGGCCCCGACCTACGACGAGGCCGCCCCGCTCCAGGCCCACGTCACCAACCTGGACGCCGACAACTTCCTCGGCCGTATCGCGCTGCTCCGCGTCGAGCAGGGCGAGCTGCGCAAGGGCCAGACCGTCGCGTGGATCAAGCGGGACGGCAGCATCAGCAACGTCCGCATCTCCGAGCTGATGATGACCGAGGCGCTGACCCGCAAGCCCGCCGAGAAGGCCGGCCCGGGTGACATCTGCGCCGTCGCCGGTATCCCCGACATCATGATCGGCGAGACGCTCGCCGACACCGAGAACCCCGTCCCGCTGCCGCTGATCACGGTCGACGAGCCCGCGATCTCCATGACCATCGGCACCAACACCTCCCCGCTGGTCGGCCGCGGCGGCACCGGCAAGGGCGCCGACAACAAGGCGGCCGTCAAGGACCGCAAGGTCACCGCGCGCCAGGTGAAGGACCGCCTGGACCGCGAGCTGATCGGTAACGTCTCCCTGCGCGTCCTGGAGACCGAGCGTCCGGACGCCTGGGAGGTCCAGGGCCGTGGTGAGCTGGCCCTCGCCATCCTCGTCGAGACCATGCGCCGCGAGGGCTTCGAGCTGACCATCGGCAAGCCGCAGGTCGTCACCAAGGACGTCGACGGCAAGGTCTACGAGCCCGTCGAGCGCATGACCATCGACGTGCCCGAGGAGCACATGGGTGCCGTCACGCAGCTCATGGGTGTCCGCAAGGGCCGGATGGACAACATGTCCAACCACGGCTCCGGCTGGGTCCGCATGGAGTTCGTCGTGCCGTCCCGCGGTCTGATCGGCTTCCGGACCGAGTTCCTGACCCAGACCCGCGGCACCGGCATCGGCCACTCCATCCACGAGGGCTTCGAGCCCTGGTTCGGCACCCTCCAGACCCGTAACAACGGCTCGCTGGTCGCCGACCGCTCCGGTGCCGTCACCGCGTTCGCGATGACGAACCTCCAGGAGCGCGGCGTGCTGTTCACGGAGCCGGGCACCGAGGTGTACGAGGGCATGATCGTCGGCGAGAACTCCCGCTCCGACGACATGGACGTCAACATCACCAAGGAGAAGAAGCTCACCAACATGCGGTCGTCGACGGCCGACGTGGCCGAGTCGATCGTGCCGCCGCGCAAGCTGTCGCTGGAGCAGTCCCTGGAGTTCTGCCGCGACGACGAGTGCGTCGAGGTGACCCCGGAGGCGGTCCGCATCCGCAAGGTGAACCTGGACGCCCGCGAGCGCGCCCGCGCCGCCAGCCGCGCCAAGCACGGCTGAGGCACGGCAACGGGAAAAATCGGGTAAAAAGCACGGCCGGGTGTCCCAGGACGCCCGGCCGTGCCGCGTGTAGAGGGTTTTCCCTATGAAAGGGCGTCAGATCCCGTCCGGGACCCCACCTGGCTGTTTACCGTTGGTAAAGTGACCGGATTCTGCGGCATTCGGGCTCTCGCGCCGGTCTGTCCCGCGTCATGGCGTCGACACAGCTTGGTCCACAGCTCGGTCCGCCTGGCCGCGCAACAGGTTTTCCAGCCCTTCCGTCCGGTATACGGACATCGATGCCCGATAGTTGTGTAACAAGTCCGTTTCGCAGGGATCTTTCGGCAAACCCTTTGTCCGGATTTTGGAAGAAGTACGCGTCAGGTGTGATCGAACCGAGACCTTGCAGGTGTGGTTCGGTCGCTGGGGCATGGCAGATAGTTAGGCGCGTAGAGCTCGGATCGACGCGTCACGCGCTGGAGGCGGCGCCGACTCACGAGCGCGGGGGCACTTGACCATTTCAGGCACCGGTAACGGTGATGTGTCTTGTGTTCCCTGATGCGGTGAATCATTGGACTCAGGAGGAGGAGCCCCATGCGTGGTGCCAAGAGCGCCAAGTGGGTTGCGGGTGCGATCGTCATAGCACTGGCTGCGACGGCCTGCGGAAGCAGCGACGACAACGGGGGCGGCAGCGGCGGCGGCGGCAAGGGCTCCGGCAAGAACGGTGGCACCTGGCGTATGGGTATCACCGAGCCGGTGGCCATCGACCCCTACAACTCGCAGGAGTCCGAGGGTCAGCTCGTCACGGACAACCTCTTCACCGGTCTGTACGACCCGACCGCGGACGGTCAGGTCGTTCCGGCGCTGGCCACCTCGAAGAAGGTCAGCAGCGACGGCAAGACCTGGACCTTCTCCATCAAGAAGGGCACCAAGTTCACCAACGGTGAGGACGTGAACGCCGAGTCGTTCATCCGTGCCTGGAACCGTGTCGCGGTGAAGTCGGCCGCGTCCGACGTGGCCTACCACATGGCCGGCATCGAGGGCTTCGACGACGCCCAGTCGGGCAAGGCCAAGACCATGTCCGGTCTGTCCGCCCCGGACCCGTACACCCTCCAGGTGAAGCTGTCGAAGCCGGACTTCGAGTTCTACATCAAGACCTCGCACACCGTCTTCAGCCCGGTCCCCAAGGTCGCCGGCGACGCCCACAACAAGACGTACAACGAAGCCCCCATCGGCAACGGCCCGTTCAAGATGCAGGGCAAGTGGGAGCACAACAAGTCGGTCACGCTCGTCCGCAACGACAGCTACGGCCTGAAGAAGGCCCACCTGGACAAGGTCCAGATCGACATCCTCAACTCCCAGAACGGCGTCACCCTGGAGTACCAGGGCTTCGAATCGGGCCAGTACGACTGGGCCCGTATGCCCACCCCGCAGCTGCCGGCCGCCAAGGCCAAGTACGACGCGCAGGGTGAGTGGATCGGTGTCGACACCAACGGCATGAACTACCTGCTGCCGATCACGGACAACAAGCCGCTGAACAACGTCAAGGCCCGCGAGGCGATCTCCTACGCCATCGACCGGGACGCCATCATCAAGGGCGTCTTCCAGGGCATGATGACGAAGTCCACGACGATCCTGCCGCCGGTCTTCAAGGACGTGTACCAGAAGGACCTGTGCGCCTCCTGCGTCAAGCAGGACAAGGCCAAGGCCAAGCAGCTCGCCAAGGAAGGCGGCCTGAAGCCGGGCACCACCATCGAGCTGGCCTACAACACCGGTGCCGGCCACGAGGAGTGGATCCAGGCCGTCCAGGCGCAGCTCCAGGACGTCCTCGGGGTGAAGGTGAAGACCGCCGGCAAGCCGTTCGCCGAGCTCCTCGGTGACCAGCAGAAGCCGGGCGCCACGGGCCTGTACCGCTTCGCCTGGGGCGCGGACTACCCGACGCCGGACAACTACCTGTTCCCGCTGCTGGACTCCGCGTCCATCAACAAGGACGCCTCCGGCAAGGTCACCGGTGACAACCGGGAGCGCTACAACAGCAAGAAGTTCGACGGTCTGGTCGCCAAGGCCCGGGCCACCGCGGACCAGGCCGGCCGCAACGACCTGTACAAGCAGGCCGAGAAGGTCGCGCTGGACGACATGGCGCTCATCCCGCTGTGGAACCGCACCCAGTTCCGTCTGGTCAACACCAAGAAGTTCGGCAACGCCACGCTGGACTTCCACGAGAACCCGAGCCTTCCGGAGATCAGCCTGAAGTAATCGGGTGCCGCTGACGGCGGCGTTCGGTGATGGGGGTCGTGGGGGGGGGGGCGGGGGGGGGGGCCCCCCCCCGCGCCGCCGCGCCGGGGGGCCGGGGCGCGGCGGGGCCGGCGAGAGCGGCGGGGGGGGAGGGTCGAGG
>NZ_JBEYXB010000019.1:0-175059 GCF_040644935.1 Streptomyces sp. NPDC046915 | reverse complement strand
AGCAGGGGCAGGGTCTCGGAGGCGGTGACCAGTTCCCGCAGCGGATGCCGGGCGAGGACCTCCGCCACCTCCGGCGCCAACGCCGCCGCCAACCGCCAGGCGGCCGGCCGGTCCTCGTCGCGCAGGGCCGCCGCCGCGGCGAGCACGACCTCGCGCCCGTCGCGCTCCGGCACCCCGGCGGCGGCCCGCTCGTACAGCCGGGCGCCCTCCTCGAGCACCATGCCGGTGTCGATTCCCGCCGGTATCTTGATCCGCGCGTGGTGCTGCCAGGTGCCCACGGGGTGGCTCCAGGCCTCCACCGTGTACGTCCACGACCCGGGCGCGTCCGGGGTGACCTCGGCGCCCCATCGGTCGGTGCCCGGGGCGAGTTCGCGCATCGGCGTCCAGGGCCCCGGGCGGCCCTCGGGGTCCCGCAGGACCACGTTCGCGGCCACGGCGTCGTGACCCTCGCGGAACACGGTCGCGGAGATCTCGAACGTTTCTCCAGTCACCGCCTTGGCGGGCCTCTGGCCACGCTGGACGACGGGGCGGACGTCGAGGACGGGGATGCGGCCGACGACGGTGCCCTCGGCCGCGGCGGACTCCTGTGGGGAGGCCGGGGGAGCATCGGCCGGAGCCGTCGGCTTGGTGCTCTTCTTGCCGGCTGTCCTGCCGGCTGTCCTGTTGGTCGTCTTGCTGCTTGTCGGGGGTGGTGACGAGTGGTGCGTGGCGGGCATGACCGCTCCTGTCCGCGTCAACGAGGGTGTGGGCGGATGACTGTGGGGAGGTGGGTCCTGCGGGTGTACCTGTGATGCGCCTGGGGAGCGTACCGGAGGAGCCTTCCCACCCTATTCAGGTACGCAATCCGGCACTTTGTTAACTACTCACGCGTATGTCTACACACAAGTCCGGCCTCGAAGAGACGGGTACCCCCGGTACCGTCGAAGACGACGACGAGACGCACAACGAAGTGCGTCTCATACGCACTGCGTCCGAGGTGGAAGCGTGAAGGCGATCCGTCGGTTCACCGTCCGTCCCGTACTCCCGGAACCCCTCCGGCCACTGAGCGACCTGGCGCGCAACCTGCGCTGGTCCTGGCATGCGGAAACGCGCGACCTGTTCCAGTCCATCGATCCCGAACGCTGGGCCGCCTCCGAGGGCGACCCGGTCCGGCTCCTCGGCGGTGTGCGCCCCGGGCGCCTGGCCGAACTCGCCGAGGACCGCCGCTTCCTGCGCCGCCTGGCCGCGGCCGCGGACGATCTGGGCGACTACGTGACCGGCGACCGCTGGTACCAGACACAGCCCGCCGGTCTGCCCGCCGCCATCGCCTACTTCTCCCCGGAGTTCGGCATCACAGCCGCCCTGCCCCAGTACTCCGGCGGCCTCGGCATCCTGGCCGGCGACCACCTGAAGGCGGCCAGTGACCTGGGCGTACCGCTGATCGGCGTCGGACTCCTCTACCGGCACGGCTACTTCCGGCAGAGCCTGTCCCGGGACGGCTGGCAGCAGGAGCACTACCCCGTCCTCGACCCGCACGAGCTGCCGCTCGCCCTGCTCGAAGAGCCCGACGGCACCCCCGCCCAGGTCTCCCTCGCCCTGCCCGGCGGAAAGCGGCTGCGCGCCCGGATCTGGCTGGCGCAGGTCGGCCGGGTGCCGCTGCTGATGCTCGACTCCGACGTCGAGGAGAACGAACACGGTGAACGCGGCGTCACCGACCGGCTGTACGGCGGCGGCAGTGAGCACCGGCTGCTCCAGGAGATGCTGCTCGGCATAGGAGGGGTGCGGGCGGTGCGGACGTACTGCCGGCTCACCGGCCACCCCGAGCCCGAGGTCTTCCACACCAACGAGGGGCACGCCGGGTTCCTCGGCCTGGAACGCATCGCCGAGCTCTGCGACGACGGCCTGGACTTCGACGCGGGCCTGGAGGCGGTCCGGTCGGGAACCGTCTTCACCACCCACACCCCCGTCCCGGCCGGCATCGACCGCTTCGACCGGGAGCTGGTCGCCCGGCACTTCGGCACCGACGCCGAACTGCCGCGCATCGACGTCGAACGCATCCTGCGGCTCGGCATGGAGACCTACCCGGGCGGGGAGCCCAACCTGTTCAACATGGCCGTGATGGGGCTGCGCCTGGCCCAGCGCGCCAACGGGGTGTCGCTGCTGCACGGTCAGGTCAGCCGGGAGATGTTCGCCGGACTCTGGCCGGGATTCGACCCCGAGGAGGTGCCGATCACCTCCGTGACCAACGGGGTGCACGCCCCGACCTGGGTCGCCCCCGAGGTCTTCCGGCTCGGGGCGCGTCAGGTCGGCGCCCAGCGCACCGAGGACGCGCTCACCGTCGACGGCATCGACCGCTGGGACGCCGTCGCGGGCATCGCGGACCAGGACATCTGGGAACTGCGGCGCACCCTGCGCGAGCAGCTGGTGGTGGAGGTGCGGGAGCGGCTGCGGGCCTCCTGGCGGCAGCGCGGCGCGGGCACGGCCGAACTCGGCTGGATCGACGGTGTCCTCGACCCCGACGTCCTGACCATCGGCTTCGCCCGCCGGGTCCCGTCCTACAAGCGCCTCACCCTCATGCTCCGCGACCCCGACCGTCTGATGGAACTGCTGCTGCATCCGGAACACCCGGTGCAGATCGTGGTGGCGGGCAAGGCCCACCCCGCGGACGACGGCGGCAAGCGCCTGGTCCAGGAACTGGTCCGCTTCGCCGACGACCCGCGCGTCCGCCACCGCATCGTCTTCCTCCCCGACTACGGCATGGCGATGGCGCAGAAGCTCTACCCCGGCTGCGACATCTGGCTGAACAACCCCCTGCGGCCCCTGGAGGCCTGCGGCACGTCCGGTATGAAGGCGGCCCTCAACGGCTGCCTCAACCTCTCCGTCCTCGACGGCTGGTGGGACGAGTGGTTCAAGCCCGACTTCGGCTGGGCCATCCCCACGGCGGACGGCGCGGGCACCGACCCCGACCGCCGCGACGACATCGAGGCCGCCGCCCTCTACGACCTCCTCGAACAGCGCGTGACGCCCCGCTTCTACGAACGCGGCCAGTCCGGTCTGCCCGACCGCTGGATCGAGATGGTCCGCCAGACCCTGACCCTGCTCGGCCCGAAGGTGCTGGCCGGCCGCATGGTCCGCGAGTACGTGGAGCGCCTCTACACCCCGGCCGCGCAGGCGAGCCGTGCCCTCCCCCCGTCCGCGGCGGAGGAGCTGGCCGCCTGGAAGGCCCGGGTGCGTACCGCCTGGCACGGCGTGACCGTCGACCACGTCGAGACGACGGCCACCACGGCCACCGCCGAACTCGGCACCACCCTCGGCCTCCGCGTCCGCGTGGGCCTCGGCGCGCTCTCCCCCGACGACGTGGAGGTCCAGGTCGTCTCCGGCCGCGTCGACTCCGAGGACCGCATCACGGACGCCGGCACGATCGCCCTGAAGGCGGCGGGCGGCCAGGACCCGGACGGCCGCTGGCTCTACGAGGGCCCCCTCTCCCTCGACCGCACCGGCCCCTACGGCTACACGGTCCGCGTCCTCCCCACCCACCGCCTGCTGGCATCCGGCGCGGAACTGGGCCTGGTGGCGGGGCCTTCGGAGGAGGGGGTGGAGGAGGCGGGGGTGTTGATGCGCTGACGCCGGTGGGGTGGCAGGGGCGGTCTTTGCCCGCCCCTGCCACCCCGGTGCCGCACCCGGAGCACCGTCCTCTCAGGCCAGGAGGTCGTCCGCGGCGCTCGGACGTCCGGTGAAGGGGAGCATGCGCAGGCTGTCGCGGTCGTGCCGGAGTGGGCCGAGGACCAGGGCGCGGTGATCCGTTTCCGGGTCAGGCCATGGCCGGGCGCGGACATCCGCAGTCCATTGTCGGCAGCTCCTCCGTACGGAAATCTCCTTCTCCGTGATCAGTGCAGAGGTTGGAGAGGCCATGCGTCCCCCGCTCATTCGTTCCTTCTCGCAACTCGGATCCCTGGACCCGGACCGCCCCGTCGTGACCCTGTTCAGCGGCGGCCTCGACAGCTCGTACCTGCTGCTGCGGTTGCGCCGGATGGGCATTCGTGAGGTGCACGCCGTGAGCGTCGACATCGGCGAGGACGAGTCCAGTACGTACAAACGCCAGGTGGCCGAGGCGCTCGGAGCGACGATCCACATCCTCGATCGGCGTGCGGAGTTCGCCGGTCGGTACGTCGCTCCCGCGATCGCCGCCCAGGCCGTCTACCTCGGCATCCACCCCGTCAGCTCCACGCTCAGCCGTCCACTGATCGCCCACAGCGCGGTCGAGCTGGCCCGCGGACTCGGCGCGCAGGCCGTGCTGCACACCGCCAACCGCTCGCAGAACACCCTGCGCCGCCTCAACGGGGCGCTGCGGCTGCTCGGTTACGAGGGTGCGTTCGGCAGCCCGTACGACCTCGATCCCGTCACCCGTGACAACAAGCTCGTCGAACTGCGGGCCGCCGGCATCGACCTGCTCGCCGGGCGCATCGTCAGCGGCGACTCCAATCTGTGGTGCCGGGAGTTCGAGTCGGGCATCCTGGACGACCCCGAACAACACGAGGTCCCCGAGGAGATGTACGCCTGGAGCCGGCCGACCGCCGCCCCCGGCGACACCGACACCCTGACCGTCACCTTCGACCAAGGGCTTCCCGTCGCCGTCGACGGCGAACCGCTGCCGCTGACCGCACTGATCGACCGGCTCAACCGACGGGTGGGCGCGTACGGACTTGGCCGCTACTCCGGCCTGGAGCACCTCGACCACGGCGAGAAGGTCCTCGAGATCCGTGAGATGCCCGCCGCCTGGCTGCTGCTCAGCAGCTACCGGCACATCGAGAGTGCCTGCCTGGAGGCCGAACTCATCCGCGAGAAGCGGCACCTGGAACAGGTCTGGACCCGGGAGGCCCTCGAAGGCCGCTGGTTCGGCGAACTGCGGCTCGCCACCCAGGTGTTCATCGACACCTGCGCATCCCGTACCACCGGCTCAGTGACCTGGCGGCTGCGCACCGGCGGAGCCGACACACGGTCCATCACTGCCGGAGCGCCGCTGTACCTGCGCGACCGTGAGGCGTGGGAGGAGCGGTCGATCGACGCGGAGTCGGCGCCGTTCGCAGCCGGGGTCGAGGCATTCCTCGCCACCGTCTGACCTCCCTTCCCTCCTCCGCTTCCTGTTCGCTTCTCTTCCTACGGAGTACCGCCATGACCACCGCCGCCACCCACCACCCCGTCGCCGTCGATGCCGTCAACGCCCTCGCCGGTTCCGGCGGTCATCTGATCCCCGCCACCGCGCTCTCCGCGCTCGCCGGGATCGAAGCCGCCGACTGGACGCGCTTCGCCGCTCACTGGGACGAACTGACCCTCGACACGTACATGGCCGACGGCGGCACGTACCGCTTCCGCCGCTACGGCCAGTTCGAGCTCGACCCGGCTGCGGGCGAGCTCACCCTGCTCCCGCATGCCCCGTACCGCCAGGAACCGGACATCAACCCGCTCAACGGCGGTATCGAGCGGGTCTTCGACCCGCTGACCGAGTCCTTCGTCGGTGACCCGCTGCTGCGCTCCTTGCTCATCGAGCTCGGCCGGATCTTCACCGCCGTCGACGGTACGACGTCGTGGAACGTGAAGCTGCACCCGTACCGCATCAGCGCCTCCGCGGACCAGCAGGGACAGCCCGCGCCCGAGGGCCGGCACCGTGACGGCGTCACCTTCATCACCTCGCTGATGATCGGCCGCACCAATGTCACCGGCGGCGAGAGCGGCGTCTACACCGACGAGGGCGAGCACCTGCTCACCGCTACGCTGTCCGAGCCCGGTGACCTGCTGCTGGGCGACGACCGTCGCACGCTGCACTCGGTGACCCCGGTACGGCCTGTGGACCCCGAACTCGCCGCGCACCGCGACGTCCTGGTGATTGCCTACACCGCGCGCTGAGCCGCGGCCCCGCCCCCGCCTGTCTCTTGCCGAGGAGTCCCCACATGCCCGTCACTGCGGCCCGCCGCGCCTGGCTGACCGATCTACCCGTCCTGCTGGTGGCGGTGGTGTGGGGCTCCAGCTATCTCGCCGCCAAGGGCGTCACCACGACGCAGACCGTCGTGGCCGTGCTCGTGCTGCGGTTCGCCGTGGTGCTGCCGGTCCTGGTCGTGGCCGGATGGCGCAAGCTGCGGGCTCTGAAGGGGGCACAGATACGGGGCGCCGGCGCCCTCGGGCTGATCCTGTCCGGCATCTTCCTCCTTGAGACGTACGGCGTCGTGCACACTTCGGCGACCAACGCCGGGCTCATCATCAGCCTCACCATGATCTTCACGCCCGTCGCGGAGAGCCGGCTCACGGGCACTCGGCCCTCGCTGTCGTTCGTCGCGGCCGCGGGGCTCTCGGTGCTCGGTGTGCTGCTTCTCACGCAGGGTGCCGGCTTCAGTGCGCCGTCCCTCGGTGATCTGCTGATGCTGGGCGCGGCCGTCGCCCGTACCGTGCACGTCCTGGCGATGTCGCGCATGCGGTCGGTACAGGGCGCGGACGCGCTGTCGATGACCACGGTCCAACTGGGCAGCGCGGTCGTGGTGTTCGCGCTGCTCTCCGGGGCGCCCGGCACCGGCAGCACCCCGTGGGCGACCGCGGCGGACTTCGGGACCAGGGACTGGTTCGGGCTGCTCTACCTCTCCGCGTTCTGCACTCTGTTCGCGTTCTTCGTGCAGATGTGGGCGGTGCGCCGGACATCCCCGTCGCGGGTCAGCCTGCTGCTCGGCACCGAGCCGGTGTGGGCCGCCGTCGTCGGGATCACACTCGCCGGGGACCGGCCCGGGTGGCTGGGCCTGCTGGGCGCGCTCTTCGTGCTCGCGGGCACGGCATGGGGACGCAGCGCGGCCGCACCGCGGCAGGCGTCAGTCGTCGAGCCAGCCCAGCCGGACGGCGCAGACACCGGCCTGGAAACGGCTGGCCGTGCCTAGCCGTTCGGTCAGCTCACCGACGAGGCGGCGGACCGTACGCTCGGAGACCCCGAGCTTGCGGGCCATCGCCTCGTCGGTGAGTCCGCCGGCGAGCATCCGCACCAGCTCACGGTGCCGGCCGGTCGGGTGCCAGTCGCCCTCGGGGCTCGCGGTCGCGGACTCGGTCAGTACGGCGGCGCTGGCCCAGCAGTGCTCGAAGATCCCCTGGAAGACACTGACCAGTGTCTCGCCGCGCAGTACGACGGCGGCGATCTCCCCGTCCGCGGTCTGGGACGCCGGCACGATCGCCAGCGAATGGTCCACCACGATCAGCCGTAGTGGCAGGGTGTGCGCGGTGCGGACCTGGGCGCCCGCGCCGTTCAGCCGGCGCAGATAGGCCGTCATGTGCGGCACGGCGGCTGCCGAACCCAGATGGATCGTACGGATGTGTACGCCGCGGCCGAGCACGAGCCGGTCGCGCTCGAGACCCGCCTCGACCATCTCGGAGGGCAGCGCACGCCCCGGGTGCATCGAGAGCACCTCCTCCTCCGCTCGCTGCGAGGCGTCCTCCAGGGCGGCCGACACATTGGCGGCACCGGTCACCACCTCCATCTGGACTGAGGACAACGCGCGGGCGTGCACCGGCTGGAAGTCCGCGACGACCTGGGTGAGCGCGGAGCGGGTCTGCTGTATGGCGGTCAGCAGGGCGCTCGTGTGCTGCTCCTCGTCGAGGAGCAGATTGCGCAGCGCGGTGTCCGGGGCGAGAGCCGTCCAGCCGTTGCGGTTGCTCGACGACGGTACGAACAGGCCGAGCCGGCCGAGCAGCCGCAGTGCCTCGGCGAGTTCCGTCCCGCTCCAGCCACGGTCCTCGGTGAGGGTCTCCGAGCGCCAGGCGGCGTTGTCGAGAGCGAGGCGATAGAGCTCCTGGGCCCTTGCGCGTGCGTCCACCTGGAATCGTCCCCCAACTGATCCACCGGCACCGCACCCCCGGCCGTGCTCCGTTCGGGATCTTAGGAATGCGCCGAGCAGCGGAACAGTCACGGTCCGAAGTACGGACAGGTCGAAGGCCTGGTCGGTGTCCGGGTGGAGTCCGCCCCTGGCCATGGCCGGTCCCGGAACTCCCCTGGGCATGGCAGCGGACGCCCGCGCCGGGACATGCTGATCACACATCGAGAACCCGCTGAGCACTCACTCATCACTCACTGAACGACGAACTTCCAGGGGGACACCCATGTCTGCTTCTCACCTGTTCCGTGGCCTGTTCGCGACCCTCGCCGCAGTACTGGTCCTCGGTGGCGCGGCGAGCCCCGCGACTGTCGACACCCACCTCCAGGTCGTCGCCGCGGGCAGCGACTCGCTCATCTGGGGCTGATCCCGGTGCCCCGACCCAGCGTTGCCGTCGTCGCGCCGTTGACCGGCCCGCACACGGCCTGGGGGGCGGTCCTTCTCAGCCAACTGGAGCGGGTCAGGGCCGTCCACCCGGATGCCGCCGAGTGGCACGTGCACGACGAGACACCACAGGTCGCCCATACCGTCGTCGGCGCCGGATACGCGGCGGTCGTCGGCCACACCGACACAGAGGCTGCCAGGCGGGCGCTGCCGGTGTACCAGGCCGCCGGCCTGGCGTGTCTGCTGCCCTTCGTACGAGCCGACGGGCCCGCACTGAGCTGGGGGCCGGACACGGACGCGCTGGCCCGCACGATCGTCGAGGGCGCGATGGCGCTGGGGACCATGGCGCTTGCGGTTGCCCAGGACGAGGGACCCGACTGGACGAGGCTGGCGCTCGGAGTCGCGGAGGAGGCAGGGGCGGCGGGGCTCGCGCTGGGCGCTGGGGGCGGGCTGGCGGTGCTGGCATCCCAGGACCGGTTCACGCACTTCGTACGGGGTACCGGTCCCGTCCTCACGCCGGTGGAGTGCGGGCTGGTCTCCTTCGCCGCACTGTGCCGGGCGGCGCGGGAGCGTGAGGTGTGGGCCGTCCATCCCCAGATGTGCGCCCTGCGCGGAGCCAAAACCGCCGTCACAGCGCTCGCCCAGACCCTGGCCGAGGCCCCCGGCCTGCGCGGGCCGGCCCTGACAGCCGCGGTACGCGCCCACTCGGGAACCCTGCTCACGGCTGACGGAGCGCTCCTGGGCGGTGGTTGGCTGATTTCCCGGCTGCCCTGGGTGTGCCCGACGAGGGAATCGCTTTGAATCGTGGGGCAAGGACGTCCCGCTCCGGCAGATCACCAACTAGCCGGAAGGGCTCCACCGACCATGGCGCTTCTCGCCGAGCACCACGAACCCGACATGCCCGTCCAGGTCACCATCCGCATCCGGGACACGCCACCCAGCCGGTCGCTCTCATAATCTCGGAGTCTTCAGCCTGGTCGCAGGCCTGGCGCCCAGACGACAACGCCCGAGGTCGCCGTCGTCGCCGGGCTCGGCTTCACCCCGACGCTCACCGTGGCGCTCCGTATGGCCAAGGGAATGGAGGTGAGTGACCAGCAGGACGACATGCTGCGGCTGGTCATGCCCCTGCTGGCTCAGGTCGACGGGGATGCGGTGCTGCACGTCTCACACGGCGGATGCCGTCGGTGTCTCTTCCCTTCCCTGGCTGGGCGGGCCGGCGGTTCCGTTGTGAGCGGCCAGCGCTTGCTCCAGGCGCCGGATATGGTAGTACTGCACCCGCGTGGTCCTCTGCAGGGCCATGACCGCGGCGAGGAACTGGTCCATCTCGGCGGCCCGGGTGAGGATGTCGTCGGGCACGTTCTCGTCCCGCAGGCAGGCTTCCGCGTCCTGGTTCAGCACGGCGTGTGCCCAGCCGCGGGTGATCGGCTTGAACAGGTCCGGGTGGTTGGCCACGATCCGGGCCCGGATCGCCAGGTCGTTCTCGGCGGCTTCCACGTGCAGTCCGGTGTCCTTGTTGCGCGCCCCGAACAGCGGCTCATGGATGTGGTACGCATCGAAGCCGTGCTCGGCACAGCCGATCCAGAAGTCCCAGTCCTCTCCGGCCCGCATGTTCTCGTCGTACCCGCCCACGGTCTGCCACGCTTCACGGCGGTACAGCGAGCAGTAGAACATGATCAGGCGCTGGAGCAGCAGCTCTCTGCTGTAGGCGGGGAGAGGCATCACCTGTGGGGGAAGATCGTCGTCGGTGAAGGTGAACACGTCGGTCGAGGCGATGGCGACCTCGGGATCGCTGTCGAGCACCGCGACGGTCTTCTCCAGCATCGTGGGCGCGATCGTGTCGTCGGCGTCCAGGGGAAGGATGTAGCGGCCGGCGGCGGCCTCGATTCCGGTGTTGCGTGCGGCGGAGACCCCGGCATTGGTCTGTTGGAGCAATCTGATGCGCCGTTCGGGGTAACGGGTGATCAGGCCCTCGGTCACTTCGACGGTGTTGTCGGTACTGCCGTCGTCGACGATGACGAGTTCCCAGTCCTCGAACGTCTGGGCAAGGACGCTGGACACCGCCTCGGGCAGATAGCGGGCGTAGTTGTGGCACGGGATGACCACCGAAACCACGGGGTCGGACCTCTGGGGCATGCGCCGTCTTTCGCTTCGGAACGAGAAGGGGAACGGGAAGGGGCAGGGCGGGGCAGGATTCCGCCTCGCCGGGTGCCGGTGGCCCCCCTCGGGCCCTGTTGGAGGCCGTGTCGCGGTAGACCCGCCGGATCGCCCACTCGTGGCGGAGCGCCGTCGACAGGCCCTAGCCCTCGAAGGGCCACAGGTGCCCGTGGTGTCCGTAGTCGCAGAACGTGAGGTTGGCGACGGGTGCGCAGCAGTGGTGGTGGTAGCCGGTGATGGTCATGTTGCCGATGGGCGTGCAGCAGTGGATGTAGTCGGTGATCGTCATGTTGCCCATGGGCGTGCACGGGTGCTCGTACCCGGAGGTGACGGTGACGCCGCCCATCGCCTGCTCCGGGTGCCCGTATGCCGCCGTCGTGGGGAGCGAGTCCGAAGCGACGGCTGCGGCATAGGCCGCCTCTGCGCCGTTCAGTAGTCCGGCGGTTGCCAGCGCAGCGGGGAGGGCCAGCGAGGATACGACACGGGCTTTCACGGTGGGGCCTCTCTGTCGAGGGTGGGGGAGCTGCCCTGCAAGGCCGGTGCGTTCCGCGACCAGTGCAGTGGCGCCACCGTAGGATTTGCTTACTTTTCGTGTCAAAATGATTACTCCAAGTGCTGGAGTCGTCAGGACGGGGACACGGCCCCGACGCCCGCCGGGTCCGGGACGTGGTGCGGATGCAGCACTTCGAGGTCGGGCAGGGCCCAGCACGCGGTGCCCATGTCCCGGGCCATCGCGGCCAGGCCCTCGGTCTCGATGAGGTGCTGGTACGGGAAGCAGGGGAAGGTCAGGCCGTCACGGTGCAGGTCGGCGCGAACGAGCAGTGCCGTGCCCCCCACGGAGTCGACGCGGACCAGCCCCTGTCCCCGCAACTCGTCGAGGTAGGTCCGGCCGAACCCTTTGGGGGGCTGCAGGATGCCGTCGCGAAGCCATTGGGACCAGTTGAGCGTGCCGGCCCTGCGGTGAAGGACGAACGTGTTGAGGTCGTACGTGGGTCCGCCCGCCGTGGTGGCACAGTGTGGGACGACGATGTCCTTGCGCGCTCCGAGGAGACGCTGCATCAGGTCGGCCGGATAGTCGGTGACGTCGACGTCGAGCCACAGCACCCACTCCTCGTCGGCAAGGGCCCGGGAGAGCAGATGATTGCGGGCCCTGGCCAGCACGGACCGGCGTCGGCGCTGAACACCCGGCTCCCAACGGGGGCCCTCCAGCTGGAGGCCGAAGTCGCGGTGCACCAGGGTGACCCGCCGGTACTCCCCCTCGAGGTCGGGCAGGACCTGTTGGATCAGTTCTCTCGTCGTGTCCCTGCTGTCGCCCTCCAGCATGCCCAGGGAGACCGCCTCGCGCGGGTAGTCCAGGGCGCGGAGGCTCTCCAGATAGCGGGGCAGGAATGTGGCCGCGTCCTTGACGGGGGTGAGCACCAGCACCCGTGGCCGCTCGCTTGCCGGGCCCGGGGCCGGCTCCACGGCCGTCTGCGGTCCTTGGACGCAGGCCAGGGCGGCGGCGTGGACCGTCTCGGCGTGGGCGATGTCCTTCGGCTCGATCGGCATCCGGGTCGCCATGGCCTGCAACCGCTCGGCGTAGGCGCCGGGTTCGGCCCAGACCTCGGTCGCCACGTCGAAGTGCTCCGCGAAATGGGACTCGTCGAACGTATTGCTGCCGTGACATACATAGGTGTACAGCTCGGGTGCGTCCACCGACACCACCCGGCAGCTGCGGACCACCCCTTCCGCCACCGGCGTGTCCTCGCCCCGGCGCAGTGCCGGGTAGCGCGGCAGCCGATCCTTGGCGCATACCATCGACCCCTCCCAGACGCGCACGCAGGAGACCGCGAGCTTGCGCCGAGCGGGCCACCACAGCCGTTCACGGGCGAGGAAGCAGGCGTCGACTCCCAGCGCAAGGATCGCCGCCATCTGTGTCTCGACCCGCTCCGGGTCATACAGGTCGTCGTCGTCCCACTGGCATACGTAGGGCCCGGTCGCCCGGTCCGCCGCCTCGTTGCGCAGATCGCCCAACGGCCGTCCCTCCGGGGGGAGTCGGTGATGGCGGATCCGCGGGTCGCCCTGCTCGCGGATGTGCCGTTCGAGGGCGTCGTCCGTACCGTCCTCGACGACGACCAGTTCCAGGTTCGGGTAGGTCTGCGCGCGGAAGCACCTGATCGCGCGACGGGCCGTCGACGAGCGGTCCTTGGTCACCATCAGGCATGACACCGTCGGCGCGGGCGTGCCCGAGGCCCAGCGGCGGCGTTGCGCGTCAAGACTGAGCATGCCGTCGGCGAGGGGGTGCAGCTCCTGGCTCGCCCAGAACGGGATCCGTTTGCCGACGGAGGTCCGTGGGCCGGCGGGGGTGTCTGCCACCCAACTGCCGGACCAGTGGTGCACGGCGTAGGCACGTTCGTGATCGGCATTCTGAGGGCCGAACAGTTCTGCCGCGTACGGGCTCACCTCGGGGTAGAGGACCTCCGGACCGAGGACCGTGATCGAGGCAGGATCCGGGACGCTGTCGATCGCTCTGGTGAGGAAGAAAGGGCCTGTGGCGTCCAGCGCACTGGACGACTTGTGGGAGCCCACCAACTGCTGGTGCACGTGTGCCCAGAAGGGGTGGCCCGGCCGTGACGCGATGAAAGCGTTGCCGACGATGCGGCCGAATCCGCGCCGGCGGGCCAGCAGCAGCCGTGTGTGCGCCTCCGGTTCGCAGCCGAGGACGAGTTCGTGCCCGTCAAGGATGTCATCGACGGGGCGGAGGCACTCGAAGTCCAGATCGACGTAGAGCCCGCCGAAATGGTCGAGCAGGAAATAGCGAATTGCGTCGGCCCGCATGATTGCTTCTGGATAGCCGTCGTAGACGGGCAGGAACCACGGATAGTGCTCCTGGAGGAATGCGCGATTGTCCGCGTCGGTCCACAGACGGTAACCCCAGCCAGGATGGCGCTGACGCCAGGAGTCGGCCCACGCCTCCCATTCGGGGGGTACGTCGGTGTCTTTCCAGGTTTGGTGGATCAGGTCGGGAATCTTCTGCTGCGTCCGCATTGGGGCAGTATGCCGATTCGCTGGGACGGGGGGTTTTCCGGTGGGCCGGTCGTCAGAACAATCACCCGCGCGGCCCTCGGCGTGGCCGCCGATGCGCCGGCCGACCCGAGCGGGCAGGCAGCACTCAGGCGACGGGCCCTGTCATTCGTCGCCACGAGACGAGCAGTTGCGGGGTTGCCTCGTATCTCCCTCCTGGGCAGGACAGCCCTTGGGTCAGTCCTCGGCCAGCTCCGCGCACAGCCTCCTGAGCGCCGCCCCGCACCGCCGCGCGTAAGCATGCTGCAACCCCCGCGTAGCCGCCCCGCCCGCCCTCGCGTACCACTTCGCCGCGCGGCTGAAGGCGGCCACCGTCAGCCAGACCGTGCCGTCCCCCGTGCGGTCGACGACGAAGGCCTCCTCGCCGCACTCCGGGTGGCCGGGAAGCGTGCCGTAGGCCCAGCCGGCGCGGCGGGGTTCATCGACGGTCCAGATGATGCGGCAGGGGGCCTTGATGAGGCCGGCCAGGGTGACCGTGACGTCGACCTCGGGGGCGGCGCGGTCGGCCGTGGTGGCGAGGCCGACGCCTATCGCGCGGTGCATCTCCCAGGTGAGGACCGCCTCGGCGGCGCGGCGGAAGACCGGCTCGCCCTCGCCGATCCGGGTGCGCACGTGCAGGGGGTGGAAGCCGGGCGGGCAGGCGGAGAGGTCCTCGCGGGTCGCACCGACCGGCTCGTACGTGAAGGACGCCGATGACATGGGACCCAAGAGTAAGGCGGCCCCCGGGAGCGAGTTCGTCCCGGGGGCCGCCATAGTCACATCGCCGGGCGTCAGCTGACGTTGACCGCCGACCAGGCCGCCGCCACCGTCTTGTACTCGGTGCTGGTGGAGCCGTACAGGGCGGACGCCGCGCTCAGGGTCGCCGTGCGGGCGGCCTTGTAGTTCGTCGTCGACGTCATGTACGTCGTCAGCGCCTTGTACCAGATCTGGAGCGCCTTGGCGCGGCCGATGCCGGTGACCGTGGAGCCGTTGGACGTCGGGGAGTTGTAGGACACCCCGTTGATCGTCTTGGCGCCGCTGCCCTCCGAGAGGAGGTAGAAGAAGTGGTTCGCGACGCCGGACGAGTAGTGCACGTCCTTGTTGCCGACGGAGGAGGACCAGTTGTCCGCCGAGCCGCCGTCCTTGCTGGGCTTGTCCATGTAGCGCAGCGGCGAGCCGTCGCCGTTGATGTCGATCTCCTCGCCGATGAGGTAGTCACCGGGGTCGGAGGCGTTGTTGGCGTAGAACTCGACGCCCGTGCCGAAGATGTCGGAGGTCGCCTCGTTCAGGCCGCCGGACTCGCCGCTGTAGTCCAGGCCGGCGGTGTTGGCGGTGACGCCGTGGCTCATCTCGTGGCCGGCCACGTCCAGCGAGGTGAGCGGGTGGGTGTTGCCGTCACCGTCGCCGTAGGTCATGCAGAAGCAGCTGTCGTCCCAGAAGGCGTTGACGTACGAGCTGCCGTAGTGGACGCGGGAGTAGGCGCCGACACCGTTGTTCTTGATGCCGCTGCGGCCGAAGGTGGACTTGTAGAAGTCCCAGGTCTCCTGCGCGCCGTAGGCGGCGTCGGCGGCCGCCGTCACGTCGGTGGAGGAGCTGGACGCGGTGCCGGTGCCCCACGTGTTGGTGGTGTTGGTGAAGAGCGTGCCGGTGCCCGAGCTGGTGCCGTGCTTCAGGTTGTACGTCTTGTGGTTGCCGCGCGAGGCGTCGGTCAGCGAGTACGTCGAGCCCGACAGCGAGGTGGTGAGGCTGACGGTGCCCGAGTACAGCGTCTTGCCGGTGCCGGTCGCGTTCTCGATGCCCTGGTACTCGAAGAGCTTCTTGCCGGAGGCGGCGTCGGTGATGACGTGCAGCTGGTTCGGGGTGCCGTCGTCCTGGAGGCCGCCGACGACCGTCTCGTAGGCGAGGACGGGCTTGCCGGAGCCGGCCCAGATCACCTTGCGCGCGCCGTCGGCCGCGGTCTTGGCGGAGCCCAGGGTCTTGGCGGCGGTCACCGCCTGCTTCTCCGCCTTGGAGGCGGCGATCTGCGGCTTGAGCGAGGCCACCTTGATGGCCGCCTTGGTCGCCTTGGTGACGCCTTCGGTCTTGCCCGCCTTCGAGGTGTGGACGACCAGGTCGCCGCCGAGCACCGGCAGGCCCGCGTAGGTGCGCTCGTAGCGGGTGTGGACGGTGCCGTCGACGTCCTTGACGACGTCCTTGACGACCAGCTTCTCCTTGGCGCCGATGCCTATGTGCTGGGCGGTCTCGGCGGCGCCGGCCTGCGCCTTCTGGACCAGGGTGGTGCGGGCGGCCGCGGACAGCGAGGTCGGGGCGGCGGCCAGGGGCTTGGCGGCGCCGGCCGGCTGGGCGGAGGCGCTGGTGGTCAGACCGGTGGTGAGCAGGGCTCCGGCCGCGACAGCGGTGGCGATGGCCAGAGTGGTGCGCTTGTGACGCGCGTAGAGGGGGCTCACTCAAGCTCCTTCTCGTGGGGGAGTCCGGGTCAGCGTGGGGTTACTGACCGGAGTGTGGCGTTGTGAAGTTGCTGTGTTGTGCGGCGGGTGAAGGAAGAGTGACACCAGGGCCGCGTACATGTCATGACCCTGAAGTGATGTTGGCTGAAAACCAGTTTTCTGGGCGGTGTTACACGCTTGTGAACGGGCGCCGCCCGGGGGATTCGAACCTCCCGGACGGCGCCCTGCGCGTGGTGCCCTGTGCTGGGCTTACGGGAAGGTCAGCTTCCAGCTGTTGATCGTTCCGACGTCCTGCGCGGCCTGGTCCTGGACCTTCAACTTCCAAGTACCATTGGCCGATTCGGAGGAAGCGTTCACCGTGTAGGTGGCGTTCACGTTGTCCGCCGAATCGGAGGAGCTGAAGTTCTTCAGGCGGTACGAGGTGCCGGACGGGCCGACCAGGTCGACCACCAGGTCACCCCGCCAGGTGTGGCTGATATCGACCGTCACCTGGAGGTTGCTTGGCGCGTTTCCGCTCCTGCCGGAGACGGTGATGTTCGAGGTGACAGCGGGCCCGTTGTCCGGAATCGACACCGGTGTGGTGTTCTCGTACGAGCTGCCGCCACCGCCGCCGCCACCGGAGCGCGAGCCGACCGCGATGGCCGCCCAGGCGTCCTGCACCGCCTTGTACTCGGTGCTCGTGGTGCCGTACAGCTCACCGGCCGCCGCGAGGGTGCCGGTGCGGGCGCTCGCGTAGTTGGTGGTGGAGGTGAACTTGGTGGTCAGCGCCCGGTACCAGATCTGAAGCGCCTTGTCCCGGCCGATGCCGGTGACCGGAAGCCCGTCCGCCGTGGGCGAGTTGTAGCTGACGCCGTTGATGACCTTGGCGCCGCTGCCCTCGCTCAGCAGGTAGAAGAAGTGGTTCGCGGGGCCCGAGGAGTAGTGCACGTCGAGGCCGCCGAGACCCGAGTACCAGCTGTCCTTGGACGCGCCGTCCTTGCTGGGCTTGTCCATGTAGCGCAGCGGGGTGCCGTCGCCGTTGATGTCGATCTTCTCGCCGACGAGGTAGTCGCCGACGTCGGAGGAGTTGTTCGCGTAGAACTCGACGCCCGCGCCGAAGATGTCGGAGGTCGCCTCGTTCAGGCCGCCGGACTCGCCGCTGTAGTTCAGGCCCGCGGTGTTGGACGTGACGCCGTGGCTCATCTCGTGGCCGGCGACGTCGAGCGCGGTCAGCGGGTCGGCGTTGCCGGAGCCGTCGCCGTAGGTCATGCAGAAGCAGCTGTCGTCCCAGAACGCGTTGACGTACGAGTTGCCGTAGTGGACGCGGGAGTAGGCGCCGACGCCGTTGTTCTTGATGCCGTTGCGGCCGAAGGTGCTCTTGTAGAAGTCCCAGGTCTCCGCGGCGCCGTAGTGCGCGTCCGCGCCCGCGGTGGCGGCGTTCGACGTGGTGCCGTTGCCCCAGGTGTCGCTGGTCTGGGAGAACAGCGTGCCGGTGCCGGAGCTGCCGTGGTTGAGGTTGTACGTCTTGTGGCCGCCGCGCGCCCCGTCGGTGAGGGTGTAGTTCGACCCCGACTGGGTGGTGGTCAGCGTGACCTGGCCGCTGTACTGGGTGTTGCCGACGCCGGTCTCGATGCCCTGGTACTCGTAGAGCTTCTTGCCGGTGGTCGCGTCGGTGACGACGTGCAGCTGGTTCGGGGTGCCGTCGTCCTGGAGGCCGCCGACGACCGTCTCGTAGGCGAGGACGGGCTTGCCGCTCGCCGCCCAGATCACCTTGCGGGGGGTGTCGGCGGCGGCCGGCTTGACGGCGCCGAGGGCCTTGGCGCGCTGGACGGCCTGCTTCTCTGCGCTGGTGGCGCTCACGGCCGGGGTGAGGCCGGCGAACTTGAGGGTGGCGTTCGTCGCCTTGACGACGGACTCGGTGGCGCCGGACTTCGCGGTCTCGACGACGAGGTCGCCGCCGAGGACGGGCAGGCCGGCGTAGGTGCGCTCGTAGCGGGTGTGCAGCGTGCCGTCGCCGTCCTTGACGACGTCCTTGACGATCAGCTTCTCCTTGGCGCCGAGGCCTATCGCCCGGGCCGTGCCGGCCTTGGCGGAACTGGCGTCACGGAGCAGCTCGGCGCGCTGCGAGGGGCTGAGTCTGACCGTCACGTGGGACGAATTCGCCTTGCCCGAGGAGGACTTGGCCGGGGCGGCGCTGGCTGCGCCGGACTGGACGGCCGCGGCGATCAGCGCGGTGACGCCGGCGAGGGCGACGGCGGCGGTGCGGCGCGCGGTGGTCCGGGAGGGGGTGTGGGAGGTGCGTCTGCGCGAGGTATTGCTTCTCAACACGGACTCCTTCTGCGTGGCCGCGGGTCACGCGGCCAGGGGAGATCACAGCGGTGAAACTGTGGGGTTGCTGTGAAGCGACTGTTGGGAAGGGTGGCAGCGGTACGCGTGTCTGTCAGGAGCGCGTCAGGAATTTGGCCGGAATTAGTTCGTTGTCCGGATATTCACGTTCGATATACGGACTTTTTTACAGGGGGCTCTTGCAGAAAGCTCCGGCGTTCACGCCGGGGATGCGAGGGAGACCCCAGGTGCCTGCTGCATGAAGGGCGGTTGATCCGGCCGGTGGACTCCTGCCGTATGCGGCGGGCGTAGACGCCCGTGAGGCTGTTGGCCGACATTCGGGACGGTGGCCTTGGTCGGGTGGTGCACCGAGAGGCGGGTGTGATCGCGTTCGCCGTTGAACTCTTTCAGCTCCGCTGCGAAGCCGCCGTAGATTCCGAATACAATCTACCTTTTGCTCTTTTGGTCATTCATGAGACCAATCGTGAGTAACGTCCCGGTCGTGCAGCTCCGCTACAACTACCGGGCCTACCCGGACGCCGCCCAGCGCCGTGCGCTGGCTAGTGCGTTCGGGTGTGCCCGGGTGGTGTGGAACGACTGCCTGCGCGACCGGAAGGAAGCGCACGCGGCTGGGCTGCCGTATGTGAAGTCGGCCGAGCTGTCCCGGCTGCGTATCACCCAGGCCAAGCGCACCGGGGAACGCGCCTGGCTCGCGGATGTCTCGGCGGTCGTCCTACAGCAGTCCCTGCGGGACCTGGATGCCGCCTACAAGAACTTCTTCGACTCGGTCAACGGCAAGCGGCCCGGCCGCAAGATCGGGCCTGCCCGGTACAAGTCGAAGAAGGACACCCGGCAGTCGATCCGCCTCAACACCAACGCCTTCTCCCTCCAGGAAGACGGCACGGTGTACGTGGCCAAGGTCGGCAACCTCAAAATCAAGTGGTCGCGCCGGCTTCCGGCCGCCCCGACGTCCCTGACCGTCACCAAGGACAGCTCCGGCCGGTACTTCCTCAGCTTCGTCGTGGACACCGCACCCGACATCCTCCCGCAGGTGGAGTCGGAGTGCGGTATCGACCTCGGCCTGTCCGCCTTCGCCGTCCTGTCCGACGGCCAAAAGATCGACAGCCCCCGCTTCCTGCGCCGGGCGGAGAAGGAACTCAAGCGCCTTCAGCGGGAGCTGTCCCGCAAGGTCAAGGGATCGAAGAACCGGGCCAAGGCCCGCATCAAGGTCGCACGCCAGCACGCCAAGGTCACCGATCGGCGCCGGGACTTCCACCACAAGGCATCCACACAGATCATCCGCGACAACCAAGCGGTGTACGTGGAAGACCTCGCGGTGTCCGGTCTCGGCCGCACCCGGCTCGCCAAGTCCGTGCACGACGCGGGATGGTCCGCGTTCGTACGGATGCTGGAGTACAAGGCGACTCTGCATGGCCGTACCTTCACCAAGGTGGGCCGGGCCTTTCCGTCCTCCCAGGTCTGCTCGGCCTGCGGATACCGGGACGGCCCCAAGCCCCTGCACGTCCGCCAGTGGACGTGCGGCGAGTGCCACACCGTTCACGACCGCGACCACAACGCAGCCCGTAACGTCCTCTGCGAAGGACGCCGCATCGTCGCCGCCGGACGGGCGGAGACGCTAAACGCCTGTGGAGCGCCGGTAAGACGGGCGCACGTGCCCGCACAGCGCGGTGAAGCAGGAAGCCCCCGGAAGGGTCACACGACCCAGGCCGGAATCCCTGGACTTTAAGCCAGGGAGCACGTCAAGCCTGTCCCCCGTGCCACGTGCGCCACAGCGCCGCGTACGCGCCGTCGGCCGCCACCAGCTCCTCGTGCGTACCGAGTTCGGTGAGGCGGCCGTCCTCCATCACCGCCACCCGGTCGGCGTCGTGCGCGGTGTGCAGACGGTGCGCGATGGCGATGACCGTACGGTCCTGGAGTACGGCGGCCAGGGCGCGCTCGGTGTGCCGGGCGGTGGCCGGATCCAGCAGGGCGGTGGCCTCGTCCAGGATCAGCGTGTGCGGGTCGGCCAGCACCACCCGGGCGAGCGCGAGCTGCTGGGCCTGCGAGCCGTCCGTGGCGCGGACGCCCGCGCCCAGGCGCGCGTCCAGGCCGTCCGGCAGCTCACGCACCCAGCCGTCGGCGCCGACCGCGCTGAGCGCCGACCACAACTGCTCGTCGCTCGCGGCCGGTTCGGCGATGAGCAGGTTCTCCCGGACCGTGCCGAGGAAGACATGGTGCTCCTGGGTGACCAGCACGACCTGCCGGCGCAGCCGTTCCGGCTCCAGCCCGGCGACCGGCACCCCGCCCACCGTCACCGTGCCCGAGCCCGGCGCGTCGACGCCCGCGAGCAGCCTGCTCAGCGTCGTCTTGCCCGCGCCGGACGGACCGACCACCGCCAGCCGCTCCCCGGGCCGCACGGTCAGGTCGACCCCGCGCAGCACCTCGCCGCCGCGCTCGTACGCGTACCGCACCCCGCGCACGTCGATCCGGTCGTCAGCCGGTTCCGGGCAGGCACCCTCCGGCTCCGCCCGGGGAGCCCGCGCCAGCCCCTCCACCCGGGCGAACGAGGCGCCGCTGCTCTGGAGTTGCTCCACCCGCATGAGGATCTGGTCCAGCGGTTCGGTGAACTGCCGCAGGTACAGCGCGGCGGCCACCACCGCGCCCAGGCCCACCATGCCGCGCTCGTGCAGCCACCCGCCGACCAGCAGCACCCCCGCCACCGGGACGGTGTACGTCACCTCGACCGCCGGGAAGAACACGGTCCGCAGGCGGAGCGTGTAGAAGCGGGTGCGGCGGGACTTCTCCAGGGCGTCCCGGCTCGCCGCGATCCGCCGCTTCCGCAGCCGGAACGCCTCGACCGTCCTGGCCCCGGCCGCGGTCGACGCCACGATCTCGGCCACCTCGGAGGTGGCCGCCCCCTCGGCGAGATAACCGTCCCGGGCCCGGCGCAGGTACCAGCGCAGCGCCAGCCAGACCGGGGTCAGGCCGAGCACCCCGAACAGGCCCAGCAGCGGGTCGAGGGCGAACACCGCGCCGAGCACGAACAGCGCCTGCGCGGTGCACACCAGCAGCTCCGGACCGATGTCCCGCAGCGTGCTGCCGACGGTCGCCACATCGGCCGTGCCGCGCGCGGTCAGGTCACCGGTACCGGCCCGCTCCACCGTCGACGCGGGCAGCCCCAGCACCCGGTCGACGTACTCCTCGCGCACCCGGGCCAGCGTCCGCTCGCCGAAGCGGTGCCCCACGTACCGCGCCCAGCGGGCCAGCAGCAGCTGGGCCAGCGAGCAGAGCAGGATCCACAGCGCCAGCCGGTCCACCGCCCCGGCTCCGTGTCCCGCCCGCACCTCGTCGACGATCCGCCCGACCAGCCACGGCCCGGCGAGCCCCGCGACGGCCGCCAGCGCGTTGAGCACCAGCGTGGCGGCGAACGCCCGCCCGTCGGCCCGCACCAGCCGCACGGTCGCCCGCCGCACCCCGGCCCGGTCCGCGACCGGCAGCAGTCCCTCGCCCGTCGTCACCGTACGGCCTCCTCGGCGTTCTCCTCGACGTCCCGGGCCACCAGCGCCCGGTACTCCGGCTCCTCGGCGAGCAGCCGCCGGTGCGGCCCGCTCGCCGCCACCTTGCCGTCCACCAGGAACAGCACCTCGTCCACCCGGTCCAGTACCAGCGGCGAGGTGCTCGTCAGGACCGTCGTACGGCCCTGCCTCGCCTCCCGCAGCCGCTCGGCGACGGTGGCCTCCGTGTGCGCGTCCAGCGCCGAGGTCGGCTCGACGGCGAGCAGCACCTCCGGGTCGGCCAGCAGCGCCCGTACCAGCCGGACCCGCTGCCGCTGCCCGCCGGAGAGACTGCGGCCCTGCCCGGCGACGGCCGAGTCCACCCCGTCCGGCAGCCCGCGTACGACGTCCTCGGCGGCGGCCGCGTACACCGCCCGGCGCAGCGCGGCCTCGTCGGCCGTGCGCTCGACGGCGACGACCTCCCTGAGCGGTCCGGCGAACAGATCGGCCTCGTTGTCGGCGACCAGGATCCGGGCCCGTACGTCGGCCAGCGGAACCGCGTCGAGCGGTGTCCCGCCCCAGGTGACACCGGTGGGGCCGTACCGGCCGAGGCGGTCGACGACGGCGGCGGCCTCGGCGGGCCGGACGGCGACCAGCGCGACGAGCCGGCCCGGCGCCACCCGTACCCCGGACGCCGGGTCGTGCAGCTCCGCCGGCCCGTCCGGCGCGGGCCGTGTGCCCTCGTCCGGCTCCGGCTCCAGCCGCAGCAGCCGTACGACCCGGCGCGCGGCCACCACGGCCCGGTTCAGGTCGTAGGCCATCTGCACGAAGAACGCCACCGGCCCTATCAGCACCGCCACATAGCCGTACACGGCCACCAACTCACCGATGGTCAGCTCCCCTTGGGCCGCCAGCCGGGCCGCGAGCCAGGTCACCACGGCCAGGAACAGCGTGGGCAGGCCCACCCCGAGCGCCTGCACCCAGCTGGCCACGGCGCCCACCCGATAGCCCTGCGCGCGCAGCCGCTGGGAGTCCTTGCGGAAGGCGTCCGCGAACAGCCCCTTGCCACCGAGGCCGTTGAGCACGCGTAGCCCGCCCGCGAGGTCGCCGATGCGCGCCGCCAGCACACCCTGACGCTCCCGGTACTCGCTCTCCGCGCCCTGGAGCCGCAGCGTCAGCGGCCCGGTGAGCAGCGCGATCACCGGCACCCCGAGCAGCACCACCGCGGCCAGCGGCGCGGAGATCGACAGCAGCAGCCCGGCCACCACCAGGTAGACCACGATCGAGCCCGCGCCGGGCCCGACCACGGTCAGCGCCTGCGAGATCGTCTGGACGTCACCCACACCGATCGTGACGACCTCCCCGGCCCCGGCCCGGCGCGGCAGCGCGGCCCCCAGCCGGACCGCGTGCCCCACGACGACCTTGACCGTGCGGAAGTTCGCGTCCATCCGCACCCGCGTCATCGTCCGGTGCCGCATGATGCTCAGCCAGGAGTTGACCGCCCCGACCACGAACAGCACCACCGTCCACCGGGCGAGCGTGCCCAGATCGCCCGCCACCAGCCCGTCGTCGATCGCCCGGGACATCAGATAGGGCGCCGCGGCCAGCAGCGTCATCCAGACGCTGCCGAGGAGCGCCCCCGCGAGCGACCGGCCGGGCTGGCACCGCACCAGCCACCACAGGTACCACCAGCCGCCACGACAGTCGGGCGTCCCGGGATCCTCATGGGCGTCGATCATCCGTCCCCCGTTCCCTCGGCTCCGTAACCGGGCTCCGCTAGGCCAGGCTGTCCCGCCACGCCCGGTGCAGATCCGCGAACCTGCCGGTGCCCGCGATCAGTTCGGCCGGTTCGCCGTCCTCGACGATCCGGCCGTGCTCCATGACCAGTACCCGGTCGGCGATCTCCACCGTGGACAGCCGGTGCGCGATCACCACCGCCGTACGGCCCCTGAGCACCGTCGACATGGCGCGCTGCACCGCCCGTTCGCCCGGGACGTCCAGCGAGCTGGTCGCCTCGTCCAGGATCAGGACCGCCGGGTCGGCGAGCAACGCGCGGGCGAACGCCACCAGTTGGCGCTGTCCGGCCGAAATGCGCCCGCCTCTCTTGCGGACGTCCGTGTCGTACCCGTCGGGCAGCGCGCTGATGAACTCGTGCGCGCCGATCGCCTTCGCCGCCCGCTCGATCTCCTCCCGGGTCGCGTCCGGGCGCCCGATGGCGATGTTCTCGGCGACCGTGCCGGAGAACAGGAACGCCTCCTGCGTCACCATGACCACCCCGCGCCGCAGTTCCGGCACGGCCAGCTCGCGCAGGTCCACGCCGTCCAGCAGGACCCGCCCGTCGGTGGGGTCGTAGAACCGGGCCAGCAGCTTGGCCAGCGTCGACTTGCCCGCGCCGGTGGAGCCGACGACCGCGGCCGTCTGCCCGGCGGGGATCGTCAGGTCGAAGCGGGGCAGCACCTCACCGCCGGTGCGGTAGGCGAACCGGACGCCGTCGAAGACGACCTCGCGGCCGGGGTGCTCGCCCTCCAGGACCGGAAGCTCCGTGGGCCGCGACGGCTCCGGCACGGACGGCGTCTGCGCCAGCAGGCCCGCGATCTTCTCCAGGGAGGCCGCCGCCGACTGGTAGGAGTTCAGGAACATGCCCAGCCGGTCGATGGGGTCGTACAGCCGCCGCAGGTACAGCACCGCCGCCGCCAGCACACCCAGCGCCAGCGAGCCCGAGGCCACCCGGTAGGCGCCCCACAGCACGATCCCCGCGACGGCCGTGTTGGCCACCAGCCGGGAGCCGACCACATAGCGGGCCATCTCCAGGAGGGCGTCGCCGTTGGTCCGCTCGTGCCGCCGGTTCAGCACGCCGAAGCCGGCGTCGTTCACGGCCTCGCGGCGGAACGCGCGCACCGGCCGGATGCCGTTCATCGTCTCCACGAACTTCACGATCACCGCCGCGATCGCCGTGGACCGGGCCCGGAACACCCGCCCGGCGCGCCGCTGGTACAGCCGCACCAGCAGGTACAGCGGCACGAAGGAGGCCACCGCGACCGCGCCCAGGCCCAGGTCCAGCCAGAGCAGCATCGCCGAGATGTACACGAAGGACAGGACGACCGTGACGAGTTCCTGGAGGCCCTCGCTGAGCAGCTCCCGCAGCGACTCGACGTCCGTCGTGGAACGGGAGATGAGCCGCCCGGAGGTGTACCGCTCGTGGAAGTCGATGCTCAGCGCCTGCGCGTGCCGGAAGATACGGCCGCGCAGATCCAGCAGCACGTCCTGGTTGAGCCGGGCGGAGGCCTCGATGAACGCGAACTGGAGCACCCCGGAGACCAGCGAGCACAGCAGATAGCCGGCGCCCACCGCGATCAGCGGCCCGTGGTCACCGTTCGCGCGCAGCGCCGGTACGGCCCTGTCGAGGGCGTACGCCACGAGCAGCGGGCCGGCCTGCACCGCCGCCTGCTGGAACAGCAGCAACAGCGTGGTGACCGCCACCCGGGCCCGCATCGGGGCGAGCAGCGACCGCAGCAGGGCGGCCGTGGCGCCGGGCGGGGTGGGCAGGACGTCGTGGTCGAAGGGGTCGGCGGCGGCGGGCGGGCGGGGGAGTTCCGCCTCCTCGTCGGGGGCGGGGGCCGACGTGGTGGGGGCGGCGGTCATCGTTCGTCCTCCTCTTGCCCGGACACTTCCCCGGAAATTTCCCCTGACATCTCCCCGGTCTCTTCCTCGGATTCTTCCCCGGGCTCCGCGCCGGACATCAGGTGGGCGTACTCGGCGTTGGAGCGCAGGAGTTCCTGGTGGGTGCCGACGGCGGCGATACGGCCGTCCGAGAGCAGGGCGACCCGGTCGGCGAGCAGCACCGTGGAGGGGCGGTGGGCCACGATCAGCGCGGTGGTGTCGGCGAGGACCCGGCGCAGCGCGGCCTCCACGGCGGCCTCGGTGTGCACGTCGAGCGCGGACAGCGGGTCGTCCAGGACCAGGAACCGGGGGCTGCCCACCACGGCCCGGGCCAGCGCCAGCCGCTGCCGCTGCCCGCCGGACAGGCTCAGGCCCTGCTCGCCGACCTGGGTGCCGGTGCCCTGCGGCAGCGCGTGCGCGAACTCGGCCTGGGCGACGGCGAGCGCCCGCTCCAGCTCCGGGGCACCGGCCTCGTCACCCGCTCCCATGAGAACGTTGTCGCCCACACTGGCCGAGAACAGCGTGGGCTCCTCGAAGGCGACGGCGACCTGGGAGCGCAGCCGGGCGCGGGACATCGCGGTGATGTCCGCGCCGTCCAGCGTGATCCGGCCGGACGTGACCTCGTGCAGCCGGGGGATCAGCGCGGTGAGGGTGGTCTTCCCGCTGCCGGTCGCGCCGACCAGGGCCATCGACTCGCCGGGGCGGATGTGCAGGTCGATCCGGTCCAGGACGGGAGGGGAGCCGGGTGGGGCGTCGGGGTAGCGGAAGCGGACGTCGTGGAACCGGATGCCCTCGTCCCCGTCGGGCCGCGCGGTCACGTCGGCGTGCTCGGACTCCGGCTCCTCGTCCAGCACCTCGAAGTACCGCTCCGTCGCGGTCGCCGCCTCCTGGCTCATCGCCAGCAGGAAGCCGATGGAGTCCACGGGCCAGCGAAGAGCGAGGGCCGTCGACAGGAACGCCACCAGCGTCCCGGCCGACAGCTGACCGTCCGCCACCCGCATGGTCCCCCAGACCAGCGTCACCCCGATCGCCAGCTCCGGAAGGGTGACGATCACACCCAGGATCGTCGCCAGCAGCCGGGCCTTGCGCAGCTCCGTCCCGCGCAGCGTGCCCGACAGCTCCCGGAACACCCGCGCCTGGCTGCGGTGCCGTCCGAAGCCCTTGATGATCCGGATCCCGAGGACGCTCTCCTCCACGACCGTCGTCAGGTCCCCGACCTGGTCCTGGGCGCGCCGCGCCACCTGGGCGTACCGCCGTTCGAAGACGAAGCAGGCCACCATCACGGGCACGGCCGGGCCCAGGACCACCAGTCCCAGCACCCGGTCCTGCATCAGCATGATGACCACGCCGACGAGGATCGTCACCGAGTTGACCAGCAGGAAGGTCAGCGGGAAGGCCAGGAACTGGCGCAGCAGCATCAGGTCGGTGGTGGCCCGCGAGAGCAGCTGGCCGGAGGCCCAGCGGTCGTGGAAGGCCACCGGCAGCCGTTGCAGATGCCGGTACAGTCCCGCCCGCAGCTCCGCCTCGACGTGCGACAACGGCCGCGCCACCAGCCACCGCCGCAGCCCGAACAGCAACGCCTCCGCGAGGCCGAGCAGCAGCAGGTACAGCGCGCCCAGCCACACCCCCCGCGGGTCCCGGTCGGCCACCGGCCCGTCCACCAGCCACTTCAGGACGAGCGGGATCACCAGCCCCGTACAGGAGGCCACGACCGCGACGAACGCCGCGGCGGACCACCGTGCCCGCGCGGGCCGCACGTACGGCCACAGGCGGAGGAGGACACGGACGGCGGAACGGTCTCGGGCGGTGGTTGCACGTGTCGTGGGCATCACCGCGAGCCTACGGACCGGCACTGACAACGCCCACCGAGTTTTGGCCGGGCCGGCGTCGTCCGATAGTCCTACTACCTGCATGTTCGATGGGTCGTACCGGCAGGGTTGGTCGTACCGCCGCATCAACCGATCGGCTGATGCGGGGTCGAGCGGGACGGCCGATGCGCTCCGGTGCCCCCTCCCGGGACGCTCGGTACATGCCATCCGTCATCGAAGTCAGCGACCTGCGCAAGTCCTACGGCGGCCGGCCCGTCGTCGACGGAGTGTCCTTCGCCGTCGAGGAGGGCGAGATCTTCGGGATCCTCGGCCCGAACGGCGCCGGCAAGACCACCACCGTCGAGTGCGTGGAGGGCCTGCGCGTCCCGGACGGCGGCCGGGTCCGGGTCACCGGCCTCGACCCCGTCGCCGACCACGCGCGCGTGGCCCGCCTGCTCGGCGCCCAGCTCCAGCAGAGCGAGCTCCAGCCCAAGCTCACCGTCCGCGAGGCGCTGGAGCTGTACGCCTCCTTCTATCCGAGCCCGCTGGACTGGGCGCCGCTCGCCGAGCGGCTCGGGCTGGCCCCGAAGCTCACCACGCGGTTCGCCAAGCTGTCCGGCGGTCAGAAGCAGCGCCTGTTCATCGCGCTGGCGCTGATCGGCGATCCCCGGATCGTCGTCCTGGACGAGCTGACGACCGGTCTGGACCCGCGCGCCCGCCGGGACACCTGGCAGCTCATCGAGGATGTGCGGGCCGGCGGCGTCACCGTCCTCCTCGTCACCCACTTCATGGAGGAGGCCCAGCGCCTCTGCGACCGTATCGCCGTGATCGACAAGGGACGGGTGTCCGCCCTGGACACCCCGGCCGGCCTCATCCGGCGCTCGGCGGGCGCCACCGTCATCAGCTTCACCCCGTCCGCCCCGCTGGACGACCGTGACCTCGACGCCCTCCCGGCGCTCGCCACGACCGAGCGCAAAGACGGCCGGATCACGCTCTCCGGCACCGACGAGACCGTGAACGCGGTCATCACCCTGCTCGCCCGGCGCCGTGTCACCGCCCATCAACTGCGCGTCACGGACGCAACGCTCGACGACGCGTTCCTCGACCTGACCGCCAAGAACACCGAGGAGGCCACGGCATGAACACCGCCGTCCTGCGCACCGAGTTCCGGCTGTTCCGCCGCGAGCCCGGGGCCATTTTCTGGATCTTCCTGTTCCCGACGCTGCTGCTGGTGATCCTCGGGTCGATCCCGTCGTTCCGGGAGGCCGACAAGTCCCTGGGCGGGCTGCGGCCGGTCGACGCCTACGTGCCCATCGCCGTGCTGATCGCCCTGATCATGTCCGGTGTGCAGTCGCTCCCCCAGGCACTGACCGGTCACCGGGAGCGGGGCGTGCTGCGCCGGATGCGGCTCACTCCCGTACGGCCCTCCGCGTTGCTGACCGCGCAGATGGCCGTGCAGGGCACGGTGGCGCTGGGCTCCGCGCTGCTCGCGCTCGCCGTCGGCCGGCTCGCCTTCGACGTGACGCTGCCCGAGCAGCCGGCCGGCTATCTGCTGGCCCTGCTCCTCGCGACCGCGGCGGCCCTCGCGCTCGGTTCCGTGGTCTCCGCGGTGTCCCGCACCACGAAGATCGCCGGTGCGGTCGGCTCGGCGGTGTTCTTCCCGATGATGTTCTGCGCGGGGGTGTGGCTGCCGGTGCAGGAGATGCCGCACACGCTGGCCCGGGTGGTCGGCCTGACTCCCTTCGGCGCTGCGGCCCGCGCCCTGAACGAGGCGGCCGCCGGCGACTGGCCCGGCTGGGGCCACCTGGGCGTGCTCGCGGGCTGGACGGTCCTGCTGACGGCGGGGGCGGCCCGCTGGTTCCGCTGGGAGTGAGCGGACCGTGCCGGACACTGGGGCCATGACGGACACCGCGCCACAGGAGCCCCGGGCCTCCTTCTACCGGTGGGGGCCCTACGGGCTGCTGGTCGCCGGCGTCGCCGCGGCGGCCCTCTCCGCCCACCTGGTCGGCATGGGCAGGCCCGCGGTCGTCGCCTCGGTGGCACTCGTCGCCGCGGGTGCCGTCCTCCAGGTGTGGTGGGCCAGGACGAGGCGGCGGCGGACGGGCCCGAGCCGGACCGATGCGTGCCTCTACTTCCTGCGCTGGGCCCTCGGGTTCGTACTCACCTGGCTCAACCCGTTCTTCGCCCTCTACGCCGTGACCGGGTACTACACCGCCAACCGGGACCTGCCCCGCCGGCTGGTGATGCCCGGTCTCTTCCTGACCGCGATCACCATGGCCGGCAGCGAGGTGGGCGGCATGCCGCCGCACGGGCTGGTCCTGTGGACCGGCTTCTTCCTCATCCTCGGCTTCAACATGGGCATGGTCACCGTGTTCACCCGGTTCAACGAACAGGAACAGGACCGCGCCCGCGTCCAGGCGGACACCATCACCGAACTGGGCCGCACCAACGCGGCGTTGCAGCAGGCCCTCGACGAGAACGCCGCCCTGCACGCCCAACTCCTCGTCCAGGCAAGGGAAGCCGGGGTCGCCGACGAACGCCGGCGCCTGGCCGCCGAGATCCACGACACCCTCGCCCAGGGCCTGACCGGCATCATCGCCCAGCTCCAGGTCGTCGCGAACGCGCCGGACCTCGACATCGCCCGCACCCACCTCCAGCGCGCCTCCGACCTGGCCCGGCACAGCCTCGGCGAGGCCCGCCGCTCCGTGCACAACCTGGTGCCGGTGGCGCTGGAGCACGACGGGCTGCCCGAAGCCCTGAAGAAGACGGTCGCCGAATGGGGCGAACGCACCCGTGTCTGCGCCGAGTTCACCGTCACCGGCACCGCGGAACAGCTGCACGAGGAGGTCGCGGCGACCCTCCTGCGGATCGTCCAGGAAGCACTGTCGAACGCCGCCCGCCACGCCCACGCCTCCCGCGTCGGCGTCACCCTCTCCTACCTGGGCGACGAGGTGATCCTCGACATCCGCGACGACGGCACCGGCTTCGACCCGCTCGCCCTCCCCGAACGCACCCGGACCGGCGGGTTCGGCCTCGACGGCATGCGCGCCCGCGCCGAACGCATCGCGGGCTCGCTGACCGTCGAGACCGAGCCGGGCCACGGCACGGCGCTGTCGGCTCGCGTACCGTTGGTCCGCCATGACCAGTGACGCGCCGCACCAGAAGGCGATCTCCCTGCTGATCGTCGACGACCACCCCGTCGTACGCGACGGTCTGCGCGGCATGTTCGAGTCCGCGCCCGGCTTCACCGTGCTGGGTGAGGCCGCGAACGGCGGCGAGGCGATCGAGCGGGCCGCCGCCCTCGACCCGGACGTGATCCTGATGGACCTGCGCATGCCGGGCGGCGGCGGGGTGGACGCCATCCGCGAACTGGCCCGGCGCGGCGCCCGTGCCAAGGTCCTCGTGCTGACCACGTACGACACCGACTCCGACACCCTGCCCGCGATCGAGGCCGGCGCCACCGGCTACCTGCTCAAGGACGCCCCGCGCGACGAGCTGTTCACCGCCGTCCGGGCCGCCGCCGAGGGCCGTACGGTGCTGTCCCCGGCCGTCGCCACCCGTCTGGTCTCCGCGGTCCGTTCCCCCGGGACTCCCGGCAACGAGCCGCTCTCCGCACGCGAACGCGAAGTGCTGGCCCTGGTCGCCAGGGGCACGTCGAACCGTGAGATCGCCCGCGAGCTGTTCATCAGCGAGGCGACGGTCAAGACCCACCTCACCCACCTGTACGCCAAACTCGGCGTCAACGACCGGGCGGCGGCGGTGGCGACGGCCTACGACCGGGGCATCCTGGGCTGACGGGCGCTCAACCGGCCACCCTCAGCAGCAGCACCGCCCGTCCCGGCACCGTGATCTCCGTGCCCGCCTCGTGCACCACCGCCGGGGCCTCGTCCTGGTCCTCCCGTGAGGTGTCGACGACCACCTCGTACCGCTCCGCCCACGGCGGGCCGGGCAGGACGAAGGGGGTGGGGGCGTCGCCCGCGTGGAGGACGGCGAGGAAGCTGTCGTCGAGGACCGGGACGCCCCGCTCGTCCCGGCCGGGTATGTCGCGCCCGGAGAGGTACATGGCGAGGGTGGCGGCGGGCGCGTACCAGTCGCCCTCCGTCATCTCCGTGCCCCGGGAGGTGAACCAGGCCAGGTCCCGCAGACCGTCCGCCGAATGGGCGCGGCCGGAGAAGAAGGCGCGGCGGCGCAGCACCGGATGGCGGTGGCGCAGGGTGATCAGACGGGAGGTCAGATCGAACAGGGGGCGCCAGGCGGGGTCGTCCAGGAGGGACCAGTCGAGCCAGCTGATCTCGTTGTCCTGGCAGTAGGCGTTGTTGCTGCCGCCCTGGCTGCGGCCCAGTTCGTCGCCCGCCACCAGCATGGGGACCCCGGTGGAGAGCAGGAGGGTGGTCAGCAGGTTCCTCAGCTGGCGGCGGCGCAGGGCCCGTACGCCCTCGTCGTCCGTCTCTCCCTCCGCCCCGCAGTTCCAGGCACGGTTGTCGTTCGTGCCGTCCCGGTTCCCCTCGCCGTTCGCCTCGTTGTGCTTGCGCTCGTAGGAGACGAGGTCGCGCAGGGTGAAACCGTCGTGCGCGGTGATGAAGTTGACCGAGGCGTAGGGGCGCCGGCCGCCCCAGGCATACAGGTCGCTGGAGCCCGACAGGCGGTAGCCGAGGTCGCGTACGTCGGGCAGGGCGCCGCGCCAGTAGTCGCGGACGGCGTCGCGGTAGCGGTCGTTCCACTCCGTCCACAGCGGTGGGAAGGCGCCCACCTGGTAGCCGCCGGAGCCGATGTCCCACGGCTCGGCGATCAGCTTCACCCGGCGCAGCACCGGGTCCTGGGAGATCACGGCGAGGAACGGGGAGAGCATGTCGACGTCGTGCATGGAGCGGGCCAGCGCGGCGGCCAGGTCGAAGCGGAAGCCGTCCACGCCCATCTCCGTCACCCAGTAGCGCAGGGAATCGGTGATCAGGCGGAGGACCTGGGGCTGGACGACGTGCAGGGTGTTGCCGCAGCCCGTGTAGTCGGCGTAGCGGCGGGCGTCGTCCTGGAGGCGGTAGTAGCCACGGTTGTCTATGCCCTTGAGGGAGAGCGTCGGGCCCAGCTCGCCCGCCTCGGCCGTGTGGTTGTAGACCACGTCGAGGATGACCTCGATGCCGGCCGCGTGCAGCGCCCGGACCATGCGCTTGAACTCGCCGACCTGCTGGCCCGTCGTACCGGAGGCCGCGTAGGCGGCGTGCGGGGCGAAGTAGCCGATGGAGTTGTAGCCCCAGTAGTTCTTGAGGCCGCGGCGCAGCAGGTGGTCCTCGTGCGCGAACTGGTGGACGGGCAGCAGCTCGACGGCGGTGACGCCCAGCTTCACCAGGTGCTCGATCGCGGCGGGGTGCGCCAGACCGGCGTACGTGCCGCGCAGTTCCTCCGGGATGCCCGGGTGCAGCTTGGTGAAGCCGCGTACGTGCAGTTCGTAGATGACCGAGTCCGCCCACGGGGTCTTGGGGCGGCGGTCGTCGGCCCAGTCCTCGTCGTCGTGCACCACGACGCCCTTGGGGACGTGCGGCGCCGAGTCCCGGTCGTCGCGCACGGTGTCCGCGACATGCTGCTCCGGCCAGTCGCGTACGTGCCCGTACACCTCCGCCGGCAGGCTGAACTCCCCGTCCACCGCACGCGCGTACGGGTCGAGGAGCAGTTTCGCCGGGTTCCAGCGGGCGCCGATCCACGGGTCCCAGCGGCCGTCCACCCGATAGCCGTAACGCTGACCGGGCATCACGCCGGGCACGAAGCCGTGCCAGATCTCGTGCGTCAGTTCGGTCAGACGGACGCGCGTCTCCCGTCCGCCCTCGTCGAACAGGCACAGCTGGACCGCCTCCGCACCGGCCGCCCACAGCGCGAAGTTGGTGCCGGCCACACCGTCCGGACCGATACGGAAGCGCGCGCCCAGCGGAGTGGACGCGCCCGGCCAGACCGGAACGGTGGGTGGCGCGGCGCGCCGGGTGCCGTCGACCACTGCGGCGCGCTGTTCCGCCACTACCTGCTGCTCGGCCGAGCTGGTCACGGGTCAGCCTCCTGCGGCTCGTGGAACGACGTGGAAACGGGCACGCGGGGTCCCGCCGTGTGCCCCGTCGCGTCGTCCTCCCCACTGTTCTGCCCAGCGCTAGCGTCGCACTCACGTTTCCCAAGGGCGGGGACGATCGTTGAGTCCCCCGTGAGGCATGCACAAGGACGCGCACGGCGCGCGGGCGTCGCGCTGGCCGCGCTAATGACATGGGCCGGACTGCTGGCCGGAGCCACCGGCTGCGGCCCGGACATCACGGACGACATCGGCATCGACCGGGTCCTGGGCAAACCCCCGGCCCCCAAGGACACCATCCGCGTCTCCCCGGACGACGGCAGCAAGGAGGTGCACCAGAACCAGCCGCTGCGGGTCCGGGTGCCCGGCGGGCGTCTGGAGTCGGTGACCGTACGCCGCTCCCAGGACGCCCAGGAGACCCCGGTGCCCGGCCATCTGACGGCCGACGGCACGACCTGGGAACCGGACGAGCCCAAGCTGGCGCTCGCCGCCAGGTACACCGTCGACGCGGTGGCGCTGGACGGCGACGGGCACCGCTCGGCCCGGCACACCACGTTCACGACGTACGTCCCCGACCAGCGGTTCATCGGATACGTCACCCCCGAGAACCGCGCCACCGTCGGCACCGGGATGATCGTCTCCCTGGCCTTCAACCGGGAGATCGAGAACCGGGCCGCCGTCGAACGGGCCGTCCGCGTCACCGCCCGGCCCCCGGTGGAGATCCGCCCGCACTGGTTCGGCAAGGACCGTCTGGACTTCCGCCCCGAGCACTACTGGAAGCCCGGCACCCGGGTCACCGTCGACCTGCGGCTGCGCGACGTGGAGGGGGCGCGCGGGGCGTACGGGTTGCAGTACAAGACGGTCGAGTTCACCGTCGGCCGCAGCCAGGTCTCCGTGGTGGACGCGGCCGAGCACACCATGCAGGTGCGCAGGGACGGCGCACTGCTCGCCACCGTGCCCATCACGGCCGGCGCCCCCGAGCACACCACCTACAACGGGAAGATGGTGGTGATGGAGATGCTCGACGTCACCCGCATGAACAGCCGCACGGTCGGCTTCGGCGGCGAGTACGACATCCCCGACGTCCCGCACGCCATGCGGCTCACCGACTCCGGCACCTTCCTGCACGGCAACTACTGGGCCCCGGACGCCCCCGGGAACGTCAACGTCAGCCACGGCTGCGTGGGCCTGAGGGACGTCAAGGGCGGCAGCTCGGACACGCCCGCGGGCTGGTTCTACGACCGCAGCCTGGTCGGGGACGTCATCGAAGTCGTGCACAGCAATGACAAAAAGGTCGCTCCCGACAATGGCCTCGGAGGATGGAACATGGGGTGGAAGGAGTGGAAGGCGGGCGGTGCGGCCGGTTGACGTCCCGTTCAGTTGATGTTGCTACGAAACGGTGACCTTCGGCTGACACCATCCCCAAAACCGTGCGGTTAATATGCGCCGATGCGTGCGTGGGGCGCGCGCCGGGGTGCGGGTCCGACCAGGCCCGGGGAGGGGAGAAGAATTGAACGTGCGGCCGATATCGGGGGCGTCGGTTGGGGGCCGACGGGGCCGGAGGGGATGGCCGGTGCTCATAGCCGGCGTCCTGCTGATGTCCGTCACCGCGTGCGGTGGGGGCGACTCCGACGCGGGGTCCGGCTCCGGTGGCGGGAAGGGCAAGGGCTCCTCCGAGCAGAGCAAGCAGTCCGAGGCCGTGGTGACCATCTCGCCCAAGTCCGGTGCCACCGAGGTCGACACCAGCGGCGCCCTCAAGGTCAGCGCCGGCAAGGGCAAGCTGACCGAGGTCGAGGTCAAGGACGACAAGGGTGCCACGGTCTCGGGCGCCATCACCGGTGGGGGCACCGGCTGGAAGCCCTCCACCCACCTGGCCGCCGCCACCAAGTACACGGTGCACGCGGTCGCCAAGGACTCCGCGGGCCGTGCGGCGGCCGAGGACTCCAGCTTCACCACGCTGACCCCGAAGAACACCTTCGTCGGTTACTTCACTCCCGAGGACGGCTCCACGGTCGGCGTCGGCATGCCGTTCTCCGTACGCTTCACCCGGGGCATCACCAACCCCGGGGACGTGCGGAAGGCCGTCCAGATCAAGACCGAGCCGGCCGTCGACGTCGAGGGCCACTGGTTCGGCAACGACCGTCTGGACTTCCGGCCCGAGAAGTACTGGAAGTCCGGCACCAAGGTCACCGTCAAGCTGAACCTCGACGGTGTCGAGGGACGCGACGGCGTCTACGGCAAGCAGTCCAAGACGGTGAAGTTCACGATAGGCCGCAACCAGGTCTCCGTCGTGGACGCCAAGAAGCACACGATGAAGGTCACCCAGGACGGCAAGGTCGTCAAGACCATCCCGGTCACCACCGGCAAGCCGGGCTACGACACCTGGAACGGCCAGATGGTCATGAGCGAGAAGCTCACCGTGACCCGGATGAACGGCGAGACGGTCGGCTACGGCGGCGAGTACGACATCAAGGACGTCCCGCACGCCATCCGCCTGACCAACTCCGGCACCTTCATCCACGGCAACTACTGGGGCGGCGGCGCCTTCGGCAACTACAACGCCAGCCATGGCTGCGTGGGCCTGCGCGACGTCAAGGGCGGCTACGACAGCGGGGTTCCGGCGGCCTGGTTCTTCAACCACTCGATGCTCGGTGACGTGGTGGTCGTCAAGCACTCCAACGACCGCACCGTGGACCCGGACAACGGGCTCAACGGCTGGAACATGTCGTGGGACAAGTGGAAGGCGTGAGCCCCCGCTGACCGACGTACGGGCCCGGTGCTGTGACGGACAGCACCGGGCCCACTCGCGTTAGTCCCCGTTAACCTGCTGCCCATGACCGTGAATCTCGAAGTCGCCGAAGGCGTCGGCACCCTCCGTCTCGACCGTCCGCCCATGAACGCCCTGGACGTCGCCACGCAGGACCGGCTCAAGGAACTCGCCGAGGAGGCCACGCGCCGCGACGACGTGCGCGCCGTGGTGATCTACGGCGGGGAGAAGGTGTTCGCGGCGGGCGCGGACATCAAGGAGATGCAGGCGATGGACCACACCGCGATGGTCCTGCGCGCCCGCGCCCTCCAGGACTCCTTCACCGCCGTGGCCCGCATCCCCAAGCCGGTGGTCGCGGCCGTCACCGGATACGCGCTGGGCGGCGGCTGCGAACTGGCCCTGTGCGCCGACTACCGCATCGCCGCCGACAACGCCAAGCTCGGCCAGCCGGAGATCCTGCTCGGTCTGATCCCGGGCGCGGGCGGCACCCAGCGGCTGCCCCGGCTGGTCGGCCCGTCCAAGGCCAAGGACCTCATCTTCACCGGCCGCATGGTGAAGGCCGACGAGGCGCTGACGATCGGCCTGGTGGACCGGGTGGTCCCGGCCGCCGAGGTGTACGCCGAGGCGCACGCCTGGGCCGCGAAGCTGGCGCAGGGCCCGGCGATCGCGCTGCGCGCGGCGAAGGAGTCGATCGACACCGGCGTGGAGACCGACCTCGAGACCGGGCTCGCCGTCGAGCGGAACTGGTTCGCGGGGCTGTTCGCCACCGAGGACCGCGAGCGGGGCATGCGCAGCTTCGTGGAGGAGGGGCCGGGCAAGGCCAAGTTCCTCTGACCGCCAACAGGCGGGTCCACACCGGGAATGAGCGAGACAGACCCCCTGCTATGGTGCGCCGATGTCATCGATCAAGCAGTTCCAGGTCACCTTCGACTGCGCGGAACCCGAGCGCGTTGCTCGCTTCTGGTGCGAGGTGTTGGGGTACGTCGTACCGCCGCCGCCGGAGGGGTTCACCACTTGGGACGCATTCGATCGCTCGCTGCCGCCCGAGCGGCAGGGTGCGGCGTTCGCCTGCGGCGATCCCTCGGGCGTGGGCCCGCGACTGTATTTCCAGCGCGTTCCCGAAGGCAAGGTCGTCAAGAACCGGGTGCATCTCGACGTGCGGGTCGGCACCGGGCTCGTGGGTGAAGAGCGCCTCGCCAAGCTCGAGGCCGAGTGCGCACGACTGGTCGAGCTCGGCGCGGTGTGCGTGCAGGTGCTGCTCGCCGATGACCACAACGAGTCGTGCATCTCGATGCAGGACGTCGAGGGCAACGAGTTCTGTCTCGACTGAGGGTCCTTGGGGACTTGCAATTGACACGGCGTCTGATCCGGGTCCCCCGATGGGGCGGTTTACGGGAACCTTAAAGCAACCTTAAGTCTGTCTTGTCGGGGGTTCCGGGCGCTTGCCCGGGAGGGAGCCGTCGCCGCAGGTCGGGCCGGATGGCGGTGGTTCCGTAATGCCCCTGGCATATGCCGACCGGATCCCGTGCGACGGTGGCGCGCGGGGGGCGTATTCCGCGGGAACGGCCCCGGAGGGCGGTCCGGACGGCCATGATGGGGGCATGGCGGGGCTGGAGGGCATCGAACAGCCGCGGGGACAGGGCCGTGCGACCGCGGCGCGCTGGTCGCCTGCGGTCGAGGACGAACGGGCGCTCAAAGCACTGGAGTTGTTCGGCAACCCGACGGAGGCCGAGGTTCCGCTCCCGTCCCGCCCGGAGTCGGCGGCCACCGCCCGCCGGCTCGCCCAGGTCGTCGTCCTGCGCCAGTGGGCGCTCACCCCGAAGACGGCGGAGGACGTCGTCCTGCTCGTCTCCGAACTCGTGGGCAACGCCGTACGGCACACCGGCGCCCGCGTCTTCGGCCTCCGTATGCGCCGCCGCCGGGGCTGGCTCCGCGTCGAGGTCCGCGACCCCTCCCGAGGGCTGCCCTGTCTGATGCCGGTTCAGGAGATGGACGTCAGCGGCCGGGGCCTGTTCCTGGTCGAAAAACTGTCCGACCGCTGGGGCGTGGACCTCCTGCCGCGCGGCAAGACCACCTGGTTCGAGATGCGGGTCGCCGACCGCTAGACCACGGGGGGGCCACGCCGACCCGAAAAAGCTCCCCTGTCGGGCTAATGTGCGCATTTCTTACCATTCGCCTCCTGGTGCGAGACGCTCCGGGTGGGCGCTGGGCCCGACGTTCGGGCGGACGAGGGGACTTTCGCACCCGGCTCCGGCCCCGGCCCGCGACCCGGAAACACCCCCTCCGACGGGGCCAATGTGCGCATTTCTTACCATGCGCCCCTTAAATGGTGAGGGTGACCACCACCAACCGACGCGGGGCGCTCCGGGCGGGCGCCGGGCTCGTCGCCGGGGGCGCGTTCGCCGTCGGCTGTGCGGAGACCGGCGCCCCCGCACACCCCGACGCGTCCGCCACGCGGCCGCACCCTTCCGGTCGTTCGGCGGCCACACCCCGGCCGGCCCCGTCCCCGCGCGCCTTCCCCCGGCACCCGGTCCAGATCACCCATGGCCCGCGCACGGACGCCGCCGTCGCCCTCACCTTCCACGGCCAGGGCGAGCCCGCCCTCGCCCGCCGCCTGCTCACCGAGGCCGAGCGGGAGGGCGCCCGGATCACCGTCCTCGCCGTCGGCAGCTGGCTCGACGAGCACCCCGACCTGGCCCGCCGGATCCTGGACGGCGGCCACGACCTGGGCAACCACACCCAGCGCCACCTCGCGATCAACGCGATGTCCGAGCCCGGCGCCCGCGCCGAGATCACCGCCTGCGCGGACCGCCTGAGGCGGCTCACCGGATCCATCGGCACCTGGTTCCGGCCCTCACGCGCGCCCACCGCCTCCGCGCTGGTCACCCGGCTGGCCCAGGAGGCCGGCTACCCGCACGTGCTGTCGTACGACGTCGACTCGCTGGACTACACCCGGCCCGGCGCCCCCGCCATCACCCGCACGGTCCTGGACCAGGTCCGCGCGGGCTCCGTGGTGAGCCTGCACTTCGGTTATCCCGACACGGTCGTCGCCCTCCCCGCCGTACTCCAAGAACTCGGCCGCCGCGGGCTGCGCGCGGTCACCACCACGGAGCTGCTGAGCTGATGCATCCCACCCATGCCGCCCGCGCCCTGGCCGCCGGTTGCGCCCTCGCCGCCCTGACGCTGCTGTCCGCGTGCGGCGGCGGAACCGGGCAACACAAGGAAGAGATCCCCGGCAGCACGGCGCCCGTCCGGCCGTCCGTGCAGAAGGCGCAGGCCGACGGGCTGCCCGGGATGCCGCCCGTGCTCGACCCGGCCGATGTGTACGCCGCCGACCGCCCGAACCAGCTCTCGCCGGTGGTCCGGGACTTCCCGTCCCGGGTCTACGTGCCCAACACCAACTCCGACACCGTCTCCGTGATCGACCCGAAGACGTACCGGGTCATCGACACGATCCCGGTGGGCCGGCAGCCCCAGCACGTGGTGCCCTCCTGGGATCTGAAGACGCTCTGGGTCAACGACGACAAGGGCAACACCCTCACCCCCGTCGACCCCCGGACGGGGAAGGCGGGCAAGCGGGTCGACGTCCACGACCCCTACAACCTGTACTTCACGCCGAACGGCAGATACGCCATCGTGATGGCCTCCCTCGACCGCGAGCTGGTCTTCCGCGACGCCCACACCATGAAGAAGGTGAAGACCGTCCCGGTCGCCTGCGCCGGCGTCAACCATGCCGACTTCTCCCTCGACGGCCGGTACTTCATCGTCTCCTGCGAGTTCAGCGGCGACCTGCTCAAGGTGGACACCGAGCGGATGGAGGTGATCGACAAGCAGAAGCTGCCGCTCGCCGGTGCCATGCCGCAGGACGTCAAGGTCTCGCCCGACGGCAAGCGGTTCTACGTGGCCGACATGATGGCGGACGGCGTGTGGATCCTGGACGGCGACACCTTCGCCAAGCCCGGCTTCCTCGCCACCGGCAAGGGCGCCCACGGGCTGTACGTCAGCCGCGACTCCCGCGAGATGTACATCTCCAACCGGGGTGAGGGCACCATCTCCGTCTTCGACTTCGCCCAGGACAGGCTGACGAAGAAGTGGCGCCTGCCCGGCGGCGGCAGCCCCGACATGGGCGGGGTCTCCGCGGACGGCAAGGTCCTGTGGCTGTCCGGCCGCTACGACTCCGAGGTGTACGCCATCGACACCGGCACCGGCAGCCTGCTGGCCCGCATCCCGGTCGGCAGCGGCCCGCACGGCCTGGCCGTCTACCCCCAGCCGGGCCGCTACTCGCTCGGCCACACCGGCATCTTCCGCTAGAGGTACGCCGGGACCGCTTGAGTCTCCACCCGCTGGAAGGTCCAGACTCGCCGGTGTGAGCGCAGACCGCACCCCCCTGTTCACCATCGGCGAACTGGCCCGGGCCACCGGCCTCACCGTGCGGACCATCCGTTACTGGTCCGACGAGGGCGCCCTGCCCCCGGTGGCCCGTTCCTCCGGCGGATACCGGCTGTACGACGCCGGGTCCGTCGCCCGTCTGGAACTGATCCGCACCCTGCGTGAGCTGGGCCTCGGCCTCGGCCATGTGCGGCAGGTGCTGGCCGGCGAGACGACGGTCGCGGAGGTGGCGGCCGCGCACGTGGCCGCCCTCGACGCACAGATCAGCTCCCTGAAGGTGACCCGGGCGGTGCTGTCGACGGTGGCGCGACGCGGATCGAGCGCGGAGGAGACGACCCTGATGAACAGACTGGCACGGCTGTCGGCGGCCGAGCGGCAGCGGATCGTGGACGAGTTCGTGGACGACGTCTTCCGTGGGCTCGACACGGCGGACCCGTGGATCCGGGAGCGGACGCGGAGCCTCGGTGTGAGCCTGCCGGACGATCCCAGCCCCGAGCAGGTCGACGCGTGGGTGGAGCTGGCGGAACTGCTACAGGATCCGGACTTCCGGGCCGCGATGCGCAGGATGATCGAGTACAACGCCGCCGACCGCGGACCCGACGCTCCGGCAGGCTCCTCGATGCGGTTCTTCCAGCGGCTGATCGAGCTGGTCGGCGACGCGCGTGCACGGGGCGTGGCGCCCGGCGACCCCGGGGCGGACGCCGTGCTGGCCGAGCTGCTGGGCGCGGACACCGACCGGGCGGCCGTCCTGCGCCGCATCGATCTGGGCAACGAGGTCGCCCGCTACCGGGAGTTGGCGGCCGTCATCAAAGGACAGACGGAGCCCCCGGCGTACCGGGCGGAGTTCGCCTGGGTGGTCGCCGCACTGGAGGCCTGGCCGGGCCGTTAGTCTGACCTGCGTCAGTACGACGGCAAGACCGAAGCAACGCGACACAAAAGGGGCGGATCGGTGGCGGACATCGAGGAAGCACGCAAGCAGTTCCAGCGGATCGATGCGGACGGTGACGGTTTCATCACCGCCGCCGAGTTCAAGTCCGCCCTCGCCCAGGGAGGCGACTGGAACGTCACCGACACGGTGGCCGAGGCCGTCATCAGGACCCGTGACCTCAACGGCGACAAGGTCCTGTCCTTCGACGAGTTCTGGGCCTACCTGAACAAGTGACGCGAGCCTGAGGGGGGCGCCCGGCCGGGCGCCCCCCTCTCGGCTACCGAACCGCCCGGCTCACCGCGGACAGCACCGCGCGCACCGAGGCCGCGCCGGACGACGGGCCCTCGCCCGCGCCCCAGGCCGTGGCGCCGTTCACCCGGCACTCGGCGTAGGCGACCGTCATCTCCGCGACTGCCCCCTCCGCGACCGTCATCTCCGCGGCCGGGTGCCCGGCCCGCTCCAGCACCTCCACGTCGAACCCGGCGCCGGCGAGCGCGTCGAGGACACCGGACAGCGAGGCCGTCTCCGCGCGGTCCCCGAGTTCCCGCGGGCCTTCCACCATGTACGTCGCCCGGAAGAGGTCGTACAGCTCCTTCGGCGCCACCTCCCGTCCGGTGTCGTCCGTGACCTCCTGGACGCCCCGCGAGAAGTCCCGCCGCATGCGCTCGGGCAGGTCCAGTCCGTGGTGCGTGCGCAGCAGATAGGCCATGCCGCCCTTGCCCGACTGGGAGTTGACGCGGATCACGGCCTCGTACGAACGGCCCACGTCGGCCGGGTCGATCGGCAGGTACGGCACCGCCCAGGGGGCCGACTCCTCCGTCAGCCCCGCCTGCGCCGCCCGCACGGCATGGTGGGCCAGGCCCTTGCTGATCGCGTCCTGGTGGGTGCCGGAGAACGCCGTGTACACCAGGTCGCCCGCGTACGGGTGCCGTGGGTGCACCGGCAGCCGGTTGCAGTGCTCGACCGTCTCCCGGACGGCGTCGATGTCCCGGAAGTCGACCATGGGATCCATCCCTTGGGCGTGGAGGTTGAGCGCGAGGGTCACCAGGTCGACGTTGCCGGTGCGCTCCCCGTTGCCGAACAGGCAGCCCTCCACGCGCTGCGCCCCGGCCAGGACGGCGAGTTCGGCGCAGGCGACGCCGGTGCCGCGGTCGTTGTGCGGGTGGACCGAGAGGATCACCGAGTCCCGGCGGGACAGATTGCGGTGGGCGTACTCGATCTGGTCGGCGTAGACGTTCGGGGTGGCGATCTCGACCGTCGCCGGGAGGTTGTGCGTCACCGGGCGGTCCGGGCTCGCGTCCCACAACCCGGTCAGCCCGTCGCAGAGTTCCAGGACGAAGTCGGGCTCGGTGAGGTTGAAGGTCTCCGGGGAGAACTGGAAGCGGAGGCCGGCCCTGTCCCCGGCCCGGCGGGCCATGTGCTCCGCCGCCTCGCGCACGGTGTGCCACACCTGGCCCCGGTCCCGCCCGAGGACCACCTCGCGCCACACCGGGGACGTCGCCACGTACAGGTGCACGACGGCCCTCGGCAGCCCCTCGATCGCCTCGAAGGTCCGGTCGATCAGATCCCGCCGGGCCGGGGTGAACACCACGGGCGTCACGTCGTCCGGCACGGTGCCCGAGGTCACCAGGTGCCGTACGAAGTCGAAGTCGGTACGGCTGGCGGACGGATAGCCGACCTCGATCTCCTTGAAGCCGACGGAGACCAGCAGGTCGAACAGGCGGCGCTTGCGCGGGGTGTCCATCGGCTCGGCCAGGGCCTGGTTGCCGTCGCGCAGGTCGACGGGGACCCAGAGCGGGGCGCGCTCGAAGCGGGCGGACGGCCAACTCCGGCCTTGGACGGGGACGTTCACCCGCTTCTGGAAGGGGCGGTAGCGGTGGTGGGGCATCGGGCTCGGACGCTGGGGGTTCCAGGGCGGGAGAGGGGCGGTCGTGGTCATCGTCTGCTGCTGCCTTCGGCTCGGTCGGACGGTGACCGGCAGCACGGCGACCCGCGGCGGGGTGCCGGTCGCGTCAGGCCCCGCCGCGGCAGCCGAGGAGAAGGAGACCGCGAAGCGTCATGCCGGGTACGCTAGCGACTCCTCAGCTCCTCAGACAAGTGCGAATCCGCTCGCGACCCTCCCACCGATCGGACAAGTTGGTGCATCGCCGATGACGCTAGGTCCCGTCCGCCCCAGCCCGTTGGTCGAACAGGCGGCCCAGCGGCTGCGCGCGCAGATCACCGGCGGCCACTGGCCGGTCGGCACCCGGCTGCCCGGCGAGACCACCCTCGCGAAGGAACTCGGCGTCGGCCGCTCCACCGTCCGCGAGGCGCTGCGCGCACTGGCCGGGGCGGGACTGGTGCGGGCCCGGCACGGCGCCGGGGTCTTCGTCATCGCGACCGAACCCGCCGAGGACTGGCCCACCAGGCTGCGCCGGGCCCAGGTGAGCGACGTCTACGAGGTCCGGACGGCGGTCGAGGTGCAGGCCGCCCGGCTGGCCGCGCGCCGCCGCACCCCGCAGGACGTCACCGCGATCGAGGCGGCGCTGGCGGGCCGCCGCGCCGCCGCCGCGGCGGACGACACGGCCTTCGTCGACGCCGACATCGCCTTCCACGCGGCCGTGGTCGCCGCCGCCCACAACCCCGTCCTCACCGACCTGTTCACCGAGTTCACCCCCGTCCTGCGCGCGGGCCTGGTGGACCTCCTGGCCCTGACCGGCGTCCGCGCCGAGGACCCGAACACCGGCGACGACGCCCACGAAGCCCTGCTCAGGGCCGTGGCGGACGGCGACGCGGACACGGCCGCGCGGGTGCTCCACGCGGAACTGGAGGACCCGTTCGCGCACTGACGGGCCGGCCGGTGCCCCGGCGCCGCCGATCCCACGGTTGGCGTAACCCGTGGAATAGCCCACGCACCCCCGGGGTTGTCGCCGCACGACAAGCGCATGCGCGTGCATCAACCCGGAAGGGTCTGTCATGAAGATCGGCATCATCGGCGCGGGCAACATCGGCGGCAACCTCACCCGGCGGCTCACCGCCCTCGGCCACGACGTCTCCGTCGCCAACTCGCGCGGTCCGCACACGCTCACCGAACTGGCCGAGGAGACGGGCGCGACCCCCGTACCGGCCGAGGAGGCGGCACACGGCGCGCAGGTCGTGGTCGTCACGGTCCCCCTGAAGGCGGTCCCGGCCCTGCCGAAGGGCCTGCTCGACGGGGCGGCCGAGGGCGTGGCCGTGATCGACACCGGCAACTACTACCCGCGGGAGCGGGACGGCCGTATCGCCGGGATCGAGGACGACGGCCTCACCGAGAGCCGCTGGAACGCCAGATCGAGCACCCCGTGATCAAGGCCTTCAACGGCACCTACGCCCAGGACATCCTCGACCGCCCGCGCCCGGCCGGCGACCCCGACCGCATGGCCCTGCCGGTGGCCGGCGACGACGCGGCGGCCAAGGCGAAGGTCCGCGCGCTGATCGACGAACTCGGCTTCGACACGGTCGACACGGGCGGCCTCGACGAGTCCTGGCGCCAGCAGCCCGGCACCCCGGTGTACGGCCTGCGGGCGGGCGTGGACGGCGTGCGGAAGGCCCTGGCGGAGGCGTCCGAGGAGCGCCCGGCGGACTTCCGGGGGTAGGGCTCCGCGGTCTCGGCCGGGTTCTACTGGCCCACCACCCGGGCCACGAACGCGTCCAGCACTCCGGTTCCCACCTCCACCGGACGGGTCCGGCCCTGCCAGTCCACGATCGTGTGGGAGCGGGCCGCCGTCCGCAGGGACAGCACCCGGGCCCGGGACCCCTTGCCGCCGCGGACGTCCAGCGCGGCGAGGGCGGACCGGGCCCAGTCCCTGGCGGAGGCCAGCCAGGGGGCGGCCGGAGCGCGCAGCGCGGCCGGGACCGCGTCCGGGGCCGAGGCGAGGACGCTGAGCCGCTCGCGCAGGGCCCGCTCGGCCTTCCCGCCGCCCCGCCAGTACGCCGCCGTCAGCGCCGCCAGCTGCGGTGCCTGCCCGGAGTCCAGTCGTGAGGCCCGGTTGACGTCGGCGAAGGCGCGCAGCGCCGTGAGGGCCCGCCCGTCCCCGCCGGCCAGCACCGCCAGGCCCGCGTCGAGCGCGTCGGCGGGCCGGTACCCGGTGGGGTTCCAGGCGTACGCGGCCATCGAGAACAGCGCCGGGTCGGAGGCGGCGGCCTGGGGCATCGGGTTGGCCAGGAGGCCCGCGACCGCGCCGGGCAGGCCCTCGTCACGACCGGTGTACGGGCCCAGCAGCAGGTGCTGCGCGGTGTAGTCGTTGACCGGGTAGTTGTCCCACACCAGCACCGCGTGCCCGTACCGCTGCCCGGCCTCGCGGGCCTGGTCGGCGCGGATGCTCGGCGAGACGATCAGCGGCCCGGTCCACATCACCGAGACGCCCCGGTCCAGCCGGTCCGCCAGCGCGGACTTGTACGGACTGGCGGCCGACCCGTCGTACTCGGTGGGCACCGTGAGCAGCGGGGCGGGGCCCGGACGGGCGTCGAGGAACTCGCGCCGGACCCGGTTCAGCAGATCCGCCTGCGCCCGCCCGACCGCGCCCCGCCCGCTGCCGTACACGGTCGCGTCGCGCGCGCAGTTCCAGCGGTCGATGTCGATGTCGTCCAGCGGCACGGCGAAGGCACGCACCCCCGCGTCCCACAGCTGCCGGAACTTGCCGACCAGCGCGGCGGTGTCCGCGGCGGAGGAGTAGCAGACCGACTGGCCGGGGGAGAGGGCGTACACGAAGGAGACGTGGTCGGCCTCCGCCCGCCGGGCCAGGGTGCGCAGCCCGGCCAGCCGCGTCTCGGGGTAGCGCTCGCGCCAGCGGGCGCGCAGGTAGGGATCGTCCTTGGGGCCGTACACGTAGGTGTCGAGCTTGAAGCGGGCGGCGAAGTCCAGCTGCTCCAGACGCTCGCGCTGGGACCAGGGCTTGCCGTAGAAGCCCTCGACGATCCCGCGGGCCGGGGTGGCGGGCCAGTCGCGGACGCGCAGGGCGGGCAGCTCGGTGCGGGCCGCCGCCGAGCCGACCGGGCGGACCAGCTGGGCGAGGGTCTGGGCGGCGTGGAAGGCGCCGGCCGCGTCCGCCCCGGCGAGGACGGCGCGGGGCCGGCCGTGGTCGGTGCCGACGGCGAGGACGTACCCGCCGGCGGTCAGCTCACCGGGCCCGTCCGCCCCCAGCGCCGACAGCTCCTTCGGCGTACCGCCCGTCGCCACCGTGACCAGCAGCTCCCCGGACCTGGGCGCGTCCCCGAGGCGGACCTCCCGGGCTCCGCCCGCGCGCAGCGCCCGGGTGACGGCGTCCAGCGTGGCGGTGTCGGTGCCGGCGTCGGAGCGCACCGCCACGCCGCGGCCGATCCGCACGGAACCGGTGTCGCGGCGCACCCTCCGCGGGGCGGGCCACAGGGCGGGCAGGCCCGCCGGGGCGGCGCCCGCGCGCGTCACGGCCGAGCCGCCGTCCGCCGAGGCCGCCGCCGGGGTGCCTCCGGGACCGTCCGGGCCGCCGCAGGCACGGGCGGACACCACGATCACCAGACCGAGCACGAAGCCCAGCAGCAGTTGCGGCGGGACGCGGAACTGACGCACCCGGGCCCCCTCCACCGTCTGTCTGCGCATTGCCATTGACAGTGAACTACCACTCGGCGCACGAATTATGACGGAACGACAGTTTCCGTTCGGGCGGTTTCCGTTTTGTCGGTGCGAGATCGTACGCGTCCGTGTGACGTTGTGTCGGAATCATTGGCGAACACATCGGCAAGAGGGCATTGTGCGCCAAATGGCGTAGACACTGCCGCCAGCAGGTTCTATCCAGATATGCGCGGGGCGCACGCGAGCCCTGCTCCGGCACGGGAGGTCGCACATGCTGGTTCCGGACGATCCGCTCACCCACTGGATCGTGCTCCTCGACATCGAGGACTTCAGTCTGCGCCCGGAGACCACGCAGGCGACACTGCACCAGAGCATGCACCAGGTGGTCGCGTTCGCGCTGCGCCGCGCCGGACTGGACCTGGACACGTGTCCCTGGCAGGACCGCGGGGACGGCATGCTGCTGCTGATCCCCGTCGGCACCAGCCCCACCCGGCTGCTGCGTGAGCTGGTGCGCGGCCTGGAGGACGCCCTGGTGGCGCACAGCGGCCAGTACAACCACGACCACCGGATGCGGCTGCGGGTCGGACTCAACCAGGGGCTGGTGATCCAGCAGGGGCAGCTGTGGACCGGCAACGCCATCAACGACCTGGCCCGGCTCGTGGACGCGGGCCCCGTCAAGCAGGTGCTCGCCCGAGCCGGCCGGGCCCACCTGGTGGTGGTCGTCTCGGAGGACGTCCACCAGAAGGTGGTGCTGGGCGGCTACCCGGGCATCGACCCGGCGGCCTACCTGCCCGCCGACTTCGTCACCAAGCACGGCGAGCCGCGCCGGGGCTGGGTCACCGTACCCGGCTACCCGGCGCCGCCCGGACTTCCCGCGGATTCGGGGGAGCCGCCACGTGACAGCAGACCCGGGGACACCCCCGGCACGGGCGGCCGCGCGGGAGCGGCGGGCGGCGGGACCGAACCGGGGAGCCCGGTCCCGCCGCCGGCGCCGTACATCAGCGGCGTGACGAACAGCCAGATAGCCGTGGGGGACGGGGCGACGGCCGTCAACGGGCCCTACGTGAACGGGCCCTACGTCCACGGTGACTACGTGAACGGCGACAAGACCGTGTACCACTACGGACACCCGGCCCCGCCGCACCGCGCCGGCCCCGCGGACGGCGCATGAGCACCCCCTCCGCACCCCCGCCCACCACCGCACAGCCCACGACCACCGCACCCACCGCGAGCACGGGAGCCCCGCAGCCACAGAGCGGGGGCGCGCCCCCGCCGGGCGGCGGCAGCGGGGCGCCCCCACCCGGTCCGGGCACCGGCGGCGGCGACGGCGGCACCCCCCAGCCGGGCGGCGCCCAGCAGGGCGACACCCAGCAGCCCGCGTCCGCCGACAACACCGCCGGCACCAGCGACACCGCCCGCCAGGCCACCGCCCGCCCCGGTCAGGGAAGCCTGCGCGCCGGGCTGCTGCGCACCGCCTGGACCCACATCGGCGGCGACCGCGTCGAGGGCGACAAGATCGTCATCCACGCCGACGGGGAACGCGGCGTCGTCCTGCGCGCCCTGGCCGCCGGCAACGTGGACACCGTCCGGCGCACCTTCCAGGCGCCGCCCCGCTGGGACGACGTCGTCGCCGACGCCTGGCGGCGCCGCTCGGTCGTGCTGCGCGGCCCCGGCGGTGCCGGCAAGACCGCCGCGGCCGTACGACTGCTGATCTCCGCCCAGGCCAAAGCCTTCTACCTGCTGGACTCGGTCGCCGAACTCACCCGGCTGACCGAACTCAAGCAGCTCGGCCGCGGCGCGGGCCTGCTGCTCGACCGGCCCGTCGACCTCGGCGAGTTACGCGGCTCCCAGCTGGCCGGCCTCGAGGACCTGCTGTCACAGGCCGAGGCCCACCTGGTGCTGATCGCCGGCCCGGAGGCCGAACTCGGCCACGGCGTCGGCGAGTACGTCCAGCGCATAGGCCGCCCCGACATCCTGCACGACGTGCTGCTGGCCCATCTGACGCACCGGCTCGGCGAGGACGACGCCGAACGGGCCCTCGCCGCGGTGGGCGTACAGGACCTGTGCGAGGAACTCCTCGACGTGGCCGCCGCCTGCCGCGACGCCGCCCGGCTGGCCGAGGTCATCGGGCACGAGCACGGCGCCGGCCTCATCGACGCGGAGCGGGTCCGCGCCCGGATGGACCAGACCGGCGGCGAGGGCCCCGAGGAGTGGTTCGAGGGGCTCGGCGACACCGGGCTGCGCACCCACGCCGTCGCCCTCGCCGTCCTCGGCGGACTTCCCCAGGAGTACGTCGCCATGGCGGCGAGCACCCTCCTGGACCGCTTCCGCAGCGACCGGGGCGTCCTGCGGGCCAGCGTCGAGCAGGGCCCCGTACCACTGCGCCAGGACCCCTTCAGCCAGTCCCGCCGGATGCTCGACGAGAAGCTGCGCGCCCGCACCGTCACCGCCGTCACCCGGGGCGACAACGGCTGGCTGCCGTGCACCGTCGCCGAGTACCGCAACCCCGACTACCCGGCGCGGATCATCCGGCACGCCTGGGCGCAGTACACCATCCAGGGCGAACTCCTCGACTGGCTGGCAGAGCTGGTCGACAAGCCCTCGCAGCAGGTGCGCAGCTTCGCCGGGACCGCGCTCGGCCTGATCGCCACCGAGTCCTTCGACGCCGTCAGCACCCTGGTCCTCCCCGGCTGGATCCGCGACGAGGCAAGCGGTGAACAGCGCCGCGAGGCCATCGCCTACGCCCTGCGCGTCTGCGCCCGCGACCCCGACCTGCGGCCCGGGGTACGCGCCCTCGTCGAAGGCTGGTACCTCGGCGGGCCCTGGCAGTTCCAGGCCGCCGCCGCCCGCGCCTACGGCCTGTGCCTGGGCGGCGCCGACCTGCCCACCGCCCTCCAGGCCCTCACCCGGCTCGGCACCGTCGACTCCGTCCAGATCGCCATCGCGATCGGGGACGCCGTCGCCGACCTGATGGAGGAGGACGTCCGGGCCAACGCCCCCGCGGTGCTGCGCGCCCTCGCCGAGATGGCGCACGAACCCAAGAGCCGGCACACGGGACACCTCGCCTTCCTGATCCTCGCCAACGCCCTGGTCACCGACGAGCCCCCGGCCGGCGGCCTGCCCGGACGCAGCCGCCCCACCCTGCTCAGACTGGCCGCCGACAGCCCGCCCGGCGGCGAACTGCGCCGCCTCATCGGCTACCTGTGGGCCGAGGCCATCAGCGGCGAGGTCTACTCCGAACCGGCCGGGACCGTCCTGGAGGCCTGGGCCACCCAGGCGGAGACCGACCCCGAGCTGCTGGCCGACCTCGTCCGCATCCTGGTCGACGAGGTCGCCGCCCGCTCACCGCGCGCCGGCCTGCTCCTCCAGCGCTACGCCGCCCACTGGACCGACCGCGACCGCTTCCGTCCCCTGCCCCGCTCGGCGGCCGTCCTCGGCGCCGCCCTGCGGACCGCGCCGTCCGCTCGACCCACCCAGCCAGGAGGTGACCGGTGAACGACCCGGTCTCGTTGATCGTCAGCCGGACGGCGGTGCCCCGTATGGGTGTCGGCCCCACCAAGGCGACCGAACCGCACCTCGCGGTCGTGTACGCCACCGCGTCCGGCGAGGTGGAGTGCTTTGAAGGCCGTCCGATGACCCCCTCGCAGCAGGTGTTCTCCAAGTACCGCATGCGCTACGAGGTCGATCTGCGCCCCCGGCAGCGCAGCGCCGTCCTCGGCCGCAACCCGCTGGTCTCCCGCGACGGCGTGCACGCCTTCGAGGTGAAGGTCGACTTCGCCTTCCGCGTCGACAGCTGGGACGGCGCCAAGGCAGTGGTCCGCTCCGGCATCGACAACCCGCTGCCCCTGGTGCACAACTACCTCACCAGCCTCTTCCACGGCGCCGGACAGCGCTTCGCCATCGAGGACTCCTTCGGCCTCCAGCACCACCTCAACCAGAGGTGCGCCCAGCAGGTCACCCTCGCGGAGGGCCTGATCGTATACGGCTGCCAGGTGACCGTACGGCCCGACGACAAGTCCAAGCTCTACCTGGAGACCCTGATCGAGGCCGGCCGGCGCGAGACCGTCGGCCAGGCCGAGCACGTACCCAACCTGGGTGAGGTCCTGCGCCAGGGCCAGCTCGACTCCAAGAGGCAGGAACTGGAGATAGCCGCCACCGCCCGGCAGGCGGACGCGCTCCAGAGCACCCTCACCACCAGCGAGGGCCTGATCCGGCACTACCTGATCACGCACCCGGAGGACGCCGCCGGCGCCTTCGAGATGATGCGCAAACTGGAGGAGGCCCGTTTCGCCACCACGGAGCTCCAGAACCAGCGCGCCCTCGGCCTGCTCCAGCTGATGGCGGAGAAGAACCTCGTGCAGGCCGGCGACCTGGACGCGACGCGGCAGCTGCTGACCGACGCGGTCGGCCGCGCCACCGGCGGCGAGGCCCAGCTGCCGCCCGCCACCACCCCGCAGCTGACCGGAGCCCGGCCCTGGGACGCCCCGCCGGCCCAGCTGTCCGCCGCACCCGCCGCCGCATCCGCTGCCGGGCCCGCCGGGCAGACCCAGGCCCCGCCGGCGTACACCCCCACGCAGACCCCGCCCACGGGCCCGGCCGCCGCCGCCCCCTACGACGCGGGCCCCGGCTCCACCCTGACCGGCGATCCCGTCCCGCCCCACGCCGGACGGCCCGCCACCCCCGCCTACACCGCCCTGATCTACCTGGTCCTCGACGAGTCCCTGGACCGCACCTGCCTGGAGGAGCTCAACCGGGGCCTGAGCGACCTGCACTCCGCGCTCTCCACCGCCCCGGAACTCTCCACCGCGCTCAGGCTGTCCGTCCTCGGCATGGCCGCCACCACCGAACCCCGGCTCCAGCTCGAGACGGTCACCCCCGGCACCCGCACCCCCATCCTCACCGGGCGGCCGGGACTGTCGTACGGGCACGCCTTCCAGCTGCTGACGACCGTCCTCGGACAGGACGTCGGCGTGGTCAAGGGCGAGGGCGTGCAGGTGCTGCGGCCCATCGTCCACTTCGTCACCGGCGGCGCGCCCGAGGAGGGCGGCGGCTGGCGTGACGCCCACCGCACGCTGACCGACAGCACCGGCAACCTCGCCGCCCCGCACGTCATCGCGCTGGGCCTGGGCCGCGCCGACACGTTCGCGATCCGCGCCGTGGCCACCCGGCCCGAGTTCGCCTTCATGGCGCCGCCCCACCAGGACGCCGTGTCCGCCGCGCACAGCTGCGCCGCCTTCCTGCGCGACAGCGTCGTCGGCTACGCCCGCCGGATCGCGGCCGGCGACCCCCAGTTCGCGGTCGGCCCGCCCGACGGCTTCCGGCGGGCCGAGGACGCGTTCTGACCCGCCCGGCCCGTTCCCACGAACCACGCAGTCCCCAACACGCAAGAACGGAAAGACGATGATGGAAAGCAACCGGGGGCACTTGCTCCCCATCTACGTCCTCGCCGACGAGTCGGGCTCGATGAGCCATTACATAGACGAGCTCAACGACGGTCTGCGCTCGCTGCACCAGGCGCTGCTCGGCGAACCGATGGCCGCCGCCAAGGTGCGCTTCTCGGTGCTCGGCTTCTCCGACGACGTGGTCGAGCGGGTCCACCTGGTCGACCTGCGCGGCGCCAACGAGTTCCCGCGGCTGCGCACCCGCGGCATGACCAGCTACCGCAACGCCTTCGAGGACCTGATCGTGCGTATCCCGGGCGATGTGAACGCCCTCAAGCGCGAGGGCTACCAGGTGCACCGGCCGGCCGTGTTCTTCTTCAGCGACGGACTGCCCAACCACAACGAGGACTGGCAGGACGCGCACCGCCGCCTCACCGACCGCAACACCACCCTCGGCGCGCCGAACATCATCGCCTGCGGAATCCAGGACGCCGACGCGCAGATCATCAACCAGGTCGCCACCCAGCCGCAGTTCGGCTTCATCGTCAACAAGGGCGTCGAGGTCGGCAGCGCCATCGCCAAGTTCTGCACGGCCCTCACGCAGAGCGTGATCCGCTCCGGGCGGTCACTGAGTTCGCCGTCCCCGGAACTGATGGTGGACAAGCCGGAAGGCTTCACCGTCGCGATCGATGTGATCTGACGTGGCCCTGTTTCCGCACCGCCGGTCCGAGGACGGCCCGAAGGAGCGGCGGCGGGTCCCGCCGCCCGCCCCGGCTCCGGACCTGTATCGCAAGGAACCCGCCGGACCCGGTCCGGCCGACGGGACACCGGCGGCCGTGACCGCGCCCGCACCTCCTCGGGGCGAGCTCGCCGACGACTGGCGGCCGATCTCCGTGGACGGCGCCGTCCCCGCCTTCGACCCCAGGCCGCCCACCGGCGGGCTGTCGTACCGCCCCGACACCGTCTGCGACGGCTGGTCGACGGGTGAGCTGGACCTGCGGCTGGCCTCGGTGCGCGGCTACGCCCACCGGGCCGAGGGCCGGCCCCGCGAGGACGACGCGGCGGCGGCCTGGGACGAACTCACCGGCGCCGTCGTGTTCGCCGTCGCCGACGGCGTGTCCGACGCGCGCGAGCCGCACATCGGCTCCCAGCTGGCCTGCCGCAGCGCGGTCGACGAACTGCTCGCCCAGGTGCGGGCGAGCGGCGGCTTCGTCACCGACTGGCACAAGCTGCTCGGCACGGTCCACTGGCAGCTGGTCGAGCAGGCCCGCCGCATCCTGCACACGCCGGACAACCCGAGCGTGGACGACACCGCCGCGCTGCTGGCCACCACCCTGGTCGCCGGGGCGGCCACCCCCACCCCGGAGGGGGTGCGGGTGACCCTGGTGTCGGTCGGCGACTCCGGGGTCTGGGTGATCAAGAACCAGGAGGTCTACCCGCTCAAGGGCGGGAAGTCCTTCGGCGCGGACGGGCTGCTCTCCTCGGCGGTCCGGCCGATGCCGTACGTGCCGGCCGACCTCGGCCCGTTCGAGTACCTCCTGGACCCGGGCAGCGTCCTGCTGGTCGGCACGGACGGCTTCGGCGATCCCGTCGGTGACGGACGGGGTGCCGTGGCCCGGCTGTGCGTCCAGGAACTGTCCCGGCCGCTGCCGCCGCTGGCCTTCGCGTACACGCTCGACTTCTACCGCGAGACCTTCGACGACGACCGCACGCTGGTGGCCCTGTGGCCGCGCGGAGGGGCGTCGGGAGCGGTGCGATGACCGACGTCAGGGTGCCCTGGACGCCCGCCGGGCAACTGGGCGACTATCCCTCGCAACGGCTGGGCGGCGGCGGCCAGGGCATCGTGTACGGGGTGCCGGATCCGCACGGGAAGTTCCCCGGGCAGTCCCTGGTCTACAAGGAGTACCTGCCGAACGTCCCGTACGACGACGACGTGCTGTACGACATGGTCTGCTTCCGCCAGCTCCTCGACCCGGCCGCCCGCGCCTTCCTGGACGACCGCCTGACCTGGCCGACGGTGCTGGTGTACCGGGACGACACGCCCACCGACCCGCGGCCCTCGCGGAACCCGCGGACCACGCTGACCGGCTTCCTCATGCGGCGCGTGGGCCCGGAGCACGAGCTGCACAGCCCCGTCCTGAACGGGGTCAAGCAGCAGGCGATGGAGTTCCTGCTCAACGACGACTCCTACAGCGCCCACATCGGGCTGCCCGTCGACGACGCCCAGCGCCTGGAGCTGCTGCTCGATCTCGCCCGCACCGTCGACCGGCTGCACGGGCACGGTGTGGCGGTGGGCGACCTGTCACCCAAGAACGTCCTGTTCACCCTGCGCGGGCAGGCCCGATGCCTGCTCATCGACTGCGACTCCATGCGCTACCGGGGCAAGGACGTGCTGACGCAGGTGGACACCCCGGACTACGAGGTGCCGGCCCGGGAGAAGGCCACCGCCACGGTCGCCACGGACTCCTACAAGTTCGGGCTGCTGGCCGCGCGGGTCTTCAACCGCAGCCAGGACAGCAGGGACCTCACCGCGCTCAGGTCCGTCTCCACCCAGCTCGCGAACCTCGCGGCGCGCGCCCAGAACCAGGACCCGCAGCGGCGGCCGAGGCTCGCCGAGTGGATACCCGTGCTGGAACTGGAACACGACCGCGTCAAGCGCATCCCGCCGCCGGCCGCCGTCGCCCCGGATCCGAATCCGTGGCAGCCGCCGACCCAGACCGCGCAGACCCCCGTCCTCGCCCCCCCTTCCCGCCCGCGGCAGACCGCCTCGACGGGCAGCCGGTGGTTCGGCGGGCTGCTCACCGCGGTGCTGATCGGGGTGGCCGGCGGCTACGTGGCGACACAGGTGGCGGATTCGGCGGCCTCGGGCGACTCCTCGTCCTCGTCGGCCACGGGGACGCCCAGCGGGAACACGTACGTCGGCGGTGACCCGGCGACCGACCTGGCCTCCCCGGACTCCGGCGACGGGACCACCCCCTCCGGCGTGGCCGTGGCCTCCGGGGCCACCATCGACTACTCCCAGGTCGCCGGTGACGACGCCGCCGATGACGTGGCCGAGATGTTCGCCCGTTTCTTCGGCGCGATCAACCAACACCGCTACGACACGGCGCTGAAGTACTACGACCCCGGCACCGGCGTGGTCGATCTCGGCTCCTCGGCCGGCCGCGGCAAGTGGAAGGAGGTCATGTCCACCACCAAGGACAGCGACTTCGTGCTCAGTGACCTGTCCTCGGACGGCCGGTACACCCTGGCCACGCTCAACTTCACCAGCCACCAGGACGCGGGCTACGGACCCAAGGGCAGCCCCGACGACACCTGCGACCAGTGGAGGATCACCTACCAGCTGACCGAGTCGGACGGCTACCGGATCTACCAGGCGTCCAAGGACGGGGTGAGCTACACGACCTGCTGAGCAATCCCCTGCCGGGGCTCACCCGCCGAACGCCTGCCGCTTCAGCTGGTCCACCGACCGCACCAGCAGCGCCTGACGTCCCGTCATGATCCAGCCCTGGGACCGCCACTGCTCCAGGACACGGCTCACCGTCCGCCGTGAGGTCAGCAGCAGTCCGGCCAGGTCGTCCTGGGAGAGGGCCAGGCCGATGCGGTGGCCGGTGCCGTCGGGGTCCGGGTGGCCGCAGCGCTCGACCAGGTCCAGGAGGAGGACGGCGAGCCGGGCCGGCACCGGCTCGGTGATGCCGGCGCGCTGGAGGTCGGCCTCGCGCAGGCGCTGCGAGAGGGTCTGCTCCAGGGCCGCGGCGACGCCCGGACGGGACCGGGCGAGCACCTGGAAGCGGGTGGCGGGCAGGTTCAGCAGGTCGGCCGAGGTGGCCGTGACCAGGGAGGCCGAGCGGCGCCCGCGCTCCACCGCGGCCTGCTCGCCGAGGAGTTCGCCGGGGCCGCGCAGCGCGAGCAGGGCGCGGTAGCCGGCGTGCGACTGGGCGACCACCTTCACCCAGCCGTGCAGCAGGACCACCAGGTGGTCCGAGTCCTCGCCCTGGGTCAGGAACTGCCGGTCCGCCGGCAGGGGCAGCCGCGTCGCCGCACGCAGCAGCGCGGCCCGGTCACCCGGATCGAGGGCCTCCCAGAAGGGGGCGGGACGGATCGTCACGGCGCCTCGCCTCCCGTCGACGTACACCGGTGCACCGGAACGGCATCAGTGTGGCCCCGCCGCATCCTTGTGAAACCTGCCCCGGCCGACGAATTCGGGCCCGGCGACCGCACGGCACCCGCGTGCTTCCTGTTCCTCCAGGGGCTACCGCGCAGTAACCGGTTGCCCCTACGCTGCCGCCAACTCCGTGACTACGAAGGGGACTTCACGTGCGTACGGTCAGACGGCTGGCGGCGCTGCTCGGTGCGGCCGCGATGGTGCTGATGGGACCCGGCAACGCCCACGCGGCGTCGGGGAAGGTGTCCGAGACGACGACGATCGGTACGCACAACGCGTACGACAAGTCCAAGTACACCTATTTCGCCCAGGCGTTGGACTCGGGAGCCTCGCTGCTCGAACTCGACGTCTACGTCGACAGCCTGAGCCACCGCTGGCGGGTCAGCCACAGCAATCCGCTGGGCAACGACAACAACTGCGAATACGCCAGCACCCCGAGCGACCTGTACAGCAAGCAGCGCAACCAGGACCTCGGCAGCTGCCTGGACAACATCGCCGCCTGGAACCAGCTCCACCCCGACCACGCGCCGATCGTCTTCAAGGTCGAGATGAAGGTCGGCTTCAACAACAACGCCGGCCTCGGCCCCGACGAGTTCGACTCGCTCGTCGCCTCGAAGCTGGGCAGCAGCGTGTACAAGCCCTCCGACCTCCTGGGCTCCTCGTACTCCACACTGGACGCGGCGGCCAAGGCGAACGCCTGGCCCAGCCGGGACGCCCTGAAGGGCAAGTTCCTCTTCGAGCTGATCCCCGGCACGGTCGAGCAGGCCAACCCCTTCGACCACTACTGGACGGACCAGGAGTACGGCGACCACCTGCGGGACCTGTACGCGGCCGGGAACATCTCCGCGGCCCAGGCCTTCCCCGCGGTCCTCGGCGCGGCGAACGGCGACCCGCGCACCAGCCGCTACGACGCCTCGATCCAGCCGTGGTTCGTGTTCTTCGACGGTGACGCGGCGTCGTACGTCAACAACGGCTACGCCACGTCCTTCTACTCCACGAACCACTACATCCTGATCATGACGGACGCCGCCGGCGTGTCCCCGGCCATCTCCTCGACCGCTCCGACGGACGCCGAGGTCGCGGCCAGACTGTCCCTGCTGGCGGCGGACCACGCCAGCATCATCACCTCGGACTGGTCGGCGAAGTCGGCGTCCGTGCTCGGGTCGGTGACTGCCCGGGGTTGACCGGGCACATGCCGGAATTCCGGGGGCGGCGCCGGATCGGGCGTGCCAGGGTGGGGCATACACCAGTCAACTCGTGTCACCCCACTGGCACTTCAGGAGTCCCCCCATGTTGCACGGCATCGACGTGAGCGCGTACCAGTCCTCCTCGTACGACACCAGCGGCCTCTCCTTCGTCTTCATCAAGGCGACGGAGGGCCGTTCGTACGTCAACCCGAGGCTCTCCGCCCAGACGAAGCACGCCCGGGACGCCGGGCTGGTCGTCGGCTTCTACCACTTCCTGTGGCCCGGTGATCTCACCGCCCAGGCCGAGTACTTCCTCAGCCACGCCCCCGAGAAGGCGGGCGACATCCTCGCCGTCGACTGGGAGACGACCAGCTCGGGGACGCACGCGAGCAACGCGGACAAGGACCGCTTCATCCGGAAGCTGAAGCAGCTGCGGCCGCACAACCGGGTCGTGCTGTACGCGAACCGGAACTACTGGCTGAACGTGGACATCACCTCGTACACCGGTGACGGTCTGTGGATCGCCGACTACGTCACCGCGGGCAAGCCCCGCATCAAGGCCAAGTGGCGTTTCCACCAGTACAGCAGCGAACCCCGGGACAAGGACGTGGCCGGCTTCGCGAGCAAGGCCGCCCTGGTGGAGTGGGCCAAGAACGGGTGACCCGACCGCGCTGACGGGGGCGTGCCGGGGTACCCGGTGAGTATGAAGCTGCATCTTCCGGGGCGGCAGGATTCCCACGGCCCCGAGGTCGAGCGGCGGGCGCCGGACGCGCCGACGAAACTGCCGGGGCACGCGTGGAAAGCGGTGCTCAAGGCAAGCCTGCGGGAATTCCAGGACGACGAGCTGACCGACCGGGCCGCGGCGCTGACCTACTACGGCGTGCTCTCGCTCTTCCCCGCCCTGCTGGTGCTCGTCTCCCTGCTCGGGATCACCGGCAGGTCGGTCACCGACAAGGTGCTGGCCAACCTCAGGCAGCTCACTCCCGGGTCGGCCCGTGACATCATCACCCGGGCCGTCGAGCAGCTTCAGAACAACTCCGGCACCGGCTCGATCGTGGCCGTCGTCGGCATCCTGCTGGCGGTCTGGTCGGCGTCCGGGTACGTCGGGGCGTTCATCCGCACGGCCAACCGGGTCTACGACATGCCCGAGGGCCGGCCGATGTGGAAGATCCTTCCGGTGCGCGTCGGGCTGACGGTCGTGCTGATGCTGCTCGCGGTGGCCAGTGCGCTGATCGTGGTCTTCACCGGCGGGCTGGCCCGCCAGGCCGGCACGGCCCTCGGGATCGGCGACACCGCGATGACGGTGTGGTCGATCGCCAAGTGGCCCGTCCTGGTGCTCCTGGTCACCATCATGATCGCGATCCTGTACTGGGCGGCCCCGAACGCCAAGGTGAAGGGCTTCCGGTTGGTCACCCCGGGCAGCTTCCTCGCCCTGCTGATCTGGATGATCGCCTCCGCCGGGTTCGCGTTCTACGTCGCGAACTTCGGCTCGTACAACAAGACCTACGGCACCATGGCCGGGGTCATCGTCTTCCTCGTCTGGCTGTGGATCAGCAACCTCGCCATCCTGCTCGGCCTGGAGTTCGACGCCGAGACGGTCCGGCAGCGGGCGATCACCGGCGGCCTGCCCCCGGACAAGGAGCCCTACACCGAGCCCCGCGACACCCGGAAGTGGGACGAGGAGGACCTGCGCCGGCTGGAGGGCCCCTGAGGAGGGCAGGTCCTGCCGCCATCCGATCCAACAGCGGCAAGAATCACCTATCAGGAGCCATTAGTCGAAATACCAGGATGTTGCGGTCGCCTGCTCTGGCACGTTACGCCTCTGCCCTTATCTCTCCGTGGAGGCGACGCGTGCCAGAGGCTCTCTATCCCAGGTGGTCGGATCGGCTGATACGCCAGATCGACGCCTTCGTGGCCCGCAGGTCCAAGGCGAGCAGGGTGCCGGCCCTGGTGCTGGTCAGACCGGTCGGCGGGGACGTGGCGGCGGCGGGCCGGCTGGTCCGGGAGTACAAACGCCGGCTCGCGCACGGGGACGGGCACCCGCACAGCCAGGTGCCGCACGCCGTCGTCGACGAGGCGGTACGCGGGGGCGGGTTCGTCGAGGCGATGGACGGCGTGGCGCGGCAGCTCCAGCTGACCATGCCCTCGGGGCGCCTCAGGCTGCCGCACTTCCACACCTGCCGGGCCGTGCTGGACCAGGAGAGCGGTGCCGGGGACGTCCGGGCCCAGCAGCAGCCGATCCTCGACGGACTGCACACCGCGCTGCTGGGGCGGCGGGCCGTACTCGGCGCCGGCGACAAGATCGCGGGTCTCTTCGGGCAGCACGTCCTGACCGGCTGGCTCCAGGGCTTCGTGGCGGCGTTGATCGTCGGCTTCCCCCGGTTCTGCTACCGGTTCCATCTGCGGCACTGGGGCCTGCGCTGGGTCGCCGAGGAACTCGACGCGGCCTGTTTCCTGGACGCCGCGCTCTCGTTCTGCCGGGACGGCCGACTGGACCGGGACCACCCGCGGGTGCGCCGGATCCTGCTGCGTGCGCTGCTCACCGATCTGCGCCGGGCCACCCGGTGGAGGTCTCCCCTGAGCCATCTGTGGGCCCGGCGCCGGTGGGCCGTCGTCGTCATGATCCCCGAGATCCACGACGTGAACGGGCCCGGCCGCACGCTGCTCGGAACGTTCGAGGAACTCGCCCGCGACCAGCCGTCCCAGCCCCTGCTCGTGCTGGCTGCCTGCGCGGGACCGCCGCCGGAGTACGCCATTCCGCTCGACGCCGACCCGACCCGGCCGAACGGCATCGCCGACAGGGTCTTCACCGTCCTCACCGAGGGCAGCGACGAACCCGTACGCCTCGTCACACTGCCCGCCGAGGACGACGACGTGGAACGCGCGGCGGAGACCTGGGTGCTCACCCACCCGGGCGTCACCGCCCGCCGGGACAGGTCCGTCGACTGGCTCCGCCCGGCCGCGCTGCCGTTCCTGGCCACGGCCACCGCCGGTGCCCTCCTGGCCCAGCACTTCCTCTGGTCGGATCCACCGCGCCCGCACGCGGCGCCGTCCTCCTGCGTCACGGTCCGGACCGGTGAGCGCGTCGGCGTGACCGACGGGAGCCAGTGCGACCTGGCGGTCCCGGGAGAGCGCGGGAAGGAGCTCAGGGAGCTGGAACAGCAGGTCGCGAAGGAGAACGCGAAGATCACCGGTGGGCGGTTCCGCACGCTCGTGTTCCTCGCGCCCCTGAGCCTCCAGGACAGCGTGTACGACGACCCGCCGATCGGTCTCCAGATCCTGCGCGGAGCGATCGCCCAGCAGCACCAACTCAACAGCGAGAACCGGCAGAACAAGATGCCGATCCGGCTGCTGATCGCCAACACCGGCCAGTACTTCCGGTACGGCTCACGCACCAGGACCCCGGACGTCACCCGGATGATCACCGATCGCCGGGACAAGGACCACATCGCCGCGGTCATCGGCATCACCCAGAGCCGGCCCGAGTCCCTGGAGGCGGCCCGGGAGCTCGACGACGCCGGGATCCCGGTGATCGCCAACGGAGTGACCGGCAGCGACATGGTCGGCCCCGGCTCTCCGCAGCGCTACTTCCAGATCACCACACCCAACGCACGGGTCGCGTCGATCCTGGCCGACTTCGTCCGCCACTCACCGACGATCCGTACCGTCACCAGCGGCAGGCCGCACGCCGTGGTGGTGTACGACTCGACCGACACCTACTTCAGCACGGATCTGCGGAACCTGTTCGTCGACGCCTACCGCAGGTACGGAAAGATCGACGAGTTCACCTTCAGCGAGAAGCCGGGGGCGAGAACGCCGGACGACATCGCGACCGAGGTGTGCGACAAGGTCACGGCCGTCCGCGGCGTCATCGTCTACCTGGGCCGTTCCGGAGTCCTGCCGAGCCTCCTCAACGCCATGCAGCGGGCCGGCGGCCAGTGCCAGCCGCCGCAGGGCACCACGATCCCGCTGATCGCCGAGAGCGCCCCGATCGGCTTCCAGGTCGATCCGGTGGGCACGGCGCAGGCGTACCCGTACATGACGATCTTCTACGAAACCGCGAACGCGCCCACACAGGACCCCCGGGACCCCTACTCCCAGTTCGCCCGCGACTTCGCCACCGTCTTCGGTGACCGCGGCGCCGACGCCGACGCCGCCGGAGGCTTCGACACCGTGGGCATCGTCACCAAGGTCGTCGAGAACCTGCTCCCTGCCTCCCGCGACGGCGACGTCAGGTCCGACGACATCTATCTCTGGCTGACCGCCCACGGCGTGTCCGACTATCCCGGAGCGTCCGGCGTACTCCGGCTGGACGGCCAGAACAAGTTCCCACCCGACAAAGCCGAGTTCATCCGAGAGATCCTGCAACCGAGCGGTACGGCCGTCACGTTGCTCAGCTGCGGAATCCTCCCCGACCGGCAGAACCCCGCGAACTGGGGCACACCACCGGACACCTTCCGTTGCCCACGGGACGGGGACCCCGCGTAGTCGTCACATGGGTTCGTGCGGGTGGGGTTCCTGGGGATTCGTTCCGCGGAACTCCAGCTCGATGTCCGCCGATTCGCGCCGGGCGTCGAAGGTCAGCTGCACCTCCAGCTCCACACTGACCTCCTCCATGTGGGCGTCGACGCCTACGAGGACGAGCTCGGCGTTCACCGTCACGTGCCCGAGTGCCAGGCCGTGGTCGTATTCCTCCACGGTGTCCCAGACGATCGAGTCGGGGTCCGGGGTGACGCCCTGGATGGTCACGTCGGTGAGGCCGGGCAGTTCCACACCGTTCAGGTCTCCGCCGGGCTCACCGAGGAGTTGCCCGCAGGCCGACTCCACCGCGGCGGCCAAGGGGTCCTGTTCGAAGTAGGGAGTGGGCAGGCGCATCGTCACGAGGCAGGATCCCGCGCCGTCGTGGGTGTCCTCGATGGCGATCGTCGAGACGCGGGTGGCGAGATCGGACGTGGTGGACCGTCCCTCTCGCTCCAGAACGAGTTCGAAGTCCACTCTGGAAATGGCATTCCAGCTGCGAGCGGCTTCGTCGCTCGCGATGTGGACCCCGAACGTACCGGCCTGCGAAGGCCAGAGCAGGTCCACGCGTTGACTGTCGCCGGGCGTCTCCCGCTCCGTGGAGAGTCCCCGTCGGCCGAGAAAGAACTGAACCGCGTCGGCCAGCGCTGTCTCACTGCCGGCCTGTTCGGACCCGTCGATGAAGTCCTCCGCGAAAGCGAGCAGCGCGAGCAGAAGCTGGTCTGCCTCATGCCGGTATGCGCCTCGGTAGGTACGGGGAAGCGCCGACTGGAGGCGCCGTCGGACCTGCTCGTACACCGCCTGGACCGGATCCTGTGGTTCCCAGGCCCGATTGCGTGCGAAGGCACGTGAAGGATCCCCGACGATGAACCTGGCCTGGGGACGTGTGGCACCTTTGGGGCCGTGCATGTGTTCGGCGATCGCGGGCAGGTCCAGGAACTCCGGGCCGCCTCGCACGCCGGCGGCCGCGATTCTCAGGAGCTCCTGTGTCAGCAGCGGCTCCCCGTTCGGGTTGTTCCGCGCCCTGTCGACGAACAACACCTGCATCCCTCGGGCTCTTTGCCCGGTCCGTCCGTGCAGATCCCAGTTCTCCAGAGCCCGGGAAGCGGCCGTACCGTTGTCCTGGTCGAGGACCACCATGACGTGACGAGACCGTGACTCGGCGAGGATGGGTGCGATGCGGTCGAACTCCAGACGGGGCCTCAGGTCGTCCCGCTCTTCCCCGGCGAGCAGCCAGCTCGTCTGTCCGCCGCTGTCGACCGTCGTACCCCCGCCGAAATAGAGCAGCACGGTGTCTGCCGCGTCGCATGCCCGTGTCACCGCTGCCAGGACCTCGCTCACCGTGGCGGGGTTGACGAGCGAGGTGCAGTGTTCATCGGGCAGGTTCCAGCCATGGGACGAGGTGAGATAGGACCGCATTGCCGCGAGCCCTCTCTCCACGCCAGGCAGTGAGTAGCGGTTCGGGTAGTAGGAAACGCCGATGAGCAGAGCGGCGCTGCGCGCCGGATCCGGCAGCCCCCGGCTGGGGGCCGGCGTGGTGAACGCCTCCGGCAGGTCCGGCCACGGAGCGGGCCGCACCGGCTCGCTCTCCCGTAGCAGTGTCAGCAACTCGTCGGACGCGCGGGCGAACGGGTACAGCGAGGGCGGAACCGAGTCCGGTCCGGACGCGGCGATCGCCTGGATGTCCTGCGCGCCGCCCGGGCTCCTGGCGGCGATGTGACGGCTGAGCGCGTCGTACGTCAGCCAGGCGTCCCGGCGGCTGAGGCGGGACGCGAGCCGCTCGCGGGTCACGTCGTCGAAGCGGACGACCGGTGGCGCCTCCTCGTACGTCTGGATGGTCACGACGGGACTCGTCAGCAGTTCGGCCAGGTCGCCGACGCTCGCCTCGGGCAGGAGCCGCTGGCGGATCAGGTGCATGAGCGGGAGGCTCAGCCGGCCGAACGGACTGCACAGCACGGCCAGCCGTACCGCCGAGGGGGAGGCCGTGCGGAGGAACGCCTCGGTGGGGTCGGGACCGCTGCGTGGCCCGGCGTTCGGCGTGCGGGAGAGGCTGGGCATGATGCCGGTGCGCGGGACCAGGACCGCGTCGTACCCGTGGGGCGCCCCGCGCATGAAGGTCTCCGCCCAGCGGGCCAGGGAGTACGGGGAGAACGTGAGCGTGGGCAGCGCCTGCCAGTCCGCGTCCTCGGCGTCGGGCAGCGTCCGCAGCAGCAGGGGGACTTGGAAGGTCAGGTCGGTGTTCCTTAGCGTCGGCCCGCGCTGTCTGACGCGGATCGCGGGGAGATCCAGGCCGGTGCGGTGCCACAGGCGGTCCGGCAGCGGGTTGAGCAGTGCGACGGGGCCTTTCGCTCCCCAGCCGCGCAGCAGCTGCCATGTCTCCGGTCGCCGCCAGCCGGGTGCCACACAGTCGGAGAGCACCAGCACCAGACGTCGGCCGTCCGAGGAGACGGCCTGGCCCGGGGCGACGCGCCTGCCCTGGTGGTCGGTGACCACCGGGTCTGCGCCCGGCCGCAGGCTCCATGTCCGCACGCCGCGGAAGGCGCCCAGTCCGGCCAGGAGTGCGGTGAACTCCGCGTTGGTGTTCTTCCAGACGGCCATGGAGGGCGAGGCGTCGATGACGAGCAGCAGCTCGAACCACGGCTCGGGGGCGGGAGTGAGCACCGGGGTCAGCTCACCGGTGCGGCGGAAGTCGCGGACGGTCGCGTCCAGGTTCAGTGCCGAGCGCCGGCCCTGGGGGTGGCGGCGTTTGAAGGGCCGCAGCGCCCGGCGCACCTCCATGGCCCGGGGCAGATCCCGGCCCCCCGGAACCGATACCGGCGCGCCCGGCGCCGGCCGGGCCTGCGGCAGGCTCTCGTAGAGAACGTTCGCGTCGGCATCCTCGGCGGGGAGCGGCGGGGCGGGTGTGTCGGTGCCGGGGGCCGACGGTGACTCCGGGGCGTCCCCCGCGGTGTCGGACGGTGCCGGTTCGGGCAGGTCGCCGCGGGACGCGGCCGGGCCGGCCGCGGGTGCCGCGGCCAGCCACAGGGCATCGGCGATCGCTGTGGCGTCCGCGTCTTCGCCCAGGGCCGCCGCGAGCGCGCGGACCAGCGCTTCGACGGCGTCAGCCACCGGAGAGCTCGCGCAGGAGCAGTTCGTCGAGGATCCGCTTGAGCTGGGGGCCACTGGGCGCCTGCTCGTCGGTCATCAGCCGTACGGCGTTGAGGAGTTGGTCGACGGCCAGGACTTCCTTCCTGGCGATGCGGTCGGCGAACTCCTTGATGAGTTCCCACACCGGGCCGCTTTCGGGCACTTCGAGATCCAGGTGGGCGGCCACCGCGTCGCGGAGCGTGTCAGCCGTCGGCGCGGGCATGGTGTACCGGACGCAACGGCGCAGGAAGGGTGCGGGGAAGTCACGTTCGCCGTTGCTGGTCATCACGATGAACGGGAACCGCGTGCACTGCACATGGCCCTCCCGCACGAGATGGGTCCGTGTCTTCTCGCCCCACTCCCGGACCCGCACCTGCCGCAGGGGGTGACGTACCAGCTCGGGGATCTCGAACTCCCCGCGCTCCAGCACGTCGAGAAGGTCGCTGGGCAGGTCGAGGTCGCTCTTGTCGATCTCGTCGATGAGCAGCGCCCGGGGCCGGTCGCCGGGCAGCAACGCCGTGCCCAGCGGCCCCAGCTTGAGGAACGGCGCGATGTCGTCGGCCGGCCGGGCACGGTCGGTCCGCCCGCGCCCGCCGCCCCGCCCCGTGCGGCGTCCCTCGTACGACGTCTGGCGCAGGCGCAGGGAGTGGATGTGGCCGAGCGCGTCGTACTGGTACAGCGCGTCCGGCAGCGTACTGCGCGAAGTGATGTGCCAGCGCAGCACGGTTCCGAGTTCCAGCTCCGCGGCGACCTGCTCGATGACGGTGGACTTCCCCGTCCCCGCGGAGCCGGTGATCAGCAGGGGGCGGTGCAGGTAGAGAGCCGCGTTGACGGCGTCGGTCAGACCCTCGGGAGGCTTGAAGGCATGCTGGTCCGGGACCCGGGGGAAGGTGCGCCACGGGGGAGGACCGTCAAGGCTGACGTCGCGCGGTTCGCCGTCTCCGACGTAGTACGTTTTCCAGGACATCACGCGCTCCACTGACGGGTCGGGTGGTGGTGCTCGAACCAGCGGCAGAAGTCGAGCCAGTCGAGGTCGTGCCAGGCGGCCCGGAGTCCGGCGAGACCCGCGAGGTGGTCGTCGTCCGGTCGCCCCGGACGGACCGGGCCGCCCGCCTCGGCCTGCCAGCGACGCCGGTACGCCTCGATGAACTGGCCGGGCAACCTCTCCCAGTACACGTCCACGCAACCGCGCTCCCGGGCGTCCCCGTCGGCGTCCGTGCGCGGCCACAGCAGGATCGGGGTGTGGGCCAGCAGGATCTCCACCAGCTCCGCGACGTGCGGCGGACGGTGGTCGAGGCCGATGGCCCGGTCGTAGAGCCCCAGGCTCAGACGCTGCGCCAGCTGTCCCGTGTCGCGGGTGTCGGAGTCGGCCAGCCAATCGACGGGTGCGCCGCCGTCGCCGGGGTGCTGTTCCTCCAGCCGCTTCAGCCGGTCCCGGTCCGCCTCGTTCATCCCCGCGAGATGGCCCGGAACCGCGAGGCGTCCGGTCCAGCGCAGTACCACCGTGCGGTCGTCCGCCCCCAGCACGGACCGGCCGGCCTGCGCCTTCTCCGGCTCCCAGGTCACCAGCAGCGGAGCGGGGACCACGACGTCGATGTTCTTGATCCGCGCGCCTCCCGGAACCTTCTGCCACGCCCACTCGATGATCTTCGGGAACTGACGCTCGACCCCGGCACGGCTGGGTTCGCAGGGGAAGTCCTCGTGGTGCTCGCCGCTCGCGCCGTCGCGCAGCCACACCGACAGCGATTCCGGCCAGTCGACCCGCGCCGCATGGAGGCTGATGACCAGTCGCCACGTCCGGTCCCGACGCAGGCCGGCCTGCCGCGCCACGGCGTCACTGAGCTCGGCGAGCCCGTCGACGCGCCGCGCCCAGGCCCCGACCCGCTCGTCCTCGGGGTCGAGACCGCACCGGTCGGCGACGGCGGCCACGGCCTGCGCCAGGCGCCCGACCGGGTCTCCCCTGAGGGGGGTGCGGAGCGCCGCGTGTTCGAGTATGTACTGCAACAGGGCCGTGCCCTGGACCCACTTCGGCGGACGCAGTGGGTCGCAGGAGGGATTGGCCGCTTCGTAGGCGTGGTTCAGGTCGGCGGCCACGCTCCGTAGAGCCGGCGTGGTGAGCGCCCGGCCGGCCCATTCGTGGATCATGTCCCCGGTGAGACCGGCGTGCAGCAGTCCGTCGGCCACCGGCCGCACCCGCAGTGCCCCGGTCGATGCGGCGGCCTCCGCCCGGTCGCGGAGTTCACGCAGCGCCTGTCGGTTCCAGCCGCCGACCGGGGCGGGCTGCCCGGGCCACGCGGCCAGCGCCTCGCCGAGGTCCTGGCTCCCGAGGGGGCCGATCCGCCGGCTGGGTGTCCAGGCCGGCCGCCGCACGTTCAGCGCCACCCACAACTCCTCGACGGCGTTCGGGTCCCCGTCCCGGCCGAACGTCTCGCAGTTCTGCTTCAGGATTCGGTCCGTCAGCGCCAGTTTGAGGCTGCTCGCCGTCAGGAGCTCGCCGCCGCCCTGGACACCGTTGCGCAGCAGGGAGGCGAGTTCGCGGCTGAAGCCGAGGTCGTACGCCTTCTGGTGGGCCGCCGCCGCCATGAGTACGGAGTGTCTGTTGTTGCCGAGGGAGAAGCCGCCTGCCAGCGCCTGTGTGTCGGGGGCGCCGGCGCCGGCGTGGCAGGTGTCGATGAGGGTGATCACCCCTTTGACCCCGGGCAGGTCCCCGGCCTCGGCGACGAGCTTTCCGACAGGGACGGAGCCGGCCGCCTGCCCGGGCTCGGTGCCGTGCGCCATGTAGTAGAGCGTCGCGTCGCCCATGGGCGTCTGGCCGTGGCCGAGGAAGGCGAGAACCAGTTCGGCGCCCGCCTCGTTCGCCCGGCGCGCCGCGGCCTGGACCCCGTCCTCGATCTGCCGAGCGGTGACCTCGCCGGACCGCAGCGCGCCGCCGCCGTCGGGATCACTGGGCACGCAGGCACCGATCTCCGGATCGGTGAGGAGCCGGTGCAGTTCCTCGGCCCTGGTGAGCAGACCGCTGAGCTCCTGCCCGGCGGCCGGGCACTGGGTGGCGACGACCAGGGCGTGCCGGACCGTCGTCGTCGGCCGGGCCGCGCTCATGAACCGGCCGGCGGGGCTGTTTCAGCAGAGGCGTCCGTCTCGGCGGAGGCGTTGGAGGCGGCGGGGGAGACGGACGCGGTGGAGGAGACGGAGGCAGCGGAGGAGACGGAGGCGGCGGACAGGGCGGAGAGAGTCCGCACCACCGGTCCCGCCACCTCGGCGCGGCCCAGATACGAGGTCGCCCCGTGGGCCCACCACAACCGGGAATCGAGCCGCTCCGGCTCCGGCTTGACCCCCCGTTCGTTGGGCCGGACGAGATCGGCGAGCTTGCGGCGCGGCACGACCACGTCGTCGCCGTCCCAGAAGTCCAGCCAGCGATCGACACGGCGGGGGGTGGCGGGCGGTCGAGGGACGAGCAGCGGCCAGACGAATCCGCTGGTCGCGATCGGCGACCCGATGGTGACCAGCAGCGGTACGGGGCCGTCGTACGAGGCAAGAGCCTCGAACGCCACGACGCTGCCCAAGGAGTGTCCGACCACCACCGTGGGCCGTGCGGGATCCAGGCACCGCAGAACCCGGTCCCTGATCCGCGCGTCGAGCGTCGTGCCTTGAGCGTCCTCGCCCTTGCGCCGCAGGTATCGCGCGGGCTGGGACAACGTGCCGAGTACGTCCCTGGCGCTCGACCAGCGGGCCACCTGGGCCACCCCGGGCAACGCGGCCACCGCGGTCGCGATCGCCCAGGCGTGACGTGCGGCCCCGCCGGCACCCTGCGGCCGGCCGTCGGGGGCCAGCTGGGCGCGGACGCGCGCCAGTGCCCTGTTGTCCTGGTTCTCCGGCCGCCCCGCCTCTTCTTCGAGGAACTCGGCGAGCAGGCCGAGGACGATCGCCGCTTCCTCGTCGTCGAGGTCGTCCGGGCCGACGGCGCTCTGCGGCTCACCGTCGGCGAACAGGTCGCCGTAGTAGGCGAAGGAGCAGTCCGCCATCCAGTCCATGGTCAGCGCGGAGATGTCGGCGGCGAGATCCGCCGCCCGCGCCCCGCCGGCCAACGCCCGCTTCCACGTGCCCAGTTCTTCGCGCGGGTCCCGCGGCCCGCCGATGCCGTGTACGAAAAGCAGCTTCGGTTTCGCCGCGCCGTTCATTCGCGCCCCCCGACCCCCGACCGGCGCTCGGCCGGTCGCCTTCTCACTCAGGGCACGACGCTACCAAAAGCCGATCCCGAGATCGTCGGGGTTCGAGGTCGAAAGGGTCCCCGGGGCGCGCGAGGCCGCCATGTCGGCGGGCAGGAGTGCGCGCACTGTCAACGGGTTTGCGTGTGCTGCCAACGCCTTGCGCCGCCGCCCGCGCCAGACTCGACGAATCCGTCGTCCTGAACCGGGTTGGAGGCACTGCACGGTGCGGATCGTCTGTGTCGATGGTGACGACGAGCGTGACGTCGAGCTGCGGCTCGGCCGACCGGACGCCACCGTCGCCGACCTGGCGACAGCGCTACGCCTGCCTGTGGGGAACGGGCTTCGTGTCGACAGCCGGGTGGTGCGTTCCGACACCGCGCTGAGCGAGTCAGGTCTGGTCCACGGATCGCTCGTGGGCAGCGCCGGCCGGTTCGTCGCCGGCGATCCCGGCAGGCCGGTAGCCGTCCTGTACCTGGTGGGCGGACTGGAAGCCGGTCGCGGTCTGCCGCTCACGGCGGGCCGGACAGTGGTGGGGCGGGGGGCGGAGGCGGACGTGCGGGTCGTGGCGACGGGGACGTCACGACTCCACGCCGTCTTCGACGTATCGCCCGACGGCAGGGCTACCGTCACCGACCTGCGGACCGTCAACGGCACGGACGTCAACGGGGTCAGGATCAAAGCCCACGAGCCGGTCCCCGTCCGGCCGGACGACTTGATCTCGCTCGGCGGTGAGGTCCTGATCCGGGTACGGCCGCCAGACCGTCTCGGCCCCGTGCACCGGGTGAACCCGGTCCGTGAGGCGGGCCCCGGCGGAACCATGCCGTTCAACCGGCCCCCGCGCGGCGGGCGGACCGGCGAAGCACCGCCCATCAGCGTCCCGACGCCGCCGGCGCGCGCCGACAAAGCGCCTTTCAGCGTTTCCAGCATGCTCGGCCCGCTCGTGCTGGCCGGTGGCGCCGTCGCCTTCACCGGCGACCTGCGCTACGCCGCGCTGGCAGCGCTCACCCCACTGATGTTCCTGGGGAACTTCTTCGAGGAGCGGTTGCGCGGCAGATTCACCCTGCGCCGCGAAATGCGCGACTACACCGCCCGACTCGCGGAGTTCGACACGGCACTCGCCCGGCGGCACACCGCGGAGACCGCCGCGCGCCGCGCCGCCCATCCCGACTCCGCGGAGGTGGTCCATCGTGCGACCGCGCCGGGGACCAGGCTGTGGGAACGGCGGCCCGGCGCCGCGGACTTCCTCCGCGTCGTGGTCGGCGTGGCGGACCTGCCGTGGAGCCCGCCGCTGGCGGACCGTCCGGACAGCGAACCCGCGCCGGAGGCGGCGCAGATCCTGAGCGCGCGGGCCGTACTCCCGCTGGTGCCGGTGGAGGCCGGCGTCTCAGCGGGCGAGGCGGTCGGCTTTGAAGGCGACCGGCAGGCCTGCCTGGCCGTCGCCCGGTCGCTGCTGTGTCAGGCGGTGACGGGCAGCGGGCCCGCCGATGTGACGGTGGCGGTCTTCACCGACCCCGGCCGGCTCGCCGACTGGGACTGGACGAAGTGGCTGCCGCACGGCGCCGACGCCCGGTCCGGGACGGCCCGCCTGGTGGCCGTCGGCCCGCAGCAGGCGGAGGCACTGGCCCGGCATCTGCTCGACACCGCGCCCGGTGCGGCGCCGGAGGGCGGAAGAGGAAAGGAGCCCAACCCCCTACTGCTGGTGGTGGTGGACGGGGCGAGCCTGCTGGAGGGCCGCCCGTGCCTGTTGCGGGACCTGCTCGCCGGCACCTCCGTCCGCTGCGGAGGACTGGTGCTCACCACCCGGCTGCCCGCGTTGTGCACGACCGTCGTCATGGCGTCGGCCGAGGGGACGGGCCGGGTGCGCGACGTGGCCTCCGGCGGGATCACCGAGCATGTCCTGCTGGGCGGCATGCCGGTGCCCGAGGCGCGGGAGGCCGCCAGGGCTCTGGCCCGCTTCGAGGATCCCGAGATGCGCATCGAGGGGGCTGGGCTGCCCGACCGGGTCTCGTTGCTCCCGCTGCTCGACCTGGACGCGGTCGACGGCGCGACGGTCGGGGACCGCTGGAGGAAACGGGCCCCCGCCCTGCGTGTACGGGCCGTCCTCGGCGTCACCGAACGGGACGTGTTCGCCATCGACCTCGACGACGACGGGCCCCACGCCCTGATCGCCGGCACCACGGGCTCCGGCAAGAGCGAGTTGCTGCGCACGCTCGTCGCGAGCATGGCCGTCGACGCCGACCCTGAGCACCTGACCTTCGCCCTGGTGGACTACAAGGGCGGTGGGGCCCTCGACGAATGCGCCGCCCTGCCTCATACCGTGGGCCTCGTCACCGACCTGGACGAGCAGCTGAGTGAACGGGCCTTGCGCTGTTTGGAGGCCGAACTCCATCACCGCGAACGTCTGCTCCGTGAAACGGGCCTGAGCCACATACGCGACTACCAGCGACTGCGCGACACCGGACAGGCCGGACTCGAGCCGATGCCCCGACTGGCCGTGGTCATCGACGAGTTCGCCACCCTGGTCAAGGCGCTGCCGGACTTCGTCGACTCGCTGGTCAGCATCGCCCAGCGCGGGCGCAGCCTCGGCGTACACCTGGTCATGGCCACCCAGCGGCCCACCGGATCGGTCAGCGACGCCATCAAGAACAACGTCAAACTCCGCATAGCACTGCGCGTGGAGAGCACCGGTGACTCCCAGGACGTGATCGACAACCCCGCCGCGGCCGGTATCGGCACCCGCCAGTGGGGGCGGGCGTACTACCGGCTCAGCGCGCGGGACGTCCTGCCCGTGCAGACCGCCCTGTCCACCGGCGTCACCCCGGAAAGCGAGGTGACCGCCCCGGTGACCGCCGTGCCGTTCGCACTCGGTACGCCGGTCGCCGCACCGGCCGCACCGGCCGCCGCGGACCCGGCAGGCACCAGCGACCTGCGGCGCCTGGTGACGGCCGCCCGGGAGGCCGCCGAGCTGTGCGGTTTCGCCGCGCCGCGCCGGCCGTGGCCCGACCCGCTGCCCGCGACCGTGCCGGCCGCGGACCTGCCCGCCGTCGCGGAACGCGGTCTGCAGACCGAGACCGCCGTCCTGCCCGCCTACGCGCTCGCCGACGACCCCGACCGCCAGCGGCAGTACCCGGTCGGCTGGGACCCGTCCGCGGGCAACGTGCTGATCTACGGAAGCGGCGGCTCGGGAACGTCCACCGCCCTGGCCGCACTCGCTCTGGCCGTCGCCGTCGCCCAACCGCCCGAGCGGTGCCATGTCTTCGCCCTGGACCTCGGCGCGGGCGGCCTCGCGCCGCTGGCGGGCCTGCCGCACACCGGCGCCCACATCGGGGCGGCCGAACGGGAACGGCAGGTCCGGCTGATCAGACTGCTGCGCCGGGAACTCGACGAGCGCAAGTCACGCGGTGTCGCTGACGCCCCCAACTGGCTGGTCCTGGTCGACAACCTCGGGGCCCTGCTCGCCGACTTCGACAAGGACATGGCCGGGATGAACCTGATCGACGAGCTCGCCCGCGTCTATGCCGACGGCCCCGCCGTGGGCATCCGGTTCGCCGTCACCGCCGACCGCTCCGGCGCCGTCCCCGCGTCATGGGCCGCCCTGACCCTGCAGAAACTGCTGATGCGCATGGCCGACCCGGGGGAGTACGGGTACTTCGACGTACCGCGCGGCTCCGTCCCCGCATATGTGCCGGGCCGTGCGGTCGTGGCCGCCAACCGCCGGGTCGTCCAGATCGCCTGGCCCGGCGACGACCTCGACACGGCCGTCACCGCGACCGCCGCCCGCTGGCCGGGATCGCCCCGCACAGCTCCGCGCATCGGTCTGCTGCCCTCCGACGTACCGGTGACCGGCCTGACGACACCGGCCTCGACGGCCGTCGAACCGTGGCTGGTGCCCATGGGCGTGGACGCCGACAGCCTCGACCGCGCAGCCCTGCGGATGTACGAGCACGAACACGCGCTGATCGCTGGTCCCCAGCGTTCCGGCCGCAGCACGGCCCTGTGCACCATCGCCCGCGTCGTCATGGCCGCGGACACCCCGCCCGCCGTCGTCGCCTTCGCACCACGCCGCTCACCGCTGCGCGACCTGCCGGGCCTCACCGCCCTGGCCACCGCCTACGGTGACCTGGAGCAAGCCCTTCTGCGGCAGACCGGCCCCACCCTGCTGCTGGTCGACGACGCCGACACGGTGGACGACGACCGCGGCGTCCTGGACAACTGGCTCGCCACGGCGGCCCCCGGCAGTCACCTCATCGCCGCCGGCCGCGCCGAAGCCCTGCGCCGCCTCTACGGCCACTGGACCACCCGGACCCGCGACAGCCGCTGCGGTCTCCTGCTCTCCCCCGACCACGACCTCGACGGCGACCTCCTCGGCACCGCCCTGCCCCGCCACGACCAGATGGCGGCGATTCCGGGGCGGGGGTACCTGGTGATCGACGGGGTGGCCAGGGGGGTGCAGGTGGCGTGGTGAGGGGGGCGGCGCACGCTGCGCACAAGGTCAACGAGACGGCGCCGGCGGTCAATGACTTCCGTCCGCGTCGGCGGAAGACTTTTCACGGTCAGGCATTCCGAGGCGCTGCCGAACAGGTCCCGGCGAGTGCCTGATGAACATCCGGATATGAGGAGAGCCATCCCATGAGCCATGACGGACAGCACGTCGGGGTTGACGGAGAAGCACATGCCGCCAGCCGGAAGTTCCTGAGCATCATCCACGGAGGGCTCTCGGAGTCCATCAACCAGTTGGCGTCGGCCGGCAACACATTGAGCGACCGGTCCCACTGGAGCGGCCGGTACGCCGACGAGTTCCGGCAGGCCTGGCAGGGCGCGCAAACGGACCTCCAGAAGATCCGTCAGTCGCTTCAGGAGTTCCAGCACAGGTTCGACAAGGTGCTGAACGACATCTCCACGGCAGGCGGCAACCACTGAACGGGCCGACCGCCACCCGCTTCACCGTGCCTTGAGGAAGTCATGTCCCAGACAGAGCCGTCCCGGTCACCGGCCGAGGAACTGACACCAGCCGACCTCGACCGCCTCGGCGCGCGGCCGCCGCACCGGTCCGACCCGTCGCACATCGGGTCGTACCGGGTGCTGGCCCGGCTCGGTGGCGGGGGCATGGGGCGGCTTCATCTCGCGCGGCACGCGACCCAGGAAGGGGAGTACACAGCCGGATCGCTCGTCGCCGTCAAGGTGATCCGGCCGGAGTACGCCGAGGACGAGCGGTTCCGGCGGCGCTTCGACCGCGAGGTGGCGACGGTACGGCGGGTCCAGGGCATGTGCACCGCGGCGCTGCTCGACTCGGGCTTCGACGACGAGGAACGCCTGTGGATGGCCACCGCGTACATCCCGGGGCTGAGCCTCGCGGACGCCGTGAGCCGGTTCGGCCCGCTGCCGGCACCGGTGGTGTGGCGGCTCGCCCACGAGGTCGGGCAGGCACTGACCGCGATCTCCGCGGCCGGGATCGTCCACCGGGACCTGAAGCCGTCGAACGTGCTGCTGGGTGCCGACGGCGCGCGGGTCATCGACTTCGGAGTGGCACACACCGCCGACACCAGCGCGCTGACGATGACCGGCCAGCACGTGGGCACCCCCGCGTACATGTCCCCGGAGCAGGCCGACGGGCGTGCGGTGGCCACCGCATCGGACGTCTTCTCCCTCGGCTCGGTACTCGCGATGGCCGTCACCGGCACGGCGCCCTTCGGCGAGGGATCGACGGGCGACGTCATCCACCGCGTCATCTACTCGCCGCCGAGCGAGCAGGTGCTCGCCGAGGTGGCGGAGCGCGACGCGTCCCTCGCGGACCTCGTCAACCGCTGCCTGGACAAGGACGCCGAGCTACGGCCGAGCCCGCAGGACATCGTCGACGCCGCGCGGGAGCACACCCTCGCGAAGAGCTGGCCCGAGCCGGTCGCCGAGGTGATCGCCTCCCGTGACACCTGGAGCGGTCGGGCGCCGGTTGTGTCCCCCATGGACCAGCCGACGGTCCTGCGCCGCCCGGAGCCGAAACGGGGCGAGCGGCAGGCGACCGCGAAAAGCCGGCGTTCCTTGGTTCTCGCCGCGGCGGCCGTTGCGGGGGTTGCCGCCGTCATCGCCTTCGTCCTGCCGGGCCACGGGGCCGGCCCGCACGACGCGCTCGCCGGACAGCACGCCTCGGTCACGGCTTCACCGTCGTCGTCCCACCCGACACGGCCCCGCCCCGCATCGTCCGAACCGTCCCCGGCCACGACGGTCACGGTCGCGCCCCAGATGCCGGTTCCGCCGGGCGGAGAGGGGGGAGGCAGAGGAGGAGGGGAAGGCGGAGGAGAAGAAGGGGGAGGCGCGGCCCCCACCACAGCACCGAACCAGCAACCGCAGCCCCGCCCGACCAGGACGGTCACCGCCACAGCGAAGCCGCCCGCCACGAAGCCGCGGAAGTCGTGCACCGCCTACTCCGGTACGGCCCTCACGGTGTACGGGCAACGCAACAACCGGGTGGTGGAGGTCCAGTGCATCCTCAAGGCCCGCGGCTACGACATCGGGTCACTCGGGGTGGACGGCGACTTCGGCCCCGACACCCTCTCCGCGGTCAAGAAGTTCCAGAAGGACCACGGCCTGAGGGTCGACGGCGAGGTGGGGGTGAACACGTGGGGGGCACTGCGGGGATGACCAGTGATTCCGGAGAATTTCAATGACCAGCGCTGAAAAGGTCAACTACGATTTCGCCGCCGCGCAGCAACTGAGCCAGATGCTCACGCAATTGTCCACTAAGCTCAATGATCTCAACAGCCTGCGCCAAAAACTGGGCACTTCCCATCTCGACGCCAGAGGCCAGGAATGGACAGGTAAGAGGCGGGACGAATTCAACCGTGCGATCACGAAGCAGCGCCAAGCCCTGGTGGTGCTGGCCGGGCAGGCACGGCGTCTTCAGGGGGCGGTCGACCACGCCACGACGGAGGCGAGTGCCAGGGTGCGGGACATGCACCGACGTCAATGAACGATGACGAGTGGAGGGCCTGTGCCGACCTCGAAGTCCGACGGCTCAGCATCTGCGACACCGCAGCATCTCTACACCTACTCACAGGTCGCGACACAGGCGGTGAGGAATCTTCAGGAGTGGGTCAGAGGGCCGCTCGCCAACGCAATTGCTGATTACCGAGCCACCGCGGTCGATTTCGGCGGAAACATCCATGGCCTCACGACTGGACTCGACGGTAATATTGACACCGAAGTCATCGGCCGGCTCACAGCGGTGCTGGACACCGACGCCGGAGTCCGGACCACTGGTAAGGATTTCGAATTGGCCGACGCCCACCGGAGTCCGTTGCGGAACGGGTGGGGGCCGACTCCTCCGACGTCGTATCTGACAGTCAGCGACGCGGACCTCGACAGGGCCGCGGCGGCCTCGGGCGCTGCCCTGGCGAAGCGCGTACGCCAGGGACTCGCGCTCCAGGGTGACGGCTTCCTGGCGAACTTCAACCCGTTCAACGTCCTGCTGAACGTCAACGACCCCGTCTACACCGAGTCGTTCCTGCGCAACCTGCCCCAATACGACCTCGTATGGCTGCTGGCGGCGCTCGGTCACAGACCAGAGGAACCGGGAAAAACGGACACGTCGAACACCGTTGTGCAGTTCCTCTTGCAGTTGTACGGCTCCGACATCGACCCAAAACTGCGGAACGCGGCCACCTCTGCGCTGTTCCGGCGCCAGATCGAGGCGGGTTACACGGAGAATTCGTACGACGACGGATCACTGGCCCATGCGCTCCTCGTCGCCCTCCAGGGAGCACCTCCGCAGACACAGGTGCACTTCGCCCAGAGTTTGGTCAGTAATCCGACGCAACTGCGCATGTACCTCGCTGGCATCCAGCACTGGGGAAGCGACAGGGCGGCCTCCCAGCGGTTGTTTTTGTCGGTGCTCACCCCGGCGCTCGGTGCCATGAGCTCCGTCGAGGCCCGAGAACTCGGCACCCTCGTAGGCCAGAACCTTCCGAAGCTGAACACAACGGAGTTCACTGCGATTCTTCCCCAGCTGACGGAGTTCTACTCTGCGGCCGTGGCACGCGGCATCGAACCAGCCCCGGCGGGCGTCGACCTTTCTCATTGGGCCGGCACCGAACCGGGCGAACGGACGTGGGCGCTGCTCGAGCCTTTCTTCAAGGCACTCAGGACAGCCGATCCCGACGTCAGGCATGTCAACATGGTGATCAAGAGCACCCTTCAGAACCTCTATCTGGGCGAAGTCACCCAGGACATGCCCAAGCCCAGTGGAGAACTCCTGCAGGGGCTCATCTCGACGGAGAATCTGGATCCCATCAAGTCCCTGATTCTGGACAGGCTCCTGAAGGATCAAAAGGGGCCGGATCATCTCGAGGTCGTCGGCCTCAACGCCTCTCTGCTCGCCATCGGCGAGAAGCGTCTGGTCACCCAGCTGCTGCTGCAGCGGAAGATCTACAGGCCGGGAGCGCGTCATGCGCTGGAGCTGACCGGAAGCGACAGTGACTACTGGCTCCTCAACGACATTCTGAGGAATCCGGCCCAGTACAAGCTGGGCCGCTCGAAGGACCCTAATATGAGCACTGTCGAGAATCTGATCACACAGTTCGAGGGCAGAGACAAAACCGGCCTGCTGAGCCTGCTCGAAAAGGTGGTCAAGAAGTAGGGGGACGCCGACCGGCCCGACGGTACCGGGCAGGCGAGACCCCGTAAGCCCTCTTGAAGGCCCGGCAGAACACCGCCGCGTCCTGGAAGCCCCACCGGGCCCGGATCTCGCCCACGCTGAGGTCGGCGTACGCCGGGTCGGCCAGGTCGGCGCGGCAGCGTTCCAGGCGTTCTGTCCGCAGGAAGCCGCTGACGGTCTGCTTGTCCTGCTGGAAGAGGCGTTGAAGGTAGCGCACCGAGATGTGGTGGGCGCGGGCGATCCTCGCCGGCGACAGGGACGGGTCGTCGATGTGGCGGAGGATGTATGCCTTGACGGCGTCCACGAGTTCGGCCTGCCGGGATCGCACCGGGCTCGCCGCGCTCGTGACGAAAGCGGCGGCGAGGTCGAGCGCCGCGTCCCCGACCCGGCCCGCCGACCGGCACTGGAACATCTCCGCCTGTGCGGTGACCTCCTCCATGAAGCGCGCGAGCACGGCCGCCGGCCCGCGGTCCGCGGGCATCGGCTGCCGCACGAGATCCCGCAGCTGGCGGTCGGAGACTGCCAGCGCCTGCCGCGGCAGATGCAGCGTCAGCAGGCGGAACGGCTCCGCCCCGGCCGGAACGGCGGCGTGCAGTGCCTCGGAGGGCGGCCAGACCACCAGGTCGCCCGGGTGCAGCAGGACGGCGTCCGGCGCCCGGCCCAGGGCCAGCGGACCGTCGCAGGCCAGGCCCAGCACACACTCCGGCCGGGCGTTGTCGCCGGCCGACGGGGCCGCTCCCGGTAGCGTCACCGTCATCCGTACCGACCCGAGCTCGATGTCCCCGTCGGCGTAACCCATCGCGCAGCCCACTGCTGCCCCCGTTCCCCGTGAGGCCCGTGCCGGGCCGCTGTTCCGGTGTCGATTCCAGCGGCCCGCGAATTGTTCGGCACCCCGTTCCGGTACCTGAATCAATGGCTGAGCTCAATGGCTGAGCTGCTGGGCCCGAGAGTCGACCAAGGGGGCATGCCATGAGGGGCGTCCTGAGCAGCCGGTCGATCCCGAGGCGGGGCCGGTGCAGCGGCGGGCGTACGAACCGCGCGCGTGACGCGAGGCGGCGGACAGCGCGGCCTATCGGGCGACGGCGGCGTGCACCGAGGCCGGGGCCGGCAAGGAGGAGGCCGCGGTACCGCACCCGGACGACGACGCGACCTGGGCGTCGTAGCGGGGCCTGGCGCGGTTCGGACCGGGTGCCCGCGGCTCATCGCCGACCTGCTGCGCGTGGTGCGCGGGCACCGGTTCAGCGCCGTGGCCGGCGTCTCCGGCTGCGGCAGGTCCTCACTGCTGCGGGCCGGTCCGATCCCCGCCCTCCGGGAGCCGGACGACGACGGAGGGCTCCCCGCCGCTGTCCGGAGGCGGCACCGTCCCGCTCACCGGCGCCGCAGAACACGCTGGTCGGGGTCTGCTTCCCTAGCACTCGATGATGTTCACCGCGAGCCCGCCCCGGGCCGTCTCCTTGTACTTGACGGACATGTCGGCGCCGGTGTCCTTCATGGTCTTGATGACCTTGTCCAGGGACACCTTGTGGGAGCCGTCGCCGCGCATCGCCATGCGGGCGGCCGTGACCGCCTTGACCGCGGCCATGCCGTTGCGCTCGATGCACGGGATCTGGACCAGGCCGCCGACGGGATCGCAGGTCAGGCCGAGGTTGTGCTCCATGCCGATCTCGGCGGCGTTCTCCACCTGCTCGGGGCTGCCGCCGAGGACCTCGGCGAGGGCGCCGGCCGCCATGGAGCAGGCGGAGCCGACCTCGCCCTGGCAGCCGACCTCGGCGCCGGAGATGGAGGCGTTCTCCTTGAAGAGCATGCCGATGGCGCCCGCGGCGAGCAGGAAGCGGACCACGCCCTCCTCGTCGGCGCCGGGGACGAAGTTGACGTAGTAGTGCAGGACGGCCGGGATGATGCCGGCCGCGCCGTTCGTGGGGGCGGTGACCACACGGCCCCCGGCGGCGTTCTCCTCGTTCACGGCCATCGCGTAGAGCGTGATCCACTCCATCGCGCGGGCCAACGGGTCGCCCTCGGCGCGCAGTTGCCGGGCGGAGACGGCGGCCCGGCGCCGTACCTTCAGGCCGCCCGGCAGGATGCCCTCACGGGACATGCCGCGCGCCACGCAGGCCTGCATCACGCGCCATATGCCGAGCAGGCCCTCGCGGATCTCGTCCTCGGTGCGCCAGGCGCGCTCGTTCTCCAGCATCAGGGAGGAGATCGACAGACCGGTCTCGCTCGTCAGGCGGAGCAGTTCGTCGCCCGTGCGGAAGGGGTACTTCAGGACCGTGTCGTCGAGCTTGATGCGGTCCGCGCCGACCGCGTCCTCGTCGACCACGAACCCGCCGCCGACCGAGTAGTACGTCTTGGACAGCAGCTCGGCCCCGGACGCGTCGTACGCCCAGAGCGTCATGCCGTTCGCGTGGTACGGGAGCGCCTTGCGGCGGTGCAGCTTCAGGTCGTCGTCGAAGGAGAACGCGATCTCGTGCTCGCCCAGCAGCCGAAGACGCTTCGACGCCTTGATCGCCTCGACCCGGTCGTCCGCCGCCTCCACGTCCACCGTGCGCGGCGAGGCGCCCTCCAGACCCAGCAGCACCGCCTTCGGGGTGCCGTGGCCGTGGCCGGTCGCGCCCAGGGAGCCGTACAGCTCGGACCGTATCGACGCGACGGACTCCAGCACCCCCTCGTTGTGCAGACGCCGGGCGAACATACGGGCCGCGCGCATCGGGCCGACGGTGTGGGAGCTCGACGGGCCGATGCCGATCGAGAACAGGTCGAAGACCGATATGGCCACGGGAACTCCTTGGAAAAGGGTGGGGGCACACGCCGTCGGGTGCCCCCACCAGGGAACTACTTGTTCAGACCGGGGTAAAGCGGGTGCTTGGCGGCAAGTGCCTCGACCCGGGCCTTCAGGGACTGCGCGTCGGCCGCACCGAACGGAGAAGGCGCCTTGAGCGTCTGGGCGATCACGTCCGCGACCTCGGCGAAGTCCTCGGCCGTGAAGCCGCGGGTCGCCAGGGCCGGCGTACCGATCCGCAGACCGGAGGTGACCATAGGCGGACGCGGGTCATTCGGGATCGCGTTCCGGTTGACCGTGATGCCGACCTCGTGCAGCCGGTCCTCGGCCTGCTGTCCGTCCAGCTCCGAGTCGCGCAGGTCGACCAGGACCAGGTGGACGTCCGTACCGCCGGACAGGACGTTCACCCCGGTCTCGCGGACGTCCGCCGCGCTGAGCCGCTCGGCCAGCAGCCGCGCACCCTCCAGCGTACGACGCTGGCGCTCCTTGAAGTCCTCGGAGGCGGCGACCTTGAAGGAGACCGCCTTCGCCGCGATCACGTGCTCCAGGGGACCGCCCTGGAAGCCCGGGAAGACGGAGGAGTTCAGCTTCTTCGCGAAGGCCTTCTTCGCCAGGATGATGCCGCCGCGCGGACCGCCGAGGGTCTTGTGGGTGGTGGAGGTGACCACGTCCGCGTGCTCCACCGGGTTGGGGTGGAGACCGGCGGCGACCAGGCCCGCGAAGTGCGCCATGTCGACCCACAGGTACGCCCCGGCCTCGTCGGCGATCCGGCGGAACTCGGCGAAGTCCAGCTGCCGCGGGTACGCCGACCAGCCCGCGATGATCACCTTCGGCCGGTGCTCCTTGGCCAGCCGCTCCACCTCGGCCATGTCGACCAGGCCGGAGTCGTCGACGTGGTAGGCGACCACGTCGAACTGCTTGCCGGAGAAGTTCAGCCGCATGCCGTGGGTCAGGTGGCCGCCGTGCGCCAGGTCCAGGCCGAGGATCGTGTCGCCGGGTTGGGCCAGCGCGAACAGGGCGGCCTGGTTGGCGGAGGCACCGGAGTGGGGCTGCACGTTGGCGTACTCCGCGCCGAACAGCTCCTTGACTCGGTCGATGGCTATCTGCTCGGCGACGTCGACGTGCTCGCAGCCGCCGTAGTAGCGGCGGCCCGGGTAGCCCTCGGCGTACTTGTTGGTGAGGACCGAGCCCTGGGCCTCCATCACCGCGAGCGGCGCGAAGTTCTCCGAGGCGATCATCTCGAGGGTGGACTGCTGGCGGTCGAGCTCGGCGTCGACCGCGGCGGCGATCTCCGGGTCGAGTTCGTGCAGGGACGTGTTCAGGACGGTCATTCGGCTACGACTCCTCAGCCGGCGTTCTGGGCGGTGTACTCGTCGGCGGAGAGCAGGTCGGCCGGCTCCTCCGTGACGCGGACCTTGAACAGCCAGCCGCCCTCGAAGGGGGCGGAGTTCACCAGCGACGGGTCGTTGACGACGTCCTCGTTGGTCTCGGTGACCTCACCGGTGACCGGCGAGTACAGGTCGGACACCGACTTGGTCGACTCCAGCTCGCCGCAGGTCTCACCCGCGGTCACGGTGGAGCCGACCTCGGGGAGCTGGGCGTAGACGACGTCGCCGAGCGCGTTGGCCGCGAACTCGGTGATGCCGACCGTCGACACGCCGTCCTCGGCGGCCGACAGCCACTCGTGCTCCTTGCTGTAGCGCAGCTGCTGGGGGTTGCTCATGGCCTGAATTCTCCTGTACGCGCGGGAGCGCTGATGAAGGGGGGACTGCTGTGAACGCGTGTGATCAGCGGGAAGGTGCGCGGGGCCACGTCCGGACGCCGGGACCCGCGCTCAGTGTCTACTTCTGGCGCTTGTAGAACGGCAGCGCGACGACTTCGTACGGTTCGTGGCTGCCCCGGATGTCCACGCCGACACCCGGCGTACCCGGCGCCGCGTGCGCCGCGTCGACGTAGGCCATGGCGATGGGCTTGCCCAGCGTGGGGGAGGGCGCACCGGAGGTGACCTCGCCGATCACCGTGCCGCCGGCGACGACCGGGTACCCGGCGCGCGGCACCCGGCGGCCCTCGGCGACCAGGCCGACCAGGACGCGCGGCGGGTTCTGCTCGGCGCGCGCGGCGGCCTCGGCCAGCGCCTGGCGGCCCACGAAGTCGCCCTCCTTCTCGAACTTCACCACCCGGCCGAGCCCGGCGTCGAAGGGGGTGAGCGAGGTGGTGAGCTCGTGCCCGTACAGCGGCATGCCCGCCTCCAGGCGGAGCGTGTCCCGGCAGGACAGGCCGCAGGGCACCAGCCCGACGCTCTCGCCGGCCTCGCTCAGCGCCTGCCACAGCTCGACGGCGTGCTCGGGCTTCACGAAGAGCTCGAAGCCGTCCTCGCCGGTGTAGCCGGTGCGCGCGATCAGCGCCGGGACGCCGGCGACGGTGCCTGGCAGGCCCGCGTAGTACTTCAGGCCGTCGAGGTCGGCGTCGGTGAGGGACTTCAGGATGCCGGGGGACTCGGGGCCCTGGACGGCGATCAGGGCGTAGGCGTCCCGGTCGTCGCGGACCTCGGCGTCGAAGCCGGCGGACCGCTCGACGAGCGCGTCGAGGACCACCTGGGCGTTGGAGGCGTTGGCCACGACCATGTAGTCGGTCTCGGCCAGCCGGTAGACGATCAGGTCGTCCAGGATGCCGCCGTCGGCCCGGCAGATCATGGTGTAGCGGGCGCGGCCGACACCGACCGAGCCGATGTTCCCGACGAGGGCGTGGTTCAGCAGGTCGGCCGCCTGGGCGCCGGTCACGGTGATCTCGCCCATGTGGGAGAGGTCGAAGAGCCCGGCCCTGGTCCGCACCGCGACGTGCTCGTCGCGCTCGGAGCCGTAGCGCAGGGGCATGTCCCAGCCGGCGAAGTCGGTCATGGTCGCGCCGAGCGAGCGATGCAGGGCATCGAGCGCGGTACGGCGGGGTTCGGCACTGCTCATCGGACGGTCGTCTCCCAAAGGCGTGACGGGCGAGGTCGTTCCTCCCCATCTGTCATCGGAACCTGAGAGGTTCGCCTGACCACAGGAGTGATCACGGCTTGCACCTTGGGTGGAGCCACTGACACAGCGGCCCGCTTTTCAGATGTGCCTCGCCCGCGCGGTAACGGGGCCTGAGAGATTCAAGGGAGGGACTTGCTCCTTCGGCGCCCCGGTGAAGCTTTGCCGGGGACTCTCCCGCGCGGATTCAAACGGCCGGTATGCAGTTGGCGGGCTCATCATTGCACGCCCCGCCCCGGCCCTCCAGAGCGTGCCGTTTGTGACCGGGCTGTGGCAGTACGCGCACGGAAACCGGAGACGCCGTGTATTACCTTCTCTTTACATTTGGTGGGGAGAACCTTTCCTGACCACAGGGAGGACGATCACGGTGAACAGGACCTCGGCCTACGCCACGACCACGGGCGTCGCGTTGCCCCGGCAAACCGCCGCCCCGGCCCGCGAGCGGTGCGACGAGTTCCCCCACCCTCGGCTGCGCTCGCGCGGGGGAACCCCCATGGCACCGGTCGTCCGCGACCTGCGGGACCGCGCGGGACGCAGTCCGCACGGCCTGCTCTTCGGCCCCCGCGACCTGGTGGTGGTCACCGGCCTGCCCGGCAGCGGCAAGTCGACGCTGATGCACCGCGCGGTCCAGGGCCCGCGCATCGACTCCCAGGACGCCCGCGACCGCTGGGAGCGCCGCATGCCCGGCTTCCTGCCCTACGCGGTGTACCGCCCCCTGGTCCGCCTCGCCCACTACGCCGGACTGCGCCGCGCCCTGCGCTCCGGCGAGGGGGTCGTCGTGCACGACTGCGGCACGCAGGCCTGGGTGCGCGACTGGCTGGCCCGCGCGGCCCGCCGCCGGGGCGGCACGCTGCACCTGCTGATGCTCGACGTCCCGCCCGACACGGCCCGGGACGGCCAACGCGAGCGCGGCCGGGGCGTCTCCCGGTACGCCTTCCTGCGCCACCGCACGGCGGCCGCCCGGCTGCTGCGCACGGTGGAGCAGGGCGAACTGCCCCAGGGCTGCGGCTCGGCGGTCCTCCTCGACCGGGCCGCGGCGGACGTGCTGCGCAGAATCGGCTTCGCGGGCTGAGACCCTCCTGGCCGCGCACAGGTACCCGCTAGCCTTTCAGCCACAACAGTTGGTCCCAGCAGGCGGTAGGCAGATGGACTTCCCGGCGGACTTTCCCGCGGACTTCCCGGCACAGACACACCCCCATCCGCACAGCGGTTGGCCCGGCAACGAACTGGAGGAGGTGCTGTCGGCCTCGTTCGGCATCCCCGCGGCCGGGGGCCGGATCATCGAGGTGCTGAGCCGGAGCTACCTCTGGATCCCGCTGCCCAACGGCGGCGGACCCGGCAGCGGCCCGCTCGACCTGCCCACCATGGAGATCGACGGCCAGGCGTACGTGCCGGTGTTCAGCTCCGAGGAGCAGTTCCGCCAGGTCGTCGGCGCCCACATCGGGTACACCGTCGCCCCCGCCGTGGAGTTCGCCCGCGGCCTGCCCCCGCAGGTCGGCATCGTCGTCAACCCGGACGGCATGGTCGGCGTCCCGCTCCCGCCGGAGGCCGTGGCCGAGCTGTCCCGGGCCGGCCGTACCCCGCTCGACGGCCCCACGAGCGGTGGCCGCGTCCGCCTCTTCGAACCCGACTGGCAGGACGACCCGGTCGACTTCCTCGCCGCCGCCTCCGCCGAGTTCGAGCGGATCGGCGTCGTCCGCACGGCCCGCCGCTGCCTGGCCGCCGTCGAGACGGCCGACCCGGTCATGTTCATCGGCGTCGAACTCTCCCGTTGGGAGGGCGACCTGCGGGCCCTGCCCCTGGACGCCCTGGGCAGGGCTCTGGGCACGGTCCCGGTGCGGTGGCCGGTCAACCTGGTCCTGCTGGACGTGACCGACGACCCGGTGGCCGACTGGCTGAAGACGACCGTCCGGCCCTTCTACCAGCACGGCAACTGAAGCGCCCCCCGAGGGGCGCGGGGCCGTGTCGACACGCGGCCCGGAGCACAAGCCACACACAACCCGCACTCGCCGACGGACACTAAGCCGGGAGCTTCCAGGCGCTTAAGCTGTTTCCACACGCGGGGCGACTTCTCGAAGGGGCGGTAAAAGGTGAGCGCGAGCGGCACCGCTGCGACCGGACAGGTCGAGCACATGCTGCGCCAGGTGACGCCCGGGCGTTACGACGCCTACGAGGCACTCCTCAGGGCGCTCGCGACCCCCGCCTCCGGCCAGATCTGGATGCTCCTGTGGCACGGCCAGGCCGGTTCCCCCGACGCCCAGTACGGGAACATGGAGGTGGAGGGCTTCGGCTACGCGCCCTGTGTCACCTCCGCCCAGGAGCTGTCGGCCAGCGGCTGGAACCGCTCGTACGAGGTGATCGACGCGGTCGACGTGGCCCGCACCCTCTACCCCGACCACTTCGGCCTCTGGCTCAATCCGCACGCCCCGGGCGGCGGGGTCGGCATCCCCTGGCTCGACCTGCGCCGGATCGCCACCGGCCTGGACCGCCAGCCCGCCGGCCCGCTGCGGCTGTCGGAACCCGGCATCGAGGTCCCGCAGTTCTACGCCCTGCTCGCGCAGAACGCCCACCGCACCCAGGCCGTCCGCTCGCTGCGCCGCGCCTGGGTGCAGCCCGCGCTCGGGGCGCCGTACCTCGCCATCGGTCTGGACGTGTACGACACCTCGCCGCCCGCCGTGGACTCGGTGCGCGCGATGATGCAGCAGTCCGTCGGGGCGGTCCCGGACGGACTGCCGGTGTCGACCGTCGTGCTGTCGGACGAGTACGACCCCGTCGTCATGTGGATGCGGGCCAACGCCCGCCCCTTCTACGACCGTGAGGCGCACGCCCCCGCCCCGTCCACGGCACCCGCCGCCGGGTACGGTTATCCGCCGGCGCAGGGTGGTTACTGAGCGGATCGGGCCTTCGCGGTCTGCCCACGGGTTTCACAGGGCCTACATATTTCTCCGCGCGTAGATCACTGACGATGGTCCCGATCTGTCCGGTATAACACTTTTGGCCCAACTGGCATGCGTCCGGGGTGTGTTACCCACTGTTCGGATAACGGAATCCTCCGCACAGCATCACGGTTGCGCATACTTTCCCCGTCAGCTCTGGCGGGTGATCGCGACGAAGCTGAAGACTCGCGACTCAGACGCAAGGTCGAGGACCTCGTGTCCGAGAGCAAGTCGACAAAGCCGCAATCCGCGGCAGGCGCAGGCCGGTCACCACCGGCGAGAGGGGTCAGGTCACTGTGACCGCACCGATCGAGACCACCGGGGCGGCAGCCGAGGCACAGCCGGAAGCTGTGCTCGCGGGTGCCGGTAAGGGGCAGATCGAGGGCCGTTCCCTGGGGCAGATCGCCTGGACCCGGTTCAAGAAGGACAGAGTCGCCGTCGTCGGCGGCGTCATCGTGATCCTGCTGATCCTCATCGCGATCCTCTCGCGCCCGATCCAGGCGATGTTCGGCCTCGACCCCAACGCCTTCCACCAGGACCTCATCGACGCCAACACCTCGCTGCCCAAGGGCGGCATGGGCGGCATGAGCGCCGATCACCCGCTGGGCGTCGACCCGAAGTTCGGCCGCGACATCGCCACCCGCATCCTGGAGGGCTCCTGGGTGTCGCTGGTGGTCGCCTTCGGCGCCACGATCCTGTCGAACGTGATCGGCGCCATCATGGGTGTCGTCGCCGGCTTCTACGGCGGCCGGGTCGACTCGGTCATCAGCCGGCTGATGGACACCTTCCTCGCCTTCCCCCTCCTGCTCTTCGCCATCGCCATCTCCGCCACCCTCCAGGGCGGCGCGTTCGGCCTCAACGGACTGCCGCTCCACCTGAGCGTGCTCATCTTCGTCATCGGCTTCTTCAACTGGCCCTACCTGGGCCGGATCGTGCGAGGCCAGACCCTCGCGCTGCGCGAGCGGGAGTTCGTGGACGCCGCCCGCGGCATGGGCGCCAAGGGCCCGTACATCCTCTTCCGCGAGCTGATGCCGAACCTGGTCGGCCCGATCATCGTCTACTCGACGCTGCTCATCCCGACCAACATCCTCTTCGAGGCGTCCCTGAGCTTCCTCGGCGTCGGTATCCAGCCCCCGCAGGCGTCCTGGGGCGGCATGCTCCGGGAAGCCGTCACGTACTACCAGGTCGATCCCCAGTACATGATCGTGCCCGGACTCGCCATCTTCATCACCGTCCTCGCGTTCAATCTGCTCGGCGACGGTCTCCGCGACGCTCTCGACCCCCGCAGCCGCTAGGCAGCTCCCGAGAGCCCATCAAGTTTCCGATCATGGAGGGGAAGCAGACCATCATGCGAAGGTCAGCACTGGCCGCGGTTGCGGCCATCGGCTCCGCCAGCCTGCTCGTTGCAGGTTGCAGCAAGGCCGATGACAACAAGGACGGCGGCGCGCCGAAGGCGGCCGGTGCCAACAAGGCGACCACGGGTGTCGTCAACGCGTCCGACAAGAAGGGTGGCACGGTCACCTACGAAATGTCGGACGTGCCGGACTCGTTCGACCCGGGCAACACGTACTACGCGTACATGTACAACCTCAGCCGGCTCTGGGCGCGCCCGCTCATGACGTTCGAGCCCGGCCCCGGCGAGAAGGGCAACACCCTCGTCCCGGACCTCGCCGCGAGCAAGGGTGTCTCAAGCGACGGCGGCAAGACCTGGACGTACAAGCTGCGTTCGGGCCTGAAGTACCAGGACGGCACGCCGATCACCTCGAAGGACGTCAAGTACGCCGTCGAGCGGTCCAACTTCGCGCGTGACGTGCTCTCGCTCGGCCCGAACTACTTCCAGCAGTTCATGAAGGACGGCGACAAGTACAAGGGTCCGTACAAGGACAAGAGCGCCAAGGGCCTGTCCTCGATCGAGACGCCGGACGACACCACGATCGTCTTCCACCTGAACCGCTCCTTCCAGGAGTTCGACTACCTGGTGGCGGCCCCGCAGACGGCTCCGGTGCCGCAGGCCAAGGACGACGGCGTCGACTACGTCAAGCACATCGTGTCCTCCGGCTCCTACCAGTTCCAGAGCTACCAGGAGGGCAAGCAGGTCGTCCTGGTCCGCAACAAGAACTGGGACGCGAAGTCCGACCCGCTGCGCAAGCAGTACCCGGACAAGATCGTCGTCAACCTGAAGGTCAACGCGGAGACGATCGACAAGGACGTCCAGTCCGGCGACGCCACGGCGGAGCTCACCGGCATCGGTGTCGGCGCCTCCACCCAGGCCAGCCTGCTCAACTCCGCGGACGGCAAGGCCAGCACCGACAACGCCTACGGTGGCCGCCTCGTCTACGCGGCGCTGAACACCAAGGTCAAGCCGTTCGACAACGTCGAGTGCCGCAAGGCCGTCCAGTACGCCATCGACAAGGTCTCCGTGCAGACCGCCGAGGGCGGCCCGATCCGCGGTGACGTCGCCACCACCGTGCTCCCGCCGGACATCACCGGTTACCAGAAGGCCGACGTCTACGCGACGCCCGGCGACAAGGGCGACGTCGCCAAGGCCAAGGAGCACCTGAAGGCCTGCGGCAAGAAGACGATCACGACCAACATCACGGCCCGCTCCGACCGCCAGCAGGAAGTCGACGCGGCCACGGCGATCATCAGCTCGCTGAAGAAGGTCGGCATCAACGCCAGCCTGAAGCAGTTCCCGCAGGGCAAGTACTTCACCGACTACGCGGGTGTGCCGAAGTTCACCGAGAAGAACAACGTCGGCATCATGATGATGCAGTGGGGTGCCGACTGGCCGTCCGGCTACGGCTTCCTCCAGCAGATTCTGAACAGCAAGGCCATCAGCCAGTCCGGCAACACGAACCTGTCGCAGTTCGAGAACAAGGACGTCGACGCCAAGCTGGCCCAGGCGATCGCCAACCCGGACGTGGCAGCGCGCAACAAGCTGTACGCCGAGATCGACAAGACCACCATGGACCAGGCGGTCATCGTTCCGCTGACCTACTTCAAGGTCCTGCTGTACCGCTCGCCGTGGGCGACCAACGTGACCTCCACGTCGGCCTTCAGCGGTCAGTACGACTACCTCAACCTCGGCACCACGAAGAAGTAGCAGCCCCGGAAGGCAGGTGAAGGCATTGGTGCCCGCGGGCTCAGCGGCCCGCGGGCACCAGCGCCGGTCCCCGTGATCTCGTACATCCTCCGTCGGACGGCAGCCGCAGTGATCCTGCTGCTGGTCGTCTCCGCGGTCACCTTCGCCATCTTCTTCCTGCTGCCGAGACTGGCCGGTCAGACAGCGGACCAGCTGGCACAGCAGTACATCGGCAAGAGCCCGTCGAAGGCGGACATCGCCGCGGTCAAGCACAACCTCGGTCTGGACCAGCCCGTCTACGTCCAGTACTGGCACTTCATCAAGGGGATCCTGGCCGGCGCCGACTACAGCGTCGGACCCAGCACGGTGCACTGCAACGCGCCCTGCTTCGGCTACTCCTTCAAGACCCACGAGGCGGTCTGGCCGAAGCTCGTCGACCGCCTTCCGGTGACCCTGTCGCTGGCCGCGGGCGCCGCCGTGCTGTGGCTGGTCTCCGGTGTGCTGATCGGCGTCATCTCCGCCCTGAAGCCGCGCTCGGTCTTCGACCGCACCTTCATGGGCGTCGCGCTCGCCGGTGTCTCGCTGCCCATGTTCTTCACGGGCAACCTGGCGATCCTGCTCTTCACCTACCAGTGGCCGATCTTCGGCCGCACCTACGTCCCGCTCACCGAGAACCCGGCGCAGTGGGCCAACACCCTCTTCCCGGCGTGGTGCTCGCTCGCCCTGCTGTACTCCGCCATCTACGCGCGGCTGACCCGCTCGGGCATGCTGGAGACGATGAACGAGGACTTCATCCGCACGGCCCGCGCCAAGGGCCTGCGCGAGCGCAACGTCGTCGTCCGGCACGGACTGCGCGCCGCGCTCACCCCGATCATCACCGTCTTCGGCATGGACCTCGGTCTGCTGCTCGGCGGCGCGGTGATCACCGAGACCGTGTTCTCGCTGCACGGCATCGGTGAGTACGCGGTGGAGGGCATCACCGACAACGACCTGCCCCCCATCCTCGGCGTGACCCTGCTCGCCGCCTTCTTCGTCGTGATCGCAAATCTCCTGGTGGACCTGCTCTACGCGGCCGCCGACCCGCGGGTGAGGCTCTCGTGACCGAACTCTCCAAGACCGGTGCCGCAGTGGGGGAGCCCACCTCCGGCAAGGCACCCGAAGCCTTCCTCGAGGTCCGCGACCTCAAGGTGCACTTCCCGACCGACGACGGCGTGGTCAAGTCCGTCGACGGGCTCAGCTTCAAGCTGGAGAAGGGCAGAACGCTCGCCGTCGTCGGCGAGTCCGGATCCGGCAAGTCGGTCACCTCGCAGGCCATCATGGGCCTGCACCGGCTCGGCGCGCGCGGCAAGAACGTGCGGATGTCCGGCGAGATCTGGCTCGACGGCAAGGAACTGGTCTCCGCGTCCCCGGACGAGGTGCGCAAGCTCCGCGGCCGTGAGATGGCGATGATCTTCCAGGACCCGCTGTCCGCGATGCACCCGTACTACAAGGTCGGCGACCAGATCGTCGAGGCGTACCGGGTGCACCACGACGTCAGCAAGAAGGTGGCCCGCACGCGTGCCATCGAGATGCTCGACCGGGTCGGCATCCCCGAGCCCGCCAAGCGTGTCGACGGCTACCCGCACGAGTTCTCCGGCGGTATGCGCCAGCGCGCCATGATCGCCATGGCGCTGGTCAACAACCCCGAGCTGCTCATCGCGGACGAGCCGACCACCGCCCTCGACGTGACCGTCCAGGCGCAGATCCTCGACCTGATCCGCGACCTCCAGAAGGAGTTCGGCTCCGCGGTCATCATGATCACCCACGACCTCGGCGTGGTCGCCGAGATCGCCGACGACGTCCTGGTGATGTACGGCGGCCGGTGCGTGGAGCGCGGTCCGGCCGGCGAGGTCTTCGAGCAGCCGCAGCACCCGTACACCTGGGGTCTGCTCGGCTCGATGCCCCGTATCGACCGTGAGACCTCCGACCGGCTCATCCCGGTCAAGGGCCAGCCGCCGAGCCTCATCAACGTCCCCTCGGGCTGCGCCTTCCACCCGCGCTGCCCGTACGCGGACATCCCCAAGGGGAACGTCACCCGCACGGTGCGCCCCGAGCTCGAGCAGGTGAGCACCGGGCACTGGACCGCCTGCCACCTCTCGGCGGAGGACCGTACGCGGATCTGGACCGAAGAGATTGCGCCGAAGCTGTGAGTGAGACGACGAAGACCGGGGCGACGAGCGGGGCCGCCGATGGCGAGGTGCTGCTCAAGGTCGAGGGTCTGACCAAGCACTTCCCGATCAAGAAGGGCATTCTCCAGCGCCAGGTCGGCGCGGTGAAGGCCGTCGACGGCATCGACTTCGAGGTGCGCAAGGGCGAGACCCTGGGCGTGGTCGGCGAGTCGGGCTGCGGCAAGTCGACCATGGGCCGGGTCATCACCCGCCTCCAGGACCCGACCGGCGGCACGATCACCTTCGGCGGGCAGGACATCACCCGGCTGAGCACCGGGCAGATGCGTCCGCTGCGCCGCGACATCCAGATGATCTTCCAGGACCCGTACGGCTCACTGAACCCCCGTCACACCATCGGCTCGATCGTCTCGGCGCCCTTCCGGCTCCAGGGCGTGGAGCCCGAGGGCGGGGTGAAGAAGGAGGTCCAGCGGCTGCTGGAGCTCGTGGGCCTGAGCCCCGAGCACTACAACCGCTACCCGCACGAGTTCTCCGGCGGTCAGCGCCAGCGCATCGGCATCGCCCGTGCGCTCGCCCTGAAGCCGAAGCTGGTGGTGGCGGACGAGCCGGTGTCCGCGCTGGACGTGTCGATCCAGGCGCAGGTCGTGAACCTGATGGACGACCTCCAGCAGGAGCTCGGCCTCACCTACGTGATCATCGCGCACGACCTCTCGGTCGTCCGGCACGTCTCGGACCGCATCGCGGTGATGTACCTCGGCAAGATCGTGGAACTCGCCGACCGCACCGCGCTGTACGAGGCGCCGATGCACCCGTACACCAAGGCGCTGATGTCGGCCGTGCCGGTACCGGACCCGAAGCGCCGGGGCGCGAAGAGCGAGCGCATCCTGCTCCGCGGTGACGTGCCGTCCCCGATCGCCCCGCCGAGCGGCTGCCGCTTCCACACCCGCTGCTGGAAGGCCACGGAGATCTGCAGGACGACCGAGCCGCAGCTCGTGGAGCTGAGGACCGGTCAGCGGGTCGCCTGCCACCACCCGGAGAACTTCGCCGACCAGGCGCCGCAGGACACGGTGCTGCTCTCGGTGGCGAAGGCGGCGTCCGAGCTGGTTCCGGACGCGGTGCTGGAGGAGTCCGCGGAGACCTCGGCCGCGGTCGCCGCGGAGACCTCCGGCGGTCTCGCGAAGGAGCCCCTGGCTGACGCCGGGGCCGATGAGAAGCCGGCCGCCGAGGCCAAGGTTCCGGCCCCCCGGTCCGCCGAAGCCGACGCGGAGGCATCGACCGCCGAGGCGGCTGCGGACGCCGTGGCCTCGCCCGAGAAGACCGGTCCCGGTGCGAAGACGTCGACCGAGAAGGCCGCTGTCGAGGCCGACTCCGGCGAGCCGGCCGAAGAAGAGCCGGGCGAAGACGAGTCGGCGGACGCCGAGTCCCAGGAGTCAACCGACAAGTAGCGCATGACAACTCGGTAAAGTCATGTACATGCATGAACGGGAGAGCGCAGAGTCGTCCGTGTCCGTCTACTGACCGGCACATGCTCGAAGGGACGACCATGGCACTCTCCCGTTCGGCACGTTTAGGGGCTGTCGCCACCGCGGCGGCCTCTTTCTTCGCCGTCGCCGCCTCCTCCGCCCCCACCCCCGGCGCGCCCGGCATCGGCGACAGCTACTTCCCGCAGCTCGGCAACGGCGGCTTCGACGCCCGCCACTACGACCTGTCCGTGGCCTACGACCCGGGCACCGACCGCCTCGACGGCCGTACGACGCTCACGGCCCGCGCCACCCAGACCCTCTCCTCCTTCGACCTCGACCTTCAGAAACTGGACGTCACCCGGGTCGAAGTGGACGGCAGACGCGCCAAGTTCACCCGGGACGGCGACGAACTGCGGATCACCCCGCGCGGCCCCCTGCGCAAGGGCCGGACCTTCACCGCCACGGTCACCTACGGAGGCGTACCCGAACCCCTGGGCGGCCCCATCGTCTTCGGCTCGAACTACGGCTGGATGAAGACCGACGACGGCGTCTTCGTCGCCTGCGAACCGAACGCCGCCTCCACCTGGTTCCCGTCCAGCGACCACCCCTCCGACAAGGCCACCTACGACATCCGTATCAAGGCGCCGAAGGGCCTGACCGGCGTCTCCAACGGCCGGCTGGTCTCGACGTACGACAAGGGCGCCTCGACGTACACCCACTGGCGCGAGAACCGGCCCATGGCGACCTACCTCGCGACCGCCACCATCGGGAAGTTCGACGTGCGGACGGGGAAGACGCCCTCCGGCATTCCGATCTACGTCGCCATCGACCCGGTGCTGAAGGACAGCAACAGCGTCGACGTGTACGCCGTGACCGCCGCCGCCACCGACTACTGGTCCGAGGTCTTCGGGCCGTACCCCTTCGAGGAGACCGGCGCGATCGTCGACGACATGCCCGAGGCCGGGTTCTCGCTGGAGGTGCAGAGCAAGCCCGCCTACTCGGCCGTGCGCAACGAGACGACGATCGTGCACGAGCTGGCCCACCAGTGGTTCGGCGACTCGGTCAGCGTGGCGCGCTGGAAGGACATCTGGCTGAACGAGGGCTTCGCCACCTACGCCCAGTGGCTGTGGGCGGAGCACCAGGGCACCCGCTCGGCACACGACTCCTTCCTGGCCGGCTACGACTCACGCCCCGCCGACTCCGCCTTCTGGCAGATCAAGGTGGCCGACCCGCAGCACGACACCATGTTCGCCTCGGCCGTCTACCAGCGCGGCGCGATGACCTTGCAGGCCCTGCGGGAGCGGATCGGCGACAAGGCCTTCTTCAGGCTGCTGCCCGCCTGGACGAAGCTGCACCGGTACGGCAACGCCGACACCGCCGACTTCATCCGCCTCGCCGAGAAGGTGAGCGGACAGCAGCTCGACGATCTCTTCCAGACCTGGCTGTTCACCACAGGGAAACCGACCCTGTGAGCCGCGCTTTGTAAGGCTCATACCCTCTGACAGGTGAGAATGTCAGGGTGGTCGAGCAACTCTTCAGTCCCTCCGTCCAGCACACCCTCGATGTCGTCGGCATCTTCGTCTTCGCGATCTCCGGTGCGCTGCTGGCCGTCCGCAAGAACTTCGACGTCTTTGGCATAGCCGTCCTCGCCGAGGTCACGGCGCTGGGCGGAGGACTGTTCCGGGACATCGTGATCGGGGCCGTACCACCGGCCGCGTTCTCGGACCTGGGGTACTTCATCACCCCGCTGCTCGCCGCGGTCCTGGTGTTCTTCCTGCATCCGCACGTGGAGCGCATCCAGGTCGCGGTCAACGTCTTCGACGCGGCCGGCCTCGGCCTGTTCTGCGTGGCCGGCACGACCAAGGCGTACGACTACGGCCTCAACCTCACCGCCTCGGCGACCCTGGGCCTGGCCACCGCCGTCGGCGGCGGTGTGCTCCGGGACGTGCTGGCCAACGAGGTGCCGTCGCTGCTGCGCTGGGACCGTGACCTGTACGCGGTTCCGGCCATCGTGGGCGCCACCATGGTGGTGCTGTGCATCCACTACGACGTGCTGACCCCGTACACCACCGCGCTCGCCGTCGTCACCGCTTTCGTGTTGCGCCTGCTCGCGATGCGGTACCACTGGCGAGCGCCGCGCGCTTGGAACCGCCGGTCGACGGTGTCAGAGGAATAGAGCCGTCCGTGGCCGCCTTCCGCGGCCGGTTCTTGCCCATCTGGAGGGTCAGCCAGCGGAAGGAGGACACCACCTGAGGCCGCCACAGCGCCATGGTGTGACCGCCGGCGCTGCGCGGCAGGAACACGACGTGCACGGTGGTCGGCGCCTTGGCGATCGATTCCAGGGCGACGCCCGCCTGGTAGCCGTCGCCGGACTCGCCGGAGGCGTACAGCGCGATACGGGGCGGCACGGCCGCCTTCTTGAGAAGCAGGTAAGGATTGTTCGCCGCGCGCAGGGCCGGGGACTGCGCGGCGAGCGAGTTGCGTTCGCCGATCGGGTCGTTGTACCCGGACAGGCTCACGGCGGCCCGGTAGCGGTCGGGGTGGGCGACGGCCAGCTTGACCGCGCAGTGCGCGCCCGCCGAGTACCCGGCGACGGCCCAGCCGGACGGTGCGGGCTCGGCGCGGAAGTTGTCCATGACCATCTTGGGCACGTCGATGCTCAGCCAGCTGTCGGCGTTCACCGTGCCCGGGATGTTGGCGCAGCCCGTGTCCACCCCGGCCAGCAGGTTGGTGCGCGGCGCCACCAGGATGAACGGCGCCACCTGGCCGTCCTTCATCAGCGGCAGCAGCTGCTCGTGGGCCTTCATGGAACCGAACCAGGCCTTCGCCGAGCCGGGGTAGCCCGGCAGCAGCTCGACGACCGGGAACTTGTGGTGGCGGTAGGCGGGTTCACCGTACTGCGGCGGCAGCCAGACGTAGACCTCGGCGTTCACGCCCGACACCCGTCCCTTGAGCTGGGTGACGCGGACCCCGCCGGCCGCGTGCATACCGGGGCCGTCGGCGGACTGGAAGGCCTGTTTGACCTTGGGCAGCCGCTTGAATGCTATGCCGCCGGTGCCGTCCCGGCCGAGGTCGGCGGCCTGCTGGACGTGGTTGCCGGTGCCGAGCAGGTCGGCCCAGTTGTCGTAGAGGTTGTTGGAGTTGTTGACGAGGATGAACACCAGCGTGACCGCCGTGCCCTGGGCGAACAGCAGCATCAGCACCCGGGCCGCGACGCGCAGTGCCTTGGGCCCCCGCATCCTCGACCACAGAACGAGCGGCAGAACGAGGGCGACGACGGACAGCACGATCGTCGTGTAGAGAAACGCAGTCCCGGTGAGGCTCATGCCTTCATAGAGGGGGATCAAGGCCTCGGGGTTACGGACGTGTCCGGACACTTACCGAGAAATTGCCGGGATCTCACCCGGCAGGCGGGACCTTGCCCTCCACATCTTGCCATCCGCGTCGCGTCATCCGCGCGCACCGTCCAAAGCTACCGCTTAGTAATTTCCTGTTGTACGGTTCATCCATGCCAGAAGCAGCCTCCGCCCCCTCTCCTACGCGGGCCATGATCGGCGCCAGCGAGTTCGACCGCGACACCGCGGTCACCCGGCGCGAGCCCGGGGTCTACGACATCGACCTCTCCGCCGGCTGGACCATCATCAACGCCGTCAACGGCGGCTATCTGCTGGCCGTGCTCGGCCGTGCCCTCGCGGACGCCCTCCCGCACCCCGACCCCTTCACGATCTCGGCGCACTACCTCACCGCCTCCCAGCCGGGCCCGGCGGTCGTACGTACCGAGACCGTCCGCACCGGCCGCACCCTCTCCACCGGCCAGGCCTCCCTCTTCCAGTACGACGAGGCGGGAGGCGAGGTCGAGCGGATCCGCGTCCTCGCCTCCTACGGCGACCTCGACTCCCTCCCCGACGACGTCCGCACGACGGCCACGCCGCCCGCGATCCCGCCCATGGACCAGTGCTTCGGCACCGAGGACGGCCCTGCCCCCGTCGAGGGCAGCTCCGCCATCACCGACCGCCTGATGCTCAAGCTGGACCCGGCCACCCTGGGCTGGGCCCTCGGCGCCCCCTCCGGCAAGGGGGAGATGCGCTCCTGGTTCGGCCTGGCCGACGGCCGGGACGCGGACCCGTTCGCGCTGCTGCTCGCGGTGGACGCGCTGCCGCCGACCGCCTTCGAGATCGGCCTGTCCGGCTGGGTCCCGACGGTCGAACTGACCGTGCACGTACGCCACCGCCCGGCGCCGGGCCCGCTGCGGGTGGCGATCACCACCCGCAACCTGGCCGGCGGCTTCCTCGAGGAGGACGCCGAGGTCTGGGACAGCGCGGACCGCCTGGTCGCCCAGTCCCGCCAACTGGCCCGAGCCAGGCTCGGCTAGGACCGCTCCGCCGTTCGGACACCGAGCGACCGGCGCCCCAGCCAGGCCGCCAGCCGGCCGTAGGCGTCGGCTCCTTCGGGGGTCTCGACGGCGTCGCCGAAGGGGGTGTCCGCGTCGCGCTGGGGGTCCGGCAGGACGCGGCGGGCCGTGGCGAGGGCGAACTCGGCGAGTTCGGGGGCGAGTTCGTGCGGTTGGCCGAGGGGCTCGGCGAGGTCCCAGGTGTGCGTCACGAGTTCCATCACGCTGTGTCCGATGTGCGGCTGCCGCCGCGTGGCGGACAGGGCCGGCCTGCTTCCCCCTCTGTGTAGGTCGGCCGGATCAGGCTCGGCTGAGCGGGGTACGCCCCAGCCAGGCCGCCAGCCGGCCATAGGCGTCGGCTCCTTCGGGGGTCTCGACGGCGTCGCCGAAGGGGGTGTCCGCGTCGCGCTGGGGGTCCGGCAGGACGCGGCGGGCCGTGGCGAGGGCGAACTCGGCGAGTTCGGGGGCGAGTTCGTGCGGGTGGCCGAGGGACTCGGCCAGGTCCCAGGTGTGCGTCACGAGTTCCATCACGTAGCCGGAGAGGGCCGCGTGGCCGGGGACCTCGCCCCATGGCACGCGGACCGGTGCCGTCATCCGCTCGTCGTTCTCCCAGGCCTTGAGGGCCCGGGTGCGCGCCTCGTCGTACACCGCCACCCACTCGTCGTCCCCGACCCCGTCGGCGAACGGCCGGACCGCGAGCCCGTCACCGCCCTCGCCGACCACCGTGATCCGCCGGGTGCCGCCGACCATGTGGCTGAGCAGGGTGCGTACGTCGAACTCGGCACAGGGCGTCGGGCCGGACAGCTGCTCGGGCCGTACGGTCTTGATGAGCGCTGCCACCTGCTCCGTGGCGCGGGCGTAGCGGGGGCGGGGGTCGATGATGTCCATGGCGTGCCTCTCCTTGAGTCGTCGGAGCGAGCATCGCCGGATAACCTGACATCCGCCGTCAACATTTGCCGCGGGGCGCCGGGCGGCGCGATCCTGGCCGGGTGAAGTCCGACCGCCTGCTGTCCATCCTGCTGCTCCTCCAGACCCGGGGCCGGGTCCCGGCACACGAACTCGCCCAGCGGCTGGAGGTGTCGGTGCGCACCATCTACCGCGACGTCGAGGCGCTGTCCTCCTCCGGTGTCCCGGTGTACGCCGAACGCGGGCGGCACGGCGGCATCGAGCTCCTCGCCGGGTTCCGTACGGACGTCACCGGGCTCACCGCCGACGAGTCCCGCGCCCTGTTCATCCTGGCCGCCCAGGGCGCGCACGCCGCCCTCGGCCTGGACGCCGCCCTCGGCTCGGCGCTGCGCAAGGTGATGGCGGCCCTGCCCGCGCCGCACCGGCCGGCCGCCGAGGTGACCAGCCGCCGGATCCTGGTCGACGCCACCCGCTGGAAGAGCGGGCCGCAACGGGCCGTCGACCTGGAGACGCTCCAGGACGCGGTGTTCGCCGACCGGCGCCTGCGGCTGCGCTACCGGCACAGCGGGGAACGGGAGCCGAACACGTACACCGTGGACCCCTACGGCCTGGTCGCCAAGGCGGGCACCTGGTACCTGGTCGCCGACCGGCGGGGCAGGCCGCGGCTGTTCCGCGCCGACCGGGTGCACTCCGCCCGGGTCCTGGACGACCCCGTGCGCCGCCGGCCCGGCGCCGAACTCGCCGACGTCTGGGAGGTGCTGCGGCAGCAGGTCGAGGAGTCGCCGGGAGGCCTGGAGGTCACCGCACGGGTGCGCCGGGAGCGCCTCGACATGTTCGTCCGCATCACCGCCTCCTTGCTGGCCGAACTCCCGGACGACGACGCCGAAGGGGAGTGGGTGACCGCCCGGCTCACGTATCCGTCCGTCCGCGCGGCCCGCCAACTGCTCGCGTTCGCCGACGGGGTGGAGGTCCTCGCGCCGCCCGAGGTGCGCGCCGACCTGTCGGCCGCGGCGCGTTCTGTCACGGACCTGTACCAGTGAGTAGGACCGGCTCGTAGTCGAAAGGCCAGGTGGGAGCGGGTACTTGGGGCGCGCTTTACCCGGTGGACAGGGCGGTCACAGGAGGGACCCAAGAACGCCCTAAGCGCCGTTGATTGAGTGCCCGCCTCAGGACTTCCTCACTCTTTCTGGAGCTGGCTCTCATGAAGCGTGCACGCCTCGCCCCGGCCGTCGCCCTGCTCGCGCTCTCCCCGCTGCTGCTGACCGCGTGCGGCTCGGGCGACTCCTCGTCCTCCAGCGGTGGCTCCGCCCAGCAGAGCTGCCGGCCGCCGTCCGGCATGCCGACCGGGGGCGCGTCCGGGCGCCCGAGCGGTGCGCCGAGCGGTGCTCCGTCGGGGGCGCCGTCGGGCGCGGCCTCGGGCAAGCCGAGCGGAGCCCCTTCGGGCGCCCCCTCCGGCATGCCGAGCGGCGGGCCCGGCGGCGGTCAGGGAGGCCCCGGTGGCGGTCAGGGCGGCGGCTGCGGCGGTCCCGGCGGCGGGCAGCAGGGGCAGGGGCAGCAGGCTCAGCAGGGCTGACGGAGGTTTCGTACCGCAGGGGCGGCGGGTCCGGTCGACGGGCTCGCCGCCCCGCGCGTTTCGCGCGGGTCAGTCGTGCCAGTGATGGCGGCCGACGCTGATCAGCCGCAGCTGCCGGGTCGCGAGCCGGGCGACGCGATCCCGCTCCTCCTCGGAGGCGTCCGGTGCCTCCTGGGCCTCCAGGAAGAGGGAGGCGGTGATCAGCATCTGGTCGACGTAGAGATGCGCGAGCATCAGCAGATCGTCGTCGCTCCACCCCGCCGCCTCGGGGTCCTTGGCCAGCTCGGTCTTCACCTCCTGGGCGAACCGGGCCAGTTGGGCCCGGATGGCCTCCCGCACCGGCTGGACCCCGCCGTGGCGCTCGCGGGCGATGAACCGGACGTGCGCGGGGAACGCGTCGACGTGGTGGGCGATCAGCCCCACGGCGCGCGTGATGCGTTCCTCGCTGTCGCCCGCCGAGGACACCGTCGTCCGCACCATCGGGTGCAGGCTGCCCAGCGCCTCGTCGACCAGGGCCACGCCGAGGTCGGCCGTGGAGCGGAAGTGCCGGTAGAACGCGGTGGGCGCGACTCCGACGGCGCGGGTGACCTCGCGCAGGCCCAGGCTGCTCAGGCTCTGCTCCTCCAGCAGTCGCAACGCCGCGTCCAGGAGCGCCTGCCGGGTCTTCTGCTTCTGGGCCTGCCGGATCCCGAAGGTGTGACTCATGTCATCCAGTTAACAACTGTTCTCCGGAATTGAAAAGCCGCCGGGCGCGCTAGACTCAGAAGTCAGTGAACAAGTGTAACCACAACCGTTCACCGAAATTTCACGCGAGCACCTCGGAGCTCCTCGGAGTTCCTGGGGGCTCCTCGGAGGGGGATCCATCCCATGCTGTTCATCGTCGCGGCTCTCCTGCTGCTCGGCGTCGTCCTGGGCACCGTGGCCCACGCGCCGCTGACCTTCAGCGCCATCGCCGCCGTCGTCATCGCCATCTGGCTCGGCGTCTTCGCGCTCCGCGAACGCCACGGCCGCCGGCGCGGCACGTCCGCCAACTGACCCGCACCCCACCCGCCGTAAACGCGGCATCCATCCACCACCCATCCACCACCCATCCGTCCATCTGTTCCGTCGGGAGCTGACCCACCATGCAACTCACCGCACCGGCGACCCGCCGTACCGCCGTCCGCGACGCCGACGGCATGGCCGTCGCGTCCTTCATCCTCGGCCTCCTCGGCCTCCTCGTCCTGAACCTGTTCCTCGGCCCGATCGCCATCGTCCTGGCCGGTGTGGCCCTGTGGCGGGGCACCGCCCGCCGTGGCCGCGCCCTGCTCGGTCTGACCCTCGGCGTCGCCGACCTGCTGGTCCTGGTGGCCTTCATGCAGGTGGACAACACCGTGTCCTGGAGCTTCTAGGGAACTCCCGCAGAGCTCCAGGGAGCTTGGCGAGCCGTGAGCGCGTGTGGGAAGCGGCCTGGACGAGCCGCGACCACCGCCCGGGGGCCCCGTAGAATCGGGCTCACCATGGCTTACCTCGACCACGCCGCGACCACCCCGATGCTCCCGGAGGCGGCAGAGGCACTGACCGCCCAGCTGAGCATCACCGGCAACGCGTCCTCCCTGCACGCATCCGGCCGCAAGGCCCGCCGTACGGTCGAGGAATCCCGCGAGATCCTCGCGGACGCGCTGGGCGCCCGACCGAGCGAGGTGGTCTTCACCTCCGGCGGCACCGAGGCCGACAACCTCGCCGTCAAGGGCCTGTACTGGGCCCGCCGCGCCGCCGACCCGGCCCGCACCCGCGTACTGGCCAGCCCCGTCGAACACCACGCCGTCCTGGACGCCGTCCACTGGCTCGGCGAACACGAGGGCGCCACCGTCGAGTACCTCCCGGTCGACACCTACGGCCGCGTCCACCCCGAGGCCCTGCGCGAGGCCATCGCCCGCAGCCCCGAGGACGTCGCCCTGGCCACCGTCATGTGGGCCAACAACGAGATCGGCACGGTTCTGCCGGTCCGTGAACTGGCCGACGTCGCTGGCGAGTTCGGTATCCCCCTGCACGCCGACGCCGTCCAGGCCTTCGGCCAGGTCCCCGTCGACTTCGGCGCCTCCGGCCTCGCCGCGATGACCGTCTCCGGTCACAAGATCGGCGGCCCGTACGGCATCGGCGCCCTCGTCCTCGGCCGCGAGTGGACCCCCGTACCCGTCCTGCACGGCGGCGGCCAGGAGCGGCACGTCCGCTCCGGCACCCTGGACGTCCCGGCCGTCGCCTCCTTCGCGGTGGCCGGCCGCCTCGCCGCCGAGCAGCGCGAGTGGTTCGCCCGCGAGATCGGCGCCCTGCGCGACGCCCTGGTCGAGGCGGTCCGCACGGCGGTCCCCGACGCGATCCTGGGCGGCGACCCGGTGAACCGCCTCCCGGCCAACGCCCACTTCACCTTCCCCGGCTGCGAGGGCGACTCCCTGCTGCTCCTGCTCGACGCGCAGGGCATCGAGTGCTCCACCGGCTCCGCCTGCACGGCCGGTGTCGCCCAGCCCAGCCATGTCCTGCTGGCCACCGGCACCGATCCGGACCTGGCCCGCGGCACCCTGCGCTTCTCCCTCGGCCACACCTCCACCGAGGCGGACGTCGAAGCGGTCGCGAAGGCGATCGGCCCCGCGGTGGAGCGTGCGCGCGCCGCGGGGCTGACCTGACGTCCGGTCGAGGGTTCGACGTGACCTAACTGTCCGTCGCGCCGGCACTCGCACTCGCGCTCGCGGTCGCCGTCGCGCTCGCGCTCGCGGAAGCCGAGGCCGAGGCCGAAGCCGAAGCGCTCGGACTGGCCGAGGCAGTCGAGTCGCTGCTGTCCGTGCTGGTGGTGGACGAACCGTCATCCGTGATCATGAGGGACGCCATCATGCCCTCGTCCTCGTGCTGGAGCAGATGGCAGTGGAGCATGTACATGTACGTGTCGTCGGCGAAGTCGGTGAACTCCATGGCGATCTCGATGGACCCGCCGCCCACCACCTCGTAGGTGTCGTACCAGCCGAGTTCGACGCCGCTGGGGTCCTCGCCGTTGATGGAGACCAGCTGGTACGGCACGTCATGCAGGTGGAAGGAGTGCTCCAGCTGCGTGCTGTTCTTGATCGTCCAGATCTCCTTGGACCCGAGGGTCGTGCTGATCATGGCCATGGAGGACATGGTGGTCCCGGCCGAGCCGTTGATCAGCATCGTGGCCCCGCTCTGGCCGAGCGTGATCGTACGGGCGGTGAAGTCGCTGGTGTCGTACCGGTCGATGGTGTTCAGCGTGCTGGGCAGGTCGTCCGGGGTGTCGGTGCCGGAGGCGGTGACGGCGAGCACGTCGTAGGTGCCGCTGCCGCCGCGGACCCAGCCGGTGGTGACCACGGCCTGAAGGGTGACGTCGTCCGACAGGTCCATCACGAACTCGGCGCGGGCGCCCGCCACGAGCCGGATGGAGTCCACGGTGGTCGCCTCGGTCAGATAGCCCTGGTCGGTGGCGATCTGGGTCAGCGTGCCGCCGTCGCTGCGCTGGACGGTGATGATGTCCGACGGGGAGGCGTTCAGTACCCGGAACCGGGTGCGGGTCTTGGTGGCGGTGAAGGAGAGCGTGGTGTCATCCACGTTCGTCCCGTTGAGCAGCAGCGGGAAGCTGAGGTTGTTCGTCAGGTAGCCGGTCAGGTTGTACTTGATGTCCCCGGCGCTGTCCGCGGCCAGGCTCTGGAAGATGAGCGGGATGTCGTCGGTGCCGTAGTCGCTGGGCAGCGCGGCGGAGGCGTCCGAGTCGTCCTCGACGATGATCATGCCGGCCAGGCCGTGCACGGCCTGCTCGGCCGTGGTGCCCAGGGCGTGCGGGTGGTACCAGAGGGTCTTGGCCTCGTCCTTCACCTCGAAGGTGGGGGCCCAGGTCTCCCCGTCCGCGAAGGCCACCTGGGGGCCGCCGTCCATCTTGGCGGGGACGTGGGCGCCGTGGAAGTGAACCGTGGTGTCCGCGCCCAGGCTGTTGGTGATGTTGAGTAGTACGGTGTCGCCCTTGGTCCACTTCATGGTGGGGCCGAGGAAGGACTGGTTGTAGCCCATCGTGTCGCTGGTGACGCCGGACAGCACCTCGGCGGTGCCGGTCTTCGCCTCCAGCGTGAACGTGGTCGTGCCGTCCGAGGTGGTGCCCTCCAGGAGGTCCGGGACGGTGAGCGTGCCGGAGGCCGCGGACGCCTTGTCGCTTCCGTTGCTCAGGAACGCGAAGGTCGTACCGGCCGCCCCGACCGCCGCCAGGCCGAACCCGGCCATCCCGCCGAGGACCTTCCGCCGGTGCAGGCCCTTGCCGCCCTTGGCCCTGCTGTCCTTGGAGTGCTCCTGCTTGGCGCGCCCACGCTTGACGTGGGTGCCGTTGTCGCTTCTGCCCGCGGTGAGATCGGGCTCGGTGATGTCAGCCATGGCCCCGGATGTTTGACGTATGGACTATGTAAGGACTGAGCCCAAGCTGGGGGGAAGCCGCGCGGGCTGTGTGACCGCCGTGAGCGCTGGTCGCGCTCAACCTCCTTGAAAAAAAGCCAAGTTGACGTACGGCAGGTCACGTCGGCAGTGCGGGACATATCGGCCACATGCAGTGCGGCGCCGTCTCACAGCGACCTTCAGGTGTGATGTGCATCACATCTGTTGGCGTATGAGCCCCAGGTACCGGTCCCAGTCCCAGTGCCGGCCGGGATCCGTGTGGTCCGTCCCCGGCACCTCCACGTGCCCGATGATGTGCTCCCGGTCCACGGGTATGCCGTACCGCCCGCAGATCGCGGCCGTCAGCCGTGCCGAGGTCGCGTACATCGCGTCCGTGAAGGAGGACGCGTGCTCCACGAATCCCTCGTGCTCGATGCCGACGCTGCGCTCGTTGTACTCCCGGTTGCCCGCGTGGAAGGCCACGTCCAGCTCGCGGATCAACTGGGTCAACCGCCCGTCCTTCCGCACGATGTAGTGCGCCGCCGCCTGGTGCGCCGGGTCCTGGAAGGCCTTCACCGCGCTCGCGTAGTCGCCCTGCGTGACATGGATGACCACCCGGTCCACGGGATAGTCGTCCGGCCGGTCCGCCCGCCGGTAGTTCGCCGGGGACGCCGCCACCCAGCGCGCACCCCGGAAGTCCACCGCGCCCGCCACCCGCGGCTTCTCCACCCCCGGCAGCCGCCACCACAGGTGCGACAGCTCCTGCCGGGCCAGCGCGGCCGTGCCCACGGCGGCCGCGAGCCCGCCGACGAGCAGGGCCCGCCGCCCCAGCCGCCGATCGGAGTCGCCCCTCGCCGCGCTCACCTCTGTCACCCCCATGTGATCGTCAACGGATGTGCGGGGCCTCCGGTTCCCGCGCCCCCGTACCCTGGAGGGGCTATGACTGACACCCCGCAGCACACCCGCCCCCTCCGCGTCCTCGCCGCCATGTCGGGCGGCGTGGACTCCGCCGTCGCCGCCGCCCGCGCGGCCGAGGCGGGCCACGACGTGACCGGCGTCCACCTCGCGCTCTCCGCGAACCCGCAGTCGTTCCGCACCGGAGCGCGGGGCTGCTGCACCATCGAGGACTCCCGCGACGCCCGCCGCGCCGCCGACGTCATCGGTATCCCGTTCTACGTCTGGGACCTCGCCGACCGCTTCCGCGAGGACGTGGTCGAGGACTTCATCGCCGAGTACGAGGCCGGCCGCACCCCGAACCCCTGCCTGCGCTGCAACGAGAAGATCAAGTTCGCCGCGCTCCTGGACAAGGCCCTGGCCCTCGGCTTCGACGCGGTCTGCACCGGCCACTACGCCAAGGTCGTCGTGGGCGAGGACGGCACGCGCGAACTGCACCGCGCCTCCGACATGGCCAAGGACCAGTCGTACGTCCTCGGCGTCCTGGACGACCGGCAGCTGGCCCACGCCATGTTCCCGCTCGGCGACACCGTCACCACCAAGGACGAGATCCGCGCCGAGGCCGAGCGCCGGGGCCTGGCCGTGGCCAAGAAGCCCGACTCGCACGACATCTGCTTCATCGCCGACGGCGACACCCAGGGCTTCCTGGCCCGGCGCCTGGGCAAGGCCGAGGGCGACATCGTCGACGAGTCCGGCGCCAGGCTCGGCACGCACGAGGGCGCGTACGGCTTCACCATCGGCCAGCGCAAGGGGCTCAGGATCGGCACCCCGGCCCCCGACGGCAAGCCGCGCTACGTGCTGGACATCTCCCCGGTGGACAACACCGTGACGGTCGGCCCGGCCGCCGCCCTGGACGTGACCGGCCTGACGGCGATCAAGCCCCGCTGGTGCGGCGCCGCCCCCACCGGTCCGGGCACCTACACCGCCCAGCTCCGCGCCCACGGCGGCGAGACCGAGGTCACCGCCGCGCCGGTCGACGGCTCCCTCCAGGTGCGCTTCACCGAGCCGGTACGGGGCGTGGCCCCCGGCCAGGCGATCGTCCTGTACGACGGCACGCGCGTGGTGGGCTCGGCGACGATCTCGGAGACGGTACGGGCGACGGCCGGGGTGGTGTGAGCCCGCGCCCTACGAGGTGAAGAACTCCGCCAGCACCGGCGCGAGCACGTCCGGGTCGACCATGTGCGTCTGGTCCTCCAGGACGCGGTACGTGCCTGTCGGCGCCCCCTCCGCGACCGTCCGGGTCGCCTCGCGAAGCCAGTCCGGGCTCGCGCCGCCCGCGACCGCCAGGAGGGGAACGGCGAGCGACGCGAGCCGGTCCCTCGGGACCGTGCTGTCGCCCATCACGGCGTCGTCATAGGCCAGGGTCGGCGCGATGGCCTCCATGTCGGCCCACATGGGGGACTGGCGGGCACCCTGGATCACGGCCTCGGCCAGGCCCGTGAGCCTCAGGAACAGCTCGACCGCGTCGCCGCGCCGGCCCTGCGCGAGTGTCTCGCCGAGGTTCCGGGTGTACTCGGCGCGTTCCTTCGCCCCTTGCTCGTCCACGGCGAAGGGCGCCTCGTACACGGCCACCCGCCGCACCGACAGCCCGCTCTCCGCCGCCCGCAGCGCCAGCGCGCCGCCCGAGGACATGCCGTAGACCGCCGCCTCGCCGCCCACCGCGTCGATCAGCGCGGCGATGTCCTCGACCTCGCGCTCCACCGCGTACGGCGCCGTGTCGCCGCTCCCGCCGCGGCCCCGGCGGTCGTACACGACGGCCTGGAAATGGTCCCCGAGCCGCTGTGCCAGGGGCGCCAAGGTGTGGCCCGTGGACATCGCGCCGCTCACGAGGATCACCGCGGGACCCCGGCCGGTGGATTCGTAGGCGATACGGGTGCCGTCGCCGGAAAGCGTCTCCTTGTCCATACCAGTGCAGATTGCCGCACGGTACGGAACTAGTCGGTCATGACACGTCGACTTCGTAGAAGCAGAAATGGTCCTTGATCCGCGCCACGTCCGGCTTCGGATCGGGGTACGCCCACACCAGGTCGGGCGCGTCCGGCAGCGACCAGTAGGAGGCCGTCCCCTTGAAGGGGCACTGCGTGTGCGTGTCGGAGGGCGTGAGGAGGTCCTGCCGGACGTCCTCGGCGGGGATGTAGTACCGCACCGGAGAGCCGGTCTCCCGCAGCACCAGCGGCCGGTCGGTCTCGGCGAGGACCTGCTCCCCGTGCACCGCGCGGACGTGCTGCTCGCCCTGCTCGATCGTGATCGTGTGTCCATGGGTCATGTAAGGGGAAGCGCCGGCGGGCCCCGGCTTCTTCCCTCGTACCCTGACCGCATGCGAATCTGCGTCTTCCTCTCCGCCGCCGACCTCGACGACCGCTACACGCGCCCCGCGCGCGAGTTCGCCGAACTGATCGGCAAGGCGGGGCACGCGCTGGTGTGGGGCGGTTCGAACGTCGGCCTGATGAAGGTGGTCGCCGACGGGGTGCAGGAGGCGGGCGGCCGTCTCGTCGGCGTCTCCGTGGGCTTCCTGGCGAACAAGGCACGGCCCGGCGCCGACGAGATGGTGATCGCCCACGACCTCGCCGAGCGCAAGAAGCTGCTGCTGGAGAAGGCCGACGCCGTGGTGATCATGGTGGGCGGCACCGGGACGCTCGACGAGGCCACCGAGATCCTGGAGCTGAAGAAGCACGGCCGCACCGACAAGCCGGTGGTGCTGCTGAACACGGCGGGCTTCTACGACGGGCTGAAGGAGCAGTTCCACCGCATGGAGGACGAGGGCTTCCTGCCCCGTCCGCTGGCCGACCTGATGTTCTTCGCCGAGGAGCCGGCGGCGGCGCTGGCCTACCTGGAGGAGCACCGGGACGTCGCGTGAGCGGCGGTCGGTGCGAGCATGGCGGCATGGCTACTCATGTGATCACCGGGGCGGGTTCCGGCATCGGCGCCGCCGTGGCCCGCCTTCTGCACGCGCGCGGGGACGAACTGGTCCTGCACGCGCGCGACGCGGGCCGCGCGAAGGAACTGGCGGACGAGTTCCCCGGGGCGAGGACGCTCGTGGGCGACCTCGCCGACCCGGACCGGCTGTCCTGGGCCTTCTCCCACCAGACGCTCCCCGACCGGGTCGACTCCCTCCTGCACATCGCCGGAGTCGTCGACCTCGGAGAGGTGGGCGACCTGACCCCCAAGTCCTGGCGCCACCAGCTCAACGTCAACCTGATCGCCCCCGCCGAGCTGACCCGCCACTTCCTCCCGCAACTGCGCGCCGCCCGGGGCCACGTGGTGTTCGTCAACTCCGGCGCCGGCCTCGCCGCCCACGCCGGCTGGTCCGCGTACGCCGCCTCCAAGCACGGCCTCAAGGCCCTCGCCGACTCCCTCCGCCACGAGGAACACGGCAACGGCGTCCGCGTCACCTCGGTCTACCCCGGCCGCACGAGCAGCCCCATGCAGGCCAAGGTCCACCAGCAGGAGGGCAAGGAGTACGACTCCACCCAGTGGATCGCTCCCGAGTCCGTCGCCACCACGATCCTCACCGCCCTGGACCTCCCCCGGGACGCGGAGATCAACGACGTGACGGTACGACCGGGTCGCTGACCACGGCTGGGAGGCGCGGCCTGCTCTTGTCAGCCCGTCCGGCGTTTGAGGACGAGTCCGTTCAGGCCGAGGCCCGCCCCCAGCCTCCGCACCCCCGCCCCCCACCTACGTAGGCTTCACCCGTGACCGACACCCCGCCCTTCGGCCCCGCCACCGGCATCGGCTCCCTCCCCGGCGCCGACGCCCGAGAAGCCGCCAAGACAGCCACCGGCAGCTTCGAGGACTTCCCCTTCCTCCCCGAGCTGCCCGCCCGCGGCCCCGGCGCAGACATGATCGGCCGCACCGCCGGAATGCTCGTCGAGCTGTACGCGCGCGTGGAGCCCAGCGGCTGGCGGATCGGGGACCGGCCCGGCCGGGACACCAAGCGGGCCCGCTCCTGGCTGGGAGAGGACCTCGACGCGCTGGAGGAGTTCGCCCAGGGGTACGAGGGCCCGCTGAAGGTGCAGGCCGTCGGCCCGTGGACACTCGCCGCCGCCCTCGAACTGAAGAACGGCGAGGCCGTCCTCTCCGACCCCGGCGCCTGCCGCGACCTCGCCGCCTCCCTCGCCGAGGGCCTGCGGCAGCACCTCGCCGAGGTCCAGCGACGGATTCCCGGCGCCCACCTCGTGCTCCAGCTCGACGAGCCCTCCCTCACCGCCGTCCTGCGCGGCCAGGTGAAGTCCGCCAGCGGCTACCGCACCCACCGCGCCGTGGACCGGCAGATCGTCGAGGCCGCCCTCCGCGACCTGGTCGGCATGCACGCGCCCGGCCCGGTCGTGGTCCACTCCTGTGCCCCGGACGTGCCCTTCGCGCTGCTGCGCCGGGCGGGCGCCGCCGGGGTCTCCTTCGACTTCTCCCTCCTCACCGAGCGTGACGACGACGCGATCGGCGAGGCGGTGGAGGGCGGCACCCGTCTCCTGACCGGAGTCGTGCCCGGCACGGACGGTCCATTGTCAGACCCTGCCGGTAGCGTCATGGGTGTCAGGACGCTGTGGCGCAGGCTGGGGCTGCATCCGGGGCTGCTCGCCCGGGCGGTCACGGTCACCCCGGCGTGCGGACTCGCGGGCGCTTCCCCGGAGTACGCGCGCCGGGCGCTCGCCCACTGCGTCCGGGCGGCGAGATCCCTCGCGGACAACCCAGAGTAACGGGAGGACAACACGGTGGCCGGCGACAAGCAGCAGGCGGAGACGGCAGTGCCCGCCGAGGCTCGGGAGAAGCACGCGCGACTCGCTGAGCAGATCGAGGAGCACCGCTTCCGGTACTACGTGAAGGACGCTCCCGTCATCAGTGACGCCGAGTTCGACGGACTCCTGAAGACTCTGGAGGCGCTGGAGGAGGAGTACCCGGAACTGCGCACGCCGGACTCGCCGACCCAGAAGGTCGCCGGGTCGTACCAGACGGAGTTCACGTCGGTCGAGCACCGCCAGCGGATGCTCTCCCTCGACAACACCTTCAACGACGACGACCTCGCCACCTGGGCCGACCGCATCGCCCGCGAACTCGGCGACCAGGACTACCACTTCCTGTGCGAGCTGAAGGTCGACGGCCTCGCCGTCAACCTCACCTACGAGCGCGGGCGCCTCACCCGCGCCGCCACCCGGGGGGACGGCCGCACCGGCGAGGACATCACCCCCAACGTCCGCACGATCGCGGAGATCCCGGACCGTCTGAAGGGCGACCGCGTCCCCGACCTGGTGGAGATCCGCGGGGAGGTCTACTTCCCGATGGAGCGGTTCGAGGAGCTCAACCGCCGTCTGGTCGAGGCCGGTGACAAGCCCTTCGCCAACCCCCGCAACGCGGCGGCCGGTTCGCTGCGCCAGAAGGACCCGCGCGTCACCGCCACCCGCCCCCTGCACATGGTGGTCCACGGCATCGGCGCCCTGGAGGGCTACGAGGGCCTCACCCGTCTCTCCCAGGCCTACGACCTGCTGGGGACCTGGGGCCTGCCCACCTCCCGGCACAACCGGGTGGTCGACGACCTCGACGGCGTACGGGAGTTCATCGCGTACTACGGCGAGAACCGCCACTCCGTGGAACACGAGATCGACGGTGTGGTGGTCAAGCTCGACGAGATCCGCCTCCAGGGCCGGCTCGGTTCCACGGCCCGCGCCCCTCGCTGGGCGATCGCGTACAAGTACGCGCCGGAGGAGGTCAACACCAAGCTGATCGACATCAAGGTGGGCGTCGGCCGCACCGGGCGGGTCACGCCGTACGCCCAGGTCGAGCCGGTCACGGTCGCGGGCAGCGAGGTCGAGTTCGCCACCCTGCACAACCAGGACGTCGTCAAGGCCAAGGGCGTCCTCATCGGTGACACCGTGGTGATCCGCAAGGCCGGTGACGTCATCCCGGAGATCCTCGGCCCGGTCGTCGACCTGCGGGACGGCGGTGAGCGCGAGTTCGTGATGCCGGGCGAGTGCCCCGAGTGCGGTACGCCGCTGCGGGCCATGAAGGAGGGCGACATCGACCTCCGCTGCCCCAACGCCCGTACCTGCCCGGCGCAGTTGAGGGAGCGCGTCTCCTATCTCGCGGGCCGCGAGTGCCTGGACATCGAGCACTTCGGCGGGGTGGCCGCGGCGGCGCTGACCCGTCCGCTGGAGCCGGCCGACCCGCCGCTGGTGGACGAGGGCGACCTGTTCGACCTGACGGTGGAGAAGCTGCTCCCCATCAAGGCGTACGTGCTCGACCCGGACAGCGGTCTGCCCAAGCGGGACCCGAAGACGGGTGAGGAGAAGGTCGTCACGGTCTTCGCCAACCAGAAGGGCGAGCCCAAGAAGAACACCCTCGCGCTGCTCCAGAAGATCGAGGAGGCCAAGACCCGTCCGCTGGCCCGCTTCCTGAACGGGCTTTCCATCCGCCATGTGGGTCCCGTGGCGGCGCAGGCCCTCGCGCGCGAGTTCCGCTCCGTCGACCGCATCGAACAGGCCACCGAGGAGGAGTTGGCGACCACCGACGGCGTCGGCCCCATCATCGCCACGGCCCTGAAGGAGTGGTTCGCCGAGGACTGGCACCGCGAGATCGTCCGGAAGTGGAAGGCGGCTGGAGTCCCGCTGGAGGAGGCGGGCTCCGGCGAGGACGAGGGGCCGCGTCCGCTGGAAGGGCTCACGGTGGTCGTCACCGGCACGCTGGAGAACTTCACCCGCGACGGCGCCAAGGAGGCGCTACAGAGCCGAGGTGCGAAGGTGACCGGTTCCGTATCGAAGAAGACGTCATTCGTTGTCGTGGGTGACAACCCGGGATCGAAGTACGACAAGGCGATGCAGCTCAAAGTGCCGGTTCTGAACGAGGACGGTTTCGGCGTCCTTTTGGAACAGGGCCCCGATGCGGCGGCCGAAGTCGCGCTTCCGACCGGAGAGTAGCGGTTGAAGGCCCCCCGAACGGTGCATATCAGATGCATACGGGTGGCCGGGGTGCATTCGGGCAACCGTCGACGACCGCTGCCCGTGGAAGCGTTCCGCGGCCTACTGTTGAGGTGTGCACCTGCCGTGCCCAGCTGCGGTCGGGGCATCCCCCTGCCCGTGCGGAGCAAGGGGAAGGGCTTTCCAAACGCGGAGCCGCTGATGGTTGTCGGGCGTCGGGCCGCGTGGCGTGGGCACCGCCGGTTGTGAGAGGGACGGGAATGGAACCGACCGAGAGCGCCGCTCCGGACTCCCGGCTGCGCCTGCGCCGCATGGCGGACGCATGGCGGGCGAGCCGGTGGCCGGGGCGGACCGCGGAGCGCCCGGGTGCGCGGGGACGCGCCGCCGGGCCGCCCACCGCGACGGACGCGCGCACCACCCCCGTACCACTGGCCGTCGAGCCCGCCGCGCTGTCGGGCGCCGAACCCGAACGGCACCTGTCCTGGCCCGCGCTGCACGCGGCCGTCGTGGCGGCCGCGGCCTTCGCGCTGGGCGCCGGTTTCCTCCGCGCGTTCACCGACCACACCGCGCTCTTCCCGTCCGGCACGGTCGGCTGGTCCCTGGCCGTGCTGACCGGAGTCATCGTCGGCCATCTGGTCATGCTCGGCCGCTCCCGCTGGTGGGGCGGCACCGGTTCCGGCGCCGCCCTCACCATCGCCGTCCTGCTGCTGTACGGCTGGGTGCCCGCCGGCATGGTCAGCCTCACCGTCGTCGTCCTGGTCGGCATAGCCCGCCGCCACCGCTGGCGCCAGGGGGTGCTGCAAGGCGCGGTGGACATCCTCGGGATCGGCGCGGGCGCCCTGGTGCTGGGTGCCTTCGGCCGCGTGCCCACCGTCGAACGGCCCTGGAATCCCGAGACCTGGACCGTCACCACCGCCCCCGAGGTCGTCCTCGTCGCGGCCGCCTATCTCGGCGTCACCCGCATCCTGCTGTGGTACCTGCACGCCCCGCGCGGCGGTCTGCCCACCGTCGCCCGCACCGCCCTGGTCCGGCACGGCCTGGTCGCCGTGGCGCTGCTCGGTATCGCCCCGCTGGTCTGCGTGGTCGCCGTCGCCCAGCCGCTGCTGCTCCCGCTGTTCGCCATCCCGCTCATAGCTCTCGACTCCACCCTGTGGATAGCCCGGGCCCGGGCGGAGGAGCAGCTGCGCGATCCGCTGACCGGGCTGCCCAACCGGCAGTGGCTCCTGGAGCGGATCTGGACGGCCCTGGACGACGCCGAGCGCATCGGCGCCCGCGCCGCCCTCATGCTCATCGACCTGGACCGCTTCCGGTCGGTGAACGACACCCTCGGTCATCTCGCAGGTGACCGGCTGCTGTTGCAGATAGCGGACCGGCTGCGCCTGGCGCTGCCGCGCGGCGCGGAGGCCGCCCGGCTCGGCGGCGACGAGTTCGCCGTGTTACTGCCCGTCGCCGACTCCACCACGTCGGCGACCCGGGTCGCCCGCGGCCTCGTCACCGCCCTCAGCTCCCCGCTCGACCTCGACGGGCTCACCCTCGTCCTGGAGGCCAGTGCGGGCGTCGCCGTCTTCCCCGACCACGCCCTGGACGCCGAAGGGCTGCTGCGCCGCGCGGACGTGGCGATGTACCAGGCGAAGCGGGACCGCACGGGCGTGGAGGTCTACGAGTCCAAGCGGGACTCCAACACGCCCGACCGGCTGGGCCTGCTGGGCGATCTGCGCCGGGCGCTGGACGCGCACGAGGTCCAGCTGCACTACCAGCCTAAGGTCCGCTTCGACGGCCAGGTGGCCGGCCTGGAGGCGCTCGTCCGCTGGGTGCACCCGGAGCGCGGGAAGGTGCCGCCGGACGAGTTCATAGCGATCGCCGAGTCCTCGGGGCTGATGCCCCATCTGACGGAGTACGTGCTGGAGACCGCCCTCGCGCAGGTCGCCGTGTGGCGCGCGCAGGGCCTGTTCGTGCCGGTGGCCGTCAACGTCTCCCCGCGCGATGTGCACACCCCCGGTTTCGCGGGCTCGGTGGCCGCGCGGCTGGCCCGGCACGGAGTGCCCGCGGGAGCGCTCCAACTGGAGATAACGGAGCACGTGCTGCTGGAGGACCCGCAGCGGGCCGCCGACACCCTCGCCGGGCTGACCGGGCACGGCGTGAAGATGTCCCTGGACGATTTCGGCACCGGGTACTCCTCGCTGGTCCATCTGCGCCGGCTGCCGGTCAGCGAGCTGAAGATCGACCGCTCGTTCGTGGCGCGGCTGGCCGTCGACACGGAGGACGCGGAGATCGTCCGTTGCACGGTCGACCTCGCCCACTCGCTCGGCCTGCTCGTCGTCGCCGAGGGCGTCGAGGACGACGAGACCTGGGAACGCCTGCGGGACCTCGGCTGCGACGCCGTCCAGGGGTGGCTGGTGGCCGCGGCGATGCCACCCGAGGAGACGACCGCCTGGCTGCTGGCCCGCGGATCGCGGGGATGGCAGCGGCCACGGGCGGCTCTGCCGGCCGCGGAGTGATTTTCCCGCGGAGTCCGGTCAGTCCGCCCGCGCCGTGAAGTGACCGATCAGCAGCGCCAGTCGCGTCTCGTGGGTCTGCTCGGGCAGACGGCCGCCGCGCATCAGCGTCACCAGCCCGTGCAGGCAGGCCCAGTACGTCTCAGCGAGCAGGGCGGGGTCGTCGCCGTCCGCCGCGATCGGCTGCGTCGCCCGCACCAGTTCACGGAACGCCTCCCACAGCGCGGCCGGGGCCTCGGGTGTCGCGAACGGCAGGTCCACGGCGAGCGTGAAGACGGCGTCGTAGAGGGCCGGCCGGCGCCGGGCGAACGCGGTGTACGCCTCGCCCACCGCCGCCAGTGCGGCCGGGGCACCCTCGGCCGCCGTACGCGCCGCCCGTAGCTCGGTGGCCAGCTCCGCGCAGCCCTGCACCGCGACCGCGGCCATGATCGCGTCCTTGCCCTCGAAGTGGCTGTAGAGGACGGGCTGGCTGTACTCGATCTCGGCGGCCAGCCGCCGTGTCGTCACCGCGTCCCAGCCCTCGGCCTCGGCCAGTTCCCGCGCGGCCGTGACGATCAACCGCTCGCGCTCCGCTCGCTCGCGCTCTCGGCGCGCCTGGATGGACATGCTCTGGATTCTAGCGTCGCTAGCCAATCTGTCGACGCTCTGTTAGCGTTGCTCTTGTCCCTAGCGTTGCTAGTAAGGAGAAGAGACGTGACCGTCACCGCGTACACCCTGGCCGTCGTGCTCAACCTGTTCTGCCTGTTCCTCGGCTACCGGTTCCTGTTCCAGCCCGCCTCCGCCGCCGCCGGTTACGGAGTCGCGGCGGACCCCGCCGGCGACGCCGGCGCCTACCTGGCCGTCAAAGGCCTCAGAGACGGCACGTTCGGCGTGGTGGGCCTGGCGCTGCTGGCCTTCGCCGGGGCGCGTCCCGAGGCCTGGTTCATGCTCTGCGTGGCACTCGTGCCGCTCGGCGACACGCTGATAGTCCTGCGGCACGGTGGTACGAAAGCCGTCGCCTTCGGGATCCACTTCGCCACCGCCGTCGTTGTACTGATCAGCGCCGCCCTGCTCTTCCTCGTCTGACCACAGCACTCTTCCGAGCACGTCAACCGCATCGACCGGGGGCTTGGACATGTCGCTGTTCGTTCCGAAGTTCGACGAGTCCGTGATCGTCCGCGAGGCCGAGGCCGAAGTCGTCGGCCGCGCGCCCACCACCGTCCGCCTGCTGGCCGACAGCAGCGCGACCGGCGGCGCCCTGTCCACCCAGCGCGTCACCCTCACGGGCGGCGCCGACGGCGCCAAGCCGCACTGGCACGACAACTCCGCCGAGATGTTCTTCCTGCTCGACGGCGCCGCCGAGATCCTCTCCGGCGAGGACGTCGTCACCGCCGGTCCCGGTGACCTCGTCATCGTCCCGCCCGGCAGGCCGCACGCCTTCGCCGCCGTACCGGGAGCCGACGCCGATCTGCTGATCGTCCTCACCCCGGGCGTCGAGCGCTTCGAGTACTTCCGCCACCTCCAGCGCATAGCCCTCGGCGAGGCCACCCCGGAGAGCCTTCTCGAGGTGCAGGACCTGTACGACAACCACTTCCTGCGCAGCCCCGCCTGGGACTCCCGCCGGTGACAGGGCAAACCGTTTCACGGGCACACGCCCCCGCCCCATAGGATTGAGGGGCTGGCGTCACATTCCCGCCTGCCGCGCGACGCCTGGCACGCACGCTCGCCGCGTTGCCGAATCGCCCACGTGGCTCCGCCACGAGGGCGCTCCGGCGCCTTGCGATCGTACGCGCCAGATGCCGCGCGGCCCGCCCTTCGGGCGGACGGCGGGAATGCAACGCCGGCCCCGGCCCCAAACCACACACACTCACCCCAGAGGAACGCTGCATGCCTGGCATCACGCGCGAGGAGGTCGCCCACCTCGCCCGGCTGGCGCGTCTGGAGCTGAAGCCCGAAGAGCTCGACCACTTCGCGGGACAGCTGGACGACATCATCGGCGCGGTCGCCCGCGTCAGCGAGGTCGCCGACCAAGACGTACCGCCGACCTCGCACCCGCTCCCGCTGACGAACGTCATGCGCCCGGACGAGGTCCGTCCCTCGCTCACCCCCGAGCAGGCGCTCTCCGGCGCCCCGGCCCAGGAGCAGCAGCGTTTCAAGGTGCCGCAGATCCTGGGGGAGGACTAAGAAGTCATGACGGACATCATCAAGCTCACCGCGGCCCGGACCGCCGAGAAGATCGCTTCCGGCGAGCTCACGGCCGTCCAGGTCACCGAGGCCCACCTCGCGCGCATCGAGGCCGTCGACGAGAAGGTGCACGCCTTCCTGCACGTGGACCGCGAGGGCGCCCTCGCCCAGGCCCGCGCCGTGGACGAGAAGCGGGCGCGCGGCGAGAAGCTCGGCCCGCTGGCCGGCGTCCCGCTCGCGCTCAAGGACATCTTCACCACCGAGGGCGTGCCCACGACCGTCGGTTCGAAGATCCTCGAAGGCTGGATCCCGCCGTACGACGCGACGCTCACCAAGCGGCTGAAGGCCGCCGACGTCGTCATCCTCGGCAAGACCAACATGGACGAGTTCGCCATGGGGTCCTCCACCGAGAACAGCGCCTACGGGCCGACCGGCAACCCCTGGGACCTCACCAGGATCCCCGGCGGCTCCGGCGGCGGCTCCTCCGCCGCCCTCGCCTCCTTCCAGGCGCCGCTCGCCATCGGCACCGACACCGGCGGCTCCATCCGCCAGCCGGCCGCCGTCACCGGCACGGTCGGCGTGAAGCCGACGTACGGCGCGGTCTCCCGCTTCGGCATGGTGGCGTTCTCGTCCTCCCTCGACCAGGGCGGCCCCTGCGCCCGTACGGTCCTGGACGCGGCCCTCCTGCACGAGGTGATCGCCGGCCACGACCCGCTCGACTCCACCTCCATCGACGCCCCGGTCCCGCCGGTCGTCGAGGCCGCCCGCAACGGCAGCGTGGCGGGCATGCGCGTCGGCGTGGTCAAGCAGTTCCGCGGCGAGGGCTACCAGGCCGGCGTCATCCAGCGCTTCGACGAGTCCGTGGAGCTGCTGAAGGAGCTCGGCGCCGAGATCGTCGAGCTGGACTGCCCGTCCTTCGACCTCGCCCTGTCGGCGTACTACCTCATCGCGCCGTCCGAGTGCTCCTCCAACCTCGCCCGCTTCGACGGCCTGCGCTACGGCCTGCGTACCGGCGACGACGGCGGCCACTCGGCCGAGGAGGTCACCTCCCTCACCCGTGAGGCGGGCTTCGGCCCCGAGGTCAAGCGCCGCGTCATGCTCGGCACGTACGCCCTGTCGAGCGGCTACTACGACGCCTACTACGGCAGCGCGCAGAAGGTCCGCACGCTCATCACGCGCGACTTCGAGAAGGCCTTCGAGCAGGTCGACGTGATCGTCTCCCCGACGACCCCGACCACCGCCTTCGCGATCGGCGAGCGCGCCGACGACCCGATGGCGATGTACCTGGCCGACCTGTGCACCATCCCGACCAACCTGGCGGGCAACGCGGCGATGTCGCTGCCCTGCGGTCTCGCCCCGGAGGACAACCTCCCGGTCGGCCTCCAGATCATCGCTCCGGCGCTGAAGGACGACCGGCTCTACAAGGTCGGTGCCGCTGTGGAAGCCGCCTTCGTGGAAAAGTGGGGGCACCCGCTCCTGGAGGAGGCTCCGTCGCTGTGAGCAAGGCAATGTCGAAGGCCAAGGGCTTCAAGAAGTCCAAGTCCGGCCTGTACCTGTCCATGGCCACCACCGCGTTCGGCGCGTTCGGCGTCGCCAAGCAGGCCAAGCTGGCCCGCGCCGAGAGCGACACGCTCCGCCTGGTCGACGCCGCCGTGTCCGCCGCCGCCATCGTCACCGGCCTCGCCATCCTCTACCGCGAGCTGAAGCGGTTGGGCGACGACGACGTCCTGCTGGGCTGAGAGGGAAGTTTCACCGTGACCACCACGATCGACCTGGTGTCGTACGAGGACGCGCTGGCGTCCTACGACCCCGTCATGGGCCTCGAGGTCCATGTCGAACTCGGCACCAAGACCAAGATGTTCTGCGGGTGTTCGACCGAGCTGGGCGCCGAGCCCAACTCGCAGACCTGCCCGGTCTGCCTCGGCCTGCCCGGCGCGCTCCCGGTCGTCAACGCGACCGGCGTCGAGTCCGCGATCAAGATCGGCCTCGCGCTGAACTGCGAGATCGCCGAGTGGTGCCGCTTCGCCCGGAAGAACTACTTCTATCCGGACATGCCGAAGAACTTCCAGACCTCCCAGTACGACGAGCCGATCGCCTTCAACGGCTACCTCGACGTGCAGTTGGAGGACGGCGAGACCTTCCGCGTGGAGATCGAGCGCGCCCACATGGAGGAGGACACCGGCAAGTCGACGCACGTCGGCGGCGCGACGGGCCGTATCCACGGCGCCTCGCACTCGCTGCTGGACTACAACCGCGCCGGCATCCCGCTCATCGAGATCGTCACCAAGCCGATCGAGGGTGCCGGCGAGCGTGCTCCCGAGGTCGCCCGCGCGTACGTGCGTGAGCTGCGCGAGCTCATCAGGGCGCTCGGCGTTTCGGAAGCCCGCATGGAGATGGGCCAGATGCGCTGCGACGTGAACCTGTCGCTGCGCCCGAACGGCACCGAGAAGTTCGGCACCCGTTCCGAGACGAAGAACGTCAACTCCCTGCGGTCCGTGGAGCGCGCGGCCCGCTTCGAGATCCAGCGGCACGCGGCCGTCCTGTCCTCCGGCGGCACGATCATCCAGGAGACCCGGCACTTCCACGAGGACACGGGGTCGACGACCTCGGGCCGCGTGAAGGAAGAGGCCGAGGACTACCGGTACTTCCCGGAGCCGGACCTCGTCCCGGTGGCCCCGTCCCGCGCATGGGTCGAGGAGATCCGGGCCGCGCTGCCCGAACTGCCGCTGGCCCGCCGTACCCGGCTGCTCGCCGAGTGGGGCATCTCCGCCACCGACATGCAGGCGATCATCAACGCCGGTGCGCTGGACCCGATCGTCGCCACGATCGACGCCGGCGCCGACGCGGCCTCCGCCCGCAAGTGGTGGATGGGCGAACTGGCGCGCAGCGCCAACGAGTCCGGCACGTCCCTGGACGAGCTGGCGATCACGCCGGAGCAGGTCGCCCGGGTCACCGAGCTGGTCTCGAAGGGTGATCTGAACGACAAGCTGGCCCGCCAGGTCATCGAGGGCGTCCTCGCGGGCGAGGGCACCCCGGACGAGGTCGTCGACAAGCGCGGCCTGAAGGTCGTCTCCGACGAGGGCGCGCTCACCGCCGCCGTCGACGAGGCCATCGCCGGCAACCCGGCCATCGCGGACAAGATCCGCGGCGGCAAGGTGGCCGCGGCCGGCGCCCTGGTCGGCGCGGTCATGAAGGCCACCCGGGGCCAGGCCGACGCGGCCCGCGTCAAGGAGCTCATCCTGGAGAAGCTGGGCGTCAGCGAGGGCTGAGTCCCCATGGTGTACGGCCCCGGAGGCAGGACCTCCGGGGCCGTTCGCCTGCCTACGGCGTTGAACGGGCTCCTCGCGTGCTGCGTAGGGAAAGGGTATGCGCAAGAGTTCGATGGCAGTCGAAGCCGCTCCCCGTACCTGGACCACTCAGCGACAGGTACTACGCTCGCCCGCCATGAGTGGACGTACTGATTCCGGCACACGAACCGAGATAGCCGAGGTGAACGACGTAGCGGGCCCTGCCGAGGAACCCGCGGGAGACCCTGCCGAGGGCTCCGCGGAGGACCAGGCCGAGGACCTCGCGGAGGACCAGGCCGAGGACCTCGCGGAGGACCCCGCCGAGGACGCGCGCCGGGCTCGCTGGACGGCCGGCGGCACCGGAGCCGTGCTGACGCTGGCCGGTGTCACCGCGTCGCTGATGCGCCTGAGCGGTGTACCGGCCCTCGTGCCGGCCGCGTACGCCGTCGGGGCCGGTGTGTGCGCGCTCGCCGGTGTGCTGGGCGCCAAGGGCCGTACCCGGCGAGCGCTGTGGCTGCTGATCGTGGGCACGATGATCATGGCGCTCGGAGACCAGTTCGACTGAACTGCGCCGAGGGGTGACAGAGTTCGCGTGACTGTCCTGTGATGTGCCTCCCAGTCGTGTGAACAAGCCCGTGAACGCGGCGATCGGTCACTTTCTCCTGCAAGAGTTGCACTCCCCTTGCTCACACGTTCTTTGCGGGCTGTTCCGTTTCTGGACGATCGTTCCCGGCCAAAGACCCACATTCTGCCCCTGGGAGCACGTCCGTGGCATTCCTTGCCCGTTGGTGTGTCCGGCACCGCCTGGTAGCCGTCCTGCTGTGGCTCCTCGCCCTCGGCGGGGCGACCGCGGCCGCGGCCGTCACCGGCTCGGCCTACTCGAACGACTACGAGGTACCCGGCACCGAATCCGGCCACGCCGCCCAGCTGTTGCGGCAGGGCTTCCCGGGCCTGGCCGGCGACGACGACACCGTCGTCTGGCACACCACCTCCGGCACGGTCCGCGCCGCCGACGTCGAGCAGACCATGACCCACGCCCTCGACAGGATCGCCGACCTGCCGGGCGTGGCCTCCGTGACGAGTCCCTACGACGGACAGGGCACCGGCAGGATCAGCCGTGACGGACACACCGCGTACGCCACCGTCACCTTCGACCGGCAGGCCGAGGACGTCAGCGGGTCCGAGGCCCAGGCCGTCGTACGCGCCGCCAAGTCCGCCGAGGCCGACGGGCTCCAGGTCGAACTGGGCGGCAGCGCCATCGCGCTGACGAAGTCCTCCGGCGGCCACCTGGCCGAGGCGGCCGGCGTGGTCGTGGCCGCGGTCGTGCTGTTCCTCGCCTTCGGCTCGCTCGCCGCCTCGCTGCTGCCCATCGCCACCGCCCTGGTGAGCGTCGGCACCGCGTACGCCGCGACCGTGCTCCTCGGCCACGCCATGACCGTCGCCGACTTCGCCCCCATGCTCGGCATGCTGATCGGGCTCGGCGTCGGCATCGACTACGCGCTGTTCATCGTGACCCGGCACCGGCGCGGACTGAAGCGCGGCCTGGAGGTCACCGAGGCCGCGGTGGACGCCGTCGCCACCACCGGACGTGCGGTCGTCTTCGCGGGCGCCACGGTGTGCATCGCCCTGCTGGGGATGTTCATGCTGCGGCTGGGCTTCCTCGACGGCGTCGCCGTCGCCGCCTCGCTGACCGTGGTGCTCACCGTCGCGGCGGCCGTGACCCTGCTGCCCGCGCTGCTGTCCTTCATCGGCCCGCGCGCCCTGAGCCGGCGCGAGCGGCGCCGGCTGGCCGAGCACGGGCCGCAGCCGGAGCTGCCCACGGGTCTCGCCGCCCGCTGGTCCGCCTTCGTCGAACGCCACCCCAAGCTGCTCGGCTCCGCCGCCGTGGCCGTCATCGCCCTGCTCGCACTGCCCACGCTCGCGCTCCGCCTCGGCACCTCCGACCAGGGCAACGACCCGAAGTCGTCCACCACGCGCCAGGCGTACGACCTCCTCGCCGAGGGCCTCGGACCCGGCGTCAACGGGCCGCTCACCTTGGTGACGCGCGTAGACGACGGCGCCGGCAGACTCGCCCTCGACAACCTCGACGCCACCCTGCGCGCCACCGAGGGCGTCGCGTCCGTGACACCCGTGCGGTACGACAGCGGCGGCGACACCGCCTACCTCACCGTCGTCCCCGACTCCGCGCCCCAGTCGCAGCGGACCAGCGAGCTCGTCGACCGGCTGCGCACCGAGGTCCTCCCGCGCGCGGAGACCGGCACCTCGCTCGATGTGCGCGTCGGCGGGGTGACCGCGAGCTACGACGACTTCGCCGGCGTGATCGTCGGCAAGCTGCCCCTGTTCGTCGGAGTCGTCATCGGGCTCGGCTGCGTGCTGCTCCTGGTCGCCTTCCGCTCGCTCGGCGTCCCGCTGAAGGCCGCCGTGATGAACATCGCCGCCGTCGCCGCCGCCTTCGGCATCGTCGTCGCCGTCTTCCAGTGGGGCTGGGGCAGCGAGCCGCTGGGCCTCGGCAGGGCGGGCCCGATCGAGCCCTTCCTCCCCGTGATCATGGTGTCGGTGCTCTTCGGTCTCTCCATGGACTACCAGGTCTTCCTGGTCAGCCGGATGTACGAGGAGTGGCTCGAGACCGGTGACAACCGGCGGGCCGTCCGCGTCGGCCTCGCCGAGACCAGCCGGGTGATCAACTCCGCCGCGGTCATCATGATCTCGGTCTTCCTCGCCTTCGTGCTCAGCGGCGACCGTGTGATCGCCATGTTCGGCATCGCGCTGGCCTCCGCCGTCGCCCTGGACGCCTTCGTGCTGCGCACCCTCCTCGTCCCCGCCCTGATGCACCTCCTCGGCAGCGCCAACTGGTGGCTGCCGCACTGGCTGGAGACCCGTCTCCCGCGCATCAGCATCGAGCCGCCCGAGTGCCGGGTCCCGCATGAGAGGCTCACGGAGGCCGTGGTGGAGCTTCAGAGGGAGCAGCAGCGCGATGTACGCGATACCGCTGGGTGACGACGGTGCCGAGCTTCGCCCCCTGGAGACCTGGCACGCCGGGGAGCTCATCGCCAACATCGACCGGGGGCGGGAGTTCATCGGCCGCCACGTCGGTCTGCCGGACGTGGTGACCGACCTGGCGGCGGCCCGTGCCTGGCTGCGTGTCTACGCCGACAAGCGCGCCGCCGACGCCGGCAGCCTGCACGGGGTGTGGCTGGACGGCACGCTCGTCGGCGGGCTGCTGTTCCGCGTCTGGGACACGGCCGGCGGGGTCTGCGAGGCCGGCTGCTGGGTGGAGCCCTCCGCCGCCGGGCGCGGGCTGGTCACGCGCGGTATGCGGGTGCTGCTGGAGTGGGCGTTTGACGAGCGTGGCATGCACCGTGTGGAGTGGCATGTGTCGTCGGCCAACGAACCCAGCATCAACGTGGCGCGGCGGCTGGGCATGACCCGCGAGGGCGTGCTCAGGGATAACGATCTCTACCGGGGCGTGCGCACCAGCACCGAGATCTGGTCGGTGCTCGCCCCCGAGTGGCGTGCGGCACGCGCGCGTGCCGCCCACAACGACGATCATTAAGAGACCTCTCAGACAGCGTCCGTACGGTGCGAGGCATGGGAACGAAGACAGTGGACGAAGCCGAGACCGCCGCCGAGGCCAAGAAGGGCGAGGCGACGGCAGACGTCACCAAGACCGATGAGGAGCGGAACGAGGAGCGCGCCGCCGCCGAGGTGACGGCCGAGAACGAGGAGACGGACGCCGAGGAGCCGGCCGAGGCGACCGAGGAGGCGGGCCCCTCCGGTGTCGGACAGGGTGCCGGTGCCGTGGTCTCCGCCGCCCTGGGCGTGGTCTCGCTCACCGGCGGCTGGATCGGCACCGTGGCCGCCGCGCGGGAGACCCTCGTCGGCCAGTTGCAGACCTCCTCGGGAGCGAGCGTCGCCAAGCAGGTCAAGGAGGTCTACGGCGACGCCTGGCAGACCACCGCGCTCTGGGGCGGCCTGTTCGCCCTGGCCGCGCTGATCACCGGCGTCGTGGTGCTGGCCCGGCCCGCCTTCGGCGCCCCCGGGAAGCCGCAGGCCGCGTGGATCAAGTCGGTCGCCTGGGCGGGCGTCTCCCTCGGCGTCATCGGCCTGCTCCTGGCCGTCCTGAAGTACTCCGACGCTCTGCTCGCCCTGCCCTCCACGAGCTGAACCACCGCAGACCCGAGAGACCTTAGGAGTCTGTAGGGGCCTTAGGCCGTCCGTGAACGCCTTACGGACGGCCTGAGGCCCCTTACGTGTGTCCCGGCCCCGTCGGCCCGCCGAAGATGCGGCACTTTCCCGATGTGGCACACCCCCCTGGGAGACGAAAGTAGAGGCATCACCGGAACCGATCCGGAAACCACCTCTCACCAGGGAAGTAACCATGTTCGAGCTCGAACTGCACCATGTCCGTTCCGCCGAACTGCTCCGCCGGGCCGAGGCCGAGCGCCTGGTCCGCGAGGCCGTTCGCGGCCGGCGCCAGGCCCGCCGCGAGGAGGCGGCCCGCCGCGCCGCCGAGACCGAGGCCCATACCCGCCGCCCACGCCGGGACCGGCTCGCCCGCGCCGCATGAGGGCGGGAGAGGAGGAGGGCGGCCGGACGGGGGTCGGCCGCCCCCTCCCGTACGGTCGTACGACGAATATGCCGGCGCTGTGGAAAACCCGTGCCACGCCATCCGGCCCGCATGCGATGCTCTGGCCCGTGGAGACCAGATCCGTCAGTCCCGTCTTCGTCGGCCGCACCGACGAACTGGGCGTCCTGAACGACGCGCTCGCCCGTGCCGCCGCCGGGGAGCCGCAGGCGTTGGTGGTCGGCGGCGAGGCGGGCGTCGGCAAGACACGCCTGGTCGAGGAGTTCGCCACCAGCGCCTGCCGCCACGCCGCCGTCGTCGCGCTGGGCGGCTGTGTGGAGATCGGCGCCGACGGGCTGCCCTTCGCCCCCTTCTCCACCGCCCTGCGCACCCTGCGCCAGGCCCTCCCCGGCGAACTGGCCGCAGCGGCCGCCGGACAGGAGGAGGAACTCGCCCGGCTGCTGCCCGAACTCGGCGAGGCCACCTCCAGCCGGCACGACGAACAGGGCATGGCCCGCCTCTTCGAACTCACCGCCCGCCTCCTCGAACGCGTCGCCGCCGAACGCACCGTGGTCCTCGCCCTCGAGGACCTCCACTGGGCCGACGCCTCCACCCGCCACCTCCTCGCCTATCTCTTCCGCACCCTGCGCACCGGCCGGCTCGTCGTCCTCGCCACCTACCGCTCCGACGACATCCACCGCCGCCACCCGCTGCGCCCCCTGCTCGCCGAACTCGACCGGCTGCGCACCGTCCGCCGCCTCGAACTCGCCCGCTTCACCCGCGAAGAGGTCGGCCGCCAGATCGCCGGCATCCTCGCCACCCAACCCGACCCCGCCCAGGTCGACGAGATCTTCGAACGCTCCGACGGCAACGCCTTCTTCGTGGAGGAACTCGCCGTCGCCTCCAGCGAAGGCTGCTGCACGGGCCTCACCGACACCCTGCGCGATCTGCTCCTGGTCCGCGTCGAGGCACTGCCCGATCCCGCCCAGCGGGTCGCCCGGATCGTCGCCGAAGGGGGCTCCACCGTCGAATACCGGCTCCTCGACGCCGTCGCCCGGCTGCCCGAGGACGACCTCATCGAGGCGCTGCGCGCCGCCGTGAACGCCAACCTCCTCAGCGCCACACCCGCCGGCGACGGCTACCGCTTCCGCCACTCCCTGGTCCGCGAGGCCGTCGCCGACGACCTGCTGCCCGGCGAGCGCTCCCGCCTCAACCGCCGCTACGCCGAGGCCCTGGAAGCAGACCCGGCGCTCGTCCCCGCCGACGCACGCGTGATGCGCCTGGCCAGCTACTGGTACCACGCCCACGACGCCGCCAAGGCCCTGCCCGCCGTCCTGGACGCCTCCGTCGTCGCCCGCCGCCGGCACGCCTACAGCGAGCAACTGCGCCTGCTGGAGAGGGCGATGGAGCTGTGGGACACCGCCCCCGAGGACGTACGGGCCGCCCTGCGCCCCGTCGACTACACCGATGTCTATCCTCCCTGCGGCTGCGACCCCGCCACCACACCCCTGCGCTACCTCGACCTCATGGCGGAGGCGGCCGTCGCGGGCCGCTTCTGCGGGGAACGGGAACGCGCCATGAAGATCGCCAAACGGGCGGTGCGGCTGCTGGAGGACGAGGGCGACCCGCTGCGCGCCGCCTGGTTCTGGGTGCAGCGCTCCCGGCTGGTCCAGGCCCTGGCCCGCGGCGACGGCTGGCGGGAACTCGGCACCGCCCAGGAGCTGGTGCGCGGCCTGCCGCCGTCCGAGGTGCACGCCGAGGTACTGGCCAACGTCGCCAACTGGTCCATGCTCCACGAACCCGGCCCGGAGGCCTTCGCCGCGGCGGAACGGGCCGTGGAGTACGCCCGGATGGTGGGCGCCCGCGAGATCGAGCTCAACGCGCGCCTCACCCTCGGCGGACTCATGGTCGACGCGGGTGACGTCGAGGCCGGACTGGCGGAGATGACCCGGGTCAAGGAGGCCGCGCTCCAGGAAGGCGTGGCGCAAGTCGCGGGCCGTGCCTATGTGAACCTGCCGTCCGAACTGGAGGCGGTCGGCCGCTCCCGGGAATCCGCCGCGCTCCTGCGCGAAGGCCTGGCCTTCACCCGCAGGTTCGGGCTGCTGGATCCGGAGGCATGGATCTGGGGCAACCTCGCCGACTCGCTGTACGCGATGGGCCGGTGGGACGAGGCCGCCGAGGCCGCGACGGGGGCCCTCGGCTCCACGGCCAGCGCCAAGCCCCGAGGCTCCGGCGCCCTGCACCTCGCCCATCTCGCCCTCGCCCGGGGCGACATCGCCGAGGCCGGCCGCCAGCTGTCCGTCGCCTGCGCCCACCTCGGCACCCATGACCCCATGCCCCAGCAGTCGCTGCCCGTGGCCCGCGTCACCATCGGCGTCGCCGCCGGGGAAGGCCGCCTCCTCGACGCCCGCGCCGAACTGCACCGCGCCCTGGAGGCAGGCTTCCCGCCCGGCACCCAGCGCTACGCCTGGCCCCTGCTGCTGGCCGCCGCCACCGCCGAGGCCGACGCCCACGCCCTGCCCACGGCGGCCGAGGGCCGCGCCGAGGTCCTCGACCGGCTCACCGAAGCCGTCCGCAAGCTCACCACCAGCGCGCTCATCTGGCAGGCGTACGAGCGCTGGACCCGCGCCGAACTGCACCGCGCCCGGGGCACCGACACCGCCGCGATGTGGTCGGACGTGGTCACCGACTTCGAGCGCCTGGAGCGCCCCTACGACCTCGCCTGGGTCCGCCGCCGTCTCGCCCAGGCCCTGCTCGAAGAGGCGGCCGGCGACGAGGAACGCGATCGTGCGACGGAACTCCTCCGCCTGGCCGGGGCCGTCGCCGAGCACCTGGGCGCCCGCCCGCTCGCCGAGGCCGTCACCCTGCTCGCCCAGCGCGCCCGCCTCACCACGGCCCGTGCCCCGCGGCCGGAACTCGCCGCCGACCCCGCCGAGGCGCTCGGCCTCACCAGCCGGGAGCGGGACGTCCTGCGCCTGGTGTCCGCCGGCCGCACCAACCGTCAGATAGCCGAGGAACTGTTCATCTCCCCGAAGACGGCAAGCGTCCACGTGTCGAACATCCTGGGCAAGCTCGGCGTCTCCGGACGGGGGGAGGCGGCGGCGGTGGCGCATCGGCAGGGGCTGTTTCCGGCCGAAACGCCCACCTCCCGATCAGCGGGGTGAGGCTTACGCTGTACGGGACGTCGGCCCAGGGAGGCAGCGCGTGTTCAACCCCTTCGAGGAACTGTTCACGCCCGGCCGCAAACACACCCACGACGAGCAGAACCGGCTGGAGCTGACCCGGGAGGACGTAGGCGACGGCGATCCCGGACGCGGGCCGATAGACCTCGCCTCCGGAAAGGTCGTCGTACGGCCGCCGCGGCAACCCGAGGAGGACACCGCCGGGGAGTGAGCGGCGCCGCCCCTACTTCACCTCCAGCTCCAGGATCCGGTCGTCCCCGCTCCGGGGCTTGCCGCGGCCGTCCGTGTTGCTCGTGACCAGCCACAGCTTGTCGCCGTCCGCCGCCGCCACCGTGCGCAGGCGGCCGTACTCGCCGGTGAGGAAGGCCTGCGGGTCCGCCGAGGCCTTCGTGCCGTTCAGCGGGATGCGCCACAGGCGCTGCCCCTTCAGGGCGGCCATCCAGATGACGCCGTCCACGTAGGCGATGCCGCTGGGGGAGGCGTCGTCGGTGTGCCACTGGGCGATGGGGTTGCGGAACCGGGAGTCGTCCGACCTGCCCTCGGCGTCCGGCCAGCCGTAGTTGCCGCCGGGCTTGATCGCGTTCAGCTCGTCCCAGGTGTCCTGGCCGAACTCCGAGGCGAACAGGCGCTGTTTGCCGTCCCAGGCGAGACCCTGCACATTGCGGTGCCCGTAGCTGTACACCGGCGAGCCGGGGAAGGGGTTGCCCGGCGCCGGTTCGCCCTCCGGGGTCATCCGGAGGATCTTGCCGCCCAGCGACTTCTTGTCCTGGGCCAGGCCCCGCTGCCCGCTCTCACCCGTACCCGCGTAGAGCATGCCGTCCGGGCCGAAGGCGATCCGGCCGCCGTTGTGGATGTAGCCCTTGGGGATGCCCTTGAAGATCGTGTCGGGGGCGCCCAGCTGTTCACCGGCGGGCTTGTGCTCGTCGTAGAGCATACGGACGATGCGATTGTCCGAGGCCGAGGTGAAATAGGCGTAGACCATGTGGTCCGAGGCGTAGTCGGGGGAGAGGGTGATGCCCAGGAGGCCGCCCTCGCCGGCCGGGGAGACCCCCGAGACCCTGCCCAGCTCCGTCTTCCTGCCCGTCTTCTCGTCGACCCGGACGACCGTCCCGTCGTCCCGGGAGGAGACGAGCAGGCCGCCATCCGGCAGGGGAGCGAGGCCCCACGGGGACTTCAGGCCCTCGGCGACCGTGCGCACCACCTTGACCGTGCCCTTGGCGGGCGGTGTCCGCTCGGCCGCCGGCCCCGAGGGGGACGCGGCGGACGACGTTCCCCCCGCCGTCGTACTCCCGCCCCCGCCCGGCGACGACCCGCCGTCCGAGGAGCAGCCGGCCGCCAGCAGGAGCGAGGCAGCGGCCAACACGGCCGTCACAGCTCGACGTTGCACGATCATGGTCCCTTCACAGCGGCGGTTCCACCGGAACCTCCACTCTCCCTCACACACCGCTCACGAGGGCCCGGGTTCCCACTCCGCGCCCCCGCATCCGGCGCGGCGCCCGCTCAGTCCCACGACCCCTGGGCCGCGGGCAGACCCGACACCTCCGCCAGGTCCTCCGGGGTCAGGCGGAGCCCGGCCGCCGAGGCGTTCTCGGCCACCCAGCGCTCCTGCTTGGCGCCGGGCACCGGGACGACGTGGCGGCCCTGGGCCAGCACCCACGCCAGGGCCACCTGGGCGGCGGTCACCTCCCCGCCGTGCCGGCGGGCGATGCGGCGCAGGCCGACGACGATCGGCTGGTTGGCGGCCATCATCTCGGCCGTGAACCGGGGGTGGCGCGCCCGGACGTCGTCCCGCTCGAAACCCTCGCCCGGCGTCAGCGTCCCGGTCAGGAAGCCGTTGCCCAGCGGCATCGCTGCCAGGAAACCGACACCCCGGGCCTCGCACCAGGGCAGCAGCCCGTCCAGCGCCTCCGGTGACCACACCGACAGCTCGGCCTGCACCGCGCTCACCGGGAAGACCTGCTGCACCCGTTCGAGCTGGCGGAGCGTGGCGTCGTGCAGCCGGCGGCCCGAACGGCGGCCGGCCCGCGCACCCACGGCGCACAGGCCCAACGCCCGTACCTTTCCGGCCCGGACGAGCTCCGCCATCGCGCCCCACGTCTCCTCGACCGGCACCTCGGGGTCCGCGCGGTGGAGCTGGTAGAGGTCGATCACGTCCGTCTGGAGCCGGCGCAGCGACGCGTCGCACGCCCGCCGCACATATCCCGGCCGTCCATTCGCCACGATGTGCTGCTCGCCGACCAGCAGGCCGACCTTGGTCGACACGAAGGCGTCCGCACGCCGTTCCTTGAGCACCCGGCCCAGCAGCAACTCGTTGGTGAACGGCCCGTACATGTCCGCCGTGTCCAGGAGCGTCGAGCCCAGGTCCAGCGCCCGGTGGACCGCCCTGACCGACTCCTCGCCCCGCTGCCGCGACCCGCTGTACGCCCAGCTCATCGGCATGCACCCGAGTCCGACGGACCCCACCGCGAGCGCCCCCGCGCCGATCGTCCTGCGCTCCACCTGCCGTGAACCTCCCTCTGACCGGCCCCCAACCTAACCTCTGCACCCTCACGCGCCTGACATAGCCTCCAGAGCATGACTGCTGACGTGTGGCTCCCCATTCCGGCCGAGGAGATCGAGGGGCTTCCCGAGGGACTCCGGTACCGGTTCTGGAACGGGGAGGAGGAGTTCCCCGCGGACCCGGCCGAGTGCGCCTTCTACGTCGTGCCCTATATGAAGCCCAGCGCCCTGTGCGTACGCCCGCTGCCGTACATGCGCTCGCTACAGGTCGTGCAGACGCTCTCCGCCGGTGTCGACAACGTGCAACGGGGGCTCGGCCGGATGCACCCGGGCGTGCGGCTGTGCAACGCGCGCGGGGTGCACGAGGCCAGCACCGCCGAGCTCACGCTCGCGCTGATCCTCGCCTCGCTGCGCGGCATCCCCGACTTCGTACGGGCCCAGGACAAGGGGGAGTGGCGCGCCGGTTTCCGTCCGGCCCTCGCCGACCGGACCGTCCTCATCGTCGGCTACGGAGCCATCGGCGCCGCCATCGAGGACCGGCTCGCGCCGTTTGAACTCGCGCGGGTGGCGCGCGTCGCGCGCTCAAGGCGCACCACGGCGCGCGGTCCGGTGCACCCGCTCACCGAACTGTCCTCCGTGCTCCCGGAGGCCGATGTCGTCGTCCTGTCCACCCCCTTGACACCGGAGACCCGGGGCCTGGTCGACGCCGATTTCCTGGCCCGGATGAAGGACGGAGCGCTCCTGGTCAACGTGTCCCGGGGGCCCGTCGTCGACACCGAGGCGCTGCTCGCGGAGCTGGACAGCGGGCGCATCACCGCCGCCCTGGACGTCACCGACCCGGAGCCGCTGCCCCCGGCGCACCCCCTGTGGCGGGCCCCAGGTGTGCTGATCAGCCCGCATGTGGGCGGCCCCACCTCGGCGTTCCTGCCGCGCGCCGAGCGGATGCTGGCAGACCAGTTGCGCCGTTTCGTGAACCGGGAGCCACTGCGCAACGTGATCCTTACAACAGGCTCCTCGGCCGAGGCGTAATCCGCTTCGCGTACCCTCAGCGACCTTGTGGACGCAGTGCGTACGCGTCTTGCCATTGATCGTCACGGAGCGTAGAGAAGCTATGTCCCTGAGTGACGAGACTGGTGTATCGTCCCGACAGGGGCTGCGCCGCGGACCGTTCGGCGCCGGGGATGGACATTTCAGAATTTGTGAGGGGGGCGACGGGCGATGCACGGCCTATGGACGAACGATCCGACGCGGCGGAGCCGCCGACGGCGACCCTGGCGCAAGGCCACGCGCGAGCGCGGCCATCACACCAGCCACCACCACACCACCCACCACTCGCGGACCGGGAGGGCCCGGTGAGCCCCCCGCCCGTGACGACCCTCGACACGGCGCTGCGTCCGCAGCGCCCGTCGGGGACGCTGCTGCCCCGTCCGCCGGTCTCCGGCGACGGCTCACGCCTGGTCCACCAGCTGGCCCTGGCCCTGATCTGCGCGGGATACGCCGTCGGTTCCGCGTTCGGCTGGGGCTCGAACGAAGTGGCGCTGTTCATGGGCGACTTCGGGCTCACCGGCGCGGCCGGCACCGCCGCGATCTCCTGCTTCCTCTACGCCCGCAGCCCCAGAGTCCGCTTTCGACCCGCCTGGCTGTTGTTCGCCCTCTCGTCGGCGATGGCGGCCCTGGGCAACGCGGTCTGGGGGTGGTACGAGGTCGTGCTGGACCAGCCCGTGCCCAGCCCCAGCTACGCCGACCTGTTCTTCCTGTGCTTCGCGCCGCCCGCCATCGTGGGGCTGCTGGTCCTCGCCAAGCGCCCGGCGACCAAGGCGGGCTGGATCTGTCTGACGCTGGACGCCTGGCTGATCGGCGGCTCGCTGCTCACCCTGTCCTGGAGCCTCGCGCTCGCCCAGGCCGCCCGTTTCGAGGGGCCGAGCGTGGCGCACGCCGCCCTGTCGCTGGCGTACCCGCTGCTCGACATCGCGCTCGTCAGCATGGTGCTCGCAACGCACTTCCGGCGCGCACCGGGCAACCGCACGGCGGTGAACACCGCCATCGGCGCGCTCGCCCTGACCGTGTTGTGCGACGCCCTGTTCACCTCACCGCTGCTGCACAGCAGTTACCACTCGGGCCAGCTGCTGGACGCGGGCTGGTTCGCCGGCTCCCTGCTCCTGGCGTACGCCCCCTGGGCCGCTCCCCGGCACCAGGGTCAGCAGAACGCCGACCGTGACCGGCGCGGCTCGGACGGCCACTCGCGCGTGATCCACGAGCACGTGCCCGGCCAGCGCGGCGGCGGCCACCCCCAGGGGCAGGCGTCCCCTCCCGAGCCCGCGCCGGGGGGTGATCACAGCCGGTACCCGGCGGGCCCGCCCCTCACCGGCTCCCTGGCCGCGCTCACCCCGTACCTGGCCGCCGCGGTGTGCACGCTGGGCATCCTGTACAACGTCCTCGACGGCCGCAGCCCCGACCACGTGGTGCTCATCACCGCCGGCTGCGTGGTGCTCGCGCTCGTCGTGCGCCAGGGGATCATGCTGCTCGACAACATCACGCTCACCCATGAACTGGCCCATCAGGAGAACCACTTCCGTTCCCTGGTGCAGGGCTCCAGCGACGTCATCATGATCGCCGCACCCAACGGCATCCTCCGGTACGTCTCCCCGGCCGCCGCCGGGGTCTACGGACGGCCCGCCGAGGCGCTGGTGGGCACGGAACTGGCCGGTCTCATCCACCCGGAGGACCTGGGCTGCGTGGTGCACGAGGTGCGCCGCTTCCTCGCCGCCAGCCCGCTCGAGGAACCCACCACCCGCATCGAGTGCCGCTTCCGGTCCGGCGGTGGGGGAGGCTGGCTCAACGTCGAGTCCACCGTCAACCGCCACCACGGCGGCCTCATCTTCAACAGCCGGGACGTGACCGAGAGAGTGCGGCTACAGGCGCAGCTCCAGCACAACGCCGAGCACGACCCGCTCACCGACCTGCCCAACCGCTCCCTGTTCACCAAGCGCGTGCAGCAGGCCCTGTCCGGCCGCCGCGCCTCCGACCGCGGCGCCCATCTGCGCGGCACGGCCGTCCTCTTCATCGACCTGGACGGATTCAAGGCCGTCAACGACACGATCGGGCACCAGGCAGGGGACGAACTGCTCGTCCAGGCCGCCCGCAGACTCCAGGACGCGGTCCGGCACGGGGACACCGCGTCCCGGCTGGGCGGCGACGAGTTCGCGGCCCTGATCGTCGGGGACGGCACCCGTGACCGTGCCGCCCGGGAGCGGAACATCCTGGAGCTCGCCGACCGCCTCAGGGTGACCCTCTCCCAGCCGTACCTCATCGACGGCAACGACGTCCGGGTCAACGCCTCCATCGGCGTCGCCTTCGCCGAACCCGGCCTCGGCGCGGGCGAGCTGCTGCGCAACGCCGACCTCGCGATGTACCGGGCCAAGTCGGCCGGCAAGGGCCGCGTCGAGCTGTACAAGCCCCAGATGCAGCAGGACGTGGTACGCAAGGCGGAGCTGGCCACGCGGCTGCGTGCCGCGCTGCACGACGGCGAGTTCGCGCTGCTGCACCAACCGGTGGTGTGCCTGGAGAACGGCCGGATCACATCCGTGTCCGCGCAGGCCCGCTGGCGCTCCTCCCAAGGGGTGCTGTTCACCCCGGCGGAGTTCCTGCGGGTGGCCGAGGACAGCGACAAGACCTCGGAACTCGGCCGCTGGATCCTCGAGGAGGCCGTGGAGCAGGCCGCCGAGCGGACCGCGACCGGAATCACCGTGCCCGTGTCCGTCCGGATGAGCGCCCGGCGGCTGCTGGACCGCTCCATGCCGCTCGGCTCGGTGGAAGCCCTCCTCACCCGGCACGGGCTGCCCTCCGGCTCGCTGATCCTCGAACTGTCCGACACCGATCCCCGGGTCAGCCTGGACGAGCTGGAGCGGCGCCTGACCGCCCTCAGCCGGCTCGGCGTCCGTATCGCGCTGGACGGCTTCGGCAGCGGCTACGCGGCGATCACGGCACTGCGCAGGCTCCCCGTGGACGTACTGAAACTCGACCGCGGTCTGGTCGAGGGCGTCGTGGAGTCGGCACGGCTGCACAAGATCACAAGTGGGCTGCTCCGCATCGCCACCGACCTCGGGCTCCAGTGCGTGGCCGAGGGCGTGGACCTGCCCGAGCAGGTCGCGGCGCTGCGCGCGATGGGCTGCACACACGGGATGGGCATGGCCTTCTCCGGGCCGCTGGACGAGTACCGGCTGCGCAGAGCGCTCGGATCCGGCCATTATCCGGTTCCGCACGCACCGGCCGAGCCGGCGCCGGCCTTCGCCGGCGGTGCGGCGGGGGTGTACACCAGTGGTGTCACCGGCGGTGTCTCCGCGGTGTTCGGAGGCGGCAGTGCCCTACGCTCACATAATGAGACTCCCGTCCCACCCACTTGACACGTGGTGCGCGTCGGGGGGAGGGTCAGTGCCATGCGCACCCGAATTCTCGTACTTGGACAGCGCGTCGGCTGAGCTGGGACCCACCGGAGGACGTTCCGGAAACCCCAGCGACCCTCACCGGCGCGCTCCCCTCGCTTGCCTTACGGCACGAGGGGTTTTTTGTTGCACGGGCACCTGCCGTACAGCAGTCGTACACCGCACAAACCTCGCAAAAACCCTCGCAAAAACCTCAGCATCGAGAAGAGAATGCCGATGACCGAGCAGGCCTCCGGGGCCCACCATCCGCAGCCCCGGCCCCGATCCGGAGGACAGCACTCCGCCCCCGTCGAGCACGTCACGGGCGCGCAGTCCCTCATCCGCTCCCTCGAGGAGGTCGGCGCTGACACGGTATTCGGCATTCCCGGCGGCACGATCCTCCCGGCGTACGACCCGCTGATGGACTCCACCAAGGTCCGCCACGTGCTGGTCCGGCACGAGCAGGGCGCCGGCCACGCGGCCACCGGCTACGCGCAGGCCACCGGCAAGGTGGGCGTCTGCATGGCGACCTCGGGACCCGGCGCCACCAACCTGGTCACCCCGATCGCCGACGCCAACATGGACTCGGTGCCGCTGGTCGCGATCACCGGGCAGGTGGTGTCCTCCGCGATCGGTACGGACGCCTTCCAGGAGGCGGACATCGTCGGCATCACCATGCCGATCACCAAGCACAGCTTCCTGGTCACCAAGGGCGAGGACATCCCGCGGGTGATCGCGCAGGCGTTCCACATCGCCTCGACCGGCCGCCCCGGACCGGTCCTGGTGGACATCCCCAAGGACATCCTCCAGAAGAAGACCGTCTTCTCCTGGCCGCCCGTCATGGACCTGCCCGGCTACCGCCCGGTGACCAAGCCGCACGCCAAGCAGATCCGCGAGGCCGCCAAGCTGATCACCTCCGCCAGGCGGCCCGTCCTCTACGTCGGCGGCGGCGTGCTCAAGGCCCGCGCCACCGCCGAGCTCAAGGTCCTCGCAGAGCTCACCGGAGCGCCCGTCACCACCACCCTGATGGCGCTCGGCGCGTTCCCCGACAGCCACCCGCTGCACGTGGGAATGCCGGGCATGCACGGTTCGGTCACCGCCGTCACCGCGCTGCAGAAGGCCGACCTGATCGTCGCCCTCGGAGCCCGCTTCGACGACCGCGTCACCGGCAAGCTGGACAGCTTCGCCCCGTACGCGAAGATCGTCCACGCCGACATCGACCCCGCGGAGATCGGCAAGAACCGCGCCGCCGACGTGCCGATCGTCGGTGACGCCCGCGAGGTCATCGCCGACCTGATCCAGGCGGTGCAGAAGGAGCACAGCGAGGGCAACAAGGGCGAGGCCGCCGAGGCCAGGTACGCGGCCTGGTGGAAGGACCTCAACCGCTGGCGCGAGACCTACCCGCTCGGCTACGACCAGCCCGAGGACGGCTCCCTGTCCCCGCAGCAGGTCATCGAGCGCATCGGGCAGCTCGCGCCCGAGGGCACGATCTTCGCGGCGGGCGTCGGCCAGCACCAGATGTGGGCGGCGCACTTCGTCCAGTACGAAAAGCCCGCCACCTGGCTGAACTCCGGCGGCGCCGGAACCATGGGCTACGCGGTCCCGGCCGCGATGGGCGCCAAGGCGGGCGTGCCCGACCGGGCGGTCTGGGCGATCGACGGCGACGGCTGCTTCCAGATGACCAATCAGGAGCTCACCACCTGCGCCCTGAACAACATCCCGATCAAGGTCGCCATCATCAACAACGGCGCCCTCGGGATGGTCCGCCAGTGGCAGACCCTCTTCTACAACCAGCGGTACTCCAACACCGTGCTGCACTCCGGCCCGGGTGACGAGCCCAAGGGCCCGAGCGCCGGCACTCGCGTCCCCGACTTCGTGAAGCTGTCGGAGGCCATGGGCTGCCACGCGATCCGCTGCGAGTCCCCCGAGGACCTCGACAAGGTCATCGAAGAGGCGAACTCCATCAACGACCGCCCGGTCGTCGTGGACTTCATCGTCCACGAGGACGCGATGGTGTGGCCGATGGTCGCCGCCGGCACCTCCAACGACGAGATCATGGCCGCCCGGGACGTCCGCCCCGACTTCGGCGACAACGAAGACGACTGAGCCAGGAAGAGCGAAGAGGAAGACCAGACATGTCCAAGCACACGCTCTCCGTCCTGGTGGAGAACACGCCGGGCATCCTCGCCCGGATCGCCGCGCTGTTCTCCCGCCGCGGCTTCAACATCGACTCGCTCGCCGTCGGCGTCACCGAGCACCCCGACATCTCCCGCATCACCATCGTGGTGCAGGTCGAGGACCTGCCGCTGGAGCAGGTGACCAAGCAGCTCAACAAGCTGGTCAACGTGCTGAAGATCGTGGAGCTGGAGCCCACGCAGGCGGTTCAGCGCGAACTCGTCCTCGTGAAGGTGCGCGCCGACAACGAGACGCGCTCCCAGATCGTCGAGATCGTCCAGCTGTTCCGCGCCAAGACCGTCGACGTCTCCCCGGAGGCCGTGACGATCGAGGCCACCGGCAGCAGCGACAAGCTTTCGGCCATGCTCAAGATGCTGGAGCCGTACGGCATCAAGGAGCTGGTCCAGTCCGGCACGATCGCCATCGGCCGCGGCGCCCGCTCGATCACGGACCGGTCGCTGCGCGCGCTCGACCGGTCGGCGTAATCCTCGTCGGTGCGGCCGGGTGACACCGGCCGCCCGTATTGCGAGATCCCGAGACCTCCCTTCCGCCCGCCGTCATACGGTGGGAGCAACACCTGCACACCAAGGAGAGAACCCAAAGTGGCCGAGCTGTTCTACGACGCTGACGCCGACCTGTCCATCATCCAGGGCCGCAAGGTCGCGGTCATCGGCTACGGCAGCCAGGGCCACGCCCACGCGCTGTCGCTGCGCGACTCGGGTGTCGACGTGCGGGTCGGTCTGCACGAGGGCTCCAAGTCCAAGGCCAAGGCCGAGGAGCAGGGGCTGCGCGTGGTGACGCCGTCCGAGGCCGCCGCCGAGGCCGACGTCATCATGATCCTGGTTCCGGACCCCATCCAGGGCCAGGTCTACGAGGAGCACATCGCCCCGAACCTGAACGACGGCGACGCCCTGTTCTTCGGTCACGGCTTCAACATCCGCTTCGGCTTCATCAAGCCCCCGGCCGGCGTGGACGTCTGCATGGTCGCCCCGAAGGGCCCGGGCCACCTGGTCCGCCGCCAGTACGAGGAGGGCCGCGGCGTTCCCTGCATCGCCGCCGTCGAGCAGGACGCCTCGGGCAACGCCTTCGCGCTCGCCCTGTCGTACGCCAAGGGCATCGGCGGCACCCGCGCCGGCGTCATCAAGACCACCTTCACCGAGGAGACCGAGACCGACCTGTTCGGTGAGCAGGCCGTCCTCTGCGGTGGCACCGCGGCGCTGGTCAAGGCGGGCTTCGAGACCCTGACCGAGGCCGGCTACCAGCCGGAGATCGCCTACTTCGAGTGCCTGCACGAGCTGAAGCTGATCGTGGACCTCATGTACGAGGGCGGCCTGGAGAAGATGCGCTGGTCCATCTCCGAGACCGCCGAGTGGGGCGACTACGTGACCGGCCCGCGCATCATCACCGACGCCACCAAGGCCGAGATGAAGCAGGTCCTCGCCGAGATCCAGGACGGTACGTTCGCCCAGCAGTGGATGGACGAGTACCACGGCGGCCTGAAGAAGTACAACGAGTACAAGCAGCAGGACTCCGAGCACCTGCTGGAGACCACCGGCAAGCAGCTCCGCAAGCTGATGAGCTGGGTGAACGAGGAGGCGTAGGCTTCCACGCAGGCCCCTAGGGGCCGGAGCGGACTGCTCCGGCCCCCTTGGCCTTTGGCTTGGCCAAACCGTCCTGCCACGGACGGGTGATCTCTCCGCAGAGGCGTAAGACACCTCCTGCCACGCCACTACACTGCTGCACAACACGCGTCAGGCCCACAGCGTCGTGCGTCTTCCGCGGCTAAGCGACCCCGAGAAATTTCCGGCACACCCCCACGCCGCCCGGCACGCACTATCGCCGACCGACGCGGGAGCGCACCGGAAATTCCCCGGCGCCGCTCCCCTCCACCGCCTGCGGCCGTCGGGACGGCCGTCCGCATTGGACTTGTGAGGACCTCACGTGAGCTCGAAACCCGTCGTACTCATCGCTGAAGAGCTTTCGCCCGCGACCGTCGACGCGCTCGGCCCGGACTTCGAGATCCGGCACTGCAACGGCGCCGACCGTGCCGAGCTGCTGCCCGCCATCGCCGACGTGGACGCGATCCTGATCCGCTCCGCCACCAAGGTCGACGCCGAGGCGGTCGCCGCCGCGAAGAAGCTGAAGGTCGTCGCGCGCGCCGGCGTCGGCCTGGACAACGTGGACGTCTCCGCCGCCACCAAGGCCGGCGTGATGGTCGTCAACGCCCCCACCTCGAACATCGTGACCGCCGCCGAGCTGGCCTGCGGTCTCCTCGTCGCCACCGCCCGCCACATCCCGCAGGCCAACGCCGCGCTCAAGAACGGCGAGTGGAAGCGCAGCAAGTACACGGGCGTGGAGCTCGCCGAGAAGACCCTCGGCGTCGTGGGCCTCGGCCGCATCGGCGCGCTCGTCGCGCAGCGCATGTCCGCCTTCGGGATGAAGGTCGTCGCCTACGACCCCTACATCCAGCCCGCCCGCGCCGCGCAGATGGGCGTCAAGGTGCTGTCGCTGGACGAGCTGCTCGAGGTCTCCGACTTCATCACCGTGCACCTGCCCAAGACGCCCGAGACGCTCGGCCTGATCGGCGAGGAGGCGCTGCGCAAGGTCAAGCCCTCGGTGCGGATTGTCAACGCCGCGCGCGGCGGCATCGTCGACGAGGAGGCGCTGTACTCCGCCCTCAAGGAGGGCCGCGTCGCCGGCGCCGGCCTGGACGTGTACGCGAAGGAGCCGTGCACCGACTCCCCGCTGTTCCAGTTCGACCAGGTGGTGTGCACCCCGCACCTGGGCGCGTCGACCGACGAGGCCCAGGAGAAGGCCGGCATCGCCGTCGCCCGGTCCGTGCGTCTCGCCCTCGCCGGTGAGCTGGTGCCGGACGCGGTCAACGTCCAGGGCGGTGTCATCGCCGAGGACGTCAAGCCGGGCCTGCCGCTCGCCGAGCGCCTCGGCCGGATCTTCACCGCGCTCGCGGGCGAGGTCGCGGTCCGCCTCGACGTCGAGGTGTACGGCGAGATCACCCAGCACGACGTGAAGGTGCTGGAGCTCTCCGCGCTCAAGGGCGTCTTCGAGGACGTCGTCGACGAGACCGTCTCGTACGTCAACGCCCCGCTGTTCGCCCAGGAGCGCGGTGTCGAGGTGCGCCTGACCACCAGCTCCGAGTCGACCGACCACCGCAACGTGGTCACCGTGCGCGGCACGCTCGCCGACGGCGAGGAGGTGTCGGTCTCCGGCACCCTGGCCGGCCCGAAGCACCTCCAGAAGATCGTCGCCGTCGGGGACTACGACGTCGACCTCGCGCTCGCCGAGCACATGGTCGTCCTGCGGTACGAGGACCGGCCGGGCGTCGTCGGCACCGTCGGCCGGATCCTCGGTGAGGCGGGCATCAACATCGCCGGTATGCAGGTCGCCCGCGCGGCGGCCGGCGGCGAGGCGCTGGCCGTGCTGACCGTCGACGACACGGTGGGCACCGGCGTGCTGGCCGAGGTCGCGGAGGAGATCGGTGCCACGTCGGCCCGTTCCGTGAACCTCGTCTGATCCGGTAGGACACAGCAGTACGAAAGCGCCGGTCGGGCTGGTGATCCAGCCCGACCGGCGCTTTCGCTTTCCGCCGTCTGCTCAGGCGGCCACCTTCTCCGGCTCCTCGGTCTTCGGAACCTCCCGCACGTGGATCCGCCGCAGCGTCGCGGCCGCTCCGACCGCGGACAGGGCCAGGACGGCCGCCCCGGCGATCGCCGCGCCGTGCATCCCGCTGGTGAAGGCCTCCCGGGCCGCCGTCGCCAGGGCGTCACCCGCACGTCCCGGCAGCTGCCCGGCGACCGCCAGCGCGCCGCCGAGGGTCTCGTGGGCCTCGGCCGGGGCCGAGGAGGGGATGTCGTGGCGGTAGATCGCCGTACCGATGGAGCCGAGCACCGCCATGCCCAGCGCGCCGCCGAACTCCTGGCCGGTCTCCAGCAGTGAGGCGGCCGAGCCCGCCCGCTCCACCGGGGCCGCGCCGATGGCCAGGTCGGTCATCTGCGACATCACCATGACGATGCCGGAGGCGAGGACGCCGCTCGCGGCCAGGACCAGCCAGAGCGAGTCCGTGCCGGTCAGGGCCAGCATCCCGTAGCCCGCCGCGGCGATCGCGAAGCCCGCGGTGACGACGTAGGCGCGGTTGACGCCCTTCTGGACCAGGGTGGTGGCCAGCGGGGCGGCCATGCCGATCGGCACGGAGGGCAGCAGCGCCCACAGGGCCGCCTCCATGGCGCTCTTGTCGAGCACCGACTGGAGGTACTGCGTGGTGAAGAACGCCGAGCCCATCATGCCGAACGCGGAGACGAGGTTCAGGGAGACGGCGGGGGCGAAGCCGTGGCCGCGGAACAGGGCCGGCGAGATCATCGGCGAGGCCGCGGTGCGCTGACGCAGGACGAACAGGACCGCGAAGACCAGACCGACGGTGATCGAGACGACGTACTGCGGGTGCCAGCCCTCGGAGGGGATCTCCTTCAGGCCGTAGATCACGGGGAGCACCGCCGCCATCGACAGCGGCACGCTGATCAGGTCGAAGCGGCCGGGCTCGGGGTCCTTCGACTCGGGGAGCAGGAACGGGCCGAGGACCAGCAGCAGAGCCATCGCGGGCAGGTTGACCAGGAAGACCGAGCCCCACCAGAAGTACTGGACCAGGATGCCGCTCAGCACCGAGCCGAGTGCGATGCCGCCCGTCATGACGCCGGACCAGATGCCGATCGCCTTCGCCCGCTGCCCGGGGTCGGTGAACATCGTGCGCAGCAGCGCCATCGTGGACGGCATGAGGGTGGCCCCGCCGATGCCGAGGACCGCGCGGGCCGCGATCAGGGTTTCGGCGCTGTTCGCGTACGCCGCCACCAGGGAGGCGGTCCCGAAGGCGGCCGCGCCGATCAGCAGCAGTTTGCGCCGGCCGATGCGGTCGCCCAGGGAGCCCATCGTCATCAGCAGGCCGGCCAGGACGAACGCGTAGATGTCGAAGATCCACAGCTGCTGTGTGCCGCTGGGCTTCAGATCCGCGCTGATCGCCGGGATGGCGAAGTAGAGGACCGAGACGTCCATCGAGACCAGGAGCAGCGGCAGCATCAGCACGCCGAGGGCGGTCCATTCGCGGCGTCCGGCGCGGGTGGGGGTCGGGGGTGTGGTCGCGGAGGTGCTCTTCGAGTTCGTCATGCCAACGAATGTACGCGCGTCTTAAACGCTTGTCTAGAACGAATGTATAAGTCATCCGTCTAGGACGTCCGTATGGATCGGCGGTAGGGTGGGCGGCATGGGACACCGTGAGGATCTGCTCGAAGGCGCCAAGCGCTGCCTGCTGGAAAAGGGCTTCGCGCGCACCACCGCGCGCGACATCGTCAAGGAGTCGGGGACCAACCTCGCCTCGATCGGCTACCACTACGGCTCGAAGGACGCGCTGCTCGCGCAGGCCTACATCTCGCTGGTGGAGGGCATGTCCGACGGCTTCGGCGCGGCCGGGGACGACGGGATCGACGGGGCCCCCGGCTCGCTGGAACGGTTCCGCGCCGTGTGGAAGAGCATCGTCGCCAGCATGCGGGAGCCCGGCTCGATGTGGCGGCTCAGCATGGAGGTCATGACCATCGAACTGCCCGAGGTCCGCGACACCTTGGCCCGTGCCCAGCGCGAGGGCGGCCGGGGCCTCGTCGCGCTGCTCATGGGCGTACCGGAGGAGGAGGTGTCCGACGAGATCGCGGACACCCTCGGACGCTTCTACCTCACCCTGATGACCGGCCTCATCGCACAGTGGACCTTCGACCCGAAGACCGCCCCCGACGCGGACGCCCTCACCGAGGGCCTCCGCCAGGTGATCGAGGGCGCGACCCGCTCCTAGGGGCCTGTCGCGAAAGCCCGTCGGGCGGACGGCGGGACTCGCGACGGGCCCTGGTCACGTGCGGGTACGCGCGTCCCGTACCGCCGGGGCCGTCGCGAGCAGCATCGTGGTGGCCGTCAGCGCGAACGCCCACGCGTACCCCGTGTGCGCGGCGAGCAGGCCGAAGCCCGCCGCGCCCACGCCCATCCCGCCGTCGTACGCGAGGTTCCACAGGGCGGTGACCGTGCCGTAGGAGGGCCGGGAGGTCCTCGCGTACATCAGCGTGAGCGTGGCGTTCTGCGTGACACCGAAGCCGACGCCGAACACCGCCGCCCCCGCCACGACGGCGACCGGATGCGCGGTCGGCACGATGAGCAGCATCCCCGCGGCCGACAGCAGCAGACCGGGCACCACGAACCGCGCGCTGCCGTGCCGGTCGCCGTACCGTCCCGTCACCCAGCGGGCCGCCGTCGAGGCCCCGGGCTGCACCACGAGCGCCACGGAGACCACCCAGCCGGACCCCGACGGAACGGCCAGCGGCAGGAACGTCACCAGAATGCCGGCGGCGAGGGCGGTGGTGGCGAACACCAGGGCGGGCCGCCGCAGGGCGGAGCCGCGCAGGGCGGCGGTCATCCCCAGGGGCCGGTCCGACGTGGGGGAGGCTCCGGCCGTCGGCCTCCCGTCCGGCAGCCCCGGCACCGACGCGATGGCGGCCAGCGCCGCCACCCCCGCCGCCACCGCGACCGGCCCGTAGCCCACGTGCCGGGCCAGCCAGAGCCCCAGCGGCAACGCCACCAGCGACGACGCGCCCCCGACCAGCCCGACCAGCGCCAGCCCCTCGCCCCGCCGCTCGGCCGGGATCAGCGAGGCCGTCAGGGCGCCGCCCGCGACGAGCGTCAGGGCGAAGCCCAGACCGCGCACCAGGCAGACGGCCACGATCCAGACCATGCCGTCGGAGACGGTCAGCACCAGCGCGGGCACGCCGAGCAGGAGCAGCCCCGCCGTCAGCGGCAGCCGGTTGCCCCAGCGGGCGACCAGCCGGGGGGAGACCAGTTCACCGAGGACCGTGGACAGCATCAGGGCACCCGTGGCGAGACCCGCGCCGCCCCCGCCGCCCGCCGCCTCGGCGTACGCCGGCACGGTCGACAGCAGCAGGAAGAAGCTGACCGAGGAGCCGACCATGCTCACGAAGCGCAGCAGCAGCGCCCGGGTCAGCAGCGGCGCTCGGGACCCTCCCGAAACGGGGGCGCGCACAGGGGAGTTCGCGGATGTCGTCATGGCGTCGACGCTAGGGTCCGACCGGCCCCCCGGTAAGCTCCAATTCCATGCCACCGCAGTGGGCCGGTCTGTCTCCCGAACTGCTTCTGACCGTCGACCGGGACGGCGGCGAACAGCTGCGTGCCCAACTGGAACGGCAGCTCCGCGACGCCATCCGCACGGGCCGCCTCCAAGCCGGCGAACGCCTGCCCTCCTCCCGTGAACTGGCCCGCGCCCTCAGCCTGTCCCGCGGACTGGTCCAGGACTGCTACGCCCAGCTCCGGGCCGAGGGCTACCTGGTCACCCACGTCGGCTCGGCCACCCGCGTGGCACCGTGCGCGCAGGTGCCACCGGAGCCCGCGGCCCCGCCCGCTCCGCCGCCCCGGCTGCTCGCCGACTTCCGGCACGGCGTCCCGGACCTGGCCTCCTTCCCGCTCACCGACTGGCTGTGGGCGACCAGGGAGGCGGCCCGCGCACTGCCGACGGCGGACCTCGACTACGGCGATCCCCGCGGCAGCCGGCACCTCCGCGAGGTCGTCGCCGCCTACCTGCGCCGGGTCAGGTCGGCCGCCGCCGACCCGGGCCGCACCGTCGTCTGCTCCGGCTACGCCCAGGGGCTGAGCCTGACCTTGCAGGCGCTGGCGCGCGCCGGCGCCCGTGCGGTCGCGTACGAGGACCCCGGCGCCCCCGGCACCGTGATCGCGGCGGCGACGGCGGCGGGCCTGGAGGCGCTGCCCGTCCCGGTCGACGCGCACGGCATCGACGTGACCGCGCTGGAGGCGACCGGGGCGGCGGCGGTGATCGTCACCCCGGCCCACCAGTGGCCGACGGGGGTGCTGCTGGCTCCGTCCCGGCGCATGGCCCTGATCGAGTGGGCGGCACGCCGGGACGCCTACGTCATCGAGGACGACTACGACGCCGAGTTCCGCTACGACCGCGAACCCGTCGGCTCGCTCCAGGGCCTCGCCGCCGACCGCGTGGTCGGCATCGGCACCGTCAGCAAGTCCCTCGCCCCCGCCCTGCGTATCGGCTGGCTGCTCTGCCCGCCCGCGCTGACCGCATCGCTCACCGAGCTGAAGCGGATCGCCGACCGCGGCACCCCGACCCTCGACCAGCTGGCCCTCGCCCGCCTGATCGAGTCCGGCCGCTACGACCGCCATCTGCGCCGCATGCGCACCCTCTACTCGGCCCGCTGCGAGACCCTGCGCGCCGCCCTCGCCCGGCACGCCCCCGACGTGCGGCTGACCGGCCTCGCGGCGGGCTTCCACGCGGTGGCCCACCTGCCGCACGGCGCCGACGAGCGGACGGTGATCGCCGCGGCCCGGTCCCGGTCCGTCGGCCTGTACGGCATGAGCGCCTGCCGCGCGTCCCAGGCCACCGACCCGCCCCAACTCGTCCTCGGCTTCGGCGACGTGCCGGAACGCGCCATCGCCGAGGGCATCGCGGCCGTGGGCGACCTGCTGGCCGCCGGCGGCCAGGTGTGCTGTCCGGACCCCTAGAGCCGCGCCCCCTTCAGCACCATGTGCAGCAGCAGCCGGTCCTCCCCGTCGTCGAGGTCCAGACCCGTCAGCTGCTCGACCCGGGACAGCCGGTAGTACAGGGTCTGGCGGTGGATGCCCAGTTCGGCGGCGGTGCGGGCGGCCTGGCCCGCGCAGTCGAGGTAGACCTCGGCGGTGCGGGCCAGCTCCCGGTGGGCGGGGGTGAGGAGCGGGGCTGTGACGGGATCGTGGGCGACCTCGGGCGGCAGCGAGGTCAGCAGCCGGTACGGGCCGATCTGCGCCCACTCGGCGACCGGCCCGAACCGGGGTTCGGCCAGCGCCGCACGGGCCGCCGCGGACGCCTCCTGCCAGGCGGCCCCCAGCTCGGCGAGCCCCAGCCGGGCGGCGGCGACCCCCGCGGCGACGGCCCCGCCCCCGCCGTCCGTCCGCTCCAGCAACCGCCCCGCCGCCGACACCGCCGGGGTCACGGCCTGCGTCGACCGCAGCCGCACCAGCAGCGCCAACGACTGCGCGGACAGGCCCCACGGCACCGTGCACAGCGCGGTCGCGCCCGGCAGCGTACGCACCGACGGCGCGTCGGCCGGGTCGGCGGACGGCCAGGGCGCCACGCACACCACCGTGTGCGGACCGTCCGCGCGGGAGCCCAGGGCGGTGCGCAACTCGGCCACCGCCATGTCCCGCGGCCAGCCCCGTTCGGCGGTGAGCACCGCCCGCAGTTCCCGGGTGAGGTCGGCGCCGTGCTGCGCCTCGTCCGCCAGCAGCGCCCCGATCCGGGCCGCGACCGCCATCGCCGCGGTCAGCTGCCGCTCGCTCGGGCCCGGGTCGTCGTCCAGCAGCCAGACGTATCCGAGGACGACACCGCGATGGCGTACGGGGAGACAGATGCGCCCCCGGTACACCCCCGCCTCCGGGGTCGGCGGGATGCGGACCGGACCGGTCGCCCGTGTGATGCCGAAGCCCTCGAACCACGTCCGGACCGCGGCCGTGGACCGCCGGGTCAGGATCGAGCGGGTGCGCACCGGGTCCAGCGCCGAGGCGTCCAGCTCGTCCTCGCTGTCGTAGGCGCCGAAGGCGATCAGCTCGAAGTCGCGGTTCTCCAGGGTCGCCGGAACGCCCAGCAGCTCCGAGATCTCGTCCACCAGCTCCTGGTAGTCGCCCACGTTCTTGAACGGCGGAGTATCGGCTGCCATCCGGGCATTCTGCCGCATATCCGCGCCGCTTCATACATCTGTCTGAGATCCGGTGAACGGATGCGTGACAGCTGTCGATGGCTGACCATCGGAGGGATCCTTAGATTTCACGGTGGTTCTCCGTGCCGTACCCGGATGGTCGGGCAGCGGCCCTCTTTGGTCCTGTTGTGGAGGTGCCCCGTGCTGGGTCCCGTGATTCTCGCCGCGTCGCGCAGCGACCGGATGCGACGCCTGATCTCGGCGGCCCCGGTGACGAAGCAGGTCGTCGACCGTTTCATCCCCGGCGAGACGGTGTCCGACATCGTCCCGATCATCGAGGAGCTCACCGCCAAGGGCCTGGAACTGACCATGGACGTGGTCGGCGAGGACATCACCACCCCCGAGCAGGCCGCCGCCGCCCGTGACGCCTACCTGGGGCTCGTCGAGCGGCTGGGGGAGCTGGAGCTCGGCGAGAAGGTCGAGATGTCCGTCAAGCTGTCGATGTTCGGCCAGGCGCTGGACGGCGGCCACGAGCTGGCCCTGACCAACGTCCGTCCGGTCGTCGAGGCCGCCGCCGCCATCGGTACGACCGTCACCCTGGACGCCGAGGACCACACGACCCTCGACTCGATGTTCGCCATCCACGAGGAGCTGCGGAAGGACTTCCCGCAGACCGGCTGCGTCATCCAGGCCTACCTCTTCCGCACCGAGGCCGACGCCCGCCGCCTCGCCGCGAGCGGCAGCCGGGTCCGCCTGGTCAAGGGCGCCTACAAGGAGCCCGCCGAGGTCGCCTACCAGCAGAAGCACGAGATCGACAAGGCGTACGTCCGGATCCTGAGGATCCTGATGGACGGCGAGGGGTACCCGATGGTGGGCTCCCACGACCCGCGCCTGATCACGATCGCCCAGGAACTCGCCCACCGTGCCGGGCGCAAACTGGACGAGTACGAATTCCAGATGCTCTACGGCATCCGCGGCGAGGAGCACCTGCGGCTGGCCGCCGAGGGCCACCGCATGCGCGTCTACACCGCCTACGGCACCGACTGGTACGGCTACTTCATGCGCCGCCTCGCGGAGAAGCCCGCCAACCTGCGCTTCTTCATGCGGTCGATGGTCAGCAAGGGCTGAGCCCACCCCCGCCCGCCCCCAAGCTCGCAACACCGCTCAGTAAGGAGTAACGGAACCAATGGACGCTGTGACCCAGGTCCCCACCCCCGTCAACGAGCCGGTGCACGGCTACGCCCCCGGCTCGCCCGAGCGTGCCCGGCTCGAGGCCAAGCTGAAGGAGCTGGCCGAGAACCCGGTCGACCTGCCCTGCACCATCGGCGGTGAGAAGCGGATGGGCGGCGGCGAGGCCTTCCAGGTCGTCCAGCCGCACAACCACAAGGCCGTGCTCGGCACCTACCGCAACGCCACCCAGCAGGACGCCAAGGATGCCGTCGACGCGGCCCTGGCCGCCGCGCCCGCCTGGCGCGCGATGTCCTTCGACGACCGCGCGGCGATCATCCTGCGCGCCGCCGAGCTGCTGGCCGGCCCCTGGCGCGAGACCATCGCGGCCTCCACCATGCTGGGCCAGTCGAAGACCGCCCAGCAGGCCGAGATCGACGCTCCGTGCGAGCTGATCGACTTCTGGCGCTTCAACGTCCACTACGCCCGCCAGATCCTGGCCGAGCAGCCCCCGGCCAACTCCCCGGGCGTCTGGAACCGCCTCGACCACCGTCCGCTCGAGGGCTTCGTCTACGCGATCACCCCGTTCAACTTCAGCGCCATCGCGGGCAACCTGCCCACCGCGCCCGCGCTGATGGGCAACGTCGTGGTGTGGAAGCCGTCCCCGACCCAGACCCACGCCGCCGTGCTGCTCATGAAGCTGCTGGAGGAGGCGGGCCTGCCCAAGGGCGTCATCAACCTCGTCACCGGCGACGGCATCGCGGTCTCCGAGGTCGCCCTGGAGCACCGGGATCTCGCCGGCATCCACTTCACCGGCTCGACGAAGACCTTCCAGTACCTGTGGAAGACGGTCGGCGCCAACATCGAGAAGTACCGCTCCTACCCGCGTCTGGTCGGCGAGACCGGCGGCAAGGACTTCGTCGTCGCCCACCCGAGCGCCGACCGCGCCGTCCTCAAGACCGCCCTGACCCGCGGTGCCTTCGAGTACCAGGGCCAGAAGTGCTCGGCGACCTCCCGGGCGTACCTCCCGGCCTCGATCTGGAACTCCGGCTTCAAGGAGGAGTTCGCCGCCGAGATCGACGGCATCGCCATGGGCGACGTCACCGACTTCTCGAACTTCATCGGCGCGGTCATCGACGAGCGCTCCTTCGCCAAGAACAAGGCGGCGATCGACCGCGCGACGGCCGACCCGAGCTGCACGATCGTCGCGGGCGGCAGCTACGACGACTCGGTCGGCTACTTCGTCCGCCCGACGGTCGTCGAGTGCACCGACCCGGAGAACGAGGTCTTCACCACCGAGTACTTCGGCCCGTTCCTCGCCGTGCACGTGTACGACGACAGCTCGGCCGAGAAGTACGACGAGATGCTCGCCCAGATGGAGTCGGTGTCCGACTACGCCCTGACCGGCTCGGTCATCGCGAACGACCGCGCGGCGGCCGCCCACACGATGGAGAAGCTGCGCTACGCGGCCGGCAACTTCTACATCAACGACAAGTCGACCGGCGCCGTCGTCGGCCAGCAGCCCTTCGGCGGCGGCCGGTCCTCCGGCACCAACGACAAGGCCGGCGCCCCGCAGAACCTGACGCGCTGGACCCTGACCCGCGCCATCAAGGAGACGCTGGTCGCGCCGACCGACTACACCTACCCGCACATGGGCTGACCGCCCTCGCGAGCACGGGCCGGGAAGCCTGCCACAAGCGTGGCTTCCCGGCCCGTTTCCATGCCCGTGCCGCGCGCCCCGGGCAGACTCCTCCCATGACATCGGCGCGGAGCCAGAGCCAGAGCCAGAGCGAGCCGGTCGAGACCGACGACGGCGTACGTCTGTGGGCGGCCCGCTCGGGCGGGCGCGGCGCGCCGCTGGTGCTGTGCCACGGCGGGCCGGGCCTGTGGGACATGTTCGAGGACGTCGCCGCACTCCTGGCGGACGTGACCCCGGTCGTCCGCTGGGACCAGCGCGGCTGCGGGCGCTCCCAGCGTTGCGCGGGGCCCTGGACGACCGAGCGGTTCGTGGCTGATCTGGACGCCGTACGACGGCACTTCGGGCTGGACCGGATGGCGCTGCTCGGCCACTCCTGGGGCGCGCAACTGGCGCTCAGCCATGCGCTGGCCCACCCGGAACGGGTGAGTGCGCTGGTCTATGTGAGCGGTACGGGCATCGGCCCCGACGCCGACTGGCACCCCGCCTTCGCGGCGAACTTCCGCGCCCGGCTCGGCGAGCGTCCCGAACGGCTCACCCGGTGGCAGGAGTTGACCGACCGCCCCGGGCGCACGGAGGCCGAGGACCGGGAGCGCGCGGTGCTCCAGTGGTCCATCGAGTTCGAGGACCGGGAACGCGCCCCGCACCACGCCGGCCGCATGGCCGACCCCTGGTTCGCGATCAACACCGACTGCAACGACGCCCTCGACGAGGAGCGGAAGCGGAGCTGTGGCACTCCCGAGCTGTTCACCGCCTGCGAGGCCCTGGACCTGCCCGTGACGATCATCGACGGCGCCCGGGACATCCGCCCCCGCACGGCCGTCGACTCCCTGGAGCGTGCCCTGCCCCGGGTGCGCCGGGTGGTCCTGCCGGAGGCCGGGCACCTGCCGTGGGTCGAGGATCCGAAGGGTTTCCGGGAGGCGCTCGGGCAGGCGCTCAGGCAGTGAGCAGGTGCCGGTCGAGGAAGTCGGTCATGAGCCGCGCGATCTGCGGCGCGTGCGTTTCCAGGGCGAAGTGGCCGGTGGGGAGCAGATGCACCTCCGCCTTCGGCAGGTCCCGCTGGAAGGCCAGCGCGCCAGCCGGCACGAAGATCTCGTCGTGCGCGCCCCACACCGCCAGCAGCGGGACCCCGCTGGTGCGGAAGTACTCCTGGAAGGCCGGGTACAGCGCGAAGTTGGCGCCATAGTCGGAGATCAGGTCGAGCTGGATCTCCGGCTGGCCGGGACGGGCCATCAGCGCGGTGTCGTGCTCGTACGCGTCCGGGCTGACCGCCGACGGGTCCGGCACGCCGTGCAGGTACTGCCATCTGATCCCGTCCGGGCCGCTGATCTCCCGCACGGGCGCCTCCGTCCCGGGCGTCCGCTCCTCGATCAGCGCCAGCACCGGCGCCCAGGCCTCCTTGCCGAGCCCCTCCTCGTACGCGTTGCCGTTCTGCGTGACGATCGCGGTCACCCGCTCGGGGTGGGCGAGGGCCAGGCGCAGGCCGATCGGCGAGCCGTAGTCCTGGATGTAGAGGGCGAACTCCGTCAGCCCCAGCTGCTCGGTGAACTCCTGGGTGACGGCGGCCAGTTCGTCGAAGGTGTAGGGGAACTCCGAGGCCGCGGGCGCCGACGACCGGCCGAAGCCGATGTGGTCCGGAGCGATCACCCGGTAGCGGCCGGCGAGCAGCGGGATCAGCTCGCGGAACATGTGCGAGCTGGTCGGGAAGCCGTGCAGGAGCAGCAGGACCGGGGCGCCGACGGGCCCCGCCTCCCGGTAGTACACGTCGAGGCCGCGCACGGTGGCGGTGCGGTGGTGGGTCCGGTGTGTGGTCATGGCGTCAGTGCACCACGGCCGTATCTAACCGGTCAAGCGAAAATAGAAGGTTAGATTGGAGGGCGGGTGATGAATACTGGACTCCATGACCACCCGCCTCCGCACCGCCCACACCGCCGACCTCGACCCCGCCGAACTCCGGGCCGCCCGCGCCCTCCTCCACGACGCCTTCGACGGCGACTTCTCCGACGAGGACTGGGAGCACGGACTCGGCGGCATGCACGCCCTCGTGCACGACGACACCGGGCTCGCCGCACACGGCTCGGTGGTCATGCGCCGCGCCCGGCATCGGGGCCGCTGGCTGCGCGTCGGGTACGTCGAGGCCGTCGCGGTACGCCCGGACGCGCGCCGCACCGGACTGGGCGGGCGGGTGATGGGCGCCCTGGAGCGGATCGTCGACCGGGCGTACGACCTCGGCGCGCTCTCCGCGAGCGAGGACGGCGCCCCCCTCTACACGGCACGCGGCTGGCAGCTGTGGACCGGCCGGATCCACGCCCTCTCCCCGGACGGGATCGTCCGCCTACCCGACGAGGAGGACACCACCTATCTGCGCCCCGCACTCGCCGGCCCGCCCGACCCCGCGCACGAACTGCTCTTCGACTGGCGGGACGGGGACGTCATGTGAGAGGCCGTCAGGCCCCGGCCGCCCGCACCAGGATCTTCCCCGTGTTCCCGCCCCGCAGCATCCGCAGGAACGCCTCCACGATCCGCTCGAACCCGTCCACCACCGTCTCGTCCGCCACGAGGGCCCCGCTGCGCAGATGCGGTACGGCGAACTCGTACAACTCCTCCTGCACATCGGCGTAGTCACGCACCAGGCACGCGCGCGTGGTGGGCGGCCCAGGACTGGATCCCGGCCGCGACCGTGCGCGCCGAGGACGACGGGGCGGTGCTGTCCATGGTGGGCAGCGGCCTCGGCATGGCGATCATGCCCGCGCTGTCCCTCACCGCCGCCCCGCCCACGGTCGAGATCACCGACCTCGGGCCCGGCCGCCCGACCCGCTCCGTCGGCTACGTCACCACCCCGGAATCGGCCACGACGGCAGCCGTGCGGGCCCTCGTCAGGGAGCTGCGTTCACTCCATCCGCGCACGAGGAAACCGCAGGTCACAGCGGTGTGACCCGGTTCGCCGTCTCAGATAGTAGGAAGTCCGACTAATTGTAGAGACAGAAGCGCGGCACTCCCTTACTTTTGTAGGAGCCGAACGTCTCGCTCGACCAAGCGAATGGCGGTCGTGAGCCGGGCCCCGTGCAGGCAACCCCTGCGGCACCGCTCCCCGCCCCATCCGGCGTCTCGTAACCCCTTGTCTCTCCGCACCCCCGTGTGCCGAAGGAGTCGATTTCCATGGCCGAGACGACCGTCCGCCGCCGAGTCCGCCACGTGTCCCGCACGAGCGATTCCGACCGCAAGAACGCCGCCGCCGCCCTCCAGCGCGCCCTCGACCGCCGCGACAACGGCGGCGAGACCGGCCACTGAGCCGGCCGGCCGCCGCACCCCACGAACCGGGAGCCGCACCCGTTCGAGGTGCGGCGCGGCCTCACCCGCCGCGTCGCACCTCGAAGTGGTCCACCCGCTTGCCGTCCTGCGCCAGCGCCGACACCTTCAGCCGCGGTGACGCGCCCGCCCGCGCCTCGACCGACAGCAGCGAGAAGCCGGTGTACCGCACCCGGGACCACTCCACCGCCTCCGCCTGCGGGTTCTTCCCCTTGGTCCAGTAGAAGGTCTTCACCGCGTCGTGCCGGGTGACATGGCCCTCGTAGCTGTCCTTCACGCCCGACGGGAACGAGTAGAGGTTCCGGCCGCCGCCGCCCGCGGTGACGTACACGATCCCGTCCCGCGTGGGGTCCGTGGACCCGCCGATCGGCACCGCCCTGGCGACCCGCCCGTTCTTGATGGCGTCCGTCCGCTCGTACACGTGGTTGTGCCCGTTGATCACCAGGTCGACCTTGTGCTTGGCGAACAGTGGCAGCCACTCCTTGCGGATGCCGCCGTCGGAGGCGTGCTGCGAGGTCGAGTAGGCGCAGTGGTGGAAGAACACCACCAGGAAGTCGACGCCCTTCGCCGCCCGCAGCTCACCGAGCCTGCTGTCCAGCCATCTGGTCTGCCGGCCGCCGGTGTAGCCGAAGTTGGCGGGGATCTCGTACGACACGTCGTTGGCGTCCAGGGCCACGAAGCCGACGTTGCCGTACGTGAACGCGTACACGCCCGGCGCCGTGTGCGGGTCGAAGCCGCTGTCCGGGAGGGAGAAGCGGGCCAGCTGGCCGCCGTAGCCGTCCGGTGAGTACCAGGCCTCCATGTCGTGGTTGCCGGTGGTCACCATCCACGGCACCGACTTCGCCACCGGCTCGGTCTGCTTCAGGAACATGTCCCAGAACGTGGGGTCGTAGCCGTCCGTCTTCGAACCGGCCCCGTTGACGTCCGCGTAGCAGATGTCGCCCGCGTGCAGATGGAAGGCGGGCTTCAGCCGCAGCAGCAGATGGTCGTTGCCGTTCGCGGCGGTGCCGACGCCCTGGTCGCCGAAGGCGGTGAACACGAAGCTCTCCGGACTCGCGGGCGCGGTCCGGAAGGAGGCGATGGTCGAGCGGTGGGCGGGGGAGGTGGGGTCCCAGCCGTCGTGCCCGACGCCGTAGTAGTACGTCGTGCCGGGCTTCAGGCCGTCCAGGGCCGCGTGCACGTAGTACTGTTCGACCGTCGGCCGCACCCCCTGCACCCCGGCCGTGTGCAGATGGCGCACCTCGGCCTCGATCCGGCGGCCCAGGTCGTCCGGCCGCAGGCCGACGCGCACGTACGGCTTCTTCACCGGGAACGGCACCTGCCAGGAGATCCGCATCCGGGTCCTCGGGTCGGCGCCGAAGGCCAGATGGCGGCCGAACGGGGTGACGACCGAACCGGACACGCGGGAGGCGGTGGGGGCGGGCGCGCCGGACGTGCGGGACGGCGTCCCGGTGCCCCCGCAGCCGGTCAGCAGCCCGCCCGCCACCGCGCCCGCCGTCACCAGCGTGCGGCGCCGGGTGAGCCGGGTGCGCAGGTACTCGTACTGCTCGGCCATGCTCATCCGCTCCGCGAGCCGCCGCGGAATGCCGAAGTCGGGGGTCTCCATGCCGTCAGAAGTTCCCAGCGAATCCCAACGCCGGGCCCACATACGGGTGAACGGCGGCCAACAGGATGACGCCGACCCCCCACCCGGGTGCCTCCACCCCTGCCCGATGCCGTCCGTATGGCGGACAGTCCATGTCATCCCATGGGACGAGGAGTAGGGTTCCCGGCATGTCTCGCAGCATCGATCTCGCAGTGATCCCCGGTGACGGCATCGGCCAGGAAGTCGTGGCCGAAGGCCTCAAGGTCCTCTCCGCCGTCCTTCCCGAGGACGTGAAGCTGGAGACCAAGGAGTACGACTTCGGTGCCAGGCGCTACCACGCCACCGGTGAGACCCTCACCGACGCCGACCTCGACGCCCTCGGGCAGCACGACGCCATCCTGCTCGGCGCGATCGGCGACCCGTCCGTGCCGTCCGGCGTCCTGGAGCGGGGCTTCCTGCTCAAGCTCCGCTTCGCCTTCGACCACCACGTCAACCTGCGCCCCTCGAAGCTCCTGCCGGGTGTCGCCACCCCGCTCGCCGGCGAGCCGCAGATCGACTTCGTCGTGGTCCGCGAGGGCACCGAGGGCCCGTACACCGGCAACGGCGGCACCATCCGCAAGGGCACCGAGCACGAGGTCGCCACCGAGGTCTCCGTGAACACGGCCTTCGGTGTCGAGCGGGTCGTCCGCGACGCCTTCGCCCGCGCCCAGGTCCGCCCGCGCAAGAAGCTCGCGCTGATCCACAAGAACAACGTGCTGACCTTCGCCGGTCACCTGTGGACCAACATCTTCAACAAGGTGGCCACGGAGTTCCCCGAGGTCACCACCGAGTACATGCACGTCGACGCGGCCACCATCTACCTGGTCACCCAGCCCGAGCGCTTCGACGTCATCGTCACCGACAACCTCTTCGGCGACATCATCACCGACCTCGCCGCGGCCGTCTCCGGCGGCATCGGTGTGGCCGCCTCCGGCAACATCAACCCCGGCCGCGAGTTCCCGTCCATGTTCGAGCCCGTCCACGGCTCGGCCCCGGACATCGCCGGCCAGGGCAAGGCCGACCCCACCGCCACGGTCCTGTCCGTCGCCCTGCTGCTGCGCCACCTCGGCTACGAGGCCGAGGCGACCCGGATCGAGGAGGCGGTCTCCGCCGACCTCGGCGAGCGCGGCCGGCTGCCCGCCCGCTCCACCTCCGAGATCGGCGACGCGCTCGCCGTACGAGTAGCCGGCTGACCCGCCGCGCCATTTCGAACCTCTCGAAGCCGCCGGGTCGCATCAGCGCCCGGCGGCTTCCCCCATGTCCCCGCCGGGTGCCACCATCAACCCCGGGGCCGCATTCACCCCGATTCCTTCCATCGCAGCTCCCCACGCGATAATCGAACGCGGAGCCGCGGTACGAAGGAATGCTCGGACGTCCTAGCACTGGCCGGAAGGCCGTACGGGCGTGAGCGCGGCCCGTCACTACAACCGGTGAAGGACAAGCACCCATGACGACGCCCACGATCGAGCTCAAGCCGTCCGCCCATCCGCTCCCCGCCGCCGAGCGGGAGGCGATCCTGACGAACCCCGGATTCGGACGCCACTTCACCGACCACATGGTGACGATCAAGTGGACCGAGGGCCGGGGCTGGCACGACGGCCAGCTCGTTCCGTACGCGCCGATTCCGCTCGACCCGGCCACCAACGTGCTGCACTACGCCCAGGAGATCTTCGAGGGGCTCAAGGCCTACCGCGGCCCCGACGGCTCCGTCGCCACCTTCCGCCCGGACCAGAACGCCAAGCGCTTCCAGCGTTCCGCCAGGCGCCTGGCCATGCCCGAGCTGCCCGTCGAGACCTTCATCGAGGCCTGTGACGCGCTGGTCCAGCAGGACAAGGGCTGGGTGCCCGCCCACGGTGGCGAGGAGTCCCTCTACCTGCGCCCCTTCATGATCGCGACCGAGGTCGGCCTGGGTGTGAAGCCCGCCAACGAATACCTGTTCCTCGTGATCGCCTCCCCGGCCGGCGCCTACTTCCCGGGCGGCGTCAAGCCCGTCTCCATCTGGGTCTCCGAGGACCGCGTCCGCGCCGTCCCCGGCGGCATGGGCGACGCAAAGACCGGCGGCAACTACGCCGCCTCCCTGCTCGCCCAGGCCGAGGCCGCCGCCCACGGCTGCGACCAGGTCTGCTACCTCGACGCCGTGCAGCACCAGTGGGTGGAGGAGCTCGGCGGCATGAACCTCTACTTCGTGTACGGCGCTGCATCCAATGAAAAGCCGGTGATCGTCACCCCGACGCTGACCGGCTCCATCCTCGAAGGCGTCACCCGCGACTCCCTCCTCACCGTCGCCCGCGACCTCGGTTACGAGGCCGAGGAGGGCCGCGTCTCCGTCGAGCAGTGGCAGCGCGACGCCGAGAACGGCACCCTCACCGAGGTCTTCGCCTGCGGCACCGCCGCCGTCATCACCCCCGTCGGCAAGGTCAGGCGCAGCACCGGTGCCGAGTGGAAGCAGTCGGGCGGCGAGCCCGGCGAGGTCACCGTGAAGCTCCGCCAGGCCCTGCTGGACGTCCAGCGCGGCATCACGGAGGACACGCACGGCTGGATGCACAAGCTCGGCTAGCCGCCGTCCGCCTTCGTCAGGGCCGCCCCGGACTCCTCGTCCGCGGCGGCCCTGACGTGTTCGGGGACACCGCGGCCCCGACATGTTTAGAGTGGTGTTCTAACATTAGAGTGCCGCTCTAAAGACAGGAAGGCGAGGAGGTGCCCCGGCATGAGGCTGACCCCCACCGAACGTGACCGGCTGCTGCTGTTCTCGGCCGCCGAGCTGGCCCGCAGCCGCAAGGCCCGGGGGCTCAGGCTCAACGTGCCGGAGGCGACCGCGCTGATCGCGGACACCGTCTGCGAGGCCGCCCGGGACGGCAGGCGCCTCGCGGAGGCCGTCGAGGCGGCCCGGTCGGCACTGGGCCCCGCCGACGTCCTGCCGGGCGTCGCCGACGTCGTCACCGAGGTGCATGTGGAGGCCGTCTTCGACGACGGCTCCCGGCTCGCGGTGGTCTCCGATCCGATCGGCGGCGGGCTGGGGGAGGAGGGGCCGGGCGCGCTGCTGCCGGGACCGGAGCACGCCGAGCCCGAGCCCGTCGTCACGGTCACCGTCACCAACACGGCGACCGTGCCCGTCTCCGTCACCTCCCACTTCCACTTCTTCGAGGCCAACCCGCGCCTCGACTTCCCCCGCGCCGCCGCCTACGGGATGCGGCTCGCCGTGCCCGCCGGCTCGTCGGTCCGCTTCGGGCCGGGGGAGAGCGCCGAGGCCGGTCTGGTGCCGATCGGGGGCGAGCGGATCGCGATCGGCTTCGCGGGGCTCGTCGACGGGCCGCTGGACGCGCCGGGCGCGAAGGAAGAGGCCCTGCGCAGGGCCGCCGCCTGCGGATACCTGGGAGCCGAGGCATGAACCCGTACGAGTACGCCGCCACGCACGGCCCGCGCGCGGGCGACCGGGTCCGGCTGGGCGACTCCGGTCTGACCGTCCGCGTCGAGTCCGACTCCCAGCACTACGGCGACGAGTTCCTCGCCGGCTTCGGCAAGACCGCCCGCGACGGACTGCACCTCAAGGCCGCCGCCGTGCGCGCGACCTGTGACGTCGTGATCAGCAACGTCGTGGTGATCGACGCGGCCCAGGGCATCCGGAAGGTGTCCATCGGCATCCGCGAGGGGCGGATCTGCTCGATCGGGCGGGCCGGGAACCCCGACACCCTCGACGGGGTCGACGTGGTCGTCGGCACGGGCACGTCGATCGTGTCCGGGGAAGGGCTGATCGCCACCGCCGGGGCCGTCGACACACACGTTCACCTGCTGTCGCCGCGCATCATGGAGGCCTCGCTCGCCTCCGGCGTGACCACGATCATCGGGCAGGAGTTCGGCCCGGTGTGGGGCGTCGGCGTCAACTCGCCGTGGGCGCTCCGGCACGCGTTCGGCGCCTTCGACGCCTGGCCGGTCAACATCGGCTTCCTCGGCCGGGGTTCGTCGTCCCACTCCGCTCCGCTGATCGAGGCGCTGGCCGAGGGCGGGGCGAGCGGCTTCAAGGTGCACGAGGACATGGGCGCCCACACCCGGGCGCTGGACACCGCCCTGCGCGTCGCCGAGGAGCACGACGTCCAGGTAGCCCTGCACAGCGACGGGCTGAACGAGTGCCTGTCGGTCGAGGACACGCTGCGGGTGCTGGAGGGCCGCACCATCCACGCCTTCCACATCGAGGGCTGCGGCGGCGGACACGTGCCGAACGTGCTGAAGATGGCCGGAGTCCCGAACGTCATCGGCTCCTCCACCAACCCGACCCTGCCCTTCGGCCGGGACGCGGTCGCCGAGCACTACGGCATGATCGTCTCCGTCCACGACCTCAAGACCGACCTGCCCGGCGACGCGGCGATGGCCCGCGACCGCATCCGCGCCGGCACCATGGGCGCCGAGGACGTGCTGCACGACCTGGGCGCGATCGGCATCACCTCCTCCGACGCGCAGGGCATGGGCCGGGCGGGGGAGACGGTCCGCCGTACGTTCGCGATGGCCGGGAAGATGAAGGCCGAGCTCGGCGCCCCCGAGGACCACGACAACGAGCGCGTCCTGCGCTACATCGCCAAGCTGACCATCAACCCGGCCATCGCGCACGGCCTCGCGCACGAGGTCGGCTCGATCGAGGTCGGCAAGCTCGCCGACATCGTGCTGTGGCGCCCGGAGTACTTCGGCGCCAAGCCGCAGCTCGTCCTCAAGGCGGGCTTCCCGGCCTACGGCGTGGTCGGCGATCCCAACGCGGCCACCGACACCTGCGAACCCCTGGTGCTCGGCCCGCAGTTCGGGGCGCACGGGGCGACCCCGGCCGAGATCTCCGTCGCCTTCGTCGCCCAGGCCGCCCTCGACCAGGGCGGCGACCGGATGCCGACCCGCCGCAGAAGGGTCGCCGTCCGCGGCACCCGTGGCATCGGCCCCGCCGACCTGCGCCTCAACTGCCGTACCGGAGCGGTCGACGTGGACCAGAGCACCGGTCTCGTCACCCTCGACGGCGAACCGATCCGCTCCGAGCCCGCCGGCTCGGTCTCCCTCAACCGTCTCTACTTCCTCTGAGGACCCCTGATGTCCGCTGCCGCCGACGGCTTCCGCATGCCCCCCGAGTGGGCCCCGCACGAGCGCACCTGGATGGCGTGGCCGGGCCCGAACCCCACCTTCGACGACCCCGACGACCTCGCCGCCTCCCGTGCCGCCTGGGCGTCGGTCGCCCGCGCCGTCCGGCGTTTCGAACCGGTGACGGTGGTGTGCGGCCCCGGGCAGTCCGCCGAGGCCCGCGCCCTGCTCGGCCCGGACGTCGACACCGTCGAGCGCGACCTCGACGACGCCTGGATGAGGGACATCGGTCCCACGTTCCTGACCAACGGCAAGGGTGAACTGGCCGCCGTGGACTGGACGTTCAACGGCTGGGGCGCCCAGCACTGGGCCCGCTGGGAGCACGACGCGAAGATCGCCGCGTACGTCAGCGACCTCGCGGGCGCCAGGACGTACGCCTCGCGGCTGGTCAACGAGGGCGGCGCGATCCACGTCGACGGCGAGGGCACGGTCCTGCTGACGGAGACGGTCCAGCTGGGCCCGGAGCGCAACCCGCACTGGTCGAAGGAGGAGGTCGAGGCCGAGATCCACGCCCAGCTCGGCACCCGCAAGGCGATCTGGCTCCCGCGCGGCCTCACCGGCGACTACCCCCCGCACGGCTTCGGGACCCTCGGCCATGTCGACATCGTCGCCGCCTTCGCCCGTCCCGGTGTCGTCGTCGCCCACCACCAGCCGGACCCGGCGCACCCCGACCACGAGGTGACCAAGGAGGTCATCGGCCTGCTGCGGGCGCAGACCGACGCCCACGGCCGCCCTCTGGAGGTCGTCGAGGTGGCCGCCCCCACCGTCCTGGAGGCCGACGGCCACTGGGCCGACTACTCCTACATCAACCACTACCTCTGCAACGGGGGAGTCGTGCTGTGCGGCTTCGACGACCCGCGCGACGAGGACGCCGCCGGGATCTTCCGCCGGCTGTTCCCCGAGCGGACGGTGACCCTGGTGGACGCCCGCACCGTCTTCGCGGGCGGAGGCGGTATCCACTGCATCACGCAACAGCAGCCGAAGACCCGGTGACGGTCGGGGTCGGGTAGAACAGACGGGTGAACGTCCTGGTCTGCGCGGCCTGCGGCCGCCGTCTCAGCGAGCCGCTGCGGCTGCTTCCCGTGCTGCCCGAACGCCCCTGGTACGACGGGCGGAAGGGCCCCGACGGCTCGCGGCACGCCCCGTCGACCGTGCCGCGCGGCACCTACGCGGTCGACCCCGAGCCGAGCGGAGCGCCGTACGTGCCGCACCCGGACCCGGAGTGGATGGGGGCCGCGGTCCCCGGCCTGGTCGTCGCCGACCCCGACGGACCGGGTTGCCTGATGTCCGCGGGGCCGCGCGACACCCTGGTGGTCCACCCCGACGACACCCGCGGCTTCCTGGAGCGCAACCCGGCCTTCGTCGAGGTCGGGTGCTGCGGCCCCCCTGGTCAGGAGGGGCCGAACGAGCTGTGCCCGGGGTGCGGGGCGGAGGCGGCGACGCTGTTCGCCGACTGCTCCGGGCCGTACGAGACCCACTTCCTGCCCGACGCCGTACGGACGGTCCCGGCATGAGCGCGACCCCGTCGCCCCGCCGGCGCACCCCCGCCCCACCCCGCGAGGAGGTCCTCGCCGCGGCCATGGACATGATCGCCGAGCGCGGTCTGGAGCAGCTCACCATGGCGGCGCTCGGCCGCGAGGTCGGCATGAGCAGCGGCCACCTCCTCTACTACTTCCACTCCAAGGACGAGCTGCTGCTCCAGACCCTGGAGTGGAGCGAAGGCCGTCTGGGCGCCGAGCGGGCCCGGCTCCTCACCCGGCCGGGAACCGCTCGCGAGCGCCTCGACGCCTACGTCGACCTGTACGTGCCCGACGGCCACCGCGACCCGCACTGGACGCTGTGGCTGGAGGTCTGGAACCGCTCGCAGAACGCCGCCGACGACGCCCGCGACCGCCAGGCCGCCATCGAGGGCGCCTGGCACCGCGACCTGGTCGCCCTGCTCGCGGACGGCGTCACCCGCGGAGAGTTCCGCCCCGTGGACGCCGACCGCTTCGCCGCCCGGCTGCGCGCCCTCCTCGACGGCTTCTCCATCCATGTCGCGGTGGGCCTGCGCGGCACGGACCGGGGGCAGATCCTCGGCCACGTACGGGAGTTCCTGGACGACTCACTCGGCCGGCCGAAGCTCACGGACTGTTGATCACCCGTACGCGTACCGCATCCTGAGACGGTCCGTGAGTCGGGGGCGGGGCTGTGCCAGACTGCCGCCGTGCTCTCGTTCGCCATGATTATTGGCAGCAGGCGCGCCGGTCCGCAGTGACCACCACGTACGACCAGGTACGGGTGGCCATCGTCGTCCTCGACCCGCGCGCAGACCTCTCGCACCCGCGAGGGGTTTTTTCGTTTTCCGGCCCACCTTCAGCCGGAGACGGAGCGTGAGGGAGTATGAGGGGACGGTGGAGCCGGTCATTCCGGTAAGACCGAGATTCAAAACAGGAGCCCTGAGACCATGACCGAAACCAGCCGGCTGGACGATACGTTCCACGTCTTCGACACCACCCTGCGCGACGGCGCCCAGCGCGAGGGCATCAACCTCACCGTCGCCGACAAGCTGGCCATCGCTCGGCACCTGGACGACTTCGGCGTGGGCTTCATCGAGGGCGGCTGGCCCGGCGCCAACCCGCGGGACACCGAGTTCTTCGCCCGCGCCCAGCAGGAGATCGACTTCAAGCACGCCCAGCTGGTCGCCTTCGGCGCCACCCGCCGCGCGGGCGCCAAGGCCGCGGACGACCCCCAGGTCAGGGCCCTGCTCGCGTCCGGCGCCCCGGTGATCACCCTGGTCGCCAAGTCGCACGACCGGCACGTGGAACTGGCGCTGCGCACCACCCTGGACGAGAACCTGGAGATGGTCCGCGACACCGTCTCCTTCCTGCGCGAGCAGGGCCGCCGGGTCTTCGTCGACTGCGAGCACTTCTTCGACGGCTACCGGGCCAACCCCGAGTACGCCAAGGCGGTCGTCCGGGCGGCCTCCGAGGCGGGCGCGGACGTGGTCATCCTCTGTGACACCAACGGCGGCATGCTCCCCGCCCAGGTCCAGGCGGTCGTCTCCACGGTCCTCGCCGACACCGGCGCCCGGCTCGGCATCCACGCCCAGGACGACACCGGCTGCGCGGTCGCCAACACCCTCGCCGCCGTCGACGCGGGCGCCACCCACGTCCAGTGCACGGCGAACGGCTACGGCGAGCGCGTCGGCAACGCCAACCTCTTCCCGGTCGTCGCCGCCCTGGAACTGAAGTACGGCAAGAAGGTCCTCCCCGACGGCCGGCTCCGCGAGATGACCCGCATCTCGCACGCCATCGCCGAGGTCGTCAACCTCACCCCCTCCACCCACCAGCCCTACGTCGGCGTCTCCGCCTTCGCCCACAAGGCCGGCCTGCACGCCTCCGCCATCAAGGTCGACCCCGACCTCTACCAGCACATCGACCCCGAGCTGGTCGGCAACACCATGCGCATGCTGGTCTCCGACATGGCGGGCCGCGCCTCGATCGAGCTGAAGGGCAAGGAGCTCGGCATCGACCTCGGCGGCGACCGCGAGCTGGTCGGCCGGGTCGTCGACCGGGTCAAGGAGCGGGAGCTCAAGGGCTACACGTACGAGGCCGCCGACGCCAGTTTCGAGCTGCTGCTGCGCGCCGAGGTCGAGGGCAGGCCGCTGAAGTACTTCGACGTGGAGTCCTGGCGCGCCATCGTCGAGGACCGCCCCGACGGCACCCACGCCAACGAGGCCACCGTCAAGCTGTGGGCCAAGAGCGAGCGCATCGTCGCCACCGCGGAGGGCAACGGCCCCGTCAACGCCCTCGACCGGGCCCTCAGGGTCGCCCTGGAGAAGATCTACCCACAGCTGGCCAAGTTCGAGCTGGTCGACTACAAGGTCCGCATCCTCGAGGGCAAGCACGGCACCTCGTCCACGACCCGCGTACTGATCTCCACCTCCGACGGCGCCGGCGAGTGGTCCACGGTCGGGGTCGCGGAGAACGTCATCGCGGCATCCTGGCAGGCCCTGGAGGACGCCTACACGTACGGCCTGCTCCGGGCGGCCGTGGAGCCCGCGCAGTGACCACGGCGGAGGCCTGACCGAGGACGACGGCGACCCTCTGGCCCGCCCGCCAGGGGGTCAGGGGGCCCGCCAGATGTTGTCGAAGGCCGCGTTCTCGATGCGCCGCCGCTCACGCACGGCCCCCAGCTCCGTCACCGCGTCGCCGACGGCCAGCACGACGGTGGCGACCGCCTCGTCGGCGGGCTCCTCCTCCGGCGGCCGCTCGCCCTCGATGCCCAGGGTGGCGGCGAGCCCGGTGAGCACGGGCTCGCGGGACCACCACCGGTCGGCGGCGTGCCGCCGGGCCGGGGTGTCGGCCGCCGCCGCCCTGTCGGCCCGGCGCGGCCACCAGGGCCGTTTCCCGGACAGCTGCCCCTCGGCGTCCAGGACGTCGCGATAGGCCGTGACCAGTCCCTGACCCCGGCGCCACAGCCAGTCGTCGACCGACTCGTACGGCTCGTTCCGCACGAGCGCCGCCTGGGCCTCGTCCAGCATCCGGTCATCCGTGGTCAGCGCGGTGCCGGGCACGATGTGCTCACCGTCCAGGGTGAGCGCCCGTGCGCCGAGGAGGTCGACCAGCTCGGCTCCCGCGAGCGCGAGCGACAGATCGCCCGGCTCGACGGGATGATCGCCGGGCACGTCGAGGGTGACGAGGAACAGATCCCGCGGTGTGCTCATACCCCTACCATGTGCCGGGCCGGCCCGCGGCGCAGCCCGGCAGCACCGGCTTTCCGTCCTACTGGAGCTTCCACTTCTGGTTGGCGGCCCCGGTGCAGGACCAGATCTGGGCCCGTGCCCCGTTGGCCGAGGAGTTGTCGGTGACGTCCAGGCACTTGTTCGCCGCCGTGTTCACCACGTCACCGGTCGAGGCGTTGTACGACCACTGCTGGGCTCCGGTGCCGTTGCAGTCGTAGAGCTGCACCTTCGCCCCGTCCGCCGTCGACGCCGACGTCACGTCCAGGCACTTGCCGAGCGCCTGCACCGACCCGTCGGACACGACGGTCCACTTCTGCGCCGTCGAGCCGTTGCAGTCGTAGAGCTGCACCGCCGTGCCGTTGGCGCTCGAACCGCCCGCCACGTCCAGGCATTTGCCGGCGAGGCCGACGAAGGCGCCGCTCGTGCTCCCGCCGCCGGACTGGGTGCCGGACCAGGTGAAGGTGGCGGAGGTTTTGCCCGGCAGCGAGTAGGTCGCGTGCTGGGAGCCCCAGTCGATCGTGACGGTCTTGGCGGAGGACGAGTCGTTGTAGGCGATCAGGGCCTTCGAGCCGTCCGGGTTGCGCCAGGCCACGTTCGGCACGGAGGTGGACGCCGTCGAGGCGATCCGCTGCGCACCCGGCCGTACGAACTTGGTCAGCTGGCCCATCGTGTAGTACTCGACGGTGTAGTCGACGGTCCCGCTCGCGCCGTCCCCGTCGTGCACGGTGATCAGGCCGGTGCAGGTGCCGCAACCGCCGTTGTGCGGGCCCATGTTCTGGTCCACGGCCAGCGACCACTTGGTCACCGACTTCGCCCAGTTGCGGGTGTAGTCGATGATGTTGTTCATGTCCTCGCGCTGCTGGTTGGCGACCCAGGTGCCGCCGGAGTGCTCGGTGCCGAACGCGTCCAGGTTCGGGTACTGGTTGTGGACGGTGGTCTGCTTGGAGACGCCGCTGATGTCGCTGTAGCCGTGCCAGGCGATCCCGCCGAAGTTGGGGTGGTTGCGGATCGTCGAGTCGTCCACGGACGCGGCCGCGTAGGAGTCGTAGACGTCCCAGTTCCAGTCGTGCGCGAGGACCTTGGTGGACAGCCCGGCCGACTGGAGCTGCGGCAGCAGGTCGTTCTTGAGGAAGTACTGGAGGCCCGAGGCGTTCCAGCTCATCGACGGATAGCCGGAACAGCAGGTCGGCTCGTTCTGCGGGGTCACGTAGGAGACGTTGACGCCCTGGTTCTTGTACGCCTGGAGGTACTTCACGAAGTAGGCGGCGTACGCCGCGTAGTCCTCGGACTTCAGCCAGCCCCCGTTGAGCGAGCCGCTGTCCTTCATCCAGGCCGGAGCCGTCCATGGCGAGGCCATGACAGTCAGAGAGGGGTTCAGCTGGAGGGCCTGCTTGGTGAGCGGGACGACGTCCGCGAGGTCGTGCGAGAGGGAGAAGCTGTTCAGGTTCGGGTCCGTCTGCCCGGCCGCCACGTCGTCGTACGTGTACCCGTAGCGCGCCAGGTCGGAGGCGCCCATCGGGTTGCGCAGGAACGACAGCCCGATCCCGTCCGTCGGCGAGAACAGCTTCCGCATGGTCGCGTCCCGCGTGGACTGGGACAGCGCGCCGCTGCTGTTCATCAGCCAGGCGGCGGTGTCCGTGAAGGACGCGCCGCCGCCGGTGAAGGTCTGGTACCGGGTGTTCTCGTCGACGGTGATGTTCTCGCCACTGCCACCGCTGCCCGACTGGAAGGCGAACGGCGTCTGCGCCTGGAGCCCGCGCGTGACATGGCGTCCGGCGGAGTCGTCGGTGGTGGTGAGGTACGCGGTGACCTGCTCGCCGGCCGCGTGCGCGGAGGGCATGCCGAGCGTCGTGAGCCCGGCGGTGGTCAGCAGGCCGGTGAGCAGCAGCCGGACCGTTCGCAAAGGTCTTCTCATGGAGCGCCGCCCTTCGTGTGGTGGGGGATGGGGGCGTGCGAGCCGTGAGTAAATGACGGCTTCCTATAGACGTCAAGAGGTCGCGCATTCAAAAACCAAACACACAACAGCCGTGATCCGGCCGCGTGTTGGTCCTGCACCACTTCTGACGTGAAGTATTGACGGTGCCACGCGACGCGCGTTAACTCACGGCGTGATCTAAGTCATGAGTGAACCAAGAGCCGAGGGAAGGTCCATGCGAAGAACCGCCCTGCTCGTCTCCGCCGCACTCCTCACCGGTCTGCTCCCCTGGGCGACCGCGCGAGCCGCCGACGACCCGGCCCCCGTTCCCGTCGACCGCTTCGAGGGCGAGGTCCCCTTCGCCGCCCAGCCCGCCGAGGGCATCTTCACCTGGGGCGGCGACACCGACGACCCGCCCACCCTGCAACTCGCCGCCCGCCCGGACGCCCCCGAGGGCGAGAAGGTCCTCGCCGGCAGCTACGACATCAGCGGCTACGGCGGCTTCACCCACGACTACGCCGCGACCGAACCCGCCCACGACTGGTCCGCCCACAAGGGCATCCGCTTCTGGTGGGACGGCCGGGGCAACGGCAAGAAGATCGCCTTCGAGATCAAGGACGGCGGCGCGAACGGCGAGGCCTCGGAGCTCTGGACGACCTCCTTCACCGACGACTTCACCGGCTGGAAACAGGTCGAGATCCCGTTCGCCGACTTCACCTACCGAACGGACTACCAACCGGTCGGCGGCATCGACCACATCCTGGGCCTCACCCAGATGTGGGGGTACTCCGTCACGCTCCCCACCGGCGTCAAGGGCACCTTCGCCATGGACGACGTCGAGCTGTACGGCAAGGCCGACCAGTCCCTGCGCGCCTCCGTCACCACCGACTCCGCCGTCCATCCGGTCAAGGAGGGCCGCACGGCCGCGGTCCAGGTCACCGTGGCCACCACCGGCGCCGCCCCGGTCGACGAGCCCGTGACGGTCACCTACGAGACGACGGCCACCGGGACCGCCACCCCCGGCAAGGACTACACCCCGGTCTCCGGCACCCTCACCTTCCCGGCCGGCACGGCCTCCGGCACCTCGCGGACCATCAAGGTCCCCACCCTCAAGGACCGGACGGCCGAGTCCGCCGAGACGATCCCCCTGAAGCTCACGGTGACCGGCGCCAAGGCCCCCGCCGAGACCCCGCAGATCGTCATCGACGCCCACGGACTGCCCTACCTGAACAGCAAACTGCCGGTCAGGAAGCGCGTCGCGGACCTCGTGTCCCGCATGTCCCTGGCGGAGAAGACCGGCCAGATGACCCAGGCCGAGCGCGGAGCCGTGGGCAACGGGGCCGACCTCGCGACGTACGCCCTCGGCTCGCTGCTCTCCGGCGGCGGCTCCACCCCGACGCCCAACACCCCCGAGGGCTGGGCGAAGATGATCGACGCCTTCCAGCTCAGGGCGCAGGCGACCCGCTTCCAGATCCCCCTGATCTACGGCGTGGACGCGGTCCACGGCCACAACAACCTGGTCGGCGCCACGATCATGCCGCACAACATCGGCATCGGCGCCACCCGTGACCCCCGCCTCGCCCAGCGGACGGGCGCGGTGACGGCCGCCGAGGTCCGGGCCACCGGTATCCCCTGGGACTTCGCCCCCTGCCTCTGCGTCACCCGCGACGAACGCTGGGGCCGCTCCTACGAGTCCTTCGGCGAGGACCCGGCCCTCGTCCAGTCCATGGAGACGATGATCCAGGGCCTCCAGGGCCGGGCGAACGGCGGCGACCTCAGCCGCAACGACAGGGTCCTCGCCACCGCCAAGCACTTCGTCGGCGACGGCGGCACCGAGTACGGCTCCTCGACGACCGGGACGTACAAGATCGACCAGGGCGTCACCAAGGTCACGAGGCAGCAGCTGGAGGCCATCCACCTGTCCCCGTACCAGACCGCCGTCGACCGGGGCATCGGCACGGTCATGCCGTCGTACTCGTCCCTCGACATCCTCGGCGACGGGCAGGGCCCGGTGAAGATGCACGCCCGAGCCGACATGATCAACGGCGTGCTCAAGGGCCGCATGGGCTTCGACGGCTTCGTCATCAGCGACTGGAACGCCATCGACCAGCTCCCCGGCGACTACGCGTCCCACGTCCGCACCTCGGTCAACGCGGGCGTGGACATGATGATGGTGCCGTACGGCTACAAGGACTTCACCGCCGCGCTGACCGGCGAGGTGGACGCGGGCCGGATCAGCGAGAAGCGGATCGACGACGCCGTCTCCCGCATCCTCACCCAGAAGTTCGAGCTGGGCCTCTTCGGGCACCCCTACGCCGACACCACCGGCGCCGCGCAGATCGGTTCGCCGGCCCACCGCGCCGTCGCCCGGCAGGCGGCCGCCGAGTCGCAGGTGCTGCTGAAGAACGCGGGCGGCCTGCTGCCGCTGCGCAAGAACCAGAAGGTGTACGTCGCCGGATCCAACGCCGCCGACATCGGCAACCAGACCGGCGGCTGGACGGTCACCTGGCAGGGCTCCTCCGGGAACATCGTCCCCGGCACGACGATCCTGGACGGAATGCGCGGGGCCGGCGGGGACATCACCTACTCCAAGGACGCCTCCGCCCCGCTGACCGGCTACGACGTCGGCGTGGTCGTGGTCGGCGAAACCCCGTACGCCGAAGGCGTCGGAGACGTCGGCAACGGCCACGCCCTGACCCTCTCCGCCGCCGACCAGGCAGCGGTGGACAAGGTGTGCGCCGCCATGAAGTGCGCGGTGCTGATCGTCTCCGGCCGCCCGCAACTCGTCGGCGACCGGCTCGGGAAGATCGACGCCCTGGTCGCCTCCTGGCTGCCGGGCACCGAGGGCGACGGCGTGGCGGACGTCCTCTACGGCAGGCGGCCCTTCACCGGACAGCTCCCCGTCACCTGGCCCAGGTCCGAGGCCCAGCTGCCGATCAACGTGGGCGACACCTCGTACGACCCGCAGTTCCCGTACGGCTGGGGCCTGACCACCCTCACCAAGGTCCCGCGGGGTGACACACCGACGCTGCGGGCACTGGCCGCCGCCGCGACGGTGGCCGAGAGGAAGGGCGCGGACGAGGCCGGACGCCGACTGGTCACCGAGGCGCGCCTGATCGTCCAGAACCGACTGGGGCAGCGGATGACCCCGGCGGTGGCGAAGCCCTTCGCCGACGCGGACCACCTGCTGCTGACCGGACGGTACGGGCAGGCGGCGAGCAAACTGCTGGAGGCCTACCGGGCGGCATAGACCCGACCGGTTTTGGGAGGCTTCGGGTAGCTTCGAACCATGAAGGGTGTACGGACCCGAAGCCTCCCAGGGCTGCTGCTGGCCCTGGCACTCGCGGTCATGACCGTGCTCGCCCCGCAGGCCACGGCCGCCACGCAGGTCACGGCCGCCACGCAGGTCACGGCCGCCACCAGCGTCTCGACGATCGCCGCGGCCCTTCGCCAGAGCCCCGTCTACGTCGACTCCGCGGCCTCCGCCCAGCTGTCGGCGGCGGACTCCGGCGCGCTGGCCCGGCGGATCGAGAGCGCCGGCAAACCACTCTTCATCGCGGTCCTCCCGGCCGACTACCCCACCCGCAATCTCTTCACCGACCTGCGCACCGCCACCGGCGTCACCGGCCTGTACGCCATCCGCCTCGGCGACCGCTTCGACGCCCGAGCCGACTCCTCCGTCATGCCCCGAACGGCCGTACGCAACCTGGTCACCAGCGTCCAGGGCGAGAACGCCAAGACCCAGCTGACCGACTTCACGAACCGCGCCCTGGCCAACATGGGCGGGAAGGCCCCCGCGTCATGGGGCACCTCCTCCAACGGCGCCACCGGAGTCTCCACCACCGCCCTGATCACCACGGCGGCCGTCCTGGTGGCCGGCGGCGCGGGCGCGTACGCGATCGTCCGCCGCAACCGCCGCCGCCACGCCGAGGAACAGCGGGCCGCCCTGGACCGCCTGCGGGTCGTCGTCGACGAGGACATCACCGCCTTCGGCGAGGAACTGGACCGCCTCGAATTCCACCCGGCCGAGCCGCGCGCCGACGACGCCATGCGCGCGGACTACGAGCGGGCCCTGGACGCCTACGAGAACGCCAAGCAGTACATGGCCGACGCCCGCAAACCCGAGGACGTACGCGCCGTCACCCAGACCCTGGAGGACGGCCGCTTCTCCCTCGCCCAGCTCGCCGCCCGACGCGAGGGCCGCCCCCTGCCAGAACGCCGCCCGCCCTGCTTCTTCGACCCCCGCCACGGCCCCTCGGTCAGCGACGCCGCCTGGACCCCGCCCGGCGGAGCCCCCCGCGAGGTCCCGGTCTGCGCGGCCGACGCCACCCGCCTCGCCGACGGCCGCGACCCCGTCGTCCGCGAGGTCGACACCGACTACGGCCGCCGCCCCTACTGGGACGCGGGCCCCGCCTACGGCCCCTGGGCGGGCGGCTACTTCGGCGGCGGCATCCTGCCCGGCCTCCTGATCGGCACGACACTGGGCAGCATCATGGCGGCCCCGGCGTACGCGGCCGACTACGGCGCCGGGTACGGGGACTTCGGCGGCGGGGACTTCGGCGGCGGGGACTTCGGCGGCGGTTACGAGGGCGGGGACGTGTCCGGGGCGGACTTCGATCCGGGGGACTTCGGGGGCGGGTTCGGGGACGGTGGGGGGTTCGGGGACGGCGGGGGAGGTGGGGGAGGGGACTTCAGCGGTGGGTTCTGAGGGCGGGGACCGACGGTGGCTTCTGAGGGTTGGTCCTCAGGGGCGGCCGCCTCCGGTGCTTGCCCCAGCCGCTCCATCAGCGCACCCGCCAGCATCAGCACCCCCCGCTCCGTCTCGCTGAGCGAAGCCAGCGCCCCGGCCAGCCAGGCGTCACGCTCGGCCATGTCCCGCTCCAGCACCCGCCGCCCCTCAGCGGTGAGCGTCAGCACGGACTGACGCCGGTCGACGCGGCCCGCTTCCCGCACGATCAGCCCGTCCTCCTCCAACTCGGCGAAAACCCGGGTCAGCGACTGCGGCCGCTGCCGCTCCGCCGCCGCGATCGCACCGGGTGTGGCCGACCCGTGCCGGTGCAGATACCCAAGCACGACGAGCTGGTTGGCGCTCAGGCTCCCGTCACCGCGTTCCTGCCGGAGGCGACGGTTCAGACGGACGATGCCGCTACGGAGACGGGCGGCTTCGGGGAGATGGTCCATGCCGTGAATCATACGCGACTACTTACTATCACTGAGGGCTGGTGGCCGCTATTGTCGGCATGTGACCGCCAAACTGATACGCAACGCGTACGAAGCGGCCCTGACGATGACCGCCGTCCTGCTCTCCTGGAGCGCCGCCCTGTGGCTGGAGCGCACCGCCGGACTGCACACCGACGTGCTCGTCCTCGCGGTCGCCCTGACCTTGACCCTGTCCTCCACCCAGCGCACCGCGAACACGCGCCGCCGCCTCACCGCGCTGCTCCTGCTCCCCGTGACGGCGGCCGTGGCCCAGCTGCTCGGCCGCCTCATCGCCACCCACTACGCCGCCGGAGCGGCCGCCTACACCGCCGCGATCTCCCTGGCCATCTGGCTCCGCCGCTACGGCCAGACCGCCACCAAGGCCGGCACCCTCATGACCCTCCCGCTCGTCGCCCTCCTCGTCGTCCCGGGCCCGGCACTGCCGCCCGAGGCCCAGGGAGCGCTGGTGAACTGGGCATGGTCGGCGCTGATCGGAGTGCTGGCCTGCGTATGCGTGTGGCTCGTGCAGGCACTGGCCGACCGATACGGACCCTGGCCCGCCGACGCCGAGGTGACCGAGCCCCGCCGGGCCTCTCGCCTCCACCCCCGCCCCAGCACCCGCATGGCCGTACAGATGGCGGCCGCCGTCGCCGCCGCCTTCGCACTGGGACGGTCCCTCTTCGACCACCACTGGCCATGGCTGGTGCTCACCGCATACGTCGCCGCGAGCGGCAACCGCGGCCGAACGGACGTACTCCGCAAGGGAATCGAACGGCTCGCGGGTGCCTGCGCGGGCACGCTGCTGGCCACGGGCGTGGCGGCGGCCGGTGCGACGGGCCGGACCTCGGTGGCGCTGATGTTCGCCGTCCTGGCAGTGGCGTTGTGGCTACGCCCGCTCAACTACGCCTACTGGGCAGCCGGCATGACCACTGCCCTCTCCCTGCTCCTCGGCTACTTCGGCCAGGACGCGACCAGCCTGCTGCCCACCCGGCTGGAGGGCATCGCGGTGGGCGCGGCCTTGTCGGTGGCGTCGGCCTGGTGGTTGCTACCGGTTCCGAAACGGCGGGCGGTTACCGTGCATACCGGGCCGCATACCGCTCCCCGGCCGCATGCCACCACGCCGGCGGAGACACCCCGTTCACCACAGCCGTCGGCTGATCCGGATGCAGCCCGAGCCGCCACAGGGCCCGAGCATCGACGGAGAGACTGACCCGGCCGTACGGGTCCCCGTCGGTCATCCGCATGCAGAAGAGGTCGCACCGAAGCTCTTCCGATGCGAAGGGCATCCAGTCGATGCCGCGTTCTCGCAGTCAACCCAAGAGGACGTGCATGGGGTGGGGTTGCCCCGGCGCCTTGCTGCACGAGACGAGGAAGACCCAGTCGGTCTCTTCAGGAGGGGATGCAGCCAAGGAACTCGCTCCAGGTGGAGGGGGAGAGGGCGAGGGTGGGGCCGGTGGGGGTTTTGGAGTCGCGGATGTGGATGGTGGTGGGGGTGGTGGCCACTTCCAGGCAATTGCCACCCTCGCTGCCGCTGTAGCTGGACTTGTGCCAGTCGTATGCGATTTCGACACAGTCGCCGCCTTCGCTGCCGCTGTAGCTCGACTTGAACCATGCCAGGTCATCCGAGCGCTTCTGCTGTCGTGCTGCGGTGGTCATGACTCTCCTAGCAGTCCGTTCAAGAGACGCACACTCTCCTCGGGAGAGAGGGCCTGCGACCGCAGCATTCCATACTTGTGGTGATAGTCGCTGACCTCGTCGGGATCGTCCACGAGGAAGCTCGCGCGCTGCACCTCCAGGTACACAAGACGCTCGAATTCGGGGGTCTCCAACAGGACCATGGGGCCATCGAGACAAGAGTGCGGCGTGCGATCCATCGGCATGATCTGCATGCTCATGTGGACGGGCTCGGCGTACTCCAGGACCTGGCGGATCTGCCCCCGCATTACTTCCGGCCCACCGACCCGGCGCCGCAGGATGCTCTCCTCCAGGATGAAGTGGCCCACGGGCGGCTCGTCCCGCTGCCAGACCAACTGCCGGTCCATGCGCGTGTTCACCCACTGCTCGGCGGTCTCGCTGCCCAGCGCCGGATACCGGTAGTCGAAGACGGCCCGACAGTAGTCCCGTGTCTGAAGCAGCCCCGGAACGACCAGGCTCTGGTACGACATGATGCTGACCGCTTCTTGCTCGTGCTCCACGAGCCCCTGCGCGAACTGAACGACCCGCTCCCGCACGGGCATCTTCTCCACCAGCACGGCCAACGCCCCGCCCGTACCCAGGAGCTCGTCGAACTGCTCGGCCCGGTCCGGCTGCAAGGCCAAGCGCCCCTGCTCGATGGACCTCACCGTGTCCACGTGGACGTTGGCGGCCTCGGCTAACCGCTCCTGGGTGAGTCGAGCCTGCTTCCGGTAGTGGGCGACCACCGCGCCGATCGCCTGCCACGAACCGACCTTCTTGGGCTTCTTCGCCGAGTGCATGCCGGTCCTCTTCCCCCGTCGTTCCGCGAAGTCCTCGTAGTGGAGTCGTAGTAATCAGCACTACGACTTCACCCATTGGTCCACTTTAGTGACGGACAGTGACACTGGCGTCATGAACGCGGAATTCCAACACCCCCACACCCGCGAGGCGTTCTATCGCCGAGACCGCAGATCGGTGGGCCTGGCAAGGCACTTCGCGCGTACGGCGCTGGCGGAGTGGGAGATCAAGGAGCGCGCGGACGACGTGCTGCTCTGCGTGAGCGAACTGGCGACCAACGCGCTGCTCCACGGCGTCCCGCCGGGCCGTGGCTTCGCGCTCCGCCTGACGCGGCATCCCGACGGTGTCCTCCGGGTCGAGCTCCACGACAGCGGAGGGGGCGAGGTCCAAGTCCCGGACCAGTGCCCGGAGTCGGAACACGGCCGGGGTCTACTGCTGGTGGCGGCGCTGGCTGACAAGTGGGACGTCGGTGAACGGAACCCGGGCAAGATCGTGTGGGCGGAATTCGAGAGTGACCGTGAGGGTGCGGGTGGTGGGCGATGTGGACGCCTGTCGTGAAGTGCCCGTGGGGGCCGCTCGCTTCTCCTGATTGTCGTGCTTCCGCGTCCCGCCTCAAGGGCGCTGCG
>NZ_JBEYXB010000018.1:0-212204 GCF_040644935.1 Streptomyces sp. NPDC046915 | reverse complement strand
CGATGGTACTGCAGGGGGGACCCTGTGGGAGAGTAGGACACCGCCGAACAAATATTGGGAAAGCCCCCGCACCTCACGGTGCGGGGGCTTTCTGCTTTTCCGGCCGTTTGGGCCGTTTAGGCTCGACGGCATGCGCTATGACCTGATCATCTTCGACAATGACGGCGTCCTCGTCGACAGCGAGCCGATCTCCAACCGGCTGCTGGCCGCCTATCTGACCGAGCTCGGGCACCCGACGACCTACGAGGACTCCATCCGTGACTACATGGGGTCCGCGATGCACCGGATCCACGATCTGGTCCTGGAGCGCACGGGGCAGCGGCTGCCGGACGAGTTCGACGACGTCTTCCACGGCCGCGTCTTCGCCGCGTTCGCACGGGAGTTGAAGCCTGTGGCGGGGGTGGGCGACGTACTCGAGAAGCTGGCCGCCGACGGGGTGCCGTACTGCGTGGCCTCGTCCGGGAGTCATGAGCGGATCCGGGTGGGGCATCGGACGACCGGCCTGGACCGGTGGTTCGAGGACGAGCGGATCTTCAGTTCCCAGGACGTGGGGCGGGGCAAGCCGGCGCCGGATCTGTTCCTGTACGCGGCCGAGCGGATGGGCGTCGCGCCGGAGCGGTGTGTGGTCGTGGAAGACAGCCCGCTGGGGGTTCAGGCGGCCCAGGCGGCCGGGATGGACGTGTACGGGTTCACCGCGATGACGCCTCCCGCGAAGCTCGCGGGCGCCGGTCAACTCTTCGCCGACATGCGTGAGTTGTCATCCCTGCTGGCCTGACAAATGTCATGCCGAGCCCTGGACGATCGTTTCTACTGCGGTACGGGCCCGCCGGGCGAAGCTAAGGGCATGACGACGAAGACGAGCAAGAAGAACCCCTTCGCCCCGCTGATCGTGGACGTGGCGGTGCCTCTCGGTTCGTACTACCTCTTCAAGGACGCCTTCGGGATGAGCACGTTCGCGGCGCTCGCCTGGAGCAGCGTGGTGCCGGCCGTGCGGACCGCGTGGAGCGCGGTCAAGGAGCGGAAGACCAACGGCCTCGCCGGGCTCATCCTCGTGGTGAACGTCGTCTCCCTCCTGCTCAGCTTCGTCTCCGGTGACCCGCGGCTGATGCTCGCCAAGGACAGCGCGGTCAGCAGCACGGTCGCGATCGGCATCCTGGTCTCCGTGGCGCTCGGCAAGCCCATGATGACCGCGGGCCTGAAGCCGTTCCTCGTGAAGGGCGACGCGGCCAAGGAGGCCGCCTGGCAGCGGCTGGCCTCGGGCGCCGCGGTGAACTCGGTGGACTTCCTGCGCAAGGAGCGGGTCTTCTCGATCGTCTGGGGCGGGGTGCTGCTCACCGAGTGCGTCGTGCGGATCGTGGGCGCCTACACGATCCCCGTCGACACCATGGTCTGGCTGGGCGGGGTCATCATGGCCGTCGCGATCCTCCTCGGCATGCTGGTCAGCGGTGCGCTGGCCGCCGGGCCGATGGAGGAGCTGGTGCGGGCCGAGGCGAAGAACGCGGCCGAGAAGCGTGAGGTCGTGCTCGCCGGCTGACGCCAGGAGTAAAGCTGAGCGGAATTCACCTTCTACTTGATCTACCCACCGGTACGCCGGGGCCCTACGCTCGCCGCCATGACAGATGTGCTGCGGCGCGGTAGGGCCTCGCTGGCGTTCAGCTTCTTCGCGCAGGGCGCCACGTTCGCGCTGCTGGTGACGCGCATCCCCGGCATCCAGGACCGGTACGGCGTCTCCGACGGGCTGCTGCCCGTCTTCCTGGCCGCCGTGCCGATCCTCGCCGGAGCCGGCAGCGTGACCACCGAGCAGCTGGTGAAGCGAATACGGCCCAGTCTGCTGCTGCGCTGGTCCCAGCCCGTGGTGCTGCTGGCGCTGCTGGGCGTCGGGGCGGGCGGGGAGATGGCCGAGCTGGGGGTGGCCCTGGCCGCGTTCGGGCTCGCGGTCGGTGCGCTGGACGCCTCGATGAACATGCTCGGGGTGAGCCTCCAGCGGACGTACGGGCGCAGCATCATGCTCAGCTTCCACGCGGCGTACAGCCTGGGCGGGATCGTCGGGGCCTCGCTGGCCTGGGTGGGGGCGCACTGGCACCTGGCGCTGTGGGTGTCGTATCTGCCGGTGGTGGCGGTGCTGCTGCCGGCGGCGCTCGTGGGCAGCCGGTGGTACGTCGATGGTGGCCCGGCTGCCGTGGACGGTTCCGTGAGTGGTTCCGTCAGTGGTCCCGTGAGTGGTCCTGCGGACGGTCAGGGAGAGCGGGAACAGGAGGGCGGCGGGGGCGTCGTCTTCAAGCTGTTGCTGCCGCTGTGCCTGGTGATGACGTTCGCGTACATCGGTGACTCGACCGTCTCCAACTGGAGTGCGAAGTATCTTCAGGACACGCTGGGCAGTTCGGAGCAGCTGGCGACCGTTCCGTACAACGTGTACATGGTGACCACGCTGCTGGGCCGGACCATCGGGGACCTCGGGGTGCGGAGGTTCGGGGCCGCGACGGTCGTGCGGCTGGGGGCCCTGGTGGCGGCGCTCGGGTTCGCGGTGGTGGCGGGCGCGCCGGGGGCGTGGGTCGGGATGCTCGGGTTCACCCTGCTGGGGCTGGGGCTGTGCGTGTTGGTGCCGCAGACCTTCGCGGCGGCGGGGCGGTTGTTCCCGGGGGCGTCGGACGCGGCCATCGCGCGGCTGAACATCTTCAACTACGTGGGCTTCCTGGTCGGTTCGCCGTTGGTGGGGGCGTTGGGGGACGCCTGGAGCTATCGCGGGGCGATGCTGGTCCCGATGGTGTTGGTGCTGGTGACGTTGGTGTACGCCAGGTCGTTCGCCGCTCAACCGGACCGATACGGTGGCGAGCATGAGCGGGCGCGCACGGCTGATGTGGGACGAGGCAGTAACGGGCTATGACTTCGGCTCGGACCATCCGATGGATCCGGTCCGGCTGGAGCTGACCCGGCGACTGGTGGGTGCCTTCGGGCTCGACCGTGAGGTGGAGGTCGTCGCGGCGAAGCCCGCCGGGGAGTCGACGCTGCGGCTGGTCCACCGGGAGGACTACATCGAGGCCGTGAAGGCCGCGTCGGCGGATCCGCGGTCGGCGGACGGGGCGTACGGGCTGGGGACGACGGACGATCCCGCCTTCGCCGGTATGCACGAGGTGTCCGCGCTGATCGCGGGGCAGTCGGTGGGGGCGGCGGAGGCCGTGTGGCGGGGGGACGCGGAGCACGCCGTGAACTTCGCGGGCGGGCTGCACCATGCCATGCCCGGGGGCGCCTCGGGGTTCTGCATCTACAACGACGCGGCGCTGGCGATCGCGCGGCTGCTGGAGCTGGGCGCGGAGCGGGTCGCGTACGTGGACGTCGACGTGCATCACGGGGACGGGGTGCAGGCGGCGTTCTGGGAGGATCCGCGGGTTCTGACGATCTCGCTGCACGAGCATCCCCGTACCCTGTTCCCCCAGACGGGGTGGCCGGAGGAGACCGGGGCGGCGGGGGCGGCGGAGGGGTCGGCCGTGAACGTGGCCCTGCCGGCGGGGACCGGGGACGCGGGGTGGTTGCGGGCGTTCCATGCGGTGGTGCCGGAGGTGATCGCCGGGTTCCGGCCGCAGGTGCTGGTGACTCAGCACGGGGCCGACACGCATTTCGAGGATCCGCTCGCTCATCTCGCGGTGTCGCTGGACGCGCAGCGGGCCGTGCAGGTGGCGTGTCATTCGCTGGCGCACGAGTACGCCGGGGGGAAGTGGGTCGCCCTCGGTGGGGGCGGGTACGCCGTGGTGGAGGTGGTGCCGCGGTCGTGGACGCATCTGGTGGGGGTCGCGGCGGGGCGGGAGGTCGCGCCGGAGGCGGTGATCCCTGACGGGTGGCGGCAGGAAGTGTTCGCGCGGACGCGGCAGTTGGCGCCGGCGCGGATGACTGATGGGCGGTGGCCGGTGGGGTGGGCGGCTTGGGAGGACGGGTACGACCCGGCTGATCGCCTGGATCAGGCCGTGTTGGCCACGCGGCGGGCGGTGTTCCCGTTGCGGGGGTTGTTGGCGTAGGTGGCCCCGACGGACCTTTCTCCGCCCCCGCCGCCCCTACCCTTCCCGTCCTCCAGGGGCTCCGCCCCTTCGACCCCGCCGGGGGCTGCCGTCCCCTGCACCCCTGCGGGGCTCCGCCCCTGCACCCCGCCCGGGGGCTGCGCCCCCGCACCCCTGCGGGGCTCCGCCCCGGACCCCGTCGGCCTGAACGGCCTCGTCCTCAAACTCCCCCAGAGGGGGCACCCCCAGACGGGCTGATAAGAGCAGGCCGCGCCTTGTAGTCGGCCGTAGCGGGGGAGGGGGGCCGCGCCTCCCAGCCCACTCGCACGGGTGGTGGGTGGGCATGGGCCCCGGGGGCCTGGGGGCGGAGCCCCCAGCACAGCGTGGATCGCGTCGGCGGAACCGTTAGGCCAACCGTGGGGACTTCCCCTGTTCCGCGGCTTCCCGGACGGCTCGTCCGTCAGCATCGCTCCCGTGTTGAGCAGGGGAGCGCTCCGCGCGCATCTGTTGGCGGCCCGGCTGGCCGGGACCGTGGCGACCTCCAGGGAGGTGAGCCTGCGCAGTTATCGGCTCTTCGCGGCTCGCGATCCACGGGTGTTGATCGGGATAGATCCGGAGTGGACCTGGGGGGAGCGGGATCTGATCGCGTTAATGGCGGACAAGTGTGGGGTTTCGGCCGATCCGGCGCACACTTCAGGGCATGATGTGATCGACCCGGAGCGTACGCTGGCCGCGCTGGATGCCTTCGCGGAGCGGGTCGGGGCGGTCGCCCGACGGCGGGGACCGGTGTTGCTGGGGACCGGGCACCCGCATCGGCTGCTCGGTTTCTACGCCGCCTTGGCGGACGCCCTGTCGGCGGTGGGATGTGAGGTCCTCACACCGGCGCAGGGTCGCTGTGTCGACATAACGACCCGGTTCGGCCTACGCACGCACAACCTTGATTACGTACGAGGCGTCGGGCTGATGCGAGATCCGGAGGCCGAACGCCCCGGTTGTGAGCCCGGCGCACACACACATTCACCGCTCCCGGTTCGGACCGTGCTGGCGGCGGCGGCCGAGGCGGGAGGCCCCCTGCCGGAATTGGTGATCGGGGATCACGGCTGGGTCTGCGGGGCAGGTCAGCTGGGGTTCGAGGCCATCGGGCTGGCCGATACGGACGACCCGGCGCTGTTCGTGGGAGAGGCCGAGGGGTCGGTGTCGGTCGTCGTTCCACTTGATGACGGTGTGCGGTCTCCTTACTACCGTCCGATTACCCGCTACGTACTCAATCGAGCGTGTCTGTCACAGTAGGCCGCCGATGGGTGCACCTCTTCCCCACTCGCATCACCCGCCCCTACATTGGGGAGTGAGCACGCAACGACGAAGAGTCACCGGAAGGGGAAGCCGGTGGCCGTCGAGTGCGGAAGGTTCAGGTGTGTCATGGCTGCAGCTGGCGAGAGGCCTCTGAACGAGGTTCAGTTCCTTACCGTGGCGGAAGTCGCCTCGGTGATGCGAGTGTCGAAGATGACCGTGTACCGGCTGGTGCACAGCGGTCATCTGCCCGCGATCCGGGTCGGGAGGTCGTTCCGTGTCCCGGAGCAAGCGGTCCACGAGTACCTCCGAGAGAGCTATGTGGGGGTGGAAACCGCCTGACGGCGACCGCCGGAGAACCCTCCGGAACCCCTCGATTTACGACCTCGGCGCTCGGGCGGGTAGGCTAGCCCCTCGTAGGTCGTATGGGCCCATGGCGCCCAACACCGAGTGATGAGAAGTGAGCGAGGGTAGTCGTGGGCTCTGTTATCAAGAAGCGGCGCAAGCGGATGGCCAAGAAGAAGCACCGCAAGCTGCTCAAGCGCACGCGCGTTCAGCGTCGCAACAAGAAGTAGGCGACGCCGAGAGCGTGGCTTTGTGGCCTCCCACGGGGAAACCGGTGGGGGGCCACAGTCATATTCCGAAGGGGGAATTTCCGTCACCTGCCGCGTCGGGCGGTCATCACAGCGCAACATCGACCCGCTAAGTTGGCCGCACACGGGGAATGCGGGCTGGGCGAAGTCTGTGACGAGGGCTGGAAGGAAGGCGCTGATCTTGGGAAAGGTCGTGCTCGTGACCGGAGTGGCCCGTCAACTGGGGGGCCGTTTCGTACGACGGATCCAGCGTGACCCCGAGGTGGACCGAGTCGTGGCCGTGGACGCGGTGCAGCCCGAGCACCACCTGGGCGGCGCCGACTTCATCCAGGCCGACATCCGGCAGCCCACCATCGCGCGCGTGCTCGCCGAGACGGGCGCCGACACGGTCGTCCACATGGACGTGACGGGCACCGCGCTGGGCACCGGCAGCCGGACCACGGTCAAGGAGACCAACGTCATCGGCACCATGCAGCTGCTCGGCGCCTGCCAGAAGTCCCCGACGGTCAAGCGGCTGGTGGTGAAGTCCAGTACGAACGTGTACGGGTCCGCGCCCCGCGATCCGGCGGTGTTCACCGAGACGACCCCGCCGAAGTCCCTGCCCAGCGGTGGTTTCGCGAAGGACACGGTCGAGGTCGAGGGATATGTGCGGGGCTTCGCGCGCCGGCGGCCGGACGTCGCCGTGTGCGTGCTGAGGTTCGCCAACATCCTGGGGCCGACCGCGGACACCCCGCTCGCCTCGTACTTCGCGCTGCCGGTCCTGCCGACCGTGTTCGGCTACGACCCCCGGCTCCAGTTCGTGCACGAGGACGATGTGATCGAGGTGCTGCGGATCGCCTCGCACGAGCCGCACCGCGGCACGCTCAACAGCGGCACCTTCAACATCGCCGGGGACGGCGTCCTGCTGCTCTCGCAGTGCTCCAGGAGGCTGGGCCGCCCCACGGTGCCGCTGCTGCTGCCCGCCGTGACGTGGGCCGGCTCCCTGGTGCGTACGCTGGGAATGACGGACTTCTCACCCGAGCAGATCCGGCTGCTCACCCACGGACGGGTGGTGGCGACCGACCAGATGCGCGAGACGCTCGGATTCCAGCCCAAGTACACGACTGCGGAAACGTTTGCTGACTTCGCCCGCAGCCATGGCCCCGGGCTGCTGCCGCCGGAGGCCCTCGAAGGGGCCGTCGACCGGATCGCCGCGCTGACCCTGCGGGGCAGCGGCCACCTCCCGACGCAGAGCGCCAACTGAGGAGCGCAGCAACGATGGCTGACGCCAAGGTCATTCCGTTCGACGACGACCGGTCCCGCGGGGGCGCCGTGCAGCGGCCGCCGCGGCGCCGGAGCGCGGGGAACAGGCTGAAGAACGGGGAAGGAGGCCTGGTCCGCGAGGTGCAGACCCTGCCCAACCGGGCACCCGCGCAGGATGATGTTCCCGTGACCAGCGAGGAGACGCCGCTCGAGAAGCCGCGGGCCGAGGGCGGTGACGGCGGTCTGGAGCGGCGGATCGCCGGCGGGCTGTCCTTTCTGCGCCGCCGGCTCACCGGGGACTACGAGGTCGACGACTTCGGCTACGACGAGGAGCTCACCGACCAGGTCCTGATGTCCCTGCTGCGTCCGGTGTACGAGAAGTACTTCCGGGTCGAGGTGAAGGGCGTCGAGAACATCCCGGCGGAGGGCGGTGCGCTGATCGTCGCCAACCACTCCGGGACGCTGCCGCTGGACGGCCTGATGATGCAGGTCGCCGTGCACGACCACCACCCGGCGGGCCGGCATCTGCGCCTGCTCGCCGCCGACCTGGTCTTCGTACTGCCGGTGGTCAACGAACTCGCCCGCAAACTGGGCCACACCCTGGCGTGCGCCGAGGACGCGGAGGGGCTCCTCGGGCAGGGCGAGCTGGTCGGGGTGATGCCGGAGGGCTTCAAGGGCATCGGGAAGCCCTTCAGCGAGCGCTACAAGCTCCAGCGGTTCGGCCGGGGCGGTTTCGTGTCCACGGCCCTGCGCAAGGGCGCTCCGATCATCCCCTGCTCGATCGTCGGGGCGGAGGAGATCTACCCGATGCTCGGCAACGCCAAGACGTTGGCCCGCCTCCTCGGCTTCCCGTACTTCCCGCTCACGCCCACCTTCCCCTGGCTGGGCCCCCTGGGCGCGGTCCCGCTGCCCACCAAGTGGACGATCCAGTTCGGCGAGCCGATCCCCACGGACGGCTATCCGCCGGAGGCCGCCGAGGACCCGATGCTGATGTTCAACCTGACCGACCAGGTCAGGGAACAGATCCAGCACACCCTCTACAAGCTGCTGGTGCAGCGGCGGTCGGTGTTCTTCTGAGGAGGCCGGCGGCGGTTTCGGGGACGGGCCGCCGGAGGGCGCCGGGTTCCGGCCGTGTTGAGCCGTCGGACGGAGTCCGGCACAGCGGTCGCGAAGCCTGCGGAGCAGCGCGAGTGCAGCCGGCAGGAGGGGCCAGACTGCTCGTGCAGCGGAGGCCGGTGTCCTTCTGAGGTGCACGGCAGCGGGGGCGCTCCTTGTGTAAGGGGCGCCCCCGCCGACGTGCTCGTGCCTGGCCGCTAGCCGTTGTTCTCCTCGCCGTCGATGCCCAGGCCGGGGAGGAGGCCCGGGAGGAGGGGCGGGAGGGTGACGTCCGGGGCGGTGGTGGGGGACTTGCTGGTGGACGGGGAGGCGCTGCCGCTGCTCTTCGGGGGGTCGAGCAGGCCGCCCGTGCTGCCGCCGAGCAGGCCGTCGCCGGTGCTGCCGGAGGCGGAGCCGCTGGGGCTGCCGCTGCTCGACTGGTGGCCGGAGGCGGAGCCGTCGCCGGTGCCGGGCGCGGTCGACCGGTGCGTGCCGGAGGGGCCGCTGGGCGTGGTGCCGGAGCTGTGCCGCTTGCCGTCGCCGGGCTGGGCGGGCTGCGGCAGCAGGGACTGGAGCGGGGCGACCTCTTCGTCTATGGCGTCGAACACCGACGAGACCTGCTGACTGACGTCCCCGAGCTGGACGGGCAGCTTGTCGCGGAGCGCGCCCCAGGCCTCGCGGTGGGACCGCGAGAAGGTGGAGAGGGCCTGGATGGGGCCCAGCGAGTCGGGGTCGCGCTCGTACACCGCGTGCAGCAGCCGGTGGCCCTCGGAGACGTCGTGCTGCATGCCGGACAGCGTGCGGCGGATCTCGCCGATCGACTCGTGGTCGAGATGGCCGCCGCGGCCGCGCTCCATCAGCCGCCGTGCTTCGTTCAGCCGGGTCGAGGCCTGGTCGAGATAGCCCTGGCCGCGCTCGTTGTCCCCGTCGGCCAGGTAGTTCAGCTTGAAGTCCTCGATGCCGCGCTTGAGGCCGTACAGCGAGTCGCCGGGCAGGGCGTCGGAACTCGCGGCGGCGACTCCGCCGAACGCCCCCGCGGCCACACCGACGCTGAGCCCGCCGGCGGCGAGTCCCTTGGTCAGCCGTGAACGCGGTCGCAGCCTCCCCAGCGGGCTCGCCCGGTGGGCCCCACGGCTCCGCTGGGAACGCTGACCGGGAACCGAAGGGTCAGCCGCCTCGCCCGCGGTGCCCTCCCGCAGCATGGCCTCCATCGCGGCCACCAGCTGAGCCCGCTGGACGACCTTGACGTCGGGGTCGAGCTGCGGCTTGGGCAGTACGCCGAGACATCCCGCGAGGGCCGTCATTCGGCCCTGCTCGGTCTGTTCCGCGGCGGCCGGGCCCGGCAGTGCCGGACCCTCGGTCTGCTCGGCCACCGTGTCCCGGTCGGACTGCTCCTCCAGGGCCTGGGCGAAGGCGTTCGCCCGCCGGTGCGCCGATACGTTCGCGATCACTGGCGGCACCTCCTCTCGTCATGACGGTCGACTCCCCAGGGGGTCCTGAGGGTTGCACGCCCTCGACCGATCCACCTGATCGAGTGATCAGGGTCGACCAGGACGTGACCACAGGGAGCCTGTATCCCGCACAACGACTGGCGCGGCACTTGGGTTACGGACGACGGGCACCCGGATCGGAAAGTCAACGCGCCTTTACCGGGCGTGAGTTGGGTGTCGCCCAGCGTGCCCGCGCGGTGACCGCCGTCAGCGAGCGGCGTCAGCGCGCGTCGTCCGGCAGGAGCCGGGCGAGCGTGCGCACGGCCCGGTACTGGAGGGTCTTGATGGCGCCCTCGTTCTTGCCCATGACCCGGGCGGTCTCGGCGACCGACAGACCCTGGAGGAAGCGGAGCGTCACGCACTCCTGCTGCTGCGGGTTGAGCCGCCGTACGGCGTCCAGCAGGGCGGCGTTGGAGAGGGACTCCAGGACGGAGTCCTCCGGGGAGCGCTCGACCTCGTTGGCGTCGAGCATCTCGCCGGTGGTGACCTCGAGGCGGAAGCGGCTGGACTTGAAGTGGTCGGCGACCAGGTTGCGGGCGATGGTGACGAGCCAGGCGCCGAAGTCGCGGCCCTGCCAGGTGAAGGTCCCGATCCGGCGCAGGGCGCGCAGAAAGGTCTCACTGGTGAGGTCCTCGGCGGTCGCCCGGCCGCCCACCCGGTAGTAGATGTACCGGTAGACCGTGTCGCTGTACTGGTCGTAGAGCCGGCCGAAGGCCTCGGCCTCGCCGGCCTGGGCCCGCTCCACGAGATCCATCATCCGGGCGCTGTCACTGTCCGCGGCCGGCCGGCGCGCGCCGGCCGAGCCCGCCGAGCGCCCCCGTCTGCCGACCGCGGCACCGCCCTCGGCGAGTGCGTAGCACGGGCCTACGGGCGCGGCCGTGGCGAAGGCGGGGACGGCGTACGCGGTGGGGGCGAAGCCGCGCAACGTCGCCTTGACCGTCGCGACCGTCGCCCGGAGCGTAGCCAGGCCCGAGGCGTCAACCCCGACGTGTGGGTACACGGGACTCCCAGAGGCAGAGCTTCCATCACGTGCAGTGCCGGACCTTTCACCCGTCGTAGCGACGGAAGGGTGCCGGTTTGCGTCCCAGGAGAATAACGCTTCGTGCAGGCACTGCTACACCCAGTTGCTCAAAACATCGATTACGTCGCTTACGTAATCGTTTGACGCCCGTTCAAGTGCCGAAGTCTGAACGCTTGTTGATCGGAAAAGTGCGTGTTGCGGCGAACTGCGGGCGTGTTGGGGTGCGGGTCGGGTATTCATGTCCGACCCGTGTTCGACCCGCGTGCCGGGCCGTGTTCCGAGGTGTGTTCCGAGGTGCGTGACTACCGGCGGCGCCGGTGCAGGGCGATCGCCGCCGCGGTGCCGCCCGCCACGGCGCCCACGCCCGCCGCCGCCGGGATGCCGACCTTCGCCGCCTTGCGGCCGGTGCGGTAGTCCCGCAGGCGCCAGTCCTTGTCCCGGGCGTGCTTGCGCAGCTTGGCGTCGGGGTTGATGGCGTACGGGTGGCCCACGAGGGAGAGCATCGGGATGTCGTTGTGGGAGTCGCTGTAGGCGGCGCAGCGGGTCAGGTCCAGGCCCTCCGCCGCGGCCAGCGCCCGCACCGCCTCCGCCTTGGCGGGGCCGTGCAGGGGCTCGCCGACCAGCTTGCCGGTGTAGACCCCGTCGACCGACTCCGCCACCGTGCCCAGCGCACCCGTCAGGCCCAGCCGACGGGCGATGACCTGCGCGATCTCCACCGGGGCCGCCGTGACCAGCCAGACCTTCTGGCCCGCGTCCAGGTGGGCCTGGGCCAGCGCCCGGGTGCCCGGCCAGATGCGGTCGGCCATGTACTCGTCGTAGATCTCCTCGCCGATCGACTCCAGTTCGGCGACCCGGTGACCCTTGACGATGGACAGCGCCGAGTCGCGCGCGTCCTGCATGTGCTCGGGGTCCTCGACGCCGGCCAGCCGGAACCAGGCCTGCTGCCAGGCGAACTTCGCCAGGTCCCGGGTCTCGAAGAACTTCCGCTTGTACAGGCCGCGCCCGAAGTGGAACAGCGCGGCACCCTGCATCACGGTGTTGTCCAGGTCGAAGAACGCGGCGGCCTTGTCGTCGCCGAGCACCGGGAACTCCGGTTCCCGGTCCGCAGCGTCCTGGGCGTCCGGAGTGTCGTGTGCGTCCTGGGCGTCCTGCGAGGACTTGCGCGCAGCCTCAGCCGAGGCCTCGCCTGCCAACACGCTCCGCGCCGTGGCGGAGCGCCTACGGGGAGTGAGCCATCCGAGAGCGGCCATGGCGTGAGCATAGCCAGTTTGTTCGGTGGTTCCGGAGTCGTGAGGTTTGAAGGCTGTGAACTCTCCGCGACCTGGCCGTTAAAGAAGCGCGAGAATGGCCCGCATGAGTCCCCTCTTTCGGCGTAAGGCCGACCCGCGTGACCGGTTCGTCACACTCGTCCGCAAGCCGGGCTGCCATCTGTGTGACGACGCTCAAGCGGTCGTGGAGAAAGTCTGTGGCGATCTCGGTGTGCCCTGGGAGCAGAAGGACATCACCGAGGACCGGCAGCTCCACGACGAGTACTGGGAGCAGATCCCCGTGGTCCTCGTCGACGGCCGGCAGCACACGTTCTGGCGCGTGGACGAGGGCCGTCTGCGCAAGGAACTGACCGAGTAGTCCAAGTCAGGCGGAACCTGGCTTAGGATCGACGGCGACTTGGTCTCGGGGGCGGGATTCTTGAGGAGTGTGTCGGTTTTGCCCCTACCAGTGCCCCTGCCGGTGGCCCCACCACTGAGGCGCGTGAGCCCGGTCACGTTGGGCGGGCAAATCGGACACCATCTTTGTGCACGCGTTCACAAAGACATAGCCTGCATTCGACGGGGCGGTCTGGGGACGTGTGACCGCCCGCAGCCCCGCTCTACCCGCAGGAGCACCGTGGCAACTGGCCGAACTCACCGACCGGCGACCCGCAGCCGAGGGATTCCCGAGGCCACCGTCGCCAGGCTTCCGCTGTACCTCCGAGCCCTGACCGCTCTGTCGGAGCGCTCGGTACCCACGGTCTCCTCCGAGGAACTGGCCGCCGCCGCGGGAGTCAACTCCGCCAAGCTGCGCAAGGACTTCTCCTACCTGGGCTCCTACGGAACGCGCGGTGTCGGCTACGACGTCGAGTACCTCGTCTACCAGATCTCCCGCGAGCTCGGCCTGACCCAGGACTGGCCGGTCGTCATCGTCGGCATCGGTAACCTCGGCGCCGCCCTCGCCAACTACGGCGGGTTCGCCTCCCGTGGCTTCCGCGTCGCCGCGCTCATCGACGCCGACCCGGCGATGGCCGGCAAGCCCGTCGCGGGCATCCCCGTGCAGCACACCGACGAACTCGAGAAGATCATCGAGGACAACGGCGTGTCCATCGGTGTGATCGCCACCCCCGCGGGCGCCGCCCAGCAGGTCTGCGACCGCCTGGTCGCCGCCGGTGTCACCTCCATTCTGAACTTCGCGCCGACCGTCCTGTCCGTCCCCGACGGCGTCGACGTGCGCAAGGTCGACCTCTCCATCGAGCTTCAGATCCTCGCCTTCCACGAGCAGCGCAAGGCCGGCGAGGAGACCGCCGCCGGCGACGGCGCGCTGCCCGCCGCCACCCGCGGGAAGTCCGCCGACCAGGGACCCGACGGGGACGTACCCGCCGTGATGCCGGCATGAGTCTCCTCGTCGTGGGGCTGAGCCACCGCAGCGCCCCGGTCAGCGTCCTGGAACGCGCCGCGCTCACCGCGGACGCCCAGGCCAAGCTGGTGCAGGACACGGTCGCCGCCGAACCGGCCACCGAGGCCGCGGTGCTCGCCACCTGCAACCGCATCGAGCTGTACGCCGACGTGGACAAGTTCCACGCCGGTGTCGCCGAGCTGTCCACGCTGCTCGCCCGGCACAGCGGCGTCGGCCTGGAGGAGCTCACTCCTTATCTCTACGTGCACTACGAGGACCGGGCCGTCCACCACCTCTTCTCGGTGGCCTGCGGGCTGGACTCGATGGTCGTCGGCGAGGGCCAGATCCTCGGCCAGATCAAGGACTCCCTGGCCAGGGCGCAGGAGCTGCACACCGCCGGACGCCTGCTCAACGACCTGTTCCAGCAGGCCCTGAGGGTCGGCAAGCGCGCCCACTCCGAGACCGGCATCGACCGCGCCGGCCAGTCCCTGGTCACCTTCGGCCTGGAGCAGCTGGCCGCGGGCACGGACGTGCAGGCCTGGGCCAAGCGCAAGAAGGCACTGGTCATCGGCGCCGGCTCGATGTCCTCCCTGGCCGCGGCCACGCTCGCGCGGGCCGGGGTCGCCGAGGTCGTCATCGCCAACCGCACCCAGGACCGCGCCGAGCGCCTGGCCCAGATACTCACCGAGGCCGCCGAGACCGACGTACGGGCCCGCGCGGTGCCGATGGACGCCGTCGCGCTGGAACTGACACGTGCCGACATCGCCGTCTCCTGCACCGGCGCGACCGGCCTGGTCCTGACGGCCGCCGCCGTCGCGGGCGCGGTCGAGGGCCGCATCGGCGAGCCCACGGCAGCGGCCGACGACGACCGTACGTCCGCCCGGACCGGCGTACGCCCCGCCGCGCTGCCGCCCACCAGCATCGGCACCGACGACGGCTGCCCGCTCGACGTGTCCGCCGTGCAGGGCGCCACCGGCTTCTCCGTGATGGGCGAGGCCGCCGTGGCCGGCATCGACGCCGCGACGCTCGAGCAGCACGGCGCCTGGGTGGACAACGGCACCGTCGACCGCCGCGACGCCGCCCGCCGCACTCCCGAGGCCGACGCCGAGCTGATCACCGCGCTCGCCGCGACCGTCGCCACCGTCGGCCGCGTTCCCGAGCGCCGCAAGCCCGAGCCGGTGGCCGGGATATCGCGCCCGGCCCCCGTCCTCTTCCTCCTCGACCTGGCCATGCCCCGAGACATCGACGCGGCCGTGCACCGCCTGGCCGGGGTGCGGCTGGTCGACATCGAGTCGCTGGCCGAGGCCTCGGCCGACGCGCCGATGGCCGCCGACGTCGACCAGGTCCGCCGGATCGTCGCCGACGAGGTCGCCGCCTTCGGCGCCGCCCAGCGGGCCGCGCACATCACGCCGACCGTGGTCGCCCTGCGCACCATGGCCGCCGATGTCGTCGCCGGTGAGATCGCCCGCCTCGACGGACGGCTGCCCGACCTGGACGACCGCCAGCGCGGCGAGATCCGCCAGGCCGTGCACCGCGTCGTCGACAAGCTGCTGCACGCGCCGACCGTCAGGGTCAAGCAGCTCGCGGCCGAACCCGGCGGCGCCGGGTACGCGGACGCGCTGCGCACCCTGTTCGACCTCGACCCCGAGACGGTGGCCGCCGTCTCCCGGGCCGGGGACAGCACCGAGAACGAGGCCAGGAACCGAGGGCCAGCATGAGTACCAGGGCACTGAGACTGGGGACGAGGCGGAGCAAGCTCGCCATGGCCCAGTCCGGGCAGGTGGCGGACGCCGTACGCCGGCTGACCGGACGGCCGGTCGAGCTCGTCGAGATCACCACGTACGGCGACGTATCCCGCGAGCACCTCGCGCAGATCGGCGGCACCGGCGTCTTCGTCACCGCGCTGCGTGACGCGCTGCTCAGGGGCGAGGTCGACTTCGCGGTGCACTCGCTGAAGGACCTGCCGACCACGCAGCCCGAGGAACTGGCGCTGCCCGCCGTTCCTCTCCGCGAGGACCCGCGCGACGTGATCGTCGCCCGGGACGCGCTGAAGTTCACCGACCTGCCCCGGGGCGCCCGGATCGGCACGGGTTCGCCGCGCCGCATGGCGCAGCTGAACGCGTACGCGCGCACCCACGGGCTGGACATCGAGACCGTCCCGATCCGCGGCAACGTGGATACGAGGATCGGGTACGTGCACGGCGGCGAACTCGACGCCGTCGTCCTCGCCGCCGCCGGCCTGAGCCGAATAGGCCGGATCGACGAGGTGACCGACTTCCTGTCGGTCGACACAGTTCTGCCGGCCCCCGGCCAGGGGGCACTGGCGATCGAATGCGCCGCGGACGACGCGGAGCTGGTCGCCGCTCTCGGCGAACTCGACGACCCCTTCACCCGGGCCGCCGTGACCGCCGAACGGTCACTGCTCGCCGCCCTGGAAGCCGGTTGCAGTGCCCCCGTGGGTGCGCTGGCCGACTTGCTGGCCGACGGGCAGATTGTCAACGAAATGCGCCTGCGCGGCGTCGTCGGTACGACCGACGGCACGCACATGGTGCAGCTGTCCACCACCGGTCCCGTGCCCGAGACACACGGCCAGGCGATGGCGCTCGGTCGCGAACTCGCCGCCGAGATGCTTGCCCAGGGCGCGGCCGGTCTGATGGGGGAGCGAGCACATTGAGCCCCACCACCCTTCCCACCGGCCTTGAACACGGGCACGTCACCTTCCTGGGTGCCGGACCCGGGGATCCGGGACTGCTGACTCTGCGCGCCGTCGAGGCGCTGGCGAACGCGGACGTCCTGGTCGCCGAGCACGATGTGCTCGACGTGATCCGCGTACACGCCAGGCAAAACGTCTCCGTCCTACGTACGGACACGGATCCTTCCGCGGACCCGTATCCGGGCACAGGCACGCCCCAGCTGACGGTCGTTGACGGCACGTCAACAACCGCGGCCGTCCCGTCCTTGCGGGATGCCTCTCATCTTGTCATGGAGGCTGCGCGGGGCGGCAGGCGGGTCGTCCGTGCGGTGCCCGGCGATCCGGGACTGGATACGTACGCGGCCGAGGAGATGCTCGCCTGCGTCGCCGCCGGGGTGCCCTTCGAGGTCGTCCCCGGCATCGCGACCGCCGTCGGCGTGCCCGCGTACGCCGGTGTGCCGCTGCGGGACGCGCAGGGCGCGGACGTCCGGTTCGTGGACGCCCGTACGGCGTCCGACCGCTGCTGGACCGAGGTCGGCGCCTCCGACGGCACGGTGGTCGTGTCGACGACGCTGGACTCCGTGGCCGCCGCCGCGGGTGAACTGGTCGCCGCCGGCCGCAAGCCGGACACGCCGCTGACGGTCACCGTCGGCGGTACGACGACCCGTCAGCGCACCTGGACCGCCACCCTCGGCACGATCGCGCAGACGCTGAAGCAGGCCAAGGTGCTGCCGTCCCCCGAGGGCGGCCGGCCGGTGATAGCCGTGGTCGGTGAGCGTTCCGCCGCCGCCCAGCGCGACCAGCTGTCGTGGTTCGAGTCCAAGCCGCTGTTCGGCTGGCGGGTCCTCGTGCCGCGCACCAAGGAGCAGGCGGCGTCGCTCTCCGACCAGCTGCGGTCCTACGGAGCCGTCCCGCACGAGGTCCCGACGATCGCCGTGGAACCGCCGCGCACGCCCCAGCAGATGGAGCGCGCGGTCAAGGGCCTGGTGACCGGCCGCTACGAGTGGATCGCCTTCACCTCGGTGAACGCCGTGAAGGCGGTCCGCGAGAAGTTCGAGGAGTACGGCCTTGATGCTCGGGCTTTTGCGGGTATCAAGGTGGCTGCGGTGGGCGAGCAGACGGCCAAGGCCCTGATCGCCTTCGGCGTGAAGCCGGACCTGGTCCCGAGCGGCGAGCAGTCGGCAGCCGGCCTCCTGGAGGACTGGCCCCCGTACGACCCGGTCTTCGACCCGATCGACCGCGTCTTCCTGCCGCGCGCCGACATCGCCACGGAGACCCTCGTGGCCGGCCTGATCGAGCTCGGCTGGGAGGTCGACGACGTCACGGCCTACCGCACGGTCCGCGCCTCGCCGCCCCCGGCGGAGACCCGCGAGGCGATCAAGGGCGGCGGCTTCGACGCGGTCCTCTTCACCTCCTCCTCCACGGTCCGGAACCTGGTCGGCATCGCAGGCAAGCCGCACAACGTGACGGTCATCGCCTGCATCGGCCCGGCCACCGCCAAGACGGCCGAGGAACACGGCCTCCGCGTCGACGTCATGGCCCCCGAGCCGTCCGTCCTCAGGCTGGCGGAGGCCCTGGCCGACTTCGGCACCAAGCGCCGCACCGCCGCGCTGGAGGCGGGGGACCCGGTGACGCGGCCGAGCGAGCGGAGGCCGGGGGCGCGGAGGCGTCGCTCGACGACGTGATGCCGTGACGCCGTGAGCGGGTGGCGGGATGTGCCGGTGGGCACGTCCCGCCATCGCGCGTTTCCGCCCGGTTGGCTCCGTCAGTGTCCGGAGGCGTACGGCAGGAAGGTCGCCCAGGCGGTGGGGGTGAGGGCGAGGCGGGGGCCGTGGGGGTTCTTGGAGTCGCGGATGAGGATGCGGTCGGGGATGGCCGCCACTTCGACGCAGTCTGGGCCTTCGTCTGTGCTGTAGCTGCTTTTTATCCACTTTGCGTCGTAGGGCTTGAGGCTCATGTCTCTCCAAGCACTCTCTCGATAAGGGCCATCGACTCCCGTGGGCTGAGAGCCTGTGCCCGGATGATTCCATAACGCATGTCAAGCAGTTGCACCTCTTTGGGATCGGCGATCACACGGCTGATGTGCTGCACCTCGACGTGCCCGACCGTGGTGCCGTCCTTGAGCCTGAGTAACCTGAACGAGCCGGCGAGGCCCGAGTTTTCCTCACGGCCCAGCGGGAGCACTTGGAGGTCAACGTTCAGGAACTCGGCGACCTCCAGCAGTCGTTCGAGTTGTGCTCGCATGACCATCTTGCCTCCGATGGGGCGGCGAAGCGTCGACTCGCACTGGACAAAGCTGAAGACGGGCCGAGCGGTCGTAGCGTCAACAACCTCCTGACGGGCCACGCGAGCTGCTACTCGTTGCTCTCTCTCTTCTGCCGTGAACGGGGGACGCCGAGCACTGAACACGGCTCGCGCATATTCCTTGGTCTGCAACAACCCATGGATCACGGAGTTGTTGTAGGCACACAGCTCGACCGCCTCCCCCTCCAGCTTCTTCAGGTCCCGGACCTTCTTCGGGTACCGCGCCTCCGCCACGTCCCCCTTCATCGCCGCGATCTTGCCGCCCGCACCCAGGGCTTCGTCCGCCGCGTCCAGATACTCGGGCCGAGGAATCCGCCGCCCCCGCTCCACGGAGGAGACCAGTTCCTCGCCGTACCCGATGGCCGCCCCGAACTCCACCTGGGTCATCCCGGCGGCCTCCCGCCACAGCTTCAACTGCCGGATCACCGCCCGCATCACGGCCCCGGCCTCGTCGTCCTCCGGCTCCGCGTACCAGTCGTTCACGCCCGTCACCACCCTCCACCGAACCTTCGTGCCCAACGCCGGCCGCACGCCCGCCGTCACTACGGACAGCCCGGACGGAAGCCGGACAGAGTCCGGACGGTCACGCCCCGCACGGCCGCCAGCTCTTCACAGATTAGGCATGCGTGAACACGCTGAGTGACATGGTCGAAGAAATCACCCGAACCAGCACTTCCGCTACCGCGCCCGCGGTCACTGAGCCCCGCTTCTCGGTGCCGCTGTCCTCAACCCGACGCGGAGCCCGGCTGGCCAGGCTGCTGGCAGCGGAGCAACTGCGCTCATGGGGCATGCCGTTGGACCCGGCCAGGCTGATCGTCGCCGAGCTCGCGGCGAACGCGGCGCTGCACGGACGCGTCCCCGGCCGGAGCTTCCGACTCGCCCTCACGCTCACCGCGCCGGGCACGCTCCGTATCGAGGTCACCGATACCCGTGGTGACCGCTGGCCGGAGCGCGCGCGGACGATGGACGCGTCACCCCGCGAGTCCGGCTACGGCCTGCTGCTGGTGGAGGAACTGGCCGATCGCTGGGGCGTACGCGGCGGTCCTCCGCCGGCCAAGACGGTCTGGGCGGAGCTGGACCTCGGCGGAAACGCCTGAGCCTATGCCCGGGGTGTGCCGTCCCAGCGCCATGCGGTCAGACGAGGGTATCCAGGTAGTTCGGCGCGTCCAGTGGCCCACAAAAGGGTCGACCAGGCATCCGTGGACGAGGGCGCGCCCGGAAACAGCCGGGTGAGCACTCGAAAGCACAGATCAGCAGGCGGACTCCATACGAGACCGAGCCCTTGTGCCAGGTCGTGCGTGTGTACCAGGGTCTCCACGATCCCCATCGCTGCGAAGCCCTCGGGATCCGAAACGCCGAAGACGTGGTGAGCGCGGGTTTGCGGAGGCGTCGTGCGCACCATGGCGACCAGCAGCGCGCCGCTTGCCTCCAGCACCTGTAGCAGGCCGGCGGGCCCCGCCTTGCGGTCCGCGTGAATGGCGTTCGCTGGGCCGCCGGGCCGTCGGCTCTCGCATACGAAGGGCACCTCGCCATCCAAGGGCGGTGCTTTGGGGCCCAGTTGCGCAGCGTAGGCGAAGAGGTCGTCGCTGAGGTGCTCGACGGTTTCCCAGCAGTCCCATTCCAGCGAACCGGCCCTGCCTTCCCAAGCAGCTGGGGGCGCCTCGCGAAGGACGCTCACAGCAAGCTGCACAGCAAGGTCGAGGTCATCCGCGGTGACGGGGGGCCGGGAGAGGTCAACATCGGCTGATCGGGACATGGCAGGACCGTACCGCGACCGGAAGGATCCACCCCTCCCATTGGTCTCACCGGCCCAGCAACTCGGCGAAGGTTCGCGGACACGGCACTGGCTAGTGGAGCCGGCGGGTGCTGTGGGCACCCGCCGGCCCTTCGGCGATCAGGCGGCGGTGCCGCCCGCGTAGTCGCTGTTGAACGTCGTTTCGATGGTGGTGGTGACCGGCTGGGCCACGCCGGTGCCCGTGAGGATGATGCCCAGCTCGCGGTTGTTGCTGAGCGAGTTGCTGCTGATGTTCATCGAGCCCGCCTCCACCTCCTGGGTGGTCAGGCCGTAGTCGGCGACCATGGCCTTGGCGTGGATGTAGAAGCCGTTCGGGTCGGAGTAGCCGACGACCTTGCCGCCCGCGGCCTTGATGGCCGAGACCTGGCTGGAGTAGCTGGAGGGGCTCTCCAGGACCACGCGTACGGCCACGCCCGCCTTGGCGCGGGCCACGATGGCGTTGACGACCGTGCTGTCGCTGAACTCCAGTTCCTCGACGTCGAGGGTCTTGGTGGCCGAGTTGATGAAGGACACCAGGCGGCTGCGGGAGTCGGTCGGGGACCACAGGAGGTGGTCGCCGTCGGTCGGGGTGATCGAGGTGCCCGCGTAGTCCGCGTTGAAGACCTTCTCGATGGAGGCGACGTCACGGGTGTCGTCGTCGAAGACGCCGTAGTCGCGGCCGGTCGGGTAGTACTGGGCGGTGAGGTTCCCGGTCAGGACCAGGGACTTGGTGCCGTCGACCGTGATCGTCTTCTGGTGGGTGTAGACGTAGGCGGAGGAGGACCAGACCACGCCTATGCCCGCGTTCGTCAGCGACGTGTAGGCCGAGCCGTTGGCGCTCCGGTGCTGGCGGTCGAGGACGACCCGGACCGTGACGCCCTTGTTCTTCAGGGCTATGAGGTCGTTGACGGCGGTGGCGTCCTCCAGCTCGTACATGGTCATGTCGAGGGTGCTGGTGGCCGAGTTGATGAAGTCGTAGATGGTGGGCTGGCTGCCGCTCTGGGAGAAGGCGAACGCGGAGTAGCTCGCGGCGTTCGCGGGGAGGGCGGTGGCGACGACGGTGGCGCCGGCGGCGAGCGCGACGCCCGCGCGGCCGAGGACCTTCCACAGCATGTGTGTCTCCTGGGGTGCCTGGGGGATGCCTGGGGGTGCCTTGGGAGTGCCTTGGGTGGGGGTGGCGCGGGCATGACACCACGCGCGTAGAACGGTGGGTGGTCGGGCGATTCCAGGTACGGCCAGGAGCGCGCAAAAACTTCGTATCGGGGTTCCGCTATGCCCCGCTTGGCCCGACAGGCCGTCGGCAAAGGCGCGGGCCGGGCGGGCGTAGCGTAGAGGGCATGACGAAGTACGGATCCTTCCCCGGTACGCGACCCCGGCGGCTGCGGACGTCGCCCGTCATGCGGCGGATGGTCGCCGAGACGCGGCTGCACCCCGCCGACTTCATCCTCCCGGCGTTCATCCGGGAAGGCGTGAGCGAGCCCGTGCCGATCTCCGCCATGCCCGGTGTCGTCCAGCACACCCGCGACAGCCTGAAGAAGGCCGCGCTGGAGGCGGTCGAGGCCGGGGTCTCCGGGATCATGCTGTTCGGGGTGCCGGAGGAGTCGAAGAAGGACGCCCTCGGAACCCCGGGCACCGACCCCGACGGGATCCTCCAGGTCGCGATCCGTGACGTCCGCGCCGAGGTCGGCGACGACCTGCTGGTGATGTCCGACCTGTGCCTCGACGAGACGACCGACCACGGGCACTGCGGGGTGCTCGACGAGCACGGGCGGGTCGACAACGACGCGACGCTGGAGCGGTACGCCGAGATGGCCCAGGTGCAGGCCGACGCGGGCGCCCATGTCGTCGGCCCGAGCGGCATGATGGACGGACAGATCGGCGTCATCCGCGACGCCCTCGACCAGATCGGCCGCGAGGACGTCGCGATCCTCGCCTACACGGCCAAGTACTCCTCCGCCTTCTACGGCCCCTTCCGCGAGGCCGTCGCCTCCTCCCTCAAGGGCGACCGCAAGACCTACCAGCAGGACCCCGCCAACTGGCGCGAGTCCCTGCGGGAGCTGGAGCTGGACCTCCAGGAGGGCGCCGACATGGTGATGGTCAAGCCCGCCGGCCCCTACCTCGACATCCTCGCCCGCGTCGCGGACGCCGTGGACGTGCCCGTCGCCGCCTACCAGATCTCCGGCGAGTACTCGATGATCGAGGCCGCCGCCGAGAAGGGCTGGGTCGACCGCGACCGGGCGATCCTGGAGACGCTGACCGGCATCAAGCGGGCCGGCGCGCGGAACATCCTCACCTACTGGGCGACCGAGGTCGCGCGGAAGCTGCGCTGAGCACCGGCCGGCGGTGACAAGGCCCGAAACGGGCCGCCGCCGCGTCCGCATCCCGGAAAGCTGCTTGTAGACGGCACGTACATCCCTAGGCTGCGGGCACGAGACGTCACCGCAGCCGAAGGAGCCGTGCCATGACGGTCGCCGAGCCCGCCCCCGCCCCCACCTCCGCCCCCGTGCCGCCGCTCGCGGCGCGGGCCCGCTCGATCGGCGGCTCTCCGGTACGGGACATCCTCGCCGTCACCGCCCGCCCCGAGGTCATCAACTTCGCGGGCGGGCTGCCGGCACCGGAGCTGTTCGACACGGAGGGCATCGCGGAGGCGTACCGCGCGGTGCTCGCCGAACTGCCCGCCCGCGCCCTCCAGTACTCCACCACGGAAGGCGAGCCCACGCTGCGGACCGCGCTCGCCGACCGTACGAGCGCGCGCGGACTGCCCACTGACCCCGACGACATCCTCGTCACCACCGGCTCCCAGCAGGCGCTGTCCCTGCTCGCCACTGCCCTCCTCGAACCCGGCGACACCATCCTCGTCGAGAACCCCTGCTACCTCGCGGCACTTCAGGCCTTCGGCTTCGCGGGCGCGAGGATCCTGCCCGTCCCCTCCGACGTCGGCGGTGTCGACCCCGAGGCCCTGGAGGAGCTGGTGGCACGCGAACTCCCCAAGCTGCTCTACACCGTGCCCACCTTCCAGAACCCCACCGGCCGCACCATGCCGGCCGCACGCAGGGCGGCGGTCGCGGACGTCGCCGCGCGCCGAGGCCTGTGGGTCATCGAGGACGACCCGTACGGCGAACTCCGCTTCGAGGGCGAACGCGTGCCGTGGATCGCCTCGTACCCCGGCGGCGCGGACCGTACGGTCCTGCTCGGCAGCTTCTCCAAGGTCATGGCACCCGGCCTGCGCCTCGGCTGGCTGCGGGCGCCCGCCGAGCTGCGCCGGGCCTGCGCGATCGCCAAGCAGGCGGCCGACCTGCACACACCGACGGTCAACCAGCTCGCCGCGGCCCGCTACCTGACCGACAACGACCTGGACGCCCACGTCGCCCGGGTCGCCGGGGCGTACCGCGACCGCCGCGACGCCATGCTCGCGGGCCTGCCCCACGCGCTCCCCGCCGGCTCGACCTGGAGCCGCCCCGAGGGCGGCATGTTCCTCTGGGTCCGCCTCCCGGAGCCGTACGACACCACGGCCCTGCTCCCCGACGTCGTACGGCACGACGTGGCCTACGTCCCCGGCGCCCCCTTCCACACCGGCACCCCCGACCCCTCGACCCTCCGCCTCTGCTTCGTGACCCAGACACCGGAGGAGATCACGGAGGGGCTGCGCAGGCTCAGGAGGGGACTCGGTGGCTGAGGCGGGCACGGCTCACTGGAGGACGACCGTGTAGTCGTGCCGGAGGTCCGCGGCGCACCGGAAGACGTTCAGCGAGCCGCCCCTGCCCACCCTCACCTGTGTAGGCGTGTTCACCTCGGGCGTGCCGATGAGAGCGCGGTCCTCCAACGGAATCCAACCCGTGTTTCCACCCAGCTCAAGGGAGTTGATGGCCAACAGGAGTTCCATGGACTGCCCGCACGAAGGGCAGCTGATCGCATAAGGGCCCGTCACGCCCCACGTCGCGTAGCCACCGACCTTCCAGCCCGGCGTGATCGAGAAGTCCTCTTCATAGGTCGGGGAGTCGTCGCTTCCGTCGGCCTCCTCCTCGTTCTCCTCTTCCCATTCCTCGATACGTTCTTGGAGGCCTTCACTCAACAGCTCGATGTATTCATGCTCCACGACCTGTTCCGGGTGGAGAACACAAGGCTCCGGCACATAATCCGCGTCGCCCACCACTTCCGGCCGGGGCGGATCCGCCAGTGGCGCACAGTCGGCTGCCCTGCGCCAGCGAAGCTGGATGTCAGGCGTCGCTTGTCGCCCGTGCGCACTGAACGGACACCACAGGACCTGGAGGAGGTCGTACCCTTCCGGCCCTTCCGGAGCGACGAGGTCCGGCACCTCCTGGACGTACAGCTGGGCGAGCGGGACGAGGGGTACCGGCGAGGTTTCCGTGAGCGCGGCAACATGATACTCCCGGCGCAGCTCGTGCAACCGTTCGCGCTCCTGTTCCGTAGGACCCGATTCCGGGCTGCGACGCCATGCCTCGTCGAGTACCCGCCTCTCCTGGTGGATGTCCTCGATGCGACGGCCGGTGTCACGAGGATGCGCTGCTCGGCAGGTGGGCCACGGCTCGTCGGACGGCCACAGGAACGGTCCCCCGACGGAACTGTGGAAGGGATCAGGTGCGCCGGGCCGCGGGTGCAGCCGTGTGCAGGTCTTCCTGTGGCCGACGAGCTCGGGGAACCGCGCCTCGATGTCCAGCGGCCGGCCCGGGGTCGTGCGAGTCATCTTCCTCCTAGGTCATTCATGTACGGCTCACGGTTCGGGAGGACGGGGCGTGAGAGGTGTGTCTACGGTGAGGGCATGGCCGACACAGTGGGATCCACAGTGGGATCCGATGTGGGATTCGAACTCGACGCGTACCTTCGGCGGATCGGGTGGGAGGGGGAACGGCGGGCCGACGCGGAGACGTTGCGGGGGGTGCATCTGGCGCACATGCGGGGGATTCCGTTCGAGAACCTGGACGCGTTGCGTCGTACGGCGCCCTCCCTGGAGCCCGCCGATCTCGCGGCCAAGCTCCTGCACAGCCGTCGTGGCGGGTACTGCTATGAGCACAACACGCTGCTCGCTCTCGCTCTGGAGGCGCTGGGATACGGCGTGACCCGGCTGACGGCGCGCGTCGTCGTGGGCGCGGACGACATCGCGAGCCGTCCGCGCACGCACATGGCGCTGCTGGTCGAGGCGCCGGGCGACCCGCGGCCGTATCTGGCGGACGTCGGCTTCGGGGCGATCGGTGCGCTGCTGGAACCCGTGCCGCTGACCACGGGCGTCGAGTTCCACGACGCGGGGCGCCGCCACCGCCTCGTCCACGTGCCGCACGACGGCCCGCTGGAGATGTGGGTGCTCCAGGCCTACGAGGCGAAGAGCGGCACGTCCGGGGAAGGGTCCTGGGTGGGGCAGTACGCCTTCACCCTGGAGCCCTTCGAGAAGCCCGACTTCGAGGTCATCAACTGGCACATCGGCACCAACCCGCGCTCCCCCTTCACCCAGCGCCTCTACGTGCAGCGCGTCACCGGCGACAGCCATCTGCTGCTCAACGGCCGCCTCCTGACCGAGACGCGTGCCGACGGCACGGTCACGGAGCGGGAGGTGACGGACGAGGCCGAGGCACGCCGTCTGCTCGACGAGGAGTTCGGCATCACCGCCCCGGAGGGCATGACCCTCCTCGGGTGAGGCCGGCCCGGCCTCCGGGTCAGTCCCACCAGAAGTGCCAGACGGACTCGCCGACCAGTTCCTTGGCGTAGGCGCCCAGCGCGCCCAGTCCGCTCTGCGTGAGGTTGTCCGGGCAGAACGCGAAGTGCTCCGCCGCCAGTGCCTCCGCGTCGGCGAGGGTGGTGGGCGGGGCGGCCACGGAGACGACCAGGGTGTCGAAGCCGAGGCCGACCACGCGTATGCCGAAGCGGTCCTCCCAGGAACGGAGGACCGCGCAGAGCCGCGCCACGTCGTTGTCGTGGTTCACCGGGCCGGACCAGCCGATCGCGGCTGGAATGTCGGCGGACCGCCGGGCCGGGACGAGCGCGAGCCGCGGATCCTTGAACCAGGCGTCGGAGCCGTCGGTCAGCGAGTCGGCGAGCCGGGCCGCGCAGGTGCCGGGTTCGACGGTCAGCGAACCCGCCGGCGCGAGGCCGGGCCAGACGGGCCCGAACGGGGCCCGCAGCTCGTCGAGTTCCTCGTCGGGCCCGTACTCCTCGTCCTCCTCCGCCCCGTCGTCCTCCCAGTACTCCGCGAGCACCTCCTCGGCGTCGTGGTCCCCGGGGTACGAGGCGTAGTCAGGGCTCAGCTCCCACCGCTCCGGCCCGCCCTGGGAGCCGTGCGCCTCGATGAGCACGGGCAGCAGGCCCGCCCGGCCGGCGGACACGCCGAGCGCGGCCCAAGTGCCGGGCGCGGCCTGCTTGTCGGCGTGCCACAGCAGCGGCTCCGGCCATGGACCGTCGATCGTCGCGTCGACCAGCCTCCCGGGCGGGAGCTGGAGGCCCAGGGAACGTCCGCTAGGGTCGGACGCCAGCTTGGGCAGCGGGTTGGGAAGAGTCGCCATGCCGCAGACTGTAGGGGGAGCCACTGACAGCGGCCGTCACCTCGTGGCGGCGAAGGCCCTCCAGGCCTCTGGCCCGATCCGCTGAGCGGGACCCGGCCTTGCCGCTACGGTGTCGACCAGCGGGATCCGTACTGCGGATCCCGGCTGCCGGGCGACATCTAGGGGGACGGGATGGCCGACGGCCTGCTTCTCGCGCACCTGCACTTCGGGCGCGAGGACGCCGAGCGGGATGTGACCGACGACGGTTTGCTGCTGCGCGGCGGATTCCAGCCCACGGCGGCGTACCGGGCCGCGGTGGCCGGGAAGAAGATGCTCATCATCGGCCGCAAGGGGTCCGGGAAGAGCGCCATCTGCATGCAGTTGCGGGCGGACGGCGGCGAGCGCGCCGGAAGGGTGCTGGTCACGCCGGACGAGGCAGCCGGCGAGGAGATCCGCCGGTTCGAGTTACAGGGACTGCAAGGGGACTCGGCGAAGGCGCTGATCTGGCGGTACGTGTTCGCCGTGCACGCGGCCCGTCACCTGGTGGCGCACGCCAGGAGCAGTGCGCACGGCGGCCGCAGACCCGCCTCGGTCAAGGCACTGGCCAAGTTCCTGAAGCAGAACGGGGAACTGGCGGGGGACGGGCTGGGGGAACGGCTGGCGGCCAGTGCCAAGGGCCTGCAGACCTCGCTGTCCCTGGAGGCGTTCGGGGTCAAAGCGGGTATGGACCTCGCGCAGTCGCCGTCGGAAGGGGCGCGAGCGCAGCGGCAGTTGGGCATCGTCGAGCAGGGTGTGGTGCAGGCGCTGGCCGATCTCGGCTGCGACGGTGCGCACGAACCGCTGCTGCTCATGGTCGACCAATTGGAGCAGATCTGGTCGGCGGAGCCCGACAGTAATTCGCTGGTGATCGGACTGCTGCTCGCGGCCAAGTACGCGACGAGCCGCTACGGCCCTTCCGTGCGGCTGCTGCTCTTCCTGCGGGCCGACATCTACGACTCGCTGTCGTTCGGCGAGGGCGACAAGTTCCACGGCGACGAACTGAGGATCACCTGGTCCCAGGCGGCGCTGCGGGACCTGGCCCTGGCCCGCGCGCGGGCCTCCGCCGGGGTGGAGCTGACCGCCGGGCAGCTCTGGCGGGAGATCTTCCCGCCGGAGGTGGTCGGAGAGGAGACGCCGGGCTATGTCTTCCGCCGCTGTCTGCCCCGGCCGCGGGACGCCATCCAGTTCCTCAACGCCTGCCAGGAGGCGGCCTGGTTGACGAACGCCCGGGACCGGATCACCGAGGCGGACGTGCTCCACGCCGAGCGGCAGTTCTCCGAGTGGAAGCTGAAGGACCTGTCCTCGGAGTACCTCGTCGCCCACCCGTTCCTGAAGAACCTCTTCCCGCTGTTCCAGAACGCCGGGTACGTGGTGTCCCGCGCGGCGCTGCACAGCCGTTTCGAGGCTGCCGAGGAGACCCTGCACGAGCTTTTCCCCGCGTACACCGACGCGCTGACTCTCTCCGGAGTCGTCGACGTCCTGTACGGCGTCGGCTTCCTCGGCGTACGACGTGGCCACGACGTGGTGTTCGCCTGGCAGGACCACCTCCCGGTGCAGCCGCACGAGACGGAGTTCCACATCCATCCCTGCTTCCGGCAGGCCCTCGGCGCCACCCGCGCGATCGACCTGCGCCGGTACGAGCCCGTGGTGGTGCGGGACCGGCTGGTGCAGGGCAACGTGTTCAACGGTCCGTCGGTGGGCATCAGTCCGGTGCGGCGGGACGACCGGCTGCTGCGGGAACTCGTCCGCTCCTGCCACTCGGTCCTCGCCCAGGTGGGACGGGCCGTGCCGCTCGCGCAGGACGCCCGGGACGAGATCGGCCGGGAGATCAACCGCGTCCTCGACGACCTCAACGCGCTTCCGCCGGACGGCATCCCGCTCGGCATGAACGACCAGCTCCTGTCGACCGCGCACTACTTCACCTCCCTGGCCGCCCAGCTCACCGCCAGCGGCCTCACGGACGGCATGGAGGTGGCGCACCGTCTGGAGGAGGAGGCGAGACGGCTGCGCCGGCTGGCAGGCGGCTCGTACGGCAGTTCGGGCAGCTCGGCCGGGAACTGAACGGTGGGAACTGAACGGGGGGACATGACCGGTGCAGGGCGAACTGCTGGCCGGGCGGTACCGGATCGGGCCGCGACTCGGCGTCGGGGGCATGGGCGAGGTGTGGTCCGCGCAGGACGAGCGGATGCGGCGCGACGTCGCGGTCAAGCTGGTCCACGCCGCGTTCGGGGCGCAGGGGACGGAGACACAGGACAGGTTCCGCCGCGAGGTGCAGCTCGCCGCACGGCTGTCCCACCGGAACGTGGTGACCGCCTACGACTGGGGGGACGTGTCGGTCGGTGGGCGGCAGGTCTTCTACCTCGTGATGGAGCTCGTCCAGGGCGTCTCGCTGCGCCGACGCCTGGAGGAGGGCCGGCCGCCGTGGCCGCTGGCGGCGGGCTGGGCGGCGCAGATCGCGCAGGCGCTGGACGAGGCGCACTGCCATGGGGTGGTGCACCGGGACATCACACCGGCGAACGTCCTGCTGACGCCCGAGGGCACGGCGAAGATCCTCGACTTCGGCGTCGCCAAGTTCGTGGGCGACACGCTCAGCATCCACGAGCACACCGCGAAGGGGGCGCTGCTCGGCTCGCCGCCGTACATGTCCCCGGAACAAGCCGAGGACGCGGGGCAGATCGACCACCGCAGTGACCTGTACTCGCTGGGCTGCGTCCTCTACCACGCGGTGACCGGCCGCCCGCCGTTCGTCAGCGCCAGCCACCTCGGCGTCCTGCGCATGCAGGCGGAGGCGACACCGGCGGCCCCGAACACCCTGGTCTCCGAACTCCCCACCGCACTGAACGACCTCATCCTGCGGCTCCTCGCCAAGCACCCCGACGATCGCCCGGCCGACGCCGCCGCGATCTCCGACAGCCTGGCCACCATCCTCGTCAACCAAGCCGTCACCGTGGCGGGCAGTGACGTGTTCGACGTGGCCCAGCTGGCGCAGACCGGGAGCATCGCCGAACGGATCGTGGCCAAGGCGTGGCAGGTATGGCGGCAAACGCAGGCGGACTGCGCCGCGAAGGCCGAGGAGGCCGAGCGCCTGCGCAGGCAAGCCGCCGAGGAGGCCGAGCGGACCCGGGAGCAGGCCGTCGAGGAGGCCAGGCGGATCCGTGCGCAGGCGGAAGGCGCAGCGCGAGAGCTGCTGGCACAGACACGGAAACGGTCCGCGAACGCAGACCGGCGGCTACCGGACGCAACCCATGCGACGCGCAGCCAGTTCACCATGGTCGAGGACGGCTATCACCCGCAGGTCGTGCAGCAGCACGTCCGCGGGCTGCTCGCCGAGCAGTACCGGATCCGCAGCCTGATCCGGGGGATGGAGAGACTCATCAGCACGACTGTCTCCGGCTTGGCGGACCAAACCGACGCACGCGCGCGCACCTGGAGCAGGAAGGCGCTGCAAGCCGTGGAGGACGAGGCCTGGGCCAGGAGCCCGAACGTCATCTTCCCGGAAAAGACGCGGGTGGGGCCGGTCAAGCCGTCGTTTCCCAGGACGGCCCGGGGATACAGCCCGGAGCAGGTGCACGACTACCTGCACAGCCTGGCAACGGATCAGGCCGCCCTCGAACACTCCGTCGCGGTACTGGGCCACGTCCTGGCCGAGGGCGACTCGCTGCGCAACCGCGACGACCCGCCGCCGGGGTACGACCGGCCGGGGTACGACCCGCGCGCGAGTTCCGGCCGGCCCCCGGGATGAGGGCCGGCCGTACCCGTCACAACTTGTCCGGCGTCCGGATGCCCAGCAGCGCCATGCCCTGGTGCAGCGTGCGGGCCGTCACGTCGACCAGGAACAGGCGGTTCTCCATCTGCTCCGGCGTCTCGGCCTTCAGGACCGGGCACTGGTCGTAGAACGACGTGAGCAGCGTGGCCAACTGGTAGAGGTACGCGGCCAGCTTGTGCGGCTCGTACGTCGCCGCGACCTCCAGCACCGTCTCGGCGAACTGGTCCAGGTGCAGGCCGAGGGCCCGCTCGGCCGGGGCCAGTGCCAGCTCCGGGTGGGCCGCCGGGCTCGCCTCGCCCGCCTTGCGGAGGATCGACTGGATACGGGCGTACGCGTACTGGAGGTAGACGGAGGTGTCGCCGTTCAGCGAGACCATCTGGTCCAGGTCGAACTTGTAGTCCCGTACCGCCGAAGTGGACAGGTCCGCGTACTTCACGGCGCCGATGCCCACGTACCGGCCGTTCTCGGTGATCTCCTGCTCGGTCAGGCCCACCTTCTCGGCCTTCTCCCGGACGACCGCGGTGGCCCGGTCGACGGCCTCGTCGAGGAGGTCCTGGAGCTTGACCGTCTCGCCCGCACGCGTCTTGAACGGCTTGCCGTCCTTGCCGAGGACCGTGCCGAAGGCCAGGTGGTGCGCCGTGACGTCCTCGCCCAGCCAGCCCGCCCGGCGCGCGGTCTCGAAGACCATCTTGAAGTGCAGGGACTGCCGTGCGTCCACCACGTACAGCAGGGTGTTCGCCTTCAGGTTGAAGACACGGTCGCGGATCGCGGAGAGGTCGGTGGCCGCGTAGCCGTAGCCGCCGTCGGACTTCTGCACGATCAGCGGGACCGGGTTGCCGTCCGGGCCCTTGACGTCGTCGAAGAAGACGCAGAGGGCGCCCTCGGAGCGGACGGCCGCGCCGGACTCCTCCAGGAGGCGGCAGGTCTCGGCGAGCATGTCGTTGTAACCCGACTCGCCGACGATGTCGGGGTCCTGGATCTCCATGTCCAGCTTGTCGAAGACGGAGAAGAAGTAGATCTTCGACTCGTCCACGAACTTCTGCCACATGGCGAGGGTGTGCGGCTCACCGGCCTGGAGGTCCACGACCCGGCGGCGGGCCCGCGTCTTGAACTCCTCGTCCGAGTCGAACAGCTTGCGCGCCGCCTTGTAGAGGCGGTCGAGGTTCGACATCGCCTCCTCGCCGCTGACCTGGGCCTGCCCGTGGTCCAGCTCGTGCGGGTGCTCGTCCAGGTACTGGATGAGCATGCCGAACTGGGTGCCCCAGTCACCGATGTGGTGGCGGCGGACCACGTTCTCGCCGGTGAACTCCAGGAGCCGGCCCGCCGCGTCGCCGATCACCGCCGACCGCAGATGGCCGACGTGCATCTCCTTCGCCACGTTCGGCTGGGCGTAGTCGATCACCGTGGTGCCGGGGTTCGCGGCGTGCGGCACGCCGAGGCGGCCGGAGTCGTCCGCGTACCGCGCGGCCAGGTTCCGCGTGATCGCCTTGTCGGCGATCCTGATGTTCAGGAAGCCGGGCCCGGAGACCTCGATGTCCTCGATCACGTCACCGGTGACGAGCTGGGAGACGACCTGCGTCGCCAGCTCCCGCGGGTTCGCCTTGGCCTTCTTGGCGAGCGCCAGGATCCCGTTGGCCTGGAAGTCGGCCCGGTCGCTTCGTCGCAGCAGCGGGTCCGCGCCGGCGGCCTCCGGCAGGGTGGCCGAGAGGGCGGACGCGAGCTGCTGCTGGACGGAGTCGCTGAGGGACGTGACCGAGGCCATAGGTATGGGTGCCGTTCTCCTCGTGGGGATGGATAGACCCAGCCAGTATCCCACGGTGGGTAAAGCCGTTTTCCCGGGCGCGAGCGGGTCTGTGAGAATGGGGTGTCACCCCGTTCAGAAAGAAGGACGTGCCGATCGTGGCTCAGAGCACCGAGACCACCGACTGGGTCTCCCGTTTCGCGGATGAGGTCATCGAGGAATCGGAGCGTCGGGCCCCGGGCAAACCGGTGGTCGTCGTCGCGTCCGGGCTCTCCCCCTCGGGCCCGATCCACCTCGGCAACCTCCGCGAGGTCATGACCCCGCACCTGGTCGCCGACGAGATCCGCCGCCGCGGGCACCAGGTCCGGCACCTGATCTCCTGGGACGACTACGACCGCTACCGGAAGGTGCCCAAGGGCATCCCCGGGGTCGACGAGGACGGCTACAAGCAGCACATCGGCAAGCCGCTGACCTCCGTGCCCGCCCCCGAGGGCTCCGCGTACCCGAACTGGGCCGAGCACTTCAAGGCCGCGATGACCGAGTCGCTGGCCGAGCTGGGCGTCGAGTTCGACGGGATCAGCCAGACCGAGCAGTACACCTCCGGCGTGTACCGCGAGCAGGTCCTGCACGCCATGAAGCACCGCGGCGACATCGACGCGATCCTCGCCCAGTACCGCACCAAGGCCAAGCCCGCCGCCAAGAAGCAGCAGCAGAAGCCCGTGGACGAGGCCGAACTGGAGGCCGAGGAGGGTTCCGGCGCCGCGGCCGAGGACGACGGCAGCAGCTCCGCCGGGTACTTCCCGTACAAGCCGTACTGCGGCGGCTGCGGCAAGGACCTCACCACGGTCACCTCGTACGACGACGACACCACCGAGCTGTCGTACACCTGCGACGAGTGCGGCTTCGCCGAGACCGTCCGGCTCAGCGAGTTCAACCGCGGCAAGCTGGTCTGGAAGGTCGACTGGCCGATGCGGTGGGCGTACGAGGGTGTGATCTTCGAGCCGAGCGGTGTCGACCACTCCTCGCCGGGGTCCTCCTTCCAGGTCGGCGGGCAGATCGTCGGGATCTTCGGCGGGAAGCAGCCCATCGGCCCGATGTACGCCTTCGTCGGCATCAGCGGCATGGCGAAGATGTCGTCGTCGCGCGGTGGCGTGCCCACGCCGGCCGACGCGCTCCAGATCATGGAGCCGCAGCTGCTGCGCTGGCTGTACGCCCGGCGCCGGCCCAACCAGTCCTTCAAGATCGCCTTCGACCAGGAGATCCAGCGGCTGTACGACGAGTGGGACAAGCTCGCGGGCAAGGTGGCCGACGGCTCCGCCCTGCCGGGCGACGTCGCCGCGTACACCCGGGCCACGGGCATCGCCGCCGGCGAGCTGCCCAAGACCCCGCGCCCGCTGCCCTACCGCACCCTCGCCTCCGTCGCCGACATCACCGCCGGCCACCAGGACCAGGCCCTGCGCATCCTGTCCGAGCTCGACCCGGCCGACCCGCTCGGCTCCCTGGACGAGGCCCGGCCCCGGTACGACAAGGCCGAGGCCTGGATCAACACCCACGTCCCGGCCGACCAGCGCACCATCGTCCGCGACGAACCCGACGCCGAGCTGCTGAAGTCCCTCGACGAGTCCTCCCAGCAGTCGATCCGGCTGCTCCTCGACGGGCTCGCCGACCACTGGTCCCTCGACGGACTGACCCACCTCGTCTACGGCGTGCCCAAGGTCCAGGCCGGGTTCTCCGCCGACGCCACGCCCAAGGAGCTGCCGCCGGAGATCAAGACCGCCCAGCGGTCGTTCTTCGCCCTGCTCTACCACCTGCTCGTCGGCCGCGACACCGGCCCGCGGCTGCCCACGCTGCTGCTGGCGGTGGGCCAGGAGAGGGTGCGGGCCCTGCTCGGGGAGTAAGGCCGTAAGGCTGTAAGTCCGTCAGGCCGTGAGTCCGTCAGGCCGTGAGTCCGTCAGGCCGTGAGGCGAAAGGCGCCCGGTGCTTTCCAGCACCGGGCGCCTTTCGCGGACATCGCCGCCCGTCACCTCTTCCCGGCACTCTCCGGCACGCTCTTCGTCGCCGCCTCCCAGATCCCCGCCGCCGCGCTCTGGGCGAACTCGGTCGGTGACGGCACGTTCGGCAGCTGCGCGGGCACCGTGGTGCCCTTCCTGCCCCCCGGCCGGTCGGCGAACAGGGCCACCGTCAGGGCGAGTCGGCCGTCGTACCCGGTGCTCCACACGGTCCGCCGGGTGGTCCCGCCCCCCGCCCCGCCGGTGGTGAACACCTCCGACTCGGCCGAGCCGTCGGCGGCAGACGTCCGCCCGGCCCCCATACGAGCGCCCGCCAGGGTCGCCTCCCTCTCGCCCAGCGCGCGCCGCACGTCGGGACGCGCCCGGTAGACGGTGCGGCCGTCCCGGGTGATGCGTGCGACGGTGTACGGGGCGGCGTACCTGCCGTCCGCGGCGACCGTCGCGTACGCCGACGCCATGTTCAGCGGGGTCGGTGCCGCCTTCTTCAGCAGTGTGCGCAGCGGCTCGTCCGCCTTCGCCCTGCTGAACGGCTCCAGGACCGTCCCCGCCTCCACCGCCCACGACGTCACGGGCGGCTGGATCGGCCTCGGCACCAAGGACGCGCAGTGGTTCTACGCCCGGATCCAGGTCGGTGACATCCTCTCGGTGACACCCGGCACGAGGTCGGGCGGCGGGCCCCGGGCCGCGGACTAGGCGATGTGGTCCTCTTCCAGCTCCGCGTTGTAGCGGTTGGTGAAGCGGTTGACCATGCGCTTGGCGTCGTCCGGCGCGAGGCCGATGCTGAACTCGGCCTCGACGTTCTCGCCGAACTCACGCGGCGTCGGGTAGCTGCCGTTGATCGACTGCTTGAAGACCTGGTAGTACGCGTCCTCGTCCGGCTCCGGCGTGCCGCCGCCCTCGCCGAGCTCACGGGTACGGCCGGGGCTCACCGGGATGGGAAAGCTGCCGGTCTCCTCCGGAGAGGGCTCGTCGTACTGGAGCTGCTGGAACTGCTGCTGCTGCTGCTGGTACTGCTCGGCCTCCTGCTGCTCCGCGTACCACTGGGCGTACTGCTCCGCCGGGTCGTACGCGGGGTCGTAGCCGCCGTGGTACTCGACCTGCTGAGGGACGTTGAACCAGGGACTCTGCTCCTCCGCCGGCTCGGGCCGGTAGTGCTCCTCGGCAGGCGCCGCCTGTCGAGGTACGGGCGTGGGCGCGGCCTCGACGGCCCGCGGAGACGCGGAAACCTCCACCGCACGCGCCGCGGGCAGCACCGGCGGCTCGATGCCCGCCGCGGCCAGACCCTCCGGAGCCGTCTCCGCCAGCGGCACCCCGTACCGCGCCAGCCGCAGCGGCATCAGCGACTCCACCGGAGCCTTCCGCCGCCACGCCCGGCCGAACCGGGAACGCAGCCGCGCCTGGTAGACGAGACGTTCCTGCTCCAGCTTGATCACCTGGTCGTAGGAGCGCAGCTCCCACAGCTTCATACGACGCCACAGCAGGAAGGTCGGCACCGGGGAGAGCAGCCAGCGCGTCAGACGCACGCCCTCCATGTGCTTGTCCGCCGTGATGTCGGCGATCCGGCCGATCGCGTGCCGGGCCGCCTCGACCGCGACCACGAACAGCACCGGGATCACCGCGTGCATGCCCACACCCAGCGGGTCCGGCCAGGCCGCGGCACCGTTGAAGGCGATCGTCGCCACCGTCAGCAGCCACGCCGTCTGACGCAGCAACGGGAAGGGGATACGGATCCACGTCAGCAGCAGATCCAGGGCCAGCAGGACACAGATACCCGCGTCGATGCCGATCGGGAAGACGTAGGAGAAATTCCCGAAGCCCTTCTTGATGGCCAACTCACGGACGGCCGCGTACGAACCGGCGAAGCCGATGCCGGCGATGATCAGCGCGCCGGCCACGACCACGCCGATGAGAACGCGGTGCATCCGAGTCAGCTGAAGTGGCGCGGCCACTCGTTACTCCCCTCCCAGTGCGTGTTGTTGCGCGCATAGGGTGGCACACCTGTACGGCAAACGTGGTGCCGGTCAGCCCTTCGAGGCCGACGACTTCGACGGAGAGGCACTCGCGGACGCCTTCTTGGAAGCCGAGGCCGACGACGACGGGGACGCCGACTTGGACGCCGACTTCGACGGCGAGGAGTTCGCCCCGCCGGAGCCCGAGCCCGAACTGCCGCCCGCACCCTGGCCGTTGGCCTTCGGCACCGCGGCCACCGCCTCCTTGGCCGCCTTCTCCGCCGCCTTCGTCAGGGCGCTCGCGTCCGGGGTCTTCTCGCCCGCCAGACCCGCACCGTTGTAGTCGAGGGTGACGACGACGTTCTCCACCCGCGCGACCACCGTCTGCTGCTTGAAGCCGCCTTCCTTCTTCTTCAGGTCGTAGTGCACCACCGACGCCTCGTCACCCGTCCCGGCGACCGGCTCCGTCTTGGCGTTCTTCGCACCCGACACCGACTGCGCGGCCTTGACCTGGTCCGCGAAGTACACCTGCGCCTGCTTCTCACCCGTGCCGCGGTTGGCGTCCGAGTCGAAGCGGAGCAGCGAGACGTTGAGCCAGCGGAACTGCGAGCCCTTCACCCCGTTGTTGTCGAGGCTGCTCCAGGAGCAGCTGGACCGGGACGAGGTGTCACTCGACGTGCCCTCCTTGCCCGACTTCGAACTCTTCGGCACCATTTCACCCAGAGTCGACTTCGACAGCACCGCACACGGCTCCGGCAACTTCGCGTACGCGGCCGCCTGCACCGTCGGCGAGGAACTCGCCGAGGCGCTGCCCGCGTCCTCACCGGCCGGGGCGGTCTGCTGCGACCCCTTCGCGCCATCGCCGGACCCGGAGTCCGACGAACAGCCGGCCGCCACCAGCATCACGGGGACCGCCGCCGCACAGACAAGAAGGCGGGGGAGGAGCTGGACTCGCTGGGCACGCTGGTCGTCTCGCTGGGCTGCTCGCTGCATGGTTCCTTCACTCATGACGCTCGTGTTTCCTGCGGTCGGATCGGGTCCGATGGGTCACGGTACGCGTTGAGCGAGCTGTGCGGCTTCCCTTCGCGGGCTTTGCGTACGGCCCCCCGGGGTCCGCACGGCACCCCTAACCGTTGAGCACGTCATCCAGCTCGGCCGCCAGATTACGGGCCCTGTCCTGCATTTCCTTGCTGTCCGGGGCGACGCCGATCGCGGTCGGCTGCTCCGCGTACTCGATGGTCACGATCACGTTGGACGTGCGGAACACCACAGTCACCGTTCGCTGTTCCGCCGTCGAGCCGGAGCTCGTCAGCTGGTCGTCGAGGAACGCCTCGTCGCCGAGATCGTCGAGAACGCGGGGCTGGAGGTCGGCCGAGGCGTCACCCGAGGGACTGCCGGAGGAACTGTCGGAGGGGTTACCGGACGAATTACCGGACGAATCGGACGGTTTGGTGCTGGAGGAAGCGCTCGCCGAAGGCGCCACCGTGGTCTTCGACTCCCCGCCGGCGGCCGACGCGGACGACGAGGCGGAAGGGGACCCGGAGGCCGGCTCCGACGCGGACCCCGACGCCGAGACCTGCGGCTCCGGAAGGTCGGCCGCGGTCTGCTGCTCCCCGAAGAGACTCTCCGCCTGGGTGTCGTCGCTCACCGAGTTGTCGTACGACACCACCCGCTCGAAATCGACCAGGAGATGATCGGTCGCGTCCGTGGAATCGACCTTCCAGCGGCAACCGACCTTGCGATCCGTGTCATACGTGAGCGTCGCCTCGCCCTGGTACGCCTTGTCCCGCTGGTCCTGGTCGGCGATCTGCTTGACACCTGGCAGGAGCGAGTCGAGCGTGCTGCGGTCGATCGCGCCGCAGGGCTCGGGGAGCGTGCGGTACTTGCCGGGCTGCGCCACCGCCGTCGCCGTGCCGGCGTCGCCCGGGTTCGCGTCGTCCGTCGAGCCCTTGTCGCCGGAGCCGCTCGTGCAGCCGGCCAGCAGCGCCGCGAGGAGGGCGGCGGTGCCGGTTACATACGCCTTCCGCTGCACGGTCAGGCTCCTCTCGACGGTGTCCTGGGAGGTCGGTCATCCAGTGTCCCCGCTGGTAATTCGCTTGCCGCGGCGGGGAGCCCCCTGGAGACAATGTGTATCGCACGCACTGCTGTGAACGCCGGTCCGTCGTCCCTTTTCGCCGACCTTGGCGCTGCTTTTGCGTTTTGCACTTCTTAAGACTTTTGTTGCATCCCCGGGGGAATGAGGAAGACATGTCGTACGTGGAAATGCCCGGCGCGAAGGTGCCGATCCGTATGTGGACCGACCCCGCGACGGTCGAGGACGTGGCCCTCCAGCAGCTCCGCAACGTCGCCACCCTCCCGTGGATCAAGGGCCTGGCCGTCATGCCGGACGTCCACTACGGCAAGGGCGCGACGGTCGGCTCGGTCATCGCCATGCGGGGCGCGGTGTGCCCCGCGGCCGTCGGCGTCGACATCGGCTGCGGGATGTCGGCGGTGAAGACGTCACTGACGGCGAACGACCTGCCGGGGGACCTGTCCCGGCTGCGGTCGAAGATCGAGCAGGCCATTCCGGTGGGGCGGGGGATGCATGACAGTCCCGTCGAGCCGGGGCGGTTCCATGGGCTGGCCACCGCGGGGTGGGAGGACTTCTGGGGGCGGTTCGACGGGGTTGCCGATGCTGTGAAGTTCCGGCGGGAGCGGGCGGCTGCGCAGATGGGAACCCTCGGCGGGGGAAACCATTTTGTGGAAGTGTGCATAGATGTGTCCGGTTCGGTGTGGCTCATGCTTCACTCCGGATCGAGGAACATCGGCAAGGAACTCGCCGAGCACCACATCGGCGTCGCCCAGAAGCTCTCGCACAACCAGGGACTGGTCGACCGCGACCTCGCGGTCTTCGTGGCGGACACTCCGCAGATGTCGGCGTACGAACACGATCTCTACTGGGCCCAGGAGTACGCCAAGCACAACCGGTCGATCATGATGGCCCTGCTCAAGGACGTCGTCCGCAAGGAGTTCAAGAAGGCAAAGGTCACCTTCGAACCCGAGGTGAGCTGCCATCACAACTACGTCAGTCGCGAGCGCTACGAGGGCATGGACCTCCTCGTCACCCGCAAGGGCGCGATCCGCGCGGGCTCCGGCGAGTACGGGATCATCCCCGGCTCCATGGGCACGGGTTCGTACATCGTGAAGGGTCTCGGCAACGAGAAGTCCTTCAACTCCGCCTCGCACGGCGCCGGTCGGCGCATGAGCCGCAACGCGGCCAAGCGCCGCTTCTCGACCAGGGACCTCGAAGAGCAGACGCAGGGCGTGGAGTGCCGCAAGGACTCCGGCGTCGTCGACGAGATCCCCGGCGCCTACAAGCCGATCGAGCAGGTCATCGACCAGCAGCGGGACCTGGTCGAGGTCGTGGCGAAGCTGAAGCAGGTCGTGTGCGTGAAGGGCTGAACCGACCGCGTTCAGTGGGCGTGCCGCACCGCGTAGATCATGACGAAGGCCACGATGTGGATGCCGAAGAGGAAGTAGGCGAGGAAGTACCAGACCTTGCGCTCGTCCTTGGTCTCCTGGGCCAGGCGGCGGCGTTCCAGTGTCCTGTCGTCGTCGGGGGTCACGGTTCGCGGTGGACCTTGCTGTTGGAGGCCTGGGCGCGGGGGCGGAGGACCAGGAGGTCCACGTTGACGTGGCTGGGGCGGGTCACCGCCCAGCTGATGGTGTCGGCGACGTCCTCGGCGGTGAGGGGTTCGGCGACGCCCTCGTACACCTTGGCCGCCTTGTCCTGGTCGCCGCCGAAGCGGGTGAGGGCGAACTCGTCGGTGCGGACCATGCCGGGCGCGACCTCGATGACGCGGACCGGCTGTCCGACGATCTCCAGGCGCAGGGTCTCGGCGAGGACGTGCGTGCCGTGCTTGGCGGCGACGTAGCCCCCGCCGCCCTCGTAGGTGCCGTGGCCGGCGGTGGAGGAGACGACCACGACGGTGCCGTCGCCGCTCGCGACGAGCTTCGGCAGGAGGGCCTGGGTCAGGTTCAGGGTGCCGATGACGTTGGTCTCGTACATCGTGCGCCAGTCCGCGGGGTCGCCGGTGGCGACGGGGTCGGCGCCGAGTGCGCCGCCGGCGTTGTTGACGAGGACGCCGATGGTCTTGAAGGCGGTGGCGAACTCGTCGACGGCCGCGCGGTCGGTGACGTCGAGCTGGTACGCGGTCGCGGAGTGGCCGGCCGCCGTCAGTTCTTCCGCGAGCGCCTCGATGCGGTCCTTGCGGCGGGCGGTGAGGACGACGCGGTACCCGGCCGCGGCGAGCTGCCGGGCCGTGGCGGCGCCGATTCCGCTGCTCGCACCTGTGACGACGGCGATGCGGGAGGCGGCGGACGGGGCTGCGGTGGCCATGGGGCGGCTCCTCGGGCGTACGATGATCGGTCTGTGCCCAAGGGTAGGTGACCGCGGTGCGCCCACGGCGGGGCCGTCCGCCCTCCGAACGGTCAGCCCCCGCCGCGCGGCGCCCACATGAGGACGGCCATTCCGGTGAGGCAGATGAGCGCGCCGGTGATGTCCCAGCGGTCGGGGCGGTAGCCGTCGGCGATCACGCCCCACAGCAGGGAACCGGCGATGAAGATCCCGCCGTAGGCGGCGAGGACGCGGCCGAAGTGGGCGTCGGGCTGGAAGGTGGCGACGAATCCGTAGGCGCCGAGGGCGAGCACACCGCCCGCCGCCCAGAGCCAGCCCCGGTGCTCGCGCACGCCCTGCCAGACCAGCCAGGCGCCGCCGATCTCGAAGAGGGCGGCGACCACGAAGAGGGCGGCGGAGCGGAGGACGAGCATGGGGGCAGCTTCGCACGGCCGCGTCACCTGATGGACGGCGCCTGTCGTCCGCTCCTCGTGGCATACATCCCATAGATACGTATATGTGAGGAGTGGGTGTCATGCGAGGTGTGCGGGGTCTGTGGGGTCGACGGGGTCTGTGGAGCGTCACCGTGTCCGGGCTGGCCGGGCTGGCCGTGGTCGCGGGGGGTGGGGCCGCCCGAGCCGGTTCCGGTGAGCCCTCGGCCGGGCTGGCCTATCACGGTTCCGCGGTGCTGACCGGCGACCAGGTGGACGTGTGGCTGACCCCGCGCAACGACGGGCCGTCCGCCGTCCCGGACGCGAGTGTGCGGCTGCACTGGTCGGCGGCGCTCGCCGATGTGCAGCAGTTCCCGGCGGGGTGCGCGCGTACGGACGAGCGGGCGGTGGTGTGCCGCACGGGCGCGCTGGCCGCGCACGGACTGGGTGAGCCGATCGCCCTCTCGGTGCGCCTGAAGGGGCAGCCGTCGGAGGTGACGATGGAGGTCGGGACGGCGTGGAACGGCGGCGCCGCCGACGCGGGCAAGGCGCACGACGTGGCGCGGGTGCTGGTGCTGGCCACGGGGGACACCTACGCGTTCTGAGCCGCGGGCTCGGGCCGGCGCGGCCGCTGCGCCGTACGCTATCTGCACGGCGCAGACGAAAGGGGCGGTCATGTCCGGGAACGGTGCGGGGGGCGGCCGGTCGCGGCTGCTGGCGGAGCTGTCCACGGTCTCCCGCCGGTACATGGCGTCGTACGCCCTGTTCAACCAGGCCGTCGCCGACCACCTCGGCCTGCACCCCACCGATCTCCAGTGCCTGAATCTGCTCACGCTGGAGGAGGCCCCGGTCACCACCGGCCGTATCGCGGAGCTGACGGGGCTGACCACGGGGTCGGCGACGCGGCTGGTGGACCGGCTGGAGAAGGCGGGGTACGTCGTCCGGGAGCGGGACGCGGTGGACCGGCGGCGGGTGCTGGTGGCCACCGTGCCGGAGAAGGTCGCCGAGTTCGGGCGGATGTGGGACCGCCTCAGCGGCACCTGGGAGACGCTCTTCGACGACCTGGACGACGCCGAACTCGCGCTGATCGTCCGGCACATGCGGCGGACGGTGGAGCTGAGCGGGGAGCAGATCGCCCGGCTTCGGGAGGGCCGGGTCTGATCCCCCCGGATGTGCACGCGGGGACCCGCCGGACCATGAGGAATACACGGACACTGGGACTCGTTGGAGGGTTATAGTTGAACGGTCAACAACTTGGAGGTTGAGCGACCATGCAGTTCGGGATCTTCAGCGTCGGCGATGTCACGCCGGACCCGACCACGGGGCGTACGCCGACCGAGCGCGAGCGCATCAAGGCCATGGTCGCCATCGCGCTGAAGGCGGAGGAGGTCGGCCTGGACGTCTTCGCGACCGGCGAGCACCACAACCCGCCGTTCGTGCCCTCGTCCCCGACCACGATGCTCGGCTACATAGCCGCGCGGACGGAGAAGCTCGTCCTCTCCACCTCCACGACCCTCATCACCACCAACGACCCGGTGAAGATCGCCGAGGACTTCGCGATGCTCCAGCACCTGGCCGACGGCCGGGTGGACCTGATGATGGGCCGCGGCAACACCGGCCCGGTCTACCCCTGGTTCGGCCAGGACATCCGCCAGGGCATCAACCTCGCCATCGAGAACTACGCCCTGGTGCACCGCCTGTGGCGCGAGGACGTGGTGAACTGGGAGGGCAAGTTCCGCAGCCCGCTCCAGGGCTTCACCTCCACCCCCCGTCCGCTGGACGGCGTCCCGCCCTTCGTCTGGCACGGCTCCATCCGCTCCCCGGAGATCGCCGAGCAGGCCGCGTACTACGGCGACGGCTTCTTCCACAACAACATCTTCTGGCCGGCCGACCACACCAAGCAGATGGTCGAGCTGTACCGCACCCGGTACGCCCACTACGGCCACGGCACGCCCGAGCAGGCGATCGTCGGCCTCGGCGGCCAGGTGTTCATGCGGAAGAACTCGCAGGACGCGGTGCGCGAGTTCCGGCCGTACTTCGACAACGCCCCCGTGTACGGACACGGGCCGTCGCTGGAGGACTTCACCGAGCAGACCCCGCTGACCGTCGGCTCGCCGCAGCAGGTGATCGAGAAGACCCTGTCCTTCCGCGAGTACGCCGGTGACTACCAGCGCCAGCTGTTCCTGATGGACCACGCCGGGCTGCCCCTGAAGACCGTGCTGGAGCAGCTCGACATGCTCGGCGAGGAGGTCGTGCCGGTGCTGCGCAAGGAGTTCGCCGTCGGCCGCCCGGCCGAGGTGCCCGAGGCGCCCACCCACCAGTCCCTGCTCGCCGCCGCTTCGGAAGAGGTGACCGCCGCATGAAGCTCGTAGTCGTCTCGGCGGGACTGAGCGTCCCGTCCTCCACCCGGCTGCTGGCCGACCGGCTGGCGAACGCCACCGCCGAGCGGACCTCGGCGGAGGTACGGGTGATCGAGCTGCGGGACCTCGCGGTGGAGATCGCGCACAACTTCACCAGCGGGTTTCCCGGGCGGGCGCTGGCGGACGCGCTGGACGCGGTGGCCTCGGCCGACGGTCTGATCGTCGTCAGCCCCGTGTTCACCGCCTCCTACAGCGGGCTGTTCAAGTCCTTCTTCGACGTGCTCGACAAGGACACGCTGGTGGGGAAGCCGGTGCTGATCGCGGCGACGGGCGGGACGGCGCGGCACTCGCTCGTCCTGGAGCACGCGCTGCGTCCGCTGTTCGCCTACCTGCGGGCCGTGGTCGTGCCGACCGCCGTGTACGCGGCCTCGGAGGACTGGGGTGCGGAAGGGCTGGCCGAGCGGATCGAACGGGCCGGCGGGGAGCTGGCCGCGCTGATGGCGGGGCTGTCGGGGGTCGGTCCGGCCGAGGCCGAGGACGACGGCGGCCTCGCGGTGGTGCCGTTCGAGGAGCAGCTGGCGGCGCTGCGGGGCTGACCCGAGGGGTCCGGATTGCTCAGCCCGTCCGGCGTTCGAGGACGAGGCCCATTCAGGGCCGAAGCGGGGGTCTGGGGGCGGCAGCCCCCAGGCGGTTGCCTCGCGGACGGTGAGAGCCAGGTAAAAAGGGTGATCGTACGCCCACTCGCCCCCGCCGAACCGCCGGAGGCCTTGGCAGACTGGTGGCGTGCCCCAGACTGTGCTGCTCGCCGAAGACGACCGTGCCATCCGTCATGCCCTGGAGCGTGCCCTGAGCCTGGAGGGCTACGAGGTCACGGCGGTCGCCGACGGCGTCGAAGCGCTCGCGCAGGCGCACCGGACCCCGCCGGACGTCCTCCTCCTGGACGTGATGATGCCGGGCATCGACGGCCTCCAGGTCTGCCGGGTGCTGCGCGCCGAGGGCGACCGTACGCCGATCCTGATGCTCACCGCGCTGGTGGAGACCGCCGACCGCATCGCGGGCCTGGACGCCGGCGCCGACGACTACGTGGTCAAGCCCTTCGACGTCGAGGAGGTCTTCGCCCGCCTGCGTGCCCTGCTCCGCCGTACCAGCCCGGTGACCGCGGGCGCCGCGGGCACCGTCGGCGGCAACGGCGGCGCCCCCGAGGTGAGCAAGTCCGACCCCCAGATCTCCGACCGGCAGATCGAGGCCGCCGGACTGCGCATGGACCTCCAGGCCCGCCGGGTCTGGCGGGGCAGGCGCGAGCTGGAGCTGACCCGGACCGAGTTCGAGCTGCTGGAACTGCTCGTCCGCAACGCGGGCATCGTCCTCGACCACTCCACCATCTACGACCGCATCTGGGGCTACGACTTCGGCCCCGGCTCCAAGAACCTCGCCGTCTACGTCGGCTACCTGCGCCGCAAGCTCGACGAGCCCGGCGCGCCGCAGCTCATCCACACCGTCCGGGGCGTCGGTTACGTGCTGCGGGAGGACTGAGTGGGCCGCCTCGGGCGGCTGCTGGCCCGGCGCCGGCCCAAGCTGGTGTCGCTGCGCACCACCTTCGCCGTGTCCTTCGCGGCCGTCACCGCGGCCGTCACGATCCTCGTCGGGATCCTGTCCTACGGTGCCGCCGCCCGCCTGGTCCGCGTCGACCAGCAGTCGGTGTTCACGCAGGTCGTGCAGGACGTGCAGGACGAGGTGCGGCAGCACGACATGGTGCCGGACGACTTCTCCTCGTCCCGGCCCGGTCACGACGTCGTGCGGCCGGCCCGCACCGACGTCCAGGTGCTCGGCGCCGAGGGCGAGATCGTCGACCACGGCAGCCCCGTACTGCCCGTCACCGCCCGCGACCGGAGCACCGCGGGCGCGGCGGCGGCCGGGAAGCTGGTGGAACACAAGGACGTCCGGGTCGGCGAGGACCTCTTCCGTATCGCGACCGTCGCGCTCGGCGACGGGCGGGGCGCGGTGCAGGTGGCGCAGGAGTTCAGCGACACCGAGGACCTGCTGCGGGCGCTCCAGCAGCGGACGCTGGCGCTGATGTCCGCGGTCGTGGTCGCCGCGGGCCTGTTCGGCTGGTGGCTGGCCCGCCGCATCACCCGCCGCCTGGTGATCCTCACCTCGGCCGCCGAGGACGTGGCCCGCACCCGGCAGCTGGGCATCGAGGTGCCCGTCGCCGGATACGACGAGGTGGGCCGTCTCGGCCGGGCCTTCGACCGCATGCTGGGCCGCCTCGCCCAGTCGGAGGAGGACCAGCGTCGCCTGGTCCAGGACGCGGGCCACGAACTGCGTACCCCGCTGACCTCCCTGCGTACGAACATCTCGCTCCTGCGCCGCATCGACGAGCTTCCGCCCGCCACCCGTGAGGATCTCGTCGCCGACCTCACCCAGGAGGCCCGCGAGCTGACCGACCTGGTCAACGAGCTCGTCGATCTGGCCGCCGGGCAGTCCGACAACGAGCCGCCGCAGCGGGTGGACCTGGCCGACATCGCCGAGGACGTGGTGGGTCTGGCCCGGCGTCGTACCGGCCGCGACATCGTCCTGCGGGCGTGCGGCGACACGACGACCGACGGCCGTTCCGGCATGCTCCAGCGCGCCATGTCGAACCTGGTCGAGAACGCCGCCAAGTTCGACCGCGACGGCAAGGCCCCCATCGAGGTCAGCCTCGCCGGTCCCGCCCGGTCCGGCATGGTCCGGGTCGAGGTCCTCGACCGCGGTCCCGGCGTCGCAGAGGGCGACCTCATCCGTATCTTCGACCGCTTCTACCGCGCCGCCGACGCCCGTTCCCTGCCCGGCTCCGGTCTCGGTCTGTCCATCGTGCGGGAGGTGGCCATGGCGCACGGCGGATCAGCGTTCGCCTTCCGGCGCGAGGGCGGCGGCTCGGTGATCGGGTTCACGGTGGGCGGCGGCGTCGCGGGCCGGGCGCACGGCGGGAGCTGAGGGGCGCCCGCGGTGGGCCGGTCGCGGGCCGGGCCGAGGACGCGCCGCCGCTCGTCCGGCTTCGACCGCTGCTTCCGGAGAGCGTTGTTTCCCGGACCCCTACGCCCAGCCGGGACGCTCGGGCAACCGCTCGGGGCGGCCGCCCCGGTCACGGGCAGGGCGCGGGTCACGGGCAGGGTGTGGACCTGCGGCGTCCCGGAAGAGCGGGCAGCCCCGGCAGGGCGGGTGCCGTGAGGAATCCTTCGGCCCGTGCGCTGGCCAGACCGATGCGCGGGATGTCGCCGCTCTTGGCGAAGAGCAGGAACCGCGGCTCCCACACCGGCCGGTACTTGGCGTTGGCGCGGTAGAGGGACTCGATCTGCCACCAGCGGGAGAAGAAGGTGAGGACCGACCGCCACAGCCGGAGCACCGGGCCGGCGCCGAGCCGGGAGCCGCGTTCGAACACCGAGCGGAACATGGCGAAGTTCAGGGACACCCGCCGTACGCCCAGCTCCTCCGCGCGCAGCAGCAGTTCCACCACCATGTACTCCATCAGGCCGTTCTCGCAGTCCCGGTCGCGGCGCATCAGGTCGAGGGAGAGGCCGTGCTCGCCCCACGGCACGAAGCTCAGCAGGGCGCGTGGTTCGCCCTGGGCGTCGCGGCATTCGAGCATCACGCAGCGGCCGTCGGCGGGGTCGCCGAGGCGGCCGAGGGCCATGGAGAAGCCGCGTTCGGTGGCGCCGTCGCGCCAGTGGTCGGCGCGGTCGACGAGCAGGGCCATCTCCGGGTCGGGGATGTCCTCGTGGCGGCGGACGCGGACGGTGTAGCCGGCGCGGCGGACACGGTTGTGGGCCTGGCGGACCACGCGCATCGCCCGGCCGTCGAGGGTGAAGTCGGCGAGGTCGACGATCGCCTCGTCGCCGAGTTCGAGGGCGTCCAGGCCGTGGCGGGAGTAGATCGTGCCGGCCTCCTCGCTCGCCCCCATGACGGCGGGCGTCCAGGCGTGTCTGCGGGCTTCGGTGAGCCAGGCGTCGATGGCGCCGGGCCAGGCCTCGGGGTCGCCGATGGGGTCGCCGGAGGCGAGGCTGACGCCGCCGATGACGCGGTAGCCGATGGCGGCCTTGCCGCTGGGGGAGAAGATGACGGCCTTGTCGCGGCGCAGGGCGAAGTAGCCGAGGGAGTCGCGATCGCCGTGCCGGTCGAGCAGGGAGCGCAGGCGCCGCTCGTCGTCCTCGCCGAGGAGGGCCTGGCCGCGCGGGGCGCGGAAGCAGGCGTAGAGGACGAGGAGGAAGGTCGCGGCGATCAGGATGTTGATGATCACGTCGACCCAGCGGGGGGCGTGCACGGTGTCGACCCGGTCGGCGAGCGGGCCGACGCTGATGCCGCGCAGCAGGGTGTACGCGATGCGGTCCTGGAGCGTGGCGCCGGGCACCTTGTTCGTCGCGCCCACGAGCAGGGTGCCGAGGGTGGCGCTGACCAGGATGCCGCCGGCGCCGACGGCCAGGGCGAGTCTGGGGTTGGAGCGGTCTCCGATGGCGTCGAACTCCCGGCGGCCGATCAGCAGGGCAGCCACGAACAGGGCGGTGACCAGGGCGGAGAGCCAGTTGAAGAGGTGCTCGCGGTAGGCGTCGCGGGTGAGCGCGAGGGCGTACAGGCCGAGGAGGGCGCCGGAGAGCAGCAGGTTGAAGGCCCAGGCGGCCCGCTTGCGGCGCCGCATCACGAGCGCGAGGAAGGAGGCCAGCGCCGCCGAGACCAGGCCGGCGGTGGCGAGGTACGGCGTGAAGTACTCGCCCGCGTTGTGCTCGTGGACCTCCTCACGGAAGGGGAGGGAGACGACCGCGGCGATGTTCAGCGCGGCGAGCAGTCGCAGGTACCAGACGGTGGCCGAGGCCGCCCGGGCCCGCAGCCGCGGGCCGGGGAACCCGGGCGTACGGCGTGCGGGGTGCTCGGCGGAGGGCCGCGGGGGGTGCGTGGTCGACTGCTGTGCGGGCAGTGGGGGCATGGTGACCGGTCACCTTGGGACGGGGCGGTATGGGGGACGGGGCGGTGTCGGGGGGACGGGTGGGCAGCCGGTCGCGCGGTCCGTCACGCGGCCGGGCCACCGCAGACCCTACATTTTGTAGGGTACTGCGGGTAGGGGTGCACCGTCTCGCACCCCCGGTATCGCGCCACGCGGACGGGGGCGCGCGGGGGCGTGTGCGACGAGCGGTGCGCCGCTCCGGGATCTTGCGACCCCGGGCCCGGCGGACCGGGCCGGACAGACCCTAGTCGCTCCGGTGCCCCGTGTGGCGCCGGGCAGTCGTCAGCAGCCAGGCCAGGTTGCCCACCGCGGCCCCGGCCGCCACCACGGCGACGATCACTCCGGCCGTGGTCAGCCCGTCGCTGAACAGGTGCGGCCGCCGGTCCAGGCTGTGCAGCCCGAACCCGCACAGCTCGTACACCCCTGCGGCGGCGATCGTCAGGCTCACCACGAGCACGACGACCGTCGGCGCCAGCGCCCGCGCGGCCGGCGGTACGCCCGGCCGTGGTGGGCACGCTTCCCGTGTGTCCCGCATGATCTCCCCCGTCGAACCGATGCCTGGGCACGGATACGTGTGAACCGCCGCCGTTGATCAACGCCTGCTGGTCCATCTCTACCCAGAGGTGGTTGGGAACCTACAATACGTAGGGTCCGGTTCACTCTAGGGTGGGCCACGTGCGGATATACATCAGTGCGGACATGGAGGGCGTCACCGGACTGGTCGACGCCGACGACGTCCAGCCGGGCGGGCGGGACTACGAGCGGGGCCGGGCCATGATGGCCGAGGACGTGAACGCCGCCGTCCGGGGCGCCGTGGCGGCCGGCGCGAGCACCGTACTCGTCAACGACGCCCATGGCCCCATGCGCAACCTCCTGCCCGAGGCCCTGCACCCGGCGGCCCGCCTGGTCCGCGGCAAGCCCAAGCAGATGGGCATGCTGGAGGGGCTCACCGAGGAGTACGACGCCGTCGTCTGCGTCGGCTACCACGCCCGGGCCGGCGCCCACGGCGTGCTGAGCCACAGCTTCATGGGCCATGAGATCGAGGACATGTGGCTGAACGGCCGCCCGGTCGGCGAGATCGGCCTGGCCCAGGCCACCGCGGCGGCGCTCGGTGTGCCCGTGGTCGCCCTCTCCGGCGACGACATGGCCTGCGCGGAGGCGACGGACTGGGACGGCGCCATCGTCACGGCCCCCGTGAAGTACGCCCACGACCGCTTCGCGGCCCGGCTGCGCCCCGCCGCCGAGGCCCGCCAGGAGATCGAGGACGCGGTCGCCCGCTCCCTCTCCGTCCGCCCCCGCGTCGTCGGGGCCGCCGCCGGGGACGCCACTCTCGCCGTCCGCTGGCAGTCCTCCTCCGTGGCCGCCACCCTGCTGGGCATCCCCGGCGTGACCGCCACCGACAGCCGTACCGTCGAGGCGAGCGGCCGGCTGCCCTCCCTCTACCGTCAGTTCGGCGTGTGGACGCGGGTGGCGGCCTCGCTGACCAATCAGCCGCCGTACTGCTGACGGGAGGCGTCAGCCGGGCGCCTTGAGAACGCGGTCCATGCTGGTCACGGTGCCGTTCGGCCGCATGATCGTGAAGCTCTTCGCGGTGTAGGAGGAGCCGTTCGCGCAGCTCACGATCGCTATGGCCGTCGTGCCCATCGTGTTCTTGGGGATGTTCGTGAAGGTGACCGAGTAGCTGTTCGTGTTCGCCAGGTCCGTTCTGTTGTCCACCCGGGTCTCCGAGCCAGCCGTCATCGACACCTTGACGGGTGAGGCCCCGCCGGCGCAGTCGTCGACCGATCCCGAGACCGTGACCACTGAGCTGTTCGGGTCGGCCGCCGCGGGGCCCGCCGTCGCGAGCGCGGTCACGCCGGTCAGGGGAAGGGCTGCCGCGACGGCGAGAATGGCGATGCGATTACGCATGGCTTCTCCTAGCTTGTCGACGTCCCTCCCAACGTCCGGCTTCCGCGCGAGTGGGACAAGGGAAAGAACTGCCCACCGGAAGCGGGGCAGAACTACCCCGGCACCCCGGCACCCGGCACCCGGCTCACTCCGCGTCGGCGACGACGGAACCGACCCGTTCGGCCAGGCTCGGGTCGCGGCGGACCAGGAGCGTGGCGTAGCCGAGAGCGGCGAGCAGGGTGGCGAGTGCCACGACGGGGAACCAGTTGTACGGCGCGGGCTGGCCGGGCTTGGCGAGGTAGTACAGCGGGACCAGGATGGCCAGGGTGCCGATCGCGGGCAGCACCAGGTGCCGTACCGTCCGGAACTCCTGCGGGCGGTAACGGCGGTAGTACAGCGGGAGGGCGATGTTGGACGCGAGGTAGACCAGCAGGATCAGGATGGCGCCCAGGCTCGAGGACTCGGCGAAGAAGACCACGGGGTTCATCGGCCCGCCGTCGGCCCCGAGCAGATGGCCCAGGCCCCAGCCGCCGATGATCAGCAGCGAGATGGCGGTGAAGGTGACGATCGCGTTGGTCGGCGTGCGGCGGGTGGGGTGCACATAGCCGAAGAAGGACGGCAGCAGTCCCTCGCGTCCGGCGTTGAACACCAGGCGGGCCTGGGAGTTGATGCCGGCGATCAGCACGCCGAGGGTGGAGGTCAGGCCTCCGAGGTAGGCGAGGAAGGCGAGCCCTCCGAGCGTGTCCTGGGCGACGGAGATGAAGGGGATGCGGGCGTCGCCGAGCCTGGCCATGTCGTAGTCGAAGCCCGTCACCGTGGCGTAGGAGAAGAGGACGTAGCTCACGGTCATGATCGCGACGGAGAAGAACACGGCGCGGCCGACGTTGCGCCGCGGGTTCTCCGTCTCCTCGGCCAGTGCCGCCGAGTTCTCCCAGCCGATGAACAGGTACACCGCCAGCGGGAAGCCCGCGGCCAGGCCCCTGAGGCCGTGACTGATGTGGCCGGGCAGGAACGGGTCGGCGGAGAGGTGGCCGCGGTGTTCGACGAGCGCCGCGATCGAGACCACGACCAGTACCAGCATCTCCACGCCGAAGAAGTAGCCGGCCCACTTGGTGGAGACCACCACTCCGCGCAGCATCAGCACCACCGACAGACCGGTCAGCAGCAGCGTCCAGATGATCCACGGCAGGTCGACGCCGGTGTAGTGGTACAGGGTGATCTGCACGAACCCGCCCGAGATCGCGATGACGGAGGCCATCGCGATGATGTAGCCGAGGCCGGCCAGCAGGGCCGTGGTCACCGCGCTGACCGGCCCGAAGGTCTTGCCGACGAAGGTGATGAAGCTGCCCGCGGAGGGGTGCGCCCGGGAGAACTCGGCGAGCGTGTTGCCCAGCAGCGCGACGGCGACGCCCGCGGTCACGATGGTCAGCGGTGACGCGATCCCCGCGGTGGTGGCGAGGAAGGCGAAGCCGAAGAAGAAGCTCATGGCCGGGCCGACGTTGGCCATCGTGGCGGCGGCGATGTCCGCCATGCCGAGGACGCCGCCGCGCAGGCGCTGGGGCGTGCCGTCGGCGGGGCCCGATGTCGACGACGGGCCGACGGCTCCGAGGTCAGGCATGGCGGCGGCTCCTTCTGCGGTGGGGCGGTGCGGTCACTGCGGCGTCAGTCTGGGTGGGCGTGCCGGTGGGCCTTGACGGCGCGTACGGCCGGGCCCAGGGCGCCGCGGCCGAGTTCGGTGAGCAGGTCGGCGTGGCAGCGGTTGCGCGCGCGTACCTCGTCGGGTGCGGGGGCGGGCAGCAGCAGGCACTGCCGGCCGAGCAGGTCGGCGGCGAACTCGCGGATCCCGGCGCCGCCGAGCGCTTCGGCGAGGTCGAGGTGGAAGCGGGTCTCCATCTCGACCAGCCGTTCCGGGTCGGTCACCATGTCCATCGCGTCGACCAGCGACCGCAGCCCGTCGAGGTGGGCGGCCGGGACCTCGCCGGCCCCGTGGGCGACCAGCCCGCACTCGAGCAGCAGATGGAAGCCGTCCAGCGCGGCCGCCTCCTCGGCGTCGTGCATCAGGGCGACGACCGTGTCCCAGTCCGGTGCGACGAAGGTCCCGCCCGCGCGGCCCCGCCGGCGGTCGAGCAGGCCGTCCTGGCACATTCCCTCCAGCGCGCGGCGCACGGTGATCTCACTGATCCCCAGTTCCTCGGCGAGGACGCCGACGTCCGGCAGCCGGTCTCCCGGGGAGACGGCCTTCAGACGCACCCGCAGGGCGATCCGTGACCGGACGAGTTCCGATCCCGTGGGCCCCCTGCCGGGCAGGACGCGGGTGTCCGCGCCGCCATAGGGTCCGAACTTGCCCGCTGCATTCACCACGGCGTCACCCTAACCGTCCTGCTGAGCGGGGATGCGTGAAAAATAGAGCACACTGAACACTTAAACAAGGCGAACAGCTCTTGTTTTTTTCGATCGTACTGAACTAATTTCCGGACGCATGCCCTCGTCCCCCCTTCCTCCCAGGATGTCGAGATGACCCCGCGTCCCCCGCTCCCCGACACGGAGCAGCCCAGCACGACCGCCGAGAGCACCCCGGCGGGCTCCGGCCTGCAAGCCGGACTGAAGAACCGCCATCTGTCGATGATCGCCATCGGCGGTGTCATCGGCGCCGGCCTGTTCGTCGGCTCCGGCTCCGGCATCGCCGCCGCGGGCCCCGGCATCCTCATCTCCTACGCCCTCGTCGGCGCCCTCGTCGTCCTCGTCATGCGGATGCTGGGCGAGATGGCCGCGGCCAACCCCACGTCCGGCTCGTTCTCCGCCTACGCCGACCGCGCGCTCGGCCGCTGGGCCGGATTCACCATCGGCTGGCTGTACTGGTTCTTCTGGGTCGTGGTGCTCGCGGTCGAGGCGACCGCCGGCGCGAAGATCCTGGCCGGCTGGGTCCCGGCGGTGCCGCAGTGGGGCTGGGCCCTGATCGTCATGCTCGTCCTCACCGCCAGCAACCTGGCCTCGGTCAGCTCCTACGGCGAGTTCGAGTTCTGGTTCGCCGGCATCAAGGTCGTCGCCATCGCCGCGTTCATCGTGCTGGGCGCCCTCGCGATCTTCGGCCTGCTGCCCGGCTCGGACCACGCGGCGTCCGGCTTCTCCAACCTCACCGCGCACGGCGGGTTCCTGCCGCACGGGCCGGGGGCCATCCTCACCGGCGTCCTGATGGTCGTCTTCTCCTTCATGGGCAGCGAGATCGTCACGCTGGCCGCCGGCGAGTCCGCGGACCCGCGTGGCGCGGTCACCAAGGCCACCAACAGCGTGATCTGGCGGATCGCGGTGTTCTACCTGGGCTCGATCCTCATCGTGGTGTCGCTGCTGCGCTGGGACGACCCGGCGATCCTCAAGGACGGCTCGTACGTCGCCGCCCTGAGCTCCATCGGCATCCCGCACGCCGGCGAGATCATGAACGCCATCGTGCTGACCTCCGTACTGTCCTGCCTCAACTCGGGCCTCTACACCGCCTCCCGCATGGCGTTCTCCCTCGGCGGCCGCAGCGACGCGCCGGCCTCCTTCGGCCGCACCACCGGCCGGGGCGTCCCCCGCACCGCCATCCTCGCCTCGGTGGTCTTCGGCTTCGTCGCCGTCGCCTTCAACTACCTGTGGCCGGACACGGTCTTCCAGTTCCTGCTGAACTCCTCCGGTGCGATCGCCCTCTTCGTCTGGCTGGTCATCTGCTTCTCCCAGCTGCGCATGCGCAAGATCATCGAGCGGGAGACGCCCGAGAAGCTGGTCGTCAGGATGTGGCTGTACCCCTACCTGACCTGGGCCACCATCGCCCTGATCGTCTTCGTCCTGGGCTACATGCTCACCGACACGGCCGACGGCGGCGGCCGCGACCAGGTGGTCCTGTCCACCCTGGTGGCCATCGCCGTGGTGGTCTTCGCACTGGTCCGCGAACGGCTCGGCCGGACGCGCGACGCGGTCCCCTCCGCGTAGGGACCAGGACCCGCCGGGCGGCGGTGCGGCTCTTTCGCCGCGCCGCCGCCGCGTCGTTCACCCGGCGGTGTACCGCGGTTTCAGTAGGGGGTCGTCCGGACGCAGTAGGCCGGATCGCCACCAGGGGCAGGACGCACACCGGCCCCCGCCGGGACAGTCTGGGCACCATGGAGACAGCCCCCTGACCCGGAGAGACGAGATGACGGTCAGCCTGGAGCGGTACGCGGTGCACCACCCGCGGGTCGCGGACGTGGTGCTGGCACTGACGCTGTGCGCCTGCACGGTCTTCGGAGCCCAGATCAGCACGCCCGACTCCGTGGCGCCGCAGGACGTGTGGCCCGCCAGGATCCTCGCCCTGGTCTCCTGCGCCGCGATCCTGAAGTCCCGCGCCCACCCGCGCGCCGTGCTCGTCGTCACCGCGGCCGCCGCCGCCGTCATGACCGGCCTGGACTACCTGCCCAGCCCCCTGCTGCTGGCACCCGTCATGACCGCGCTCCACCGGCTGGCCGCCCTCACCGACTCCAGGACCACCCGCCGCTACGGCTACACCACCATGGCCGTGCTGGTGATCACCTCCGTGTCCGCCGCCCCGCTCGGGGACCAGTTCCTGCTCCGGTCCGTCGGCACGGTCCTGTGGCTGCTGCTGCCCCTGTCCGCCGGCAGCATGGCCCGCCTCAGACGCGCCTACCTGGAGTCCGTACAGGCCCGCGCCGCCCACGCCGAGCGCACCCGCGAGGAGGAGGCACGCCTGCGCGTCACCGAGGAACGCATGCGCATCGCCCGCGAACTCCACGACGTCGTCGCCCACCACATGGCCGTCGCCAACGCACAGGCCGGCACCGCCGCCCATCTCGCGCCCACCCACCCCGAACAGGCACGGAAGATCCTCGCCGACCTGGCCGGCACGACCTCCTCCGCGCTGCTCGAACTCCGGGCCACGGTCGGCATCCTGCGGCAGGCCGACGACCCCGGCCCCGACTCCCTGGAACCGACCCCCGGACTCGACCGCCTGCCCGATCTGATCGCCGCCTGCCGGTCGGCCGGCCTCGACGTGAGAGTCACCACGGAGGGCGAACCCCAGCCGCTGCTGCCCGGCGTGGACCTGACGGCGTACCGGATCGTCCAGGAAGCCCTCACCAACGTCACCAGGCACGCCTCCGGCCACCCCGCCCGGATCCGGCTCGCCTACACGGACTCCCGCCTGATCGTCACGGTCACCAACGACGGGGACCGAGCCGCCCCCGCCGCACCCGGGAGCGGCGGGTTCGGCCTGATCGGCATGCGCGAACGCGCCCACTCCGTCGGCGGCGACCTGCGTGCCGGACCCCTCCCCGGCGGCGGCTTCGAAGTCACCACCGCACTGCCGCTCCACCCCCACGCCCTGCACGAAGACGAGGCACCTCTGTGACCATCCGTGTCCTGCTCGCCGACGACCAGGCCCTGCTGCGCGGCACGTTCCGGCTGCTGATCGACTCCTGCGACGACATGGAGGTGGTCGGCGAGGCCGGCAACGGCCAGGAGGCTGTCGAGCGCACCCGCGCCCACCACCCGGACGTGGTCCTCATGGACATCCGCATGCCCGGCACGGACGGCCTGGCCGCCACCGCCGCCATCTGCGACGACCCCGGGCTGACCGGCACCCGCGTCCTCGTCCTCACCATGTTCGAGACGGAGGAGTACGTCGCCCAGGCCCTGCGCGTCGGCGCCAGCGGCTTCCTCGGCAAGTACGTCACCACCGACGTACTGCTCGCCGGTGTCCGCACCGTCGCCTTCGGCGAGGCCCTCCTCTCGCCCGGCGCCACCCGAGCCCTCATCACCCGCTTCCTCACCGCGCCGACCGCACCCGGCAACCTCCTCGCCCCACCGGAACGCCTCGACGAGCTCACCCCCCGCGAACGCGAAGTGACCGCGCTGGCCGCCGAGGGCAGGTCCAACGACGAGATCGCCGCGGAACTGGTCCTCAGCGTGCTGACCGTCCGCACCCACATCCACCGCGCCATGACCAAGCTCGGCGCCCGCGACCGCGCCCAACTCGTCGTCATCGCCTACCAGACCGGCCTCGTACGCCCGACACCACGCGCCATGTGACGGACGGACGAAGGGGGCGCCCTCCTACCGGGGCAGTACGCGCGGGGCCGGCGACCTACCGCGGTTTCGGTAGGTGCTCCTGCCGTTTCAGCAGGCACAACTGTCACCGGTGGCATGACGACCGGGCGGCCCCTTCCGGGACAGCCTGGGCAGGACCCCGAGATCCGCTGATCCGATGTGGAGTTCCGCCTTGGCCACCTTCCTCTACCGGCTGGGCCGCCTGGCCCACCGACGACGCTGGTACGTCGCCCTGCTCTGGGCGGCCGTCCTGGCCTGTGTGGGGCTGAGCGCCCTCAAAGCACCGGGAACCTCCGACGAAGAGTTCTCCATGCCGGGGATCGAGTCCCAGAAGGCGTTCGACCTGATGCAGGAGCGGTTCCCCGGCGCCGTGGCCGACGGCGCCACCGCCCGGGTCGTCTTCGTCGCCCCCGACGGGCAGAAGGTCACCGCCACCGACAACAAGAAGGCCATCGAGCGGACGGTGGACGAACTCGGCGACGGCTCGCAGGTCGCCGGCGTCGCCGACCCGTTCACCTCGAAGGCGGTCAGCGGCGACGGCACGACCGCGTACGCGACCGTCACCTACAAGGTGAAGTCCGCCGAGGTCACCGACGCTGCCCGGACGGCGCTGGAGAAGGCCGCCGACCAGGCGCGCCGGGCGGGGCTGACCGTCGAGACCGGCGGGTCCGCGACGGACGGCGGCGGGGGACCGGGCGGAGTCGCCGAGCTGATCGGCATCTCGGTGGCCGCCGTGGTCCTGCTGGTCACCTTCGGCTCGCTGGCCGCCGCCGGGCTGCCGCTGCTGACCGCGATCCTCGGCGTGGGCATCACGATGTTCACGATCACACTGGTGGGCCATGCCCTCGGCCTGTCCACGAGCACCGGCACCCTGGCGATGATGCTGGGCCTCGCGGTCGGCATCGACTACGCCCTGTTCGTCGTCTCCCGCTACCGCGAGGAACGTGCCGGGGGACGTGACCCCCGGGAAGCGGTCGGGCTGGCCGTCGGAACGGCGGGCTCGGCGGTCGTCTTCGCCGGGCTCACCGTGGTCATCGCCCTGGCCGGACTCGCGGTCGTCGGCATCCCGACGCTGACCAAGATGGGCCTGGCCGCCGCCGGCGCGGTCGTCGTCGCCGTGCTCATCGCCCTGACCGTCGTCCCGGCCCTGCTCGGCTTCTGGCCGGACGCCGTGCTGCCGCGCTCGGCCCGCGGGCGCGGCCGGACCGGGAAGAGCGCGGGGGCCGCTGGGGTCGCACGGGCCGCGGGAGACAACCTCGGCACCCGCTGGGCCCGGTTCGTCCTCCGCCGCCCCCTGCCCGTACTGCTCCTCGGTGTCCTCGGCCTCGGTGCCCTGGCCGTCCCGATGACCGGCCTGCGACTGGGCATGCCGGGCGACGAGGCCAAACCCACCTCCACCACCGAGCGCCGCGCCTACGACGCCCTCGCGCAGGGCTTCGGCCCCGGCTTCAACGGCCCGCTCACCATCGTCGTGGACGCCGAGGGCGCACCGGACGCGAAGACGGCCGTCGCGACGGTCAGCGAGAAGATCGCCGGCACGACCGGCATCGTCTCGGTCTCCCAACCCCACTTCAACAAGGCGGGCGACACCGCCGTCTTCAGCGCCACGCCGTCGACCAGCCCCACCGACGAGAAGACCAAGACCCTCGTCAAGGCCATCCGCTCCGAACGCCCCGCGACCGAGTCCGCGGCCGGTGCGACCTTCGAGGTCACCGGCACCACGGCCCTGAACATCGACATAGCGGCCAAGGTCCAGGCGGCGCTGATCCCGTACCTGGTGACCATCGTCGGCCTGGCCGTCATCCTCCTCCTGGTCGTCTTCCGCTCCCTGCTCGTCCCGCTCAAGGCCGCCCTCGGCTTCCTCCTCTCCGTCCTGGCGGCCCTCGGCGCGGTCGTCGTGGTCTTCCAGGAAGGACACGGCGCGGGCCTGTTCGGCGTGGAGCAGACCGGGCCGATCATGAGCCTGATGCCGATCTTCCTGGTCGGCATCGTCTTCGGCCTCGCCATGGACTACGAGGTCTTCCTCGTCTCGCGCATGCGGGAGTCGTACGTCCACGGGGCGTCGGCGCGGGAAGCGGTGGTCTCCGGCTTCCGGCACAGCGCCCGTGTGGTGGTCGCCGCCGCCCTGATCATGATCGCCGTCTTCGCCGGCTTCATCGGCGAGAACGACTCCATGGTCAAGATGATCGGCTTCGGCCTGGCCACCGCCGTGCTCTTCGACGCCTTCATCGTCCGCATGGCCCTCGTACCCGCCGTCCTCGCCCTGCTCGGTGACCGCGCCTGGTGGCTGCCCCGCCCCCTGGACCGGCTCCTGCCCCGAGTCGACGTGGAGGGCGAGACCCTCAGCCACCGCCCGAGCCAGACCACGGATCCGGCTCCGGCCAAGGGGGAGGACACGATCGAGGCCCGCGTCTAGCGGCGGGCGGGCCGCACCGGCAGGGGTGCGGCCCGCCCCTGCCGGCCTCAGGCGCCGACGTAGCTCGCCAGGTGTTCGGCGGTGACGGTGGAGCGGGTGGCGATGAGGTCGGCGGGGGTGCCCTCGAAGACGATCCGGCCGCCGTCGTGGCCGGCGCCGGGGCCGAGGTCGATGATCCAGTCGGCGTGCGCCATGACCGCCTGGTGGTGCTCGATGACGATCACGGACTTGCCGGAGTCGACCAACCGGTCGAGCAGGCCGAGGAGTTGCTCGACGTCGGCGAGGTGGAGACCGGTGGTCGGCTCGTCGAGGACGTAGACGCCGCCCTTCTCCGCCATGTGCGTGGCCAGCTTCAGGCGCTGCCGCTCACCGCCGGACAGCGTGGTGAGCGGCTGGCCGAGGGTGAGGTAGCCGAGCCCGACGTCCGCGAGGCGTTCGAGGATCTTGTGCGCGGCCGGGGTGCGCGCCTCGCCCTCGGCGAAGAACTCCAGGGCCTCCGACACCGGCATCGCGAGCACCTCGGAGATGTCCCGGCCGCCGAGGCGGTACTCGAGGACCGAGGCGTCGAACCGCTTGCCCTCGCAGTTCTCGCAGGTGCTGGCGACCCCGGCCATCATCGCCAGGTCGGTGTAGATGACGCCGGCGCCGTTGCACGTGGGGCACGCGCCCTCGGAGTTGGCGCTGAACAGCGCGGGCTTGACGCCGTTGGCCTTGGCGAACGCCTTGCGGATCGGCTCCAGGAGACTGGTGTACGTCGCCGGGTTGCTGCGCCGCGAGCCCCGGATCGGGCTCTGGTCGACCGAGACGACCCCGAGGTCCTCGGGGACCGACCGGTGCACGAGCGAGCTCTTGCCGGACCCCGCCACACCGGTGATCACGGTGAGCACGCCGAGCGGGACGTCCACGTCGACGTCCCGGAGGTTGTTCGCCGAGGCGCCGCGGATCTCCAGGGCCCGGGTGGACCGGCGCACCTCGTCCTTGAGCGAGGCGCGGTCGTCGAGGTGGCGCCCGGTGACGGTGTCGCTGCCGCGCAGCTTGTCGACGGTGCCCTCGAAGCAGACGGTGCCGCCCGCCGTACCGGCGCCGGGGCCGAGGTCGACCACATGGTCGGCGATCTCGATGACCTCCGGCTTGTGCTCGACGACGAGCACCGTGTTGCCCTTGTCCCGCAGCCGCAGCAGCAGTTCGTTCATCCGCTGGATGTCGTGCGGGTGCAGGCCCGCGGTCGGCTCGTCGAAGACGTACGTGACGTCGGTCAGCGAGGAACCGAGGTGGCGGATCATCTTGACGCGCTGTGCCTCACCGCCCGACAGCGTGCCCGCGGGCCGGTCCAGCGAGAGATAGCCGAGGCCGATCTCCACGAACGAGTCGAGGCTGTGCTGGAGCGCGGTGAGCAGCGGCGCCACCGACGGCTCGTCGAGGCCGCGCACCCAGTCGGCGAGGTCCCTGATCTCCATCCGGCAGGCGTCCGCGATGGAGAGCTGCCCGATCTTCGAGGAGCGGGCGTGCTCGGCGAGCCGGGTGCCGTCGCAGTCGGGGCAGGTGGCGAAGGTGACCGCACGCTCCACGAACGCCCGGATGTGCGGCTGCATCGCCTCCTTGTCCTTGGACAGCATCGACTTCTGGATGCGCGGGATCAGACCCTCGTAGGTCATGTTGATGCCCGCGATCTTCATCCGGGTCGGCTCGCGGTGCAGGAGGTCGTGCAGTTCCTTCTTCGTGAACTCGCGGACCGGCTTGTCCGGGTCGAAGAAGCCCGACTCCGCGTACAGCCGGGTGTTCCAGCCGCCGCCGGTGTAGCCGGGGATGGTGAAGGCGCCCTCGTTGATCGACTTGCTGTCGTCGTAGAGCTGGGCCAGATCGAGGTCGGAGACCGAGCCGCGGCCCTCGCAGCGCGGGCACATGCCGCCGACCTTGTTGAAGGTGACCTTCTCCGCCTTCTTGGCGCCGCGCTCCACCTTGATCGCACCGGACGCCGAGACCGAGGGAACGTTGAAGGCGAACGCGCCGGGCGGCCCGACGTAGGGCTTGCCGAGCCGGCTGAACAGGATCCGCAGCATCGCGTTGGCGTCGGTGGCGGTGCCCACCGTGGAGCGCGGGTCGGCGCCCATCCGCTGCTGGTCGACGCTGATCGCGGTGGTCAGACCCTCCAGGACGTCGACCTCGGGCCGCGACAGGTTCGGCATGAAGCCCTGGACGAAGGCGCTGTACGTCTCGTTGATCAGCCGCTGCGACTCCGCGGCGATCGTGTCGAACACCAGCGAGCTCTTGCCCGAGCCGGAGACACCGGTGAACACCGTCAGCCGACGCTTCGGGATCTCGATGCTGACGTCCTTGAGGTTGTTCTCGCGTGCGCCGTGCACCCGGATCAGCTCGTGGTTGTCGGCGACGTGCGACGCGGGCGACTGGGTGTCCGTGTTCGTGGCCATGCACGCACCCTAGAGGCGGCTCGGGGGCCTGCGCTTCTCGATTCCTGCTCGAAATCACAGGCTGTGGATTGAGTGCGGTCCGCTGTGGATTTCCGTACCCACCCATGACGACCGATGTCCCGATGCAAGGATGAGGCGCCATGACAGCAGGGTGGGGTGCTCGCGCAGTACGCGCCGCGGTGTTCGCGGCCGTGTGCGTGCTGCTCGCCGCCCTGGGCCACGTCCTGATGTCCGGCTCTTCCGTCCCCGCGTGGGCGCTGACCGCCGGAGCGGCCGGGACCGGTGCCGCGAGCTGGTGTCTGGCAGGCAGGGAAAGGAGCCTGCCGCTGATCGTGGCGGCCGTGGTGGCCGTCCAGACGGTGCTGCACGAGGCGTTCTCCCTCACGCAGCCGGCGTCGGCAGGGCCCGACTCCATGGACATGGGCATGAACATGAACATGGGCTCGATGCCGATGACCTCCATCGACATGGGGCGCATGGGCACGAGCCGCATGTCCTCCATGGGGAACATGGGGCAGTCGATGGACGGCGGCGGCGGTTCGTCGTACGGCATGCTCGCCGCCCACCTGCTCGCCGCGCTCCTGACCGGCCTGTGGCTGGCGTACGGGGAGAAGGCCGCGTTCCGCATCCTGCGGGCCGTCGCCGGATGGCTGGCGGCGCCGCTGCGGCTGCTGCTCGCGCTGCCCGTCCCGCCGTGCCGCCCGCTCGCCAGGCCCCGGCGCCCCCGCTCGGACCGGGCGCCGGGCCTTCTCCTCCTCGTCCACGCGATCACCTCCCGGGGCCCACCGGTGGGGACGGCTGTCATCTGACGACAGCTGGTTTCCCGGGGCTGCCCGTGCGCGCCCCGGGCCTCGGCCGTACGCCCGCGCAAGCGCCGTAGCGCCTCCGCGTCGCAGCGCCTCCGCGCCGTAGGGCCGTCTCCCCGCTCACCGGACCGGTCCGCGCCCTCGCGCGCCCCGGTCCGGATCACGGATCCGCGAAGGACACCAGGTGATCACCACTGCCCTGAACGACGACTCGACAACCGCCTGGGCGCTCGCCGCCCGAGGCGGCGACCCGGACGCGGTCGAGCACTTCGTACGCGCCCTCCACCGCGACGTCCAGCGTTACGTCGCCCACCTGTGCGGCGACCCCCAGGCCGTCGACGACCTCGCCCAGGACACGTTCCTGCGCGCGCTCGGCAGCCTCCACCGCTTCGAGGGCCGCTCCTCGGCGCGCGCCTGGCTGCTGTCCATCGCCCGCCGCGCGGTCATGGACAGCTACCGGTACGCCGCCGCCCGCCCCCGCCTGTCCCACGTACCGGACTGGCAGCTGGCCGTCGAGCTGGCCCAGCCGCTGGATCTGCCCGGCTTCGACGACCGCATCGCCCTGCTGGACCTGCTCGCCGCCCTGCCCGACGAGCGCCGCGAGGCCTTCGTCCTCACCCAACTGCTCGGCCTGCCCTACGCGGAGGCGGCCGAGGTCAGCGACTGCCCGGTCGGCACGGTCCGCTCCCGCGTGGCCCGCGCCCGGACGACGCTGATGGCCCTGCTGGACGAGGCGGACCAGCCCGCCGCACCGGCGGTGGTGGCCTGAGCCGACGCGATCCCGTCGGACCGTGGGAGGCGGCGTCTGCCTCAGGACCAGGCGATCTCGCCGTGGCGGGAGACGAAGCGTCCGGTGCCGGCGCCGGGTTCCTCGGTGGCGAGGGCGACGATCGCGTCCGTGCCCTCGGTGACGGTCTGGGGGCCGCTGTGACCGTTGAGGTCGGTCGCGGTGTAGCCGGGGTCGGCGGCGTTGACGCGGATGCCCTTGAGCCCCTTGGCGTACTGCGTGGTCAGCATCGTCAGCGCCGCCTTCGAGGAGGTGTACAGCGGCGCGACGACGTGCGACTCGGGCCGGGCGGGGTCGTGGGTGAGGGCGAGGGAGCCCATGCCGCTGCTGACGTTGATGATCACGGGGTCGTCCGAGCGGCGCAGCAGCGGCAGGAACGCGGTGGTGGTGCGGACGACGCCGACGACGTTGACGTCGAGGACGGCGCGGGCGTCGGCCGAGGTGAGGTCGCCGGGATCGCCGACGGGGCCGTGGACACCGACGTTGTTGATCAGGACGTCGATCCTGCCCTCGTGTTCGGCGACGTTCGCGGCCGCGGCGGCCACGGACGCGTCGTCGGTCACGTCGATGGGGACGTAGCGGGCGCCCAGCGCGGCGGCGGCCTCCTCGCCCCGCTCGCGGTCGCGGGCTCCGACGAGCACGGTGTGGCCGCACTCGATCAGGCGGCGGGCGGTCTCGTGGCCGAGCCCCTTGTTGGCTCCGGTGATGAAGGTGATCGTCATGCCTTCGATCGTGCTCCTGGCGAAGGAGGCGGATCAGGGACGCTCCGACGGTAGGAAGCCCAGTACCACCTTCGCGCCCGCCCGCACGACCGGGACCGCAGGAGGATGGGACTCATACCGCAGGAAGATGGGGACTCATGCCGACGACACCCGGAACCGGACTGGGCGCGATGATCCGAACATGGCGGGACCGGCTGCCCCCGTCGGCCGCCGGGCTGCCGGTGCCCCGGGGGCGCCGGGCGGCCGGGCTGCGACGCGAGGAACTGGCCGACCTGGCCGGGGTGTCGGTCGACTACATCGTGCGCCTGGAGCAGGGGCGGGCCACGACACCCTCGGCGTCGGTGGTGGCGTCACTGGCGCGCGCCCTGCAACTGTCCACCGCCGAGCGGGACCACCTCTACCGGCTGGCCCGGCTCGTACCGCCGGCGGGCGGCGCGATCTGTGACCATCTTCCGCCCGGCATGCAGCGGGTGCTCGCCCGCCTCGGGGACGTGGCGGTCGCCGTGTTCGCGGCGGACTGGCAACTGGTGTGGTGGAACCGTGGGTGGGCCGCCCTGCTGGGTGACCCCTCCGCCTCGCCGCCGCGGCTGCGCAACTTCGCCCGCGACAGGTTCCCGGTGGACGCCGGCCCCGCCCGCCTCGCGCTGTGGCCGGTGACCGAGGCGGACCGCGACGCCACCGACGCCGCCGTCGTCTCCGACCTGCGCCGCGCCACCGGCCGCTTCCCCCAGGACAGCCGCCTGGCCACGCTGATCCGCGAACTGAACGCGGGCAACGGGAGGTTCGCCGAACTGTGGGCGACCGGGGAGGTGGCCGCGCACCGCGAGGACCACAAGACGGTCGACCACCCGTCGGTGGGCCCGGTCACGGTGGACTGCGACGTCCTGACCGACGGGGACTCCGAGCTCAAGATCGTCATCATGACCGCCGCGCCCGGCAGCGAGGACGAGACCAAGCTCCGCCTCACCGCCGTCGCCGGCCCGCCGGCCGTCACTCCCAACTGATGCCCGAGGTCACGGCTTTCGGGCCACCGCGCAGAACTCGTCGATGTCGCGGGTGCGGCCCGTGTCCGCGGGGTCCGGACGCCAGCGCGTGAGGGGGACGATGCCGGGTTCGAGCAGTTCCAGCCCCTGCACGTAGCCGCGGATGTGGTCGGGGGTGCGCATGACCATGGGGTTGGGACTGTTGTCGTTCCACTCCTTGGCGGCGTCGTCGGTACGACCGCCCCCCACGGAGGTGGTGGTGTGCGTGAGCGCGAGGTGGCTGCCCGGGGCCATGGCGTCGCGCAGGCGGCCCATGATGGCGTCCACTTCGTCGTCGCCGGGGATGAACAGCAGGACACCCAAGAGGGTGATGGCGACCGGCTGCGTGAAGTCGAGCGTGCGGGCGGCCTCTTCGAGGATCCGCCCGGGATCGCGCATGTTGGCCTCGATGTAGTCGGTCTTGCCTTCGGGGGTGCCCCGGAGCAGCGCTCCGGCGTGGCGCAGGACGATGGGGTCGTTGTCGACGTAGACGACCCGCGCTTCGGGCGCGAGACGCTGCGCCACCTCGTGGGTGTTGTCGGCGGTGGGCAGGCCGGTGCCGATGTCGAGGAACTGGCGGATGCCGCAGTCGACGGTGAAGTACCGGATGACCCGCTGGAGGAAGGCACGCTGGAAGCGGGCCATGTCCGCGATCTCGGGATAGATCTTCAGGATCGCTTCCCCCGCCTCGCGATCGGCCTCGTAGTTGTCCTTGCCGCCGAGCCAGTAGTTCCAAGTGCGGGCGGGGTGAGCGGTGGTGGAGGCGAAACCGGCTAAGCGCTCTTCAGACATGGCAGGCGTCCCGAGGTAGGCGTTCTTCGCATCGGATGCCGGGGAGGATACGGCCGCCACGGTTTCAGGGGGGAGCGAACCGGCCAGCCGGACAGTGGCGGCTCGTCAGAAGATCTCGCGGACTTCCCGGACCGCGTAGACCACGAGGACGTAGCCGGCGACGGGGTCGGCCCACCACCAGCCGAGGGCGGTGTTCAGTACGAGACCGAGGAGGACGGCGACGGCCAGCAGTCCGTCGATCAGCGTCACCCGCCCCTCGGTGCGCAGCACCGGGTTGTCGAGCGCCGCGCCGGTGCGGGACTTGCCCGCGGCGAGAGCGAACATCACGGCGGCGGTGACCGCGGTCCAGACGATGCCCAGCGGCGAGTGCCCGGGATGGTGTCCGCCGGCCAGGACCACCGTGGACTGCACGAACAGGTACGCTGCCAGTCCCGCGAACGCGAAGCCGATCAGCCGCAGGGCCCGGCGCTGCCGCGCCTCACCGGTGCCGGACAGTTCCCACACGACGACGGTCGACGCGCCGATCTCGATAAGGGAGTCCAGACCGAACCCGGTCAGCGCGACCGACCGGGCACGCAGCGCGGCGACGGCGAGGACGACGATGCCGACCACGTTCCACCCGAGCGTGAAGTACTCCAGGGCGAAGCCCCGGCGGAGCAGGGCGGTGCGGGTCCTGTCGTCCGAGACGCTCACCGGCCGAGTCTCCCACTTCGTGCGCGGTACGGCAGAGGGCGATGACAGAGCCGCGGCCGGGTTGCGCTGCCCAGAGCACCTCACACGACGAGGGCGGGGTCCGGAACCCCGCCCGCTGCCCTACGAAACCCGGCTCACGGCCACACCAAGCAGTACGGCTGATGCCCCGCCTCATGCAGCCGGTGCGAGAAGTCCTGCCACTCGTGGAGCGAATGGGAGGGGTGGGGCGCTGACGTGGGGCTTCTCGGTGAAATATGCGTTGACCTGGGAAAACTCATCTCCGTAGTTCTCACGGGTCAACGCCATTTCCTGGGCTCATGTGCCCTGGATGTGCCCTGTCGGTCTCAGAAGGCCATCGGCTTCGCGAGCAACAACGGCTCCTGATCCGGCCCTTCGAGGACGAGGTGGGGGACGACTTCGAGGACGATGTCCATGGCGTACTCAAGGGCGGCTGCGCTTTTGGACTTGTCGACGTCCAGGGCCTCGGACCACTTCCGGCGCTGGTACCGGGCCAGCATCGAGTAGCTGTAGAGGATCAGCCACCAGCACATGAGGGGAGTCGGCGGGTTCTTGGCGGGCTCGAAAGACGGCCGTACGAAGCGGCCGGCGTTGATGCGGTAGGCAGGAGCTCTGCTGTCGAAGAAGCTGTCGACTTCAGCATCCTCCATCCCTCGCTCGGGAGCAGGCTGAGGAGCTACCAGTTGGCGGGACCGTCGGATCTCGTCACCTGGTGCCGCTCCAGCTCCTCCTGGTGCTTCCTTGGGCTCCTGGCGCTACTCATCGTCACGGAGCCTTGGTCTCCTGCGGGTTACACGGTGCGAGCTCTCGGAGTGCCCTCCCGTGGCTCGTGCTCATCCTCGACCTCGACCAGCCGCCACGCAGGATGGAAGTCGCGGTGGCCGTCGTACGCCGCAACGAGTGCGTGGATCACTGGGCTACGGGAGTCCCGCGAGAGTCCGGCCCACAACTGCCCGACCACCCTCTTCCAGAGGACGCGCACCTCATTGTCCTCCGCCATCCGCGGAATCTCCTCCACCCAGTCCACGAGCCGCCGCTTCGCCTCGACGTCGGCGAGGACCCGGGCCTGCAACTTCGCCACGTCCTGGTTCTTGCCGGGCTTCAGTGCGCGAGCGGCAGTTTCGTCCTCGTCAAGACGCGCCCAGAGGAAGTCCCTCATGGCTGCGAATTCGTGGTCTCTCATCGCTGTTCCCCTTAGTCGGCGTTGAGAGGTCATCATCCACTGGACCGGTCAGTCCTTGAGCCGTTTCAACGTGGCCACCGGGTGACGCAAGGTGAGGTGGTATAGGGGTCGCAACGCACGAGGGTCCTGTGCCGTTGCGGGAGTTATTCAAAGTCTCAACCCGCCTGCGGAGGCGCCTTGTTGGCTCCCTATCCGGCCGCACTCGACCTGCCGCACGGCCTGGTCGAGTGCGTCACGATGCTCATCGTCACCCGCAAGGGTGACCGATGCTACAAACTCCCCACCGCACCAGCGTGCGCTCGTCGCTCTCGTGTACCTGCACCGTCATGAGAGCAACCTGGTATCGGCGGCGGCGTGGCGCTAGCAGTCGCCGCAGGACCTCGATGACCAAGGTCGCCATCCCCATTCGAGGAATCACTCATCTCGGGAATTCGGCTGATGAGACGTCAGGACGGCTGCTAGCGTCCACAAACGTCACACGGGATACAAATACCCCGTCCGCACCAACCGTTCAGGACGACCGTGAAGATCAAGCGAGTGCGCATCGAGAACTTCTGCTGTCTGCACAAGGTGGACGTGTCCTTCGAGGAAATAACCTCCTTCATCGGCCCGACAGGGGTTGGCAAGTCCACCGTGCTCCGAGCGCTCGACTGGTTCTTCAACGGGGAAAGGGCGTCGCCCTCAGCGACGACGACATCCACTCGGCGGCCGAGGACGGCCGCATCTCCGTGGAGGTGGAGTTCGACGGGCTCACCGATCACGACCGCCAGACCCTCGGGCGGTACGCGCCCGACGGCGCCGCGAGTGTGAGCGTCTGGCGGACCTGGCAGAACGGTGAGGACAAGATCACGGGCAAGGCACTCGCGTACGCACCATTCGAGGAGGTGCGCAAGAACGAGAAGGCCATGGAGCTTCGCCGCGCCTATGACCACTTGAGGGAGAGCGATCCGAGCCTGGGGCTGCCATCCGCCGGCACCAAGGACAAAGTCCTGGACGCGATGCTCACCTGGGAGTTGGACAACCGCAACCGACTCACCGAAGCCGAGGTCGAAGACACGCACTTCTTCGGCTTCGCCGGGCAGAGCAGGCTCGCCCAACTGATCGACTTCGTGTTCGTCTCCGCCGACCTGCGGGCGTACGAGGAGGCCGACGACCAGAAGGCCACGGCACTTGGCCGCATCCTCGACCACGCGGTGGACCGCTCGCAGGCGAACGAGCAGCTCGGGGAGATCGAGGAAAATGCCCATCTGGCCCGGCAGGAGGTGCATGCCAAGGTCTATGGACCTGTGCTGGACGAGGTGTCGGCCGCCCTCTCCGAAGAGGTCTCGAAGTTCACCACCGGACGTGAGGTGGTAGTGACTCCCACGGTGCAGGCGCCCAGGCCGGCCAGAACCACCTTCCAGGTGAGCATCCGGGACGGCGCGGCCCACACTTCGGTGCACCGGCAAGGGCACGGCTTTCAGCGCGCTCTGATCATCGCGGCGCTGAAGTACCTGGCGGACCGAAGGCGCCCGGCCGACGGAATGCGGACGTTGTGCCTGGCCATCGAGGAGCCCGAGCTGTTCCAGCACCCCCCTCAGGCCCGCACCTTCGCGAAGGTGCTTCGCGAGCTGGTCGCCGCGTCGCCGCAAGGGCGTACGCAGGTCATGTACGCGACCCACAATCCGGTCTTCATCGACCCGAAGGGCTACCACCAGATCCGGCGTCTGTGCCGCGCTGTCAGTGAGGAGCATCCCGCCACCGAGGTGTGGCAGGCCACGGAGGAGGACCTGTGCAGGGCCCTCGACGGGTTCGTGGACAAGAAGTCGATCCGGAGCAGGACCGAGGGGACGCTGGGAGGCACGCTGGCCGAGGGCTTCTTCGCCCACGCCGTGGTGCTGGTCGAGGGCCGTGGGGACGAGGGAGTGATCACCGGCTGTGCCGAGCGGTCCGGTATCAACCTGGGCGCGGAGGGCATCAGCGTCATCCAGGTAAATGGCAAGGACAACATCATGATCTCCGATGCACTGTTCAGCGCCTTGGGCGTGCCGTGCTACGTGGTGTTCGACGGTGACTCCGGCATGGAGGAGCGCAAGCGGGAGTCGGTGAGCCACCTACTTCCGCATCAGCGCCAGGAGAAGGAGGAAAAATTCGAACAGCAGGCGCGGGCGAACCGGGCCAAGAACGCGAACCTTCTCCAGTACCTGGGCGCGACGCCGTCTTCGCAGCCCACCGACGACTCGACCGGCCGATACACCGTCTTCGAGGACACTCTGGAGATCTACCTCGACCAGCACTGGCCGACCTGGGAGGAGCGCCGCCAAGAGCTCATCCGGGTCGGCGAGGGCATCGACGGAAAGAACGCGGCAACCTACCTGGAGACGACGCGGACGGCCGGGGCAGGGCCGCCGTTCCTGCTCCATGCCCTGTTGGAGAACGTCCGTGTATTGGCCGGTCGACGGTAGTCACCAGGGACAGGGGCGAGACGAATCGATCACCTCGGACTTCGACCTCAGATGAAGTGGCTCGCAGACACAGATGTGGAGACGTCCGCCTAAGCCTGCTCCTAGCAGGCTGACTTCGATTTCCATAGCGGGCAGCCTGATGCCACACGCGGCATCCCCAGCATCCCAAGATCGGGCGATTTACCCATGCTGGAAAAGACTTCAGTCCACGTAACGGGGAGCCTGGTGTCTGAGGGGGAGGAGGCATCCCGATGGGGTGGGTGGGCTTGGGATGTGACTCTGCAATCGGCCTTGTTGTGACGCGCGTACTGCTTCGGCGGATCCGGGAACTCCTGTTGGACCTGGGAAACGTCGTCCAGGCATGGCGCGAACTTGCCCGTATGGTGCAGGACTCGCTTGCTGCGCGCCGGGCACGACGTTCTATGAGGGATTCTTGAGACTGAAGATTGCCGCAAGCGATACGTTTTTCGCAGCAGTTGGAGTCAGCGTCGCCCGAGTCCGGTGTGTCAAGCGGGAAGGCAGATCTCGATTGCGAGAGCACCGAGGGCCTCTTTCTCGGGTGGGTAGATGGCGCGGATGTTGGCGAGTTGCTCGTCGCGGGTGGCCGTGGGGTTGATGTTGGACGGACCTTCGCCATCAAGGAGAGCCTCGAAGTCGGGGTATTCGGTGACCCTCTTGACCTCGACCACGCACGTCTCGTCCGTTCCCTTGATGCGGAAGCGGATGACGTCGCCGGATGAAAGGTCGGCCAGGCGGGGGTACCTGACCCGGACCTCGATGGTCTTGACGCTTGCGGCGACCAGGTCGAAGTACTGGCGGTAGAGGTTTAGTTCGCGGATGCGGGAGGTGCTGCTCATGGGGCGGGAAGGCTCCGGGGGTCTGGGGCGCTCATCATGCGATTGATCTCGGCGGTCGTGTACGAGCGGAAGAAGTGACGGGGGTCGGACAGGAGCGTCTCGGTCATGGCCAGCAGCTGGTCTGTGTACTCGGCCACGGTGCCAGGCCACTGCCGGGTGTCGAGCATCCAGTCGGCGGCGCCTTCGAGCAAGGGGGTACGGCCTTCGCGGATGAGGGACTTGGAGAGTTTCGCACCGGTGTCGGTGACAACCTGCGGGCAGAACAGGCGAGCGGGGAGCTGGGCGCGGGTGAGGCCGACGGCCTGGAGCGCTTCGTCGACGAGGAGGGAGCCGAAGACCCAGTCGCCGCCTTTGACCATGACGTGCAGGGTTCCGTCGGCCGGTGTGCTGGTGAGGGCGAGTTCTTTGACGAGGTTGCGGTAGAGGGTGGCCAGGTCGAGGTAGCCACCGGTGGTGGGTGTGATGGTGGTGCGGTAGGGGCCGTGGTGGAGGCAGACGGCCTCGATGTCGGCCGTATCGCGGTCGGTGAGGCGGGCGCGGGTTCGTTCGGCGTGCTTCTCGGCCCAGCCGCAGCCGGGGTGCGGGCAGGGGATCCGTATGTGGGGTGTGCCGGTGGACGGGGCGAGCCACCAGCGGGCGGCGTCGAGGCGGGGGAGCAGCCGCAGCCAGGTACGGCGGAAGTGTTCTCCGGCCTGTTGCTGGCTGTAGGTCTCCACCTGATGCGGGATGCCCAGGCGCCGGGACAGGGCGGTGAACAGGGGTTGGTAGAGGGCGGCCACGAGGTCGGTGAGGGCCTCTGCACCGAGGGTCTGGGCGTAGGCGCGCTGGTAGGTGTGGCCGCTGGCCGGGTCGGTGGCCAGTTCGTACGGTGCGTTGTCGAGGGCGCTGAAGACGACCTCGACGGGGATGCCGAAGCGTTCGCGCAGCCGTGCTGCCATGGCGAAGGTGAGTGATTGGACCAGTGATGTGCCGATGTGCGGGGTGCCGTTGATCTGGGTGCCGACGACCAGCACGATCCGCATTGGTGGACTGGCCAGGATGCGTGGGGTCAGGACGTCCTCGGTGCGGAGAAGGGCGTTGGCGAGGACGGTGTTCGGTGAGACGGGGTGGATCGTCACGGGTGTCCCCTCGCTGTCGAGGCGGAAGGCAGGAGGTGCTGCCGGGAGTGGTGCGGGGTGCCGGCCGCTATTGGAAGGCACCGGAGTGTTCCTCGGCGGCGGCGATGACGTACGGGTGCCGGAGTGCGGTGCGGAGGGTGGCGGCGTCGGTCAGGGTGTCGTCGTCGGGTAGCTCGCACCAGCCGCCGAACCAACCGTCGAGAGTCTCCAGACCGGGCGCGACGAGCCAGGAGTTGGCGGAGAGGTGCCGTACCGGCAGGCCGTCCCAGTCCCCGGCGGTGCCGGTTCCGATGGCGTAGTACAGGCGGCTGTTGGTCCTGTCGTAGAGCACCGGACCGATGGGCTCGCCGGTCGCCCGCAGGTGGCCCAGGGCCAGGAGGCCGATCTCGGCGGAGGTTCGCACCAGGTCCCAGCCGTCGCCGACCTTCAGCAGACGCAGTCCGGGCGCATCCTCGACCGTGGGCGCACGTCGCAGTGCGTCACGAACGGAGGTCATGTGGTCCCCCGTGGGCGGACGCCGGCACCTGTGCCCGGGGACGCTTCGGAACCCCTTGTCGGCGTGAAGGATCGGACCACGAGCAGGCGGGTGCTTGATGCTGTTATCTGCCGCCTTCGCTCGGCACCGATGCCTTTGGGGCCGAGGTGGCTGAGGGCGGGAACTATCACGCCGTAGGTGTCGGTCAGTTGGAGGGCGTCGACCAGTCCGACGAAAGCGGCTGACCGGATGGCCACCGTGGCGTCGCGGTCGGTGAAGACGCCGCCGAGGGTCAGTTCGTGTCGGCGGCAGTATTCGGTGAGGCACTCGACGAGTGCCGCATGACGGGCGTGACCACCGGTGATGTGCCGCAGGTAGCCGAAGACCTGCGGGAAGGCGACGGGGCGGCGTTCCGTGATGAGTTCGTCGTCCATGACCACAGCGTCGGCTGCTGTGAACGGCCACGAAATGACCGGCTGTTGCACTTCCGTTGCACTTCCCGCCCCACGCCGTCACCGAGAGTGCTTCCATACGTGACGGAGGGAGGTCATCCATGGTCAGCGTGCAGCAGTGGACAGGTCGGGAGGCGAGTGCCCTGCGCGCCGCCCTGCGCATGAGCACCCGTGCCTTCGCCGAACATCTTGGCGTCGCGCTGCGCACGGTGGCCAAGTGGGAGAGCCTCGGCTCCGAGACTCACCCCCGCCCGGATACGCAGGCGATTCTCGACACCGCGCTCTCCCGCGCGGACACTGCTACCCATGCTCGGTTCGAAGCGCGGCTGTTCCCTGAGCGGAAGGCCGCGCGGCCAGCGGACTACGAAACCTGGACCGAGGACATAGAGCGCGCCGTGGTCTGCGTCAGCCGCCAGGACTTCCCCTTCGCCTCGACCCTGCTGAACCGCTGGCTGGGCAGCCACGACCCGCACGACCTCGACGACAAGGGCCTCTACCTGTACGGCCGTTCCCTCGTGCTGCTCGGTGATGTGCAGCGTGACCAAGGGGCGATCCTCGGTCCACTGTCCGCACGCCAGTCCTACCTGACCGCGCGCGGCATGTTCTCCGAACTCGACATCCCGCGCCGTCTGGCCCAGATCGAGCTGTCCCTCGCCGTCGTGCAGGAGATGTCGGGTCAGCTCGACGCGTGCGCCCGCTGGTACGAGCAGCTCGCCGGAGACGAGCGCCTCAGCAGGCGCGACCGGGCCCGGGCACGCTTGTGGATCGGCACGGCCCTGAGCAAGGAGGGCAACAACGCCCACGCCACCACTGTGATGGCGGCCGCCACTCGGGAGTTCGAGGAACTGGGCGAGCCGGAGGACTGGTCGGTCGCCCACCAGAAACTGGCCCTGGCCCACCGCGGTGCTGGCAACCTGACCCAGGCCCTGCACTGCATCGACATCGCACGCACCACCGGCACAGTCGACTCGCCCATGCAGCGGGTGCGGCTGGACACCGCCTACGGGCACATCCTTCTGTCGGACGCGGCGACCCGGAATGATGGGCTGTCCGTCCTCGACGAGGCGGCACAGGTGGCACGCCTGTACGGGCTCAGCCACCAGCTGCGCAGCATCGAGGGCATCCGAAAGGGCCAGCAGGGATGAGCCAGGGAGTGCCAGTGCCGGAGCATGAGCAGCGCCAGATCACCGACGAGCAGTTCCACGACGCGACGCTGATCTGGAACTACCACCAGATGGGGCACAAGCCGCGGCCCTGCTCGGCAGCGATCGGGCTCGGCAGTCACGACCTCGGCGTGGCCACCACGGCCGTCGACCTCTATCGTGTCGGCCTCTTCCCCGTCGTGGTGTTCAGCGGCGGCAACAGTCCCACCACCCGGGCCCGCTTCCCGCGCGGCGAAGCCGTTCACTACCGCGAGCACGCCCTGAGCCTGGGCGTGCCGGACGAGGCGATCCTGGTGGAGCCGGAAGCGGCCAACACCGGGCAGAACATCACCTTCTCCCGGGAGTTGCTGGCGGATTCTGGTGTGGAGGTGGAGTCGCTGCTGCTGATCTCCAAGCCGTACATGGAGCGCCGCTCGTACGCGACCTGTCGCAAGCTGTGGCCGGAGGCCGAGGTGGTCTGTGCCTCAGAGCCGTTGGAGTTGGACGACTACATCAAGTCCATCGGCGACGAGAAGCTCGTCGTCGACATGCTCGTCGGCGACCTGCAGCGGGTGATCGAGTACCCGAAGCTTGGCTTCGCCGTCGAGCAGGACGTACCGGGGGATGTGTATGACGCTTACGAGCGCCTCCTGGGCGCCGGCTTCGACAGTCGCCTCTTCAGCACCTGATCCGCCGGGCTCCCCCGCTGCGGGCGGGGTGTGCGCGATTCACCAGCCGAACCTGTTTCCACGGCTGTCGACGCTGGCCAAGCTGTATGCGGCGGACCGGTGGATCGTCCTCGACGACGTGCAGTTCGCGCGCCGCGACTATCAGCACCGCGCCCGGCTCACCGCCATGGACGATCCGGCTCGGCAGCAGTGGCTCACCCTCCCCACCCGCCTGCCCCACGGCCGCCCGACACTGATCAGCGAGGCCCGGCTCGCGGAGCCTCGTCGCTCACGGCGCACGGTCGAGCTGCTGGTCCGGCAGTACTACGGCCGCAGTCGCCACTGGTCAGCCATACGGGAAGCCTTGGACACCGTCCTCGCCGAGTTCGACACCACCGACCGCGTGGCGGACGTTGCCAGAATGTCGACGCTCGCTCTGCTGACCATGCTCGGCTGGCACGGCGAAGTGCTGAGCAGTGGTGCCCTACCGACCCGCCCAGGTCGAAGCGAGCGCCTCGCCGACCTTGCAGCCGCGACCCACAGCACGCACTACCTGTGCGGCACCGGCGGTATGCGCTACCTCGTCCCTCATCCGTTCGCGGTTCGTGGCGTCGACGTGTTGTTCTTCCACACCCCTGTGGACACAGTCGATTCGGTCTGGCACTGGGCGCGCCAGGCCAGCAGTCTGTGGGCCCTGAGCAGGAGGGGCCCGACTGGCCTCGCGGTGGAGCTCAAAGCCCGACAGCAGACTCTTCTTCAGGGAGCAGCGGTATGACCGATCCTGTTGCCCCGGTCAGCAAGAAGCCCTTCCTGTACATCGTCGTGTGCGCCTGCGGCATCGCCAGTGACGTCGGCAGCTGATCACCGCTGCCCAGGAGCGGCAGTGGGACGTCGGGGTGATTGCCACCCCGCAGGGGCTCGGCTTCCTCGACACCGAGGCGATCGAAGCCCAGACCGGCTACCTGATCAGCTCCGCCTGGCGCACGCCCGGCGAGGCCCGCGCTCTCCCGCCCGCAGATGCGATCGCCGTCGCCCCGGCCACCTTCAACACGGTCAACAAGTGGGCCGCCAGCATCTCCGACACCCTCGCCCTGGGCATCCTGTGCGAGGCGTACGGCATGGACATCCCCACCGTCGTCCTGCCGTACCTGAACGTGGCCCAGGCCGCCCACCCCGCGTACCGCCGGAGTCTGTACCAACTCCGCGAGATGGACGTCCTGATCGCCTCGTACGAGCCCCACAAGCCCAAAGGCGGTGGGGCCGACCGCTTCCACTGGGAAGACGCGCTGGATCTCCTGGAACCACATCTCGCTCTTCCCCGATAGCCGGGCTAGAGGTCAGGGCTTTCCCCGTCGTCCCTCTTGGGCAGGACCCGTAGGGCCATCACACTGCCGTCGGCACCAAAGGAGACTGGACCCCACAGCGGAGCTGTGGTGCTGGTCGGGTAGGTGCCGCGCAGGTCGTACGCCCGGGTCCGGTACTCCTCGACCTGCCCCTTGACCAGCAGCTCGTACAGTTCCTCGGCAATGCCGGAGAACGCCTCCACTCGGACCCGGTTGAGGCGGAACACCTGATCCGTTCCGACATATACCGTCGGACCTATCTTGTGTCGTGCGTCCCTGATGCTGGATGAGCCTGCGAACGTCTGTCGTTTGTAGTGTTTGTGGCCCTGGTTGTCGGTGAGGTACTGAGCGATCTCGGTGCCAGCTCCGGCGAACGCCAGCTGGCCGGCGGCTCCTGTACGCGCGAGCAGTTGGCCGTACCAGCCGAGGTCCTTGTGGGGAATGAGGAACCCGTTCTGGATCCGTTCCCTACGGCCAGCGACGGCGGGGACCTCCACTGCGCCGACGTAGGTGGGGTTTCGTTCCGAGAGCACCGCATCGGCGCTCCCGCGGCCTGCGGTCGGCCTCACAGGGAGCAGCCCGTCGCCCGGTGCCTGCAGAGCGTTGACGGTGATGCCCTCCGGCGCGAGCAGTTCGGTGGACATCAGGAGGCATGGCGTGCTGTTCCACCGGGCGAGGTGGAAGTGCTCGGCGCGTTCGCTACCCCTGGCCAGCTGCTTGAACGCCGAGCGGTCGGCCTTGGCCGTGCGTTTGGTGGCCTTCTGATGGTTGCCATTGACCGTCACCACGAAGACACGGGACGGTTCGCCCGGGCGCCACGCTTCGATGAAGAAGTCGGGTCGTGGTCGGGCGCCCAGGGACGGCCGCGGGCCGGAGCGCGCGAAGCCCGCCAGCAGTACGGCTTCCGCGTCCAGGGTGGAGATCATGTGGTCCGGGTAGCGGTTCCGCACCGTGCGTTCGGCGACGGCGAGTCCGAAGGCTCGCCCCAACTCCCTTGCCTGCATGGCTCGGTAGGAGAGTTCCGGACTCTGGCCCTCGTCGGTAAGGGCCAGGTGGTCGCCGGGGCCGGTTGCCAGGGCCTGGCAGTACTTCAGCCCCTGCCAGTGTTCGGCCAGACCTCTGCCACGTCCCTGCCGGGCGAGCGTGGTCGCCCGCGCGAAGACGCCGAGCAATGCCCAGGGCGTGGCGACGAGGTCCTTCCGGTCGGCGCCTCGTAACGGGCCGAGTTCGGGTTTGCGGGAGCTCGGTTCCTTCTCGTCCTTCTTCTTTCGCGCGCGCTGTCGGTCGATAGCGGCGGCCGCCTTGTCTGTATCCGTGACCAGAGTGGCGGTCGAGCCGATGTGGACGGGCATCTTTGTACTGAGCCGAGCGAGTACCTCTTGCGCGGATGCTGACATGGCTCCGCACCGTACGAACGCGGATATGGGCGCACGCAAGTGCGCATAGGCGCTCGAAAAACCGCCTTGAAGCGGGCACGCTCATGGTGCGCCTGGCGCGTGCTGGAGTTCGGCTAGGTCCGCCGCGGTGATGCGACCGGCCGCGGGCTCAGAGCGCGGCCGGACGGGCAAGGTCCAGCCGCACCGTGGCGGAAGGCGACGGCGGCCCGCCCGCCGCTCAGGGCACATCCGTGCCCCAGCGAAATCAATGTGCCCTCAATGTGCCCTGGCCGCCTGACGGCCGCTCCCCGGCACCAAAAGGGCGAGGCCCGAAGACCCCGCCCGATCCGCAAGAAACCCCAGCTCAGGGCCATACAAGGCAATAGGGCTGATGCCCCGCCTCATGCAACCGATGGCTGAAGTCCTGCCACTCGTGGAGCAGCTGGTACACGTTGAACGCGTCCCGCGGGCCGCCCCGGTCCGGGACGGTGGACCAGATGAAGGCCGCCGCGCCGACCGCCTCCTCGCCGATGCCCCGCAGGGGGTCGACGACGGTCATCGGGAGTTTCACGACCGCGTAGTCGGGGTGCAGGACGACCAGTTCGAGGGGCGGCACCTTGTGCAGGGGGACACCCTCGATCCCGGTGAGGACCATCGCGGCCATCGTCTCCGGCTTGATCTTGGTGAACATGCCGTTCATGCCGAGCTCGTCGCCGCCGAGTTCCTCGGGGCGCATGGAGATCGGCACGCGTGCCGCGGTCGCGCCGTCCGGCGCGCCGAAGTATTTGTACGTCACCCCCACCCGACCACCATTCCTGCTCTCTTCCCCCAACCGGTCCACTCGACGATCAATACGTCGGTCGAGCCGCTCCGGCTCATTCGGCACACCCTGTGCCTGACGTGCTTCGGCCGCTTCCTCCGCCTCGCGCCGGTGCCTTCCCCGCCGGGCACGCCGAGGACCGAGGTCATCAGTCCCCTCGCCCAGTCCGCCACCGCGATGCATATCTCCACCCGACTGCTTTTCTAGGACGCGTGGCCCCCGCCGCGCAACCCGATCATCGTGTCAGTGACCTCCCCCACGGCCGCCCGCCGAAACGTGCGGGGGTACAACAGTCCGCAGGATCACGTCCCAGTCTTCCCAGGTCTTCCCAGTCTCGCAGATGGCAGAAGTTCGACCGCGTGATTGTCGTAGCCACCCCCGCTTTGTCGGGCCCGTCCCCTCGTCGGCCTACCCTGATGAGGTCACCCTGTCAGAGAAGGTGGGAGAAGCCGCAGGTCATGAGTGAAGCCAACTCCTCGGGAGCGCTGCCGGCAGCGCCCTACCCCTACGAGGCGCCCGTCTCACAGGCCCTTTTCGACCGTGCGGCCGCCGTCACGCCGGGCGGCGTGAACTCCCCGGTGCGCGCCTTCCGCGCCGTGGGCGGTACGCCCCGGTTCATGGTGTCCGGTAACGGTCCGTATCTGATCGACGCCGACGGCCGGGAGTACGTGGATCTGGTGTGCTCCTGGGGGCCGATGATCCTCGGGCACTCCCACCCCGAGGTGATCGCCGCCGTGCAGCAGGCGGTCGCGCGCGGTACGTCCTTCGGTACGCCCGGTGAGGGCGAGGTCGCCCTCGCGGAGGAGATCGTCGCCCGGGTCGAGCCCGTCGAACAGGTGCGGCTGGTGTCCAGTGGCACCGAGGCCACCATGTCGGCCATCCGGCTCGCCCGCGGGTTCACCCGGCGGTCCAAGGTGATCAAGTTCGCCGGGTGCTACCACGGGCACGTCGACTCGCTGCTCGCCGCCGCGGGTTCCGGCGTCGCCACCTTCGCGCTGCCCGACACCCCCGGCGTCACCGGCGCCCAGGCCGGCGACACGATCGTGCTGCCGTACAACGACCTCGAGGCCGTGCACGCCGCCTTCCACGCCCACCCGGGCGAGATCGCCTGCGTGATCACGGAGGCCTCGCCCGGCAACATGGGCGTCGTACCGCCGCTGCCCGGCTTCAACCAGGGGCTGAAGGACGCCTGCGCGCAGAACGGGGCGCTGTACATCTCCGACGAGGTGATGACCGGCTTCCGTACCAGCCGCGCCGGGTGGTACGGCATCGACGGGGTCAGGCCCGACCTCATGACCTTCGGCAAGGTCATGGGCGGCGGCTTCCCGGCCGCGGCCTTCGGCGGCCGGGCCGACGTCATGGCGCACCTCGCGCCCGCCGGGCCCGTCTACCAGGCCGGCACCCTCTCCGGGAACCCGGTCGCCACCGCCGCGGGCCTCGCCCAGCTGCGGCTGCTCGACGACGCCGCGTACGACAGGGTCGACGCCGTGTCGGAGCAGATCCAGGCCCTGGTCACCGAGGCGCTCACCAAGGAGGGTGTGGCGCACCGGCTCCAGCGGGCCTCCAACATGTTCTCCGTCTTCTTCACGGACCGGTCCGTGCGGAACTACGAGGACGCCAAGGCGCAGGACTCCTTCCGCTTCACCGCCTTCTTCCACTCGTTGCTGGCGAACGGCGTCTACCTGCCGCCGTCGTCCTTCGAGTCCTGGTTCGTGTCCACGGCCCACGACGAACGGGCCATCCAGAAGATCGCCGACGCCCTTCCGGCGGCGGCCCGAGCTGCGGCGGAGGCCACGGCAGCATGAGTGACAGCAAGGACATCACCGTCGTCCACCTCATGCGGCACGGCGAGGTGGAGAACCCGACCGGCGTCCTCTACGGGCGGCTGCCGGGCTACCGCCTCTCCGGGCTGGGCCGGCAGATGGCCGAGCGGGTCGCCGAGCACCTCGCCCCGCGCGATGTGACGTACGTCGTCGCCTCCCCGCTGGAGCGGGCGCAGGAGACCGCGACCCCGATCGCCAAGGCGCACGGCCTGGACCTGGACACCGACGAGCGGCTCATCGAGGCCGACAACGTCTTCCAGGGCAAGACCTTCGGCGTCGGGGACGGGGCGCTGCGCCGCCCGGAGAACTGGAAGCACCTGATCAACCCGTTCAAGCCGTCCTGGGGGGAGCCGTACGTCGACCAGGTGGTGCGGATGATGGGCGCGCTGAACGCGGCGAAGGACCGGGCGCGCGGGCACGAGGCGGTGCTGGTGAGCCATCAGCTGCCGATCTGGATCGTGCGTTCGTACGTCGAGCGGCGGCGGCTGTGGCACGATCCGCGTAAGCGGCAGTGCACCCTCGCCTCCCTGACGACTTTCACATATCAGGGCGACAGGATCGTTTCCGTCGGCTACTCCGAGCCCGCCCGCGACCTCGTCCCGGCCCATCTGCTGGCCGGTGCGAAGCCGGTGAAGGGGCAGCAGGGGAAGGCGTTCGGGGCCTGAGGCCGCTCTGAGAGGACCCTGAGGCGGCCCTGAGGCGGCCCTGAGACGTACGTCACAGGTGCTCATGACACGCCCGTTACATTTGTTGCGAATTATCTGAAAAGCAGGGGAACCTACCTGTTCGTCACGCCCTCTGAGTGGGTGACCACCAGCAGGACGTGACGAATCGGGGTTCTCATGCGCACCTTCTCCCGCCGGGGAATGCTCGGCCTCGGCGCGGGCGCCGCGGCCGCCGCCTCACTCGCCGGCTGCGGAACGCTCGACGCGTCAGACGGCGACGGGCACGGTTCCGGTTCCGGCAAGGGAGGTTCCAAGGGCGGCGGCAGCAGTGCGCACCCCGCCCGTCCCCTCGGTGACGGCTCCACGTCCTTCACCGGCAAGCAGCCCCACCAGCCCGCCAAGCCCGAGCCGCTGCGGCCCGGTCAGGAGCCGCCGCAGTTCGTCATCTTCTCCTGGGACGGGGCGGGCGAGGTCGGCAACGGTCTCTTCCCGCGCTTCCTGGACCTCGCCAAGGAGCACGGGGCGAGCATGACCTTCTTCCTCTCGGGGCTGTACCTGCTGCCCGAGTCGAAGAAGCGGCTGTACGAGCCGCCGAACAACCCGCGCGGCGCCTCCGACATCGGCTACCTCACCGACGAGCACGTCAAGGCGACGCTCACCAACGTCCGCCGCGCCTGGCTCGAAGGCCACGAGATCGGCACCCACTTCAACGGGCACTTCTGCTCCGGCACCGGCACGGTCGGCAACTGGACCCCGCAGCAGTGGAAGAGCGAGATCGAGCAGGCGAAGTCCTTCGTGAAGCAGTGGCGGACCAACACCGGCTGGAAGGACATGCCGGCGCTGCCGTTCGACTACGAGAAGGAGCTCGTCGGCGGCCGTACGCCCTGTCTGCTCGGCCAGAACAACCTGCTGCCCACCGCCCGCGAGCTCGGCTGGCGCTACGACGCGTCCTCGCCGGGCGGTCGTCAGGTGTGGCCGCAGAAGAAGCTGGGGATCTGGGACCTGCCGTTGCAGCAGATACCTTTCCCCGGACACTCCTTCGAGGTCCTCTCGATGGACTACAACATGCTCGCCAACCAGTCCGTCAACTCCACCAAGGCCCCGGCCTACAACTACCCTGGCTGGCGGAGGCAGTCCGCCCAGGCGTACATATCCGGATTCCAGCGGGCATACGAGTCAAACCGGGCACCCTTCTTCATAGGCAACCACTTCGAGCAGTGGAACGGCGGCCTCTACATGGACGCCGTCGAGGAGGCCTTCAAGCACATCGCCCGGGAGAAGGAGAAGGGCGCGGACGTACGGCTGGTCTCCTTCAAGCAGTTCGTGGACTGGCTGGACGTGCAGAAGCCCGAGGTGCTCGCCAAGCTGCGTACCCTGGACGTCGGGCAGCGACCGGTGGGCGGCTGGAAGGGCTTCCTGTCGGACACGAAGTCGGCCTCCTCGAACGCCGCCTGAAAACGCTGCCCGGAACGCCGCCTGAAATGCGGGTTTCCGCCCGCAAGGGGGGTGCGCAACATCCCCAGAACGGGCATGCGAAACTTTTCACATGAGTACCCGCAGCCGCCTCCTGCTCGCCGCCACGGCCGCCGCAGCGGCCCTGACCCTGTCCGCGTGCAGCTCGGGCGGCATCTCGGGCGGGGGCGGCGACACCAACTTCGTCACCGGCAAGAACGGCATCGCCACGGCCGCCAAGGGCCACCGGGACCCGGCGCCGGACCTGTCCGGCAAGACCATCGACGGCAAGACCATCGACGTCGCCGACTACAAGGGCAAGGTCGTCGTCGTCAACATCTGGGGCTCCTGGTGCGGGCCGTGCCGCGCGGAGGGCAAGTACTTCGCCAAGGTCTCCAAGGAGTACGAGGGCAAGGGCGTCCAGTTCGTCGGCATCAACACCCGGGACACCAGCACCACCCCGGCGGTCGCCTTCGAGAAGGAGCAGGGGATCACGTACCCCAGCCTCTACGACCCGAGCGGCAAGCTGATGCTCCGCTTCAAGAGGGGCACGCTCAACCCGCAGCTGGTCCCCACCACGCTGATCCTCGACCGGGACGGGAAGGTCGCCGCGCGGGCGCTGGAGGCGCTCAGCGAGGAGAGCCTGCTGAAGATGCTCAAGCCCGTCCTGGCGGAGAAGTGACGTGAGCGCACTCGTCACGCTCGCCGGCGAGGTGGGCAAGAACCAGACCGTGCTCAACGGCGCCCTGCTGGTCGCCCTGCCGATCGCGGTGCTCGGCGGCCTCGTCTCCTTCTTCTCGCCCTGCGTGCTGCCGCTGGTCCCCGGCTACCTCTCCTATGTCACCGGGGTCGCCGGTACCGACCTGGAGGACGCCAGACGGGGCCGGATGGTGGCGGGCGCCTCGCTGTTCGTGCTCGGCTTCACGGCCGTGTTCGTCTCCGGCGGCGCGCTGTTCGGCTTCTTCGGATACACGCTCCAGGAGTACAAGGGCACCCTGACCAAGGTGCTCGGCGTGCTCATGATCCTGCTGGGCGTCTTCTTCATGGGGCTCATGCCCTGGCTCACCCAGCGTGAGTTCCGCTTCCACAAGCGGCCGGCCACGGGCCTGGTGGGCGCGCCCCTGCTCGGCGCCCTGTTCGGGATCGGCTGGACGCCCTGCATCGGCCCCACGCTCGGCGCCGTCGTCGCCCTGTCGTCCCAGCAGGCCAGCGCCGGCCGGGGCGCCATACTGACCGTCGCCTACTGCATCGGCCTCGGCGTCCCCTTCGTCCTCACCGCCGTCGCCTTCCGCAAGGCCCTCGGCGCGTTCGGCTGGGTCAAGCGCCACTATGTCTGGGTGATGCGCATCGGCGGCACGATGATGATCGTGACCGGTGTGCTGCTGCTGACCGGCGCGTGGGACCGTCTCGTGCAGGAGATGCAGACCTGGTCCGACGGCTTCAATGTGGGGATCTGACCGATGAGCAAGGCCACCACCGACAACTCCACGAACAGCGCCGAGGACCAGGACCTCGGGGCCGCCGGCTCCCAGCTGTCCACCGCCCCGCAGGAAGAGGCGGTGAGCTTTCCCTCGCTCGGCGTCATCGGCTGGGTCCGCTGGTTCTGGCGCCAGCTGACCTCCATGCGGGTCGCGCTGCTGCTGCTCCTGCTGCTGTCGCTCGGCGCGATCCCCGGCTCGCTGATCCCGCAGACCGGCGCCGACATCAACAAGGTCGCCGACTTCCGCAAGTCCCACACGACGCTCGCGCCGGTCTACGACAAGCTCGGCCTGTTCCACGTCTACAGCTCGGTGTGGTTCTCCGCGATCTACATCCTGCTGTTCGTCTCCCTGATCGGCTGCATCGTCCCGCGCACCTGGCAGTTCGTGGGCCAGCTGCGTGGCCGCCCGCCCGCCGCGCCCAAGCGGCTGAGCCGGCTGCCCGCCTACACCACCTGGCGCACCGAGGCCGACCCCGAGCAGGTCCGCGAGGCCGCGCTCGCCCTGCTGAAGAAGCGCCGCTTCCGCGCGCACGCCACCGGTGACGCCGTCGCCGCCGAGAAGGGGTACGTGCGTGAGCTCGGCAACCTGGCCTTCCACATCGCGCTGATCGTGCTGCTGGTCGCCTTCGCCTCGGGCCAGCTGTTCAAGTCGGACGGCACCAAGCTGGTCGTCGAGGGCGCGGGTTTCTCCAACTCGATCCTCCTGTACGACGACTTCAAGTCCGGCAGCCTCTTCAAGAGCGACGACCTGGTGCCCTTCAGCTTCGACCTGAAGGACTTCCAGGGAACCTACGAGATGAGCGGCCCGAACAAGGGCACCCCGCGCACCTTCCAGGCGAAGATCGACTACAGCAAGGGCGCGTACGGCAAGGCGCAGCCGACGACCATCAAGGTCAACCAGCCGCTGAAGATCGACGACGCCAAGGTCTACCTCGTCAGCCACGGCTACGCGCCGGTCATCACCGTCCGCGACGGCAAGGGCAACGTCGTCTACAAGGACGCCGTGCCGCTGCTGCCGCTCGACGGGAACGTCAGCTCGCAGGGCGTGATCAAGGTGATGGACGGCTACAAGAACGCCAAGGGCGTCAGCGAGCAGCTGGGCGTGAAGGCCTTCTTCCTGCCGACCTACGGCGGTGGCACCTCGGTGCTCTCCCAGTTCCCGGCGCTGCTGAACCCGGTGCTGAACCTGGAGCCGTACCACGGCGACCTCGGTGTGGACGCGGGCATCCCGCAGAGCGTCTATCAGCTCGACAAGACCCACATGAAGGCGTACAAGGACGCCAAGGGCGCGCAGCTGAGGGACAACCTCAAGCCCGGGCAGACCATGCAGCTGCCGAACGGCGCCGGCTCGATCACCTTCGAGAAGGACGTCAAGGAGTGGGCCGGCTTCGAGATCGTCCAGGAGCCGGGCAGCGGCTGGGCGCTCGGTGGTGCTTTCGCCGCGATCTTCGGCCTCGCCGCGTCCCTGTTCATCCAGCGCCGCCGCGTCTGGGTGCGGGCCGTCCGCGGCGCCGACGGCGTCACGGTCGTGGAGATGGCCGGCCTCGGCCGCAGCGAGTCCGCCAAGGTCCCCGAGGAACTGGGCGATCTCGCCGGCATCCTCTACGACCAGGCGCCGGGGGCACCCGACCCCGACGACGACCCTTCAGAATCCCCCGACCCCCAAGTCGTACCTGCCGAAGGGGCTGAGCAGTGACTCTCGCCGCCGCAACCGATCTGGCCGCCGCCACCAACGAACATCTCGCGAGCATCAGCAACACGCTGATCTACTCGTCGATGGCCGTCTACACCCTGGCCTTCTTCGCCTACATCGCCGAATGGCTCTTCGGCAGTCGCAGCAAGGTGGCCCGTACGGCCGCCGCGCTGACGGCGGACACCAAGGCCGCGCAGGGGCCCGCCGTCACCGTGCAGCAGGCCGGCGGGACCGCCGTGCTGGAGCGGCCCAAGGTCGTCGTGCGGTCCGCGGCCGGCGCCCGGGACGTGCCGGACGGGCCCGGTGCCCACGGCGGGGACGAGCAGGGCGACCTCTACGGCCGGATCGCCGTCTCCCTGACCGTGCTCGCCTTCCTCGTGGAGCTGGCCGGTGTCGTCGCCCGCGCGGCCTCCGTGGAGCGGGCGCCGTGGGGCAACATGTACGAGTTCAACATCACGTTCTCGACGGTCGCCGTCGCCGTGTACCTCGCGCTGCTGGCGCTGAAGAAGAACGTCCGCTGGATGGGCCTGTTCCTGGTCACCACGGTCCTGCTCGACCTGGGCCTCGCGGTCACCGTCCTCTACACGGCGAGCGACCAGCTGGTCCCGGCCCTGCACTCGTACTGGCTGTACATCCACGTCTCCACCGCGATCTTCTGCGGCGCGGTGTTCTACGTCGGCGCGGTCGCCACGATCCTGTACCTCTTCAAGGACTCGTACGAGAACAAGCTCCAGACCGGCGGCAAGCCCGGCAGCTTCGCGACCTCGGTCCTGGAGCGCCTGCCCGCCTCCGCCTCGCTCGACAAGTTCGCCTACCGCGTCAACGCGGCCGTCTTCCCGCTGTGGACGTTCACGATCATCGCGGGCGCGATCTGGGCGGGCGACGCCTGGGGCCGCTACTGGAACTGGGACCCCAAGGAGACCTGGTCCTTCATCACCTGGGTCGCCTACGCCTGCTACCTGCACGCCCGCGCCACGGCCGGCTGGAAGGGCCGCAAGGCCGCCTACCTGGCGATGATCGCCTTCGGTTGCTGGCTGTTCAACTACTACGGCGTCAACATCTTCGTGAGCGGCAAGCACTCCTACGCGGGCGTGTGAGTCGCTGACGGCGACGCCCGTAACCGGGTGCGCAACCTTCGGCCAAGGCTCAGGCTGGTGTCATGACCGGTTCCATCGAACAGGGCACCAGCCAGACCCACGGGAACACGCACATCCTGCACTTCCTGGTACGGCTTCCGCGGCCCGTCGAGAAGATCTGGCCGGCGCTCGCCACGCCGGCGGGGCTGGCGGGCTGGTTCACGGACGTCGACGTGCTGGAGCCGCGGCTCGGCGGGACCGTCGCGCTGCGCGGGCTGGGGGCCGGGGAGATCACCGCGTGGGACGTGGACCGGGTCGCCGAGTACACCGTGGAGGGCGGCGGACGCGTCCGCTTCCATCTGGAGCGCGGCGGGGAGGACGGGACCGTGCTGCGGTTCACCCACGAGTTCCAGGGCGAGGGGGAGACGGGATCCGGCTGGCGGACTAGATTCGAACGATTGATCGAGCGGATGGGTGAGCCCGCCGAGGCCTCCTAGGACGGCGGCAGGCACTCCTTCCCCGGCGGCCTCCCCTCCGGCCAGGCCGTCTTCACGAAGCGGGAACCGCCCTCGGGCACGAGCTCCACGATCGGCACCGCCTTGTCGTACGGATTGCCGTGCGCGTTCAGGCAGATCCAGCCGCTCGCCCCGCCCAGCCGCAGCTTTCCCTGCACCTGGGTCCACTCGTGGCCCACCGCCGCCAGCGTCGGCGTCGCCGTACCGCCGTGCGTGGCCCTGCGCACGCCGCGTACGGCCAGCCGCACGGCGTCGTAGCCGATGATCAGCTGGCCGTCGTCCAGGGCCACCGAGCCGATCGGCCCGACCGGACCCCGCTTGCCGTCGGCCACCAGCTTCGCCAGATCCTGCGCGTCCTTCGCCGAGCCGCCGGTGGCCGTCGCGGGAACCCCGTTCCACGCGTCCGGGTGGGCGAGGGAGGTGTACCGCACGGAGAGGTTGTGCTCCAGGGCACCGTGGTCCAGCTTCCTGTCACCGGTCAGGTACGAGCCCTCGTCCCCGGTGAGCAGGGTGAACTTCCGGTCCTCGCAGCCGCGTTGACCCAGCGCGTTGATGAACTGCCGCAACTGGGTGTGCCGGCCCGCGAACAGGATCGTGTCCGTCGTCCTGGGCGTCGAGCACAGGATCTGCGTGATCTCCCAGAACGTGTTGGCGGTGGTGCCCTCCTTGCTGCGGTCGGCGGGCGGGTAGAACGGCCGCGGCTCGAACCGCGAACCCTTCAGCAGCGCCGTGAACGCGCTCTGCAGCGTCCTCGTGTACGGGTCCCCGGGATTGTCGTACACCAGCAGCGCCTTGCCCGCGCTGACCTTCGCGAAGGAGGTCAGCGCCCGCGCCTCGTCGGTGTTGGTCGGCGAGACCCGTGCCAGCCCGGGGAAGGGGTTCTGGCCGCCCTGCCCGTTGGCCAGGTCGTCGGCGGTGATGGACGAGCCGACCACCGGGATCCCGCGCCGGGTCAGCTCCTTCACGGCCTTCTTGTTGTTGTCGGTGCTCTGCCCGATCCCCGCGACCGCCCGCAGCCGGTCGGCGGTCTTCGTCATCCCGGTCAGCTGGTCCACCGTCCGCTGCCAGTGGTCGCCGGTGGCCCCGGGGTTGGCGAGCAGCAGCCGGATCTGCGGGGCCTCGCCGTTGGACTGGTGGTTCGCCTGGTACTGGGCCAGGTAGGCGCCCTGGAGCTGGTGCTGGATGTCGGCCAGGTTCGCCGGGGCGGTCGAGGTGTACGGCAGCATCAGCGCCACCGTCACGTACGTGCCGCTCTTCAGCCGCCGGTTCTCCCGGTCGATGGCCCGCACCGCGTCCCTGAGCTGGGGCCGCCCGAAGTCGTACACGCCCGTCGCCACGCCCACGCACTCGTCGCTGCCCTCCGGCCGCACCACCCCGGGCGCGCAGGACCGGTCGTCGTGCGCGAGCGTCCGCACCGCGAGGACCAGGCCGGTCAGCAGGGCCGCCGTCACCAGCAGCGCCAGATAGCGGCGCAGCGGGATCTCCCAGACGCCCTCGCGCACCCACGTGCCCACGCCCCTGCGTGCCATCACGCCTCCCCGCTCGGGTCGTCCGGGTCCTCCGGGTCGTCCGGCTCTTCCGGGTCGTCCCAGGCGTCCGGCGGGCGCCCCGCGAGCGCGGCCGCCGGCCAGTCCCGGGAGGCCCGCCACAGCAGCGCGTTGCCCGCCGGCCGCAGATTGGACAGCTGCTCCAGCTCGAACCGCAGCCGGTCGCAGACCCTGGGGTCGGGCAGCACCAGCGGGTCGGCCAGCTGCCACACCGCGTGCAGCAGCCGCCGTACCCGCAGGTGCAGTACGCCGTCCACGCCCGCCGGCACCGCCAGGTCGGTGTCCGTGCGGCCCAGCGCCACGGCGGCCCGCCGGTCGCCCCGGCCGGTGAAGTCGCGGCCCTCGGCGTCGTGCGCGTGGAAGTAGGGCGCGGCGGCGACGAAGCGGAGGGTGCGCAGCCAGGCGCGGGTGCCGGCGGTGGGGAAGGTGTCGCGCAGATGGGCGACCGCCGAGTCCGCCGTGCCCAGGGCGAGTTCGTGGTGCAGCCGGTAGCGGGCGCGGCCGGGGTCCTCGGCGGGGTCCGGCGCGTAGTGCGCGGCCAGGGTCTCGTGCGCCGTGCGCCAGCCGCTGTGGTCGGTGTCCCGCAGATGCAGCCGGAGCAGCAGCAGGGTCCGTACGAAGGGGTCGCCGACGAAGTGCCCGGGGGTGCCCGGCAGCCCCTCCTCGGCGAGCCGGGTCTGCAAGGCCCGTACGTCCGCCGGGCCGAAGTCGTCCGGGAGCAGCGCGCCGGCCAGCGCGCAGGCCGAGTCGTGGTCGTGGGCGGCGGCCAGCACGGTCAGTTCGTCGAGGCGGTCGGCGGGCACCAGCCGGTCGAGGAGCTCGCGGTAGGCGGGCGCCCCGTCGTGGTCCTCGTGCAGCCGCACCTCGGCGGTGAGCAGCTCGCCGAGCGAGGCCGCCCCGGGCAGGTGCTGCGCTGCCGACTCGGCGAGCAGGGCGATGCCCAGCGGGTTCCCACCGGTCAACCGGTGTGTGGCGTGCGGAAGTTGGGGCGGCACCGGGAGTCCGTCGCAGACGGCGCCGACGATGTGCAGGGTGTCGTCGGGGCTGAGCGGCGGCAGCGACACCAGCAGCGCCCGGGAGGACGGCACGGCCGCGTCCGGGGTCCAGCCGCTGCGCCGGGCCACCTCGGGCAGGCCGCGGCGGGTGGCGTTGCGCAGCGCCTCCCGGCCGTCGCCGCGCCGGGCGCCGACGAGCACCACCTGGTCGGCGATGCCCTCGGCCCGGTCCCGCAGCACGGCGTCGACGAGGCCCGGACCGGGCGCGCTCTGCGCGTTGTCGACCAGCACCAGCGGCCGGCCCAGGCGCTGCATACGCGGCAGCATTCCCGCGTACGCCTCCGCCAGGTCGGCGAGCAGGGCCCGTACGAGATACCGCTCGGCGTGCTCCCGGGAGGTGCCGCCCGCCCGGAAGTGCCCCGCCAGCAGCATCAGCCCGCGCTGGGCGTGCCCGCCCGCGTTCGGGTACGAGCGGTACCACACGGACGCCTTCTGGTGCCGCCGGTGCGTGAACCCCTCCGCGACCGACTCCAGGGTGGCCTCGATCGCCCCGGACAGCAGCGGCCCGGTGCCGGTCGCGGCGGCCACGACCTTCGCCGCCACCTTCCCGGCCCACCGCCCGGCGAAGCCGCTGACCCACGACCCGCTCTCGTTCAGCAGCAGGATCCGCTCGACCTCCCGCCGGATCCGCTCCGAGTCGGCGTCGCCCCAGCCGCTCGCGGCGACCGCGACCAGGCCCGACATCAGCCGCGGGAACTGGATCCGCCCGGCGCCGGTCACCGGCCCGGCGAGCTGTTCGGCGATCACCAGCAGCCCCTGCGCCACCGGCGACCAGGACTCGGCGGGCCGGTCCGCGGGCGGCCCGGCGAACTGCGCGTCGGCACAGTCGATCAACGCGACCGGCGTGTGCCCCTTGTACGCCTCCCGCAACTCCCCGAGCACCGAGCTCTTGCCCAGCCCCCGGGCCCCCGTGAGCAGGACGAGGGGCAGCTCCTTGGGATGCTCGACCGGATGCGCGCGGTGCTGGTAGGGGCGCAGGCCCACCAGCCGCGGAGCGAGTCCGGCCGGATCCGTGTCGAACAGGGCCCCACGCCCATGCAGACGTCTGTGCACCGCATCCCCCCTCGAACTCCAGTGTAGGAAGGGGAAGTTGCTTCCGGCCAGATCGCGTGATGTCCGTTGGGTTACGAATCTGGCCGGATCGTCAGCCAACGGTGATCGAGTCCAGTTTCGTCCGCAGATAAACATGCGAGTCGACGGGCGGATGCGCCACCCGCCCCACCGGCGCGGGCACGGACTCCACCAGCGTTCCCGGGGTGCACTCCCCGAAGTACACGAGCGACATCAGTTCCTCGGCGGGCGCGTCCGCGGGCGGCGGCAGCACCCGGTGCCGCCCGGACCGCCACCGGTCACCGGTCCAACGGGCCAGCAGATCCCCGATGTTGATGGTGAGCGCGGCCGGGTCGTAGGGTGCGTCCTCCCAGCCGACACCGCCCTCCGAGGGATCCGTGTACACCTGGAGCCCGCCCTTGCCGGCCTGCCGGTCCAGGATGGTGACCGTCCCGAAGTCGGTGTGCGGCCCGATCCGGAACTGCCCCGGCCGGGCCTCGCCGATCACCTCGGCCCCGGGGTACCAATTGATGTTGAAGCCGTACGTCGGATGGTCCATGTGCCGGCTGAAGAAGTCCGGCTCGACCCCGAGCGCGTACCCGAGCAGGGACAGCAGTTCCTTCTCCAGCCCGGCCATCCTCCCGAGGTACTCCTCGCACAGGGGCCGCAGCTCGGGTACTTCGGCGGGCCACACGTTGGGCGCGTACCACTCCGCGTTGACGACCGGATCCTCGAACGGCTCGTGCGTGGCGAAGGTCAGCGACTCCTTCAGGTCCGGCGGCGTCTCGGTCCCCTCGGCGTACCCGTTGGCCTCCGCACCCGGCCCCAGCCAGCCGCGCCCGCCGACCCTCGCCTCGTACGCCTGCTTCACCTCGGCGGGCAGCGTGAAGAACCCCCGCGCCGCCGCCCGGATCCGTGCCCGCAGCCCCGGCGCCACACCGTGCCCGCTGACCAGCAGGAACCCGGCGGTCTGGAGGGCCTCGTCGACGGTACGGGCGATCCGGGCACGGGTGTCCGGGTCGCCGTGCCGCCAGGGCCGCAGGTCGATGGTGGGGATACGGGGTTCAGTCATGGCCGATGTCCTCGTTCCACAGAGCCGGGTTCCTCGCGATGAAGTCGCGCATCATCGCCGTGCACTCGGGATCGTCGAGAAGAACCACCTCCACCCCGTTCTCGGCGAGCCAGTCGTGCCCGCCGCGGAAGGTGACCGCCTCGCCGACCACCACCCTCGAGATACCGAACTGCCGGACCAGACCGGAGCAGTACCAGCACGGCGAGAGCGTGGTCACCATCGTCGTCCCCCGGTACGTCCGCTGCCGTCCCGCCGCGCGGAAGGCCGCCGTCTCCGCGTGCGTCGAGGGGTCACCGTCCTGCACCCGGCGGTTGTGGCCACGGCCGAGGAGAGCGCCGTCGGAGCCGTAGAGCGCGGCCCCGATCGGGATCCCACCCTCGGCGAGCCCGGCGCGGGCCTCGGCGAGCGCGGTGGCGAGCCAGGTGTGTGCCTGTGCCTGATCCATGCCTCCACTCTCCACCCTGAAGTCCTGGAGCGACCCTGGGGACGGCAACCCGCCCGTGCCGAGCGTTACGAGCCGAGCAGCTGGAGGATCTTGTTGACCGCCTCGACGACCGGCTGGCCCACGGCCCCGACGGTCGCCGCGATGCCCGCGACGGCCATCAGCGCGCCGTGCCGCTGCTGTGCCGGTGCGGCCGGGTCGGCCGTGATCGCCGGCAGGGAGTCGTCGATCGCCTGGGCGCTGGCCGGCGCGACCTGTGTACGCAACTCCGCGATCAGCGCGACCAGTTCCCGCACCGCGGCCTCCAACTCGGGGGAGGCGGCGGGCGCGGCGGGCGCCGGCTGGTTCTTGACGATGCCCGTGTTGCCCTGCCCGCCGTGCATGGTCACGCTGTCGCCGAAGTAGTAGTTGTCGCCGCTCACGCGTGCCCCACCCCCACGTTGCCCGTACCGCCGTACATGTTGACGTTGTCTCCGAAGTAGTAGTTCCTGGGGTTGACCATGAGGCGGTCCACCCTGACCTGGAACTCGGTCTCGGGGTGCTCGATCGCGTGCACGATGGAGCCGACCAGCGCGTCCAGCTGGTGCGGGTCCGGGCTCGTCACCACCGCGATGGACGGGCCGGACGTCTCCACGGCCAGGACGTACTGCGTCGGCGCCGTCAGCACGGAGAACAGGTCGATCACGCTGAAGACCAGCGCGGTCACCGCGCCCAGCCACACGAACGTGACGATCCCGCCGGCCGTGTCCCGGCTCGCGATGCTCGTGATGCCGCCGAGGATCGTCAGGGCGAACGCCACCGACAGGATGATCCCCAGACGCTTCAGGAAGAGCATCGTGGCTTCCTGGCGCATCGGCTTGAGCAGGAAGGTGTGGACCCGCGTCACGTTCTCCAGCGGATACGCCGCCCCGCCGACCCACAGCAGCCGCTTGCCGACCCGCAGGTCGATGGCCGTCATCGACCGCGGTGGCTGGGCGGGCGGCGGTGGGACGTCGAACTGGCCCGGTGGTTGTGCGGGCGGCTGTTCCGTATTACTCATGCGTCCCCCTGAGGCATGGGTGATGGCACGACCCATCACACGGTCCATCACGCGTTCCATCACTGTCCGGTGGTCATTAACCACTTGAAGCGGCCTCCGGTGCAAGCCGGTATCAGTGGTCAACTGTGTGGCTCGTGTGGAGAGTTGTGTTGGCGGGGTGCCTGGCGGTCGCCCCCCTATGCTGGGCGTTCCCGCACAGGCAGAGGACGTACGCCGGGAGGCATTTGTGGCAGCGCTGGAGCCGGACGACCCGGGCTCCGTCGGGGACTACCGGCTGCTGAGCCGGCTCGGAGCGGGCGGCATGGGCCAGGTCTTCCTCGGCCGCTCCCCGGGCGGGCGGCTCGTCGCGGTCAAGGTGGTGCACGCCGAGCTGCTGCGCAGACCGGAGTTCCGCTCCCGCTTCCGCCGCGAGGTCGAGGCCGCCCGGCTGGTCAGCGGCGCCTTCACCGCCCCGGTGATCGACGCCGACCCGGACGCGCCGCTGCCCTGGCTGGTCACCAGCTACATCGCCGGACCGTCGCTGGAGCAGGCGGTCGCCGAGCGGGGCCCGATGGACGCGGGGGCGGTGCGGGCCCTGGCGGCCGGGCTGGCCGAGGCGCTGGTGTCGATCCACGCCGTGAACCTCGTCCACCGCGACCTCAAGCCCTCCAACGTGCTGCTCGCCGAGGACGGGCCGCGCGTCATCGACTTCGGCATCGTGCGCAGCGTCGAGGCCGACTCGATCACCAGGACCGGGCACATGGCGGGCTCGCCGGGGTTCATGTCCCCCGAGCAGGTCAACGGCGAGCCGGTCACCCCGGCCGCCGACGTCTTCTGCCTCGGTGCGGTCCTGGCCTTCGCGGCGACCGGCGACAACCCCTTCGGCGGCGGACCGACACCCGCCCTGCTCTACCGCGTCGTGCACAACGAACCGCAGGTCGACCGCATAGCCGACCCGGCCCTGCGCTCCCTGATCGCCGCGTGTCTGGCCAAGGCCCCCGGGGACCGCCCCACACCACGGGAGATCCTCGCCCGGATCGGCCCGGTCGACGGGGAGACCGCGACCACCCGGCTGCGCCCGATCCGACCACAGCCGGCCCCCGCCGCGACCCCCGCCGCCGCGACCCTCTACCCCCAGGCGCCGCCCGCCACGGACCGCCCCACGCGCCCGGCCACCCGACTCGACACCACCTCGCCACCACCCGGCCCACTCGGCACGCCGACCGCCCCCGGCGCCCATGGCGGCGGCACCCGCGGCACCCGCCGTGCCTTCCTGCTCGCCGGGGTCGGCGCGGTCGCCGCGGCCGGGACCGGGGCCGCGTTCTGGTTCGGCCGGTCCATGGTCGGCGCGGAAGACACCGACGAGGGCCCCCGCCGGGCGCCTGCCCCAGGCGGCGCCTCTCCGTCGGCCACCGCCCGCCCGCAGGCGTCGGCGATCGGTGTCTGGCCGCTCGACGAGACCTCCGGCACGCTCGCCAGGGACACCGCGGGCGGCGACAACGGCACCGCGACCGGCGTCGGGTGGCGTTCCGGCAAGGACGGCGCCGCGGAGTTCGACGGAAAGACCAGCCAGATCGTCACGGCGGGCCCGGTGCTCAGGACCGGCGCCGGGCAGGGTTTCACGGTCTCGGCCTGGGTCTGCCTGTCCGCCGTGCCGGGCTTCTTCGCCACCGCCGTCAGCCAGGAGGAGACCCCTGGCGACAGCGGTGACAGCGGCTTCTTCCTCCAGTACTCGAGCGAGGACAACCGCTGGGCCTTTTCCCGCCCCGGCGTGCGCGCGGTCGGCTACACGGTCCCCGCCGCGGCCACCTGGACCCACCTGGCCGGCGTCTGCGACGGAGCCGCCGGCAAGCTGCGGCTCTACGTCGACGGCGTGCAGGAAGCGGCGATCACCGACACCCACCCGACCGCCGCCACCGGCTCCCTGGTGATCGGCCGCGCGAAGTTCGGCGGCAAGCCCAGCGACTTCTTCCCCGGCGCCATCAAGGACGTCCGGGTCTTCGACCGGGCCCTGACCCCGGCACGGATCAAGAACCTGCCGTGACCCGCTCAGTCCCCCTTGGGATCGTCCTTGTTCAGGGACTTCAGGAACTCGGGGTTGTCGTCGGGCGCCACCCAGCGGCCCCCGCCCCCGCCCTGGCCCCCGTCCGGGCCGCCCGCACGGGCACCGCGGTTCTTACCGGCGATCAGCCAGGCCACCGGGCCGACGAGCACCTCGCCGAAGAGCAGGATGACGATCACCCAGATCACCTTCGGCAGCGCCCGCACCTCCTCCTCGGGGGTGTTCAGGCAGTCCACGAAGGCAAAGATCCACAGCGCCAGGACCAGCAGGAGCGGCAGATACCTGAGCATGACCGTGCGATCTCCTCGCGAAGTGGGACGACCCCGATGACCGGGCCAGGGTAGCGGTTAGCCCAAAGCCGCGGTTTCCGCGCCCGCACGGGGCCGTTGGCGGACAGGGCGCCGACCTCGTCGTGATCCCGCGCCGCCCGCCGACCCGGTGGCCGGGCCGGCTCGGCCAAGCCCTCCGACACGGTCGGACGCGGCTGCGAGCGGGGCGCGCGTCGGTGGCGGACGGGTCTCCGCGATACTGGGACGCATGGCTTACGACGATCTTCGCTCCCTGCTCAGGGCACTGGAGCGCGACGGAGACCTCAAGCGCATCAAGGCCGAGGTCGACCCGTATCTGGAGGTCGGGGAGATCGTCGACCGGGTGCAGAAGTCCGGCGGCCCCGCCCTGCTCTTCGAGAACGTGAAGGGCTCCGCGATGCCGCTGGCGATGAACGTCTTCGGCACCGACCGCCGGCTGCTGAAGGCGCTCGGCCTGAAGTCGTACGGCGAGATCAGCGACAAGATCGGCGGCCTGCTGCGCCCCGAACTGCCGCACGGCTTCGTCGGCGTGCGCGAGGCCTTCGGAAAGCTCGGCGCGATGACGCACGTACCGCCGAAGAAGGTGAAGTCCGACAACGCGCCCGTGCAGGAAGTCGTCCTGCACGGCGACGAGGTGGACCTCGACCGGCTCCCCGCGCTCTTCACCTGGCCCAAGGACGGCGGCTCCTTCTTCAACCTGGGCCTGACCCACACCAAGGACCCGGAGACGGGCGTCCGCAACCTCGGTCTGTACCGCCTCCAGCGCCACGACAGGCGCACCATCGGCATGCACTGGCAGATCCACAAGGACAGCCGCAACCACTACCAGGTCGCGGCCCGCAAGGGTGAACGCCTCCCGGTCGCCATCGCCTTCGGCTGCCCCCCTGCCGTCACCTACGCCTCCACCGCCCCCCTCCCCGGCGACATCGACGAGTACCTCTTCGCCGGGTTCATCGCGGGCAGGCGCATCGAGATGGTCGACTGCAAGACGGTCCCGCTCCAGGTCCCGGCGAACGCCGAAGTCGTACTGGAGGGCTGGCTGGAGCCTGGCGAGATGCTCCCCGAGGGACCCTTCGGCGACCACACCGGCTTCTACACCCCGCAGGAACCCTTCCCCGCGCTGAAGATCGACTGCGTGACGATGCGCCGCCGCCCCCTGCTCCAGTCGATCGTCGTGGGCAGGCCCCCGACGGAGGACGGCCCCCTGGGCCGCGCGACGGAACGCTTCTTCCTCCCCCTGCTGAAGATCATCGTCCCGGACATCGTGGACTACCACCTGCCCGAGGCCGGCGGCTTCCACAACTGCGCGATCGTCTCGATCGACAAGAAGTATCCCAAGCACGCGCAGAAGGTGATGCACGCGATCTGGGGGGCGCACATGATGTCGCTCACCAAGCTGATCGTGGTCGTCGACTCGGACTGCGACGTCCACGACCTCCACGAGGTCGCCTGGCGGGCCCTCGGCAACACCGACTACGCCCGCGACCTGACGGTGGCCGAGGGTCCCGTCGACCACCTCGACCACGCCTCCTACCAGCAGTTCTGGGGCGGCAAGGCGGGCATCGACGCGACGAAGAAGTGGCCCGAGGAGGGCTACACGCGCGACGGGGGGTGGCCGGACATGGTCCTGTCGGACCCGGATACGGCGGCTCTGGTGGACCGCCGCTGGAAGGAGTACGGCCTGTGAGCAGCGCGTCAGCCGCGATCCCCCAGCCGGGGCGCACCAAGGCGTTCCTGCGTCTGGTGATGATCGAGCACTCCGTCTTCGCGCTCCCCTTCGCCTATATCGCCTCCCTCACCGCGATGTTCCAGTGGGACAGGAACATCCACTGGGGCCGGCTGCTGCTCGTCACGATCTGCATGGTGGGCCTGCGCACCTTCGCGATGGCGGTCAACCGGATCATCGACCGCGAGATCGACGCCCGGAACCCCCGCACGGCCCACCGCGAGCTGGTGACCGGCGCGATGTCCGTCCGGCACGCCTGGACCGGCGCCCTGGTCGCCCTGGTGGTCTTCCTCGGCGCGGCGGCCCTGCTGAACCCCCTGTGCCTGGCCCTGGCCCCCATCGCCGTGATCCCGATGGTGGTCTACCCCTACGGCAAACGCTTCACGAACTTCCCCCAGGCCATCCTGGGCCTCGCCCAGGCGATGGGCCCGGTCGGCGGCTGGCTCGCGATCAGCGGCGAGTGGTCCTGGAACGCGGTGATCCTCGGCCTCGCCGTCGGCGTCTGGATCGGCGGCTTCGACCTGATCTACGCCTGCCAGGACGTCGAGACCGACCGTGAGATCGGCGTCATGTCGGTCCCGGCCCGTTTCGGCATCCCCGCCGCAGTCTGGGGCGCCCGCGCCTGCCACACGGTGACGACGGCCCTGTTCGTCTGGTACGCCCTCGCCACCCACGCCGGGGCGTTCTTCTGGCTGGGCCTGCTGATCGTCGCGGGGGCCTTCGTGTACGAGCACCGGATCGTCCGCCCCCACGACCTGACCCGCCTGAACAGGGCGTTCTTCCAGGTCAACGGCTTCATCGGCATCGCCCTGTTCGTGTGCGCCCTGCTCGATCTGCTGGTGCGCGGCCTCACGGTGTAGCCCGTTCGGGTGAGGGCCGTTTCCCGGCGGGCCCGGCCGGGGCCCCGGACAGCCCCCCCCACCCGCCCTGAACACCGCTCGCCCCGCCGGTACGCTCAAGATGTGAACGCAGGAGAAACGCAGCGCGTGCCTTGGATCGTGGGGGTGTCCGGAGCGTCGGGGACGCCGTACGCCGCTGCCGTGCTGCGGGCGTTGCTGGAGGCGGGGGAGTCGGTCGACCTCGTGGTGTCGAGGGCGTCGCGGCTCACGCTGCTGGACGAGACGGGGATCTCGTTCCGGGACGCGCACTGGCGGGACGACCTGCGGGAATGGCTGGCCAGGGGAGCCGACGGCAAGCCGGGCACGTTCGAGGTGGACGTGGACGGGGTGCGGTACTGGAGCGCGGGCGACCTGGCGGCGGGGCCGTCCTCGGGGTCGTACCCGGCGAAGGGCATGCTGATCGTGCCCGCCTCCACCGCCTGCGTGGCCGGGGTCGCGCTCGGGCTGTCGAAGGATCTGCTGCAACGGGCCGCGAGCGTCACCCTCAAGGAGCGCCGGGGGCTCGTCGTGGCCGTACGGGAGACCCCGCTGAACGGGCAGACGCTGCGTCACCTGGTCGCCCTGGACGACGCGGGCGCGACCGTGGTCCCCGCCTCCCCGGCCTTCTACGCGGGCGCCACCCACATCCAGGACCTGGTGGACTTCGTCGCCGGACGCGTCCTCGACGCGGCGGGCGTGGAGCACCGCCTCTACCGCCGCTGGCAGGGGGAGCTGGGCGGCGGCACAACTCGTACGACATGAGCGGCAGTACGCAGTAGCAGTACCTCTCATCACTCCAAGAACTTTTCACCGGAAGGCTTCGATCGCATGGACGCGGTGGACAGGCAGCTCATCCAGGCCCTGAGGGAGAACGGCCGGGCCTCCTACGCGGAGCTGGGGCGCCTCGTCGGCCTGTCGGGACCCAGCGTCACCGACCGCATCAACCGGCTGGAGGCGGCCGGCGTCATCACCGGCTACCGGGCCACCGTCGACTCCGCCTCCCTCGGCCTCGGCGTCACCGCCCTGATCGGCATCTCGCTCTCCGACGCCGTCGACCACGAGGACGTGGCCGGCCGGCTGAAGGACCTGCCGGAGATCGAGGACTGCTGGTTCATCGCGGGCGACGACTCCTACATGCTCAAGGTGCGCTCCACGGACGTGGACGGGCTGGAGAAGACCATCCGCCGGCTCAGCGGGACGAAGGGCGTCTCGCGGACCCGTACCACCATCGTGCTGTCCACGAAGTGGGAGAACCGGGTCGGAGAGCTGCCGGAAGAGGTGTAGGCGTACGGTTGGTCAGGCTGTCTAGGAAAGGTGTTGGCATGGACGTCGGGCTCAAGCGCGAGCTGGAGGAGAAGGCCCGCTCCGGTGAGCGGCTGACCCGCGAGGACGGCATCGCGCTGTACGAGTCGGACGACCTGGCCTGGCTCGGCGGACTCGCCCACGAGGTGCGGACGCGGAAGAACGGCGACGTCGTCCACTTCAACGTCAACCGGCACCTCAACATGACCAACGTGTGCACGGCGTCCTGCGCCTACTGCTCGTTCCAGCGCAAGCCGGGCGAGAAGGACGCGTACACGATGCGCATCGAGGAGGCGGTGAAGCTCGCCAAGGCGATGGAGTCGGAGAACCTCACCGAGCTGCACATCGTCAACGGGCTGCACCCCAACCTGCCCTGGCGGTACTACCCGCGCTCCCTGCGCGAGCTGAAGGCCGCCCTGCCGAACGTCTCGCTGAAGGCCTTCACCGCCACCGAGATCCACCACTTCGAGACCATCTCGGGGCTGTCCGCGTCCGAGATCCTCGACGAGCTCATCGACGCCGGCCTGGAGTCCCTCACCGGCGGCGGCGCGGAGATCTTCGACTGGGAGGTCCGGCAGCACATCGTCGACCACCGCACCCACTGGGAGGACTGGTCGCGCATCCACCGCCTGGCGCACGAGAAGGGTCTCAAGACCCCGTGCACCATGCTGTACGGCCACATCGAGGAGCCCCGCCACCGGGTCGACCACGTCCTGCGCCTGCGTGAGCTCCAGGACGAGACGAACGGCTTCCAGGTCTTCATCCCGCTGCGCTACCAGCACGACTTCGTGGACATGCAGGACGGCAAGATCCGCAACCGCCTCCAGGCGCGGACCCAGATGGCGACCGGCGCCGAGGCCCTCAAGACCTTCGCGGTCTCCCGCCTCCTCTTCGACAACGTCCCGCACGTCAAGGTCTTCTGGGTGATGCACGGCGTGCAGACCGCCCAGCTGGCCCTCCAGCACGGCGCCGACGACATGGACGGCTCGGTCGTCGAGTACAAGATCACCCACGACGCCGACAACTACGGCACCCCGAACAAGCTGACCCGCGAGGACCTCCTCGACCTCATCCGCGACGCCGGCTTCCGCCCGGTGGAACGCAACACGCGGTACGAGATCATCCGCGAGTACGACGCCCCGGACCCACTGCGCCGGGAGTCGCCGCAGCCGATGCGGGTCTGACGTGACGCCGCCATGCCGGACGGGTACCCGTCCGGCATGGTCACCACGAAGGCCCCCGAGGACGCCTACACCGCAGACCCCTTCGTACCGGACCGCACCGCCGGCCTGGACGGCCTCCGCGAGGCCGCCGCCGGCTGCCGGGGCTGTCCCCTGCACCGGAACGCCACCCAGACGGTGTTCGGCGCGGGCAGCGCACACGCTCGGGTGATGCTCGTGGGCGAACAACCCGGCGACCAGGAGGACCGGCAGGGCAGGCCCTTCGTGGGCCCCGCCGGGAAACTGCTGGACAGGGCACTCGCGGAGGCCGGCGTGAACCCGGCGGACGCGTACGTCACCAACGCCGTCAAGCACTTCAAGTTCACCCAGGCCGAGCCCCGCAAGCGCCGCATCCACAAGGCGCCGACGCTGCGCGAGATGACCGCGTGCGGGCCCTGGCTGGCGGCCGAGCTCGCGGTGGTGGAGCCGGAGCTGATCGTGGTGCTGGGCGCGACCGCGGGTAAGGCGCTGCTCGGGTCCTCGTTCAGGGTGACCGAGGTGCGCGGGACCGTGCTGGAGCGGGAGATCCACGGGCGGCCGGAGCGGCTGGTGCCGACGGTGCACCCGTCGGCGGTGCTGCGGGCGGAGGACCGGGAGGGCGCGTACCGGGGGCTGGTGGCGGATCTGAAGGTGGCCGCGCAGGCACTCGGATAAGGGTGTGCGACCACGTAGGTAAGGGATAGCATCCCCGCGTGCCTCTTACCTTCACTCTCGACCCAGCCGTCACCCCCGCCCTCCGCGACGGCGTCCTCGACCTGTGGACCGACGTCTCCAACGCCGGCGGAGCCGTCGGCTTCGTGGCCCCCGTGGCGCGCGAGGAGATACGCCCGGAGCTGGTGAAACACCTCACAGCGATGGCCGAGGGACGCCACCGGCTGCTGGTCGGCCACGACGAGACGGGCGAGGTGGTCGCGACGGCGTTCTTCTCCTTCAACACGCACCGGCTGATGACGCACTGGGTGTGGCTGTACACGGTGATGGTGCACCCGAAGCACCAGGGCCAGGGCTACGGCCGTGACCTGCTGGCCGCCGCCGAGGACGCCGCCCGCGGCTTCGAGGGCGTCGACGCGATACGGCTCACCTGCCGCGGCGGACTCGGCCTGGAGCGGTTCTACGGCTCCTGCGGCTACAAGGAGGTCGGCCGGGTCCCCGCCGCGATCCGCGTCGCACCTGGCGACGACCGGGACGACATCACCATGCTCCTGCCGCTGCGGTGATGCGTCCCACCCCGGTCCAAGATCGGCCGCCGGGCGTGCTTCACTGGACGGTGCCCCTTTTCGTAATCGGAAGACTGGATTGAGATGCTCCGCTACACGCTGATGCGCCTCGGGATCTTCGCGGGCTGCCTCGTGGTCGTCTGGGGCGCCGTCTACTCCGGCATCTTCCCGCGAGGCTTCGGCGACTCGAACTTCCTGTGGGTCCTGCTGCTGTCCATGGTGCTCTCGGCGCCGATCAGCTGGGTGGTGCTGCGCAGGGAGCGGGACCGCGCCTCCGAGCAGATCGTGGACCGTGTCGACCGCGCGAAGGCCAACCTGGAGGCGAACCGCAGCCAGGAGGACCTCGCCGACGACAGCGCGCGGGCGCAGGGCCAGACGTCCTGAGGGAGACCTCCTGAGGGCAAGCCGAGAGGCGTGAGCGGTTCCCCCAACTAGTCTTGCCCCATGGGTGCCGTGAAGACCAAGCGGATGCCGCGCGCTGTGCGGGAGCAGCAGATGCTCGACGCCGCCGTACGGACCTTCGGCCAGCGGGGGTACATGGCGGCGTCGATGGACGAGATCGCCGAACTGGCGGGCGTGTCCAAGCCGTTGGTGTACCTGTACCTGAACTCGAAGGAAGACCTCTTCACCGCCTGCATCCGCCGGGAGGCCGCGGCGCTGACGGAGGCCGTACGCACCGGGGTCCGGCCCGGCCTGCCCGCCGACCGTCAACTCTGGGACGGTCTCCAGGCGTTCTTCGCGCACACCGGCGAGCACCCGGACGGCTGGTCGGTGCTGCACCTCCAGGCCCGCACCCACGGCGAGCCCTTCGCCGCCGAGGCCAGGGCGATGCGCGAGGAGATCGTCGCGTTCGTCACCGAGCTGATCGCGGTCGCCGCCCGGGAGGTTCACCGGGACCCCGACCTCCCCGAGCATGAGGTCGCCGGCCTCGCCGAGGCCCTGGTCGGCGCCGCCGAGTCCCTCGCCGCCTGGGCCAACGCCACCCCGGGCGTCACCGCCCGGCAGGCCGCGGCGACCCTGATGAACTTCGCGTGGTCGGGCCTGGGCAATCTGATGGCCGGGCGGCCGTGGTCGCCGCCGGAGCCGTCGGCTCAGGGGACCAGCGCGTAGACGTCCCCGGCGACGTGCACCTTGTCGCCGCCCCGCAGCTCGAACCGCCCGCCCTGAGCCGCGTACGTCACGGCCCCCGGCAGCAGCACCGGCGCCCGGAACTCCGCCCGCACCAGCACCGCTTCCGGCGTCCCGTGCGCGGCGAGACAGCGGGCCACCGTCCACATGCCGTGCGCGATGGCGCGGGGGAAACCGAAGAGGCGGGCGGTCAGCGGGCTGAGGTGGATCGGGTTGCGGTCGCCGGACACGGCGCCGTACCGCCGCCCGACGTCACCGCCCAGCTGCCACTCCTCGGCCCTGGGCAGAGGGCCGCGCTCCGCACGCCCCCCGAAGGCCTCCGCCGAGGGGCCACCCGGAGTGCGGTGCCGTGCCAGATAGGTGCTCCGCGACTCCCACACCGTCTCCCCGTCCGCCCGTAGCTCCGTGACCACGACCGCCTCGGTGCCCCGCCGGTGCGGCGCCAACCCCTCGACGTGCACGGCGAGTTCGTACGTCGCGCCGGCCGTCAGCGCGGCACGCCGGGTCATCTCGATCGACGTGTGGACGAGCCCGAGCAGCGGCAGCGGGAAGGCGCGCCCGCTCATCAGCCGCATGGCCAGCGGGAACCCCAGCACATGCGGATACGTCACCGGCAGCGCGTCCTCGCCGGTCGGGAACCCGCACACCCGCTCGTACCCGGCCAGCCGCGTGAGGTCCACGCGCAGTCCGGGCACGACGAGCCGGTCGCGGGGGTGGTCCGCGTCCGGGCGGGGGCGCTTGAAGGGGGAGAGGAGGGCGCCGCGCAGCAGGAGCGGCGGGAGGGCGGGGAGTCCGGCGAGCTCGGTCATGCGCTACGCCCCCAGCAGGCTCTGGCCGCAGACCCGGACGACCTGCCCGTTGACCGCGCCGGAGGCCGGGTGGGCGAGCCAGGCGATGGTCTCGGCGACGTCGACGGGCAGCCCGCCCTGGGCGAGGGAGTTCATCCGCCGCCCGGCCTCCCGGATGAGCAGCGGGATCGAGGCGGTCATCGTGGTCTCGACGAATCCGGGGGCGACCGCGTTGACGGTGACCCCGTGTTCGGCCAGTGCCCGGGGCGCGAGGGACCGCACCAGCCCGGCGACCCCCGCCTTGCTCGCCCCGTAGTTCGTCTGCCCCGCGTTCCCCGCCAGCCCCGCGATCGACGCGGTGGCCACGATCCGCCCGCCGGGGCGCAGGGTGCCGCGCGCGAGCAGCGCGTCCGTCGTGCGCAGCACACTGGCGAGGTTGACCTCCAGCACGTAACTCCACCGCTCGGCGGGCATGTTGACCAGCCGCCGGTCCCGGGTGATCCCGGCGTTGTGGACGAGCACGTCGAGCCCGTCGGGCAGCGCCGCCGCGATCCGCGCACCGGCGTCGGCGGCGGTGATGTCGAGGGCGAGGGCGGTGCCGCCGAGCCGTTCGGCGACCCGGAGGGCGTGCGCCTCCGCCGCCGGTACGTCCATGACGACGACCCGGGCGCCGTCCCGCGCCAGCGTCCCGGCGACCGCCTCCCCGATCCCGCGTGCGGCGCCGGTGACCAGAGCGGTGCGCCCGGCGAGGGGCCGCTCCCAGTCGTCGGGGGCGGTGATCCGTGCCTCGCCGGTGCCGATGACCTGGCCGCTGACGTAGGCGGACTTGGGGGAGAGCAGGAAGCGCAGGGTGGACTCGGCGGCCACCGCGTCGGTGAGCCGGACCAGGTTGACGGTCCTGCCCCGCCCGATCTCCTTGCCCAGCGAGCGGGTGAAGCCCTCCAGGGCCTGCTGGGCGGCGGCCTGGTGGTGGTCGGCGGGGTCGAGCGGGGCGCCCAGCACCACCACCCGGCCGCTCGCGGCGAGCGACCGCACGACAGGGTGCAGCGCCCCGTGCACCTCGCCCAGCGTCTCGACGTCCCGCACGCCGGTGGCGTCGAGGACGACGGCGGCGGGCTTCCCCGAGCCCGAGCCCGAGCCCGTGCCCGCCGTGAGCCCCGTACGAGCGAGGACGGGAGCGAGGTCCAGGTCGGACTTCCCGGCGGTGAGGTGGAGCAGCGGACCGTCCAGGGAGCTCTCCCGCTCCGACCAGCGCCGCAGCGGCGCCGGCTGCGGCAGCCCGAGCCGGCGGGTCAGGAAGCGGCCGGGCGCGGTGCCGGTGAAGCTCAGGTAGCGGTCGGCCATCTGACGACTCCCAGGGGCTCAATTGCTTACTCTGGAGTAAGGTTACCGATGGTAAGCCTATGTCAGGGTTCATGGTGAGGAAAAGGTCGAGAACGTGAGTGCCCGTCACGTAACCCCCGAGACTGCACAGGCCTGGCGCCGGACCATCCCCGAACCCCCACAAACCCACCACAGGAGCCTCGTACGATCACCTGCCTAACCGTCGGTAACCCCTTTCTGCGGCAGGCCGCCGGTGAACGCCTCGGTGTGCGAGGTACGTACGTAATTGCAGCAAGCACTTCGCGCTGCACGCCCGAGGAGCCGCCCGTGTCCACCCCGTACCCGAACGGCGCCCCCGTCTCCGTCGGCGCCCCGATATCCGTCGGCGCCGCTGTCCACGCCACCGACTACGACGGCGTACCGATCCTCGTCGAGCCCGAGACGCGGCGCCTGAACGGGGAGGTACGGGAGGTGTCCGTCCCGCCGTTCGCCCCGCCGGTCACCCACGGATCCCTGGCGGACCTGCCGTTCGACAACGCGGAGGCGGACCCCGGCGCCGTCGTCCTCAGCCGCAGGACCTCCGACGGCGACTGGCAGGACGTGACGGCCAACCAGTTCGCCGACCAGGTACTGGCGGTGGCGAAGGGCCTGATCGCCGAGGGCCTCATGCCCGGCGACCGGATCGCCGTCATGGCCCGCACGACGTACGAGTGGACCCTGCTGGACTTCGCCGCCTGGGCGGCCGGACTGGTCACCGTCCCCGTCTATCCCACCTCCTCGGTCTTCCAGACCCGCTGGATCCTCCAGGACTCCGGCGCCGTCGCCCTCGTCACCGAGACCACCGGGCAGGCCGCCGCCGTCGGCCCCGAACTCGAACGCCTCCCCGACCTGCGCCACGTGTGGGTGATGGAGAAGGACCACGTGGAGCGCCTGGGCGAGGTCGGCGCCCCGTACCCGGACGCGGAGGTCGCCGTACGCCGGGGCATGCTCGTCCCCGACACGCTCGCCACCCTCATCTACACCTCCGGCACCACCGGCCGCCCCAAGGGCTGCGCCCTCTCGCACGGCAACTTCTTCGCCGAGGTCGACAACGCCATCGAACTCCTCCACCCGGTCTTCAAGGCGAAGTCCGACGAGGAGGCGTCGGTGCTGCTGTTCCTGCCGATGTCCCACGTCTTCGGCCGGATGGTCGCCATCGCCTGCGTCCGGGCCCGGGTACGGCTCGGGCACGCCCCCAGCCTGAAGGCGGAGGACCTGCTCCCCGACCTGGCCGCCTTCCGCCCGACCTGCCTCCTGACCATCCCCTACATGCTGGAGAAGGTCTTCAACTCCGCCCGCGCCAAGGCGGAGGCGGGCGGACGCCTCTCCACCTTCGACCGCGCGGCCGCCACCGCCATCCGCTACGGCGAGGCCCTCGAAGCCCGCCAGACCGGCACCGGCGGCGGCCCCAGCCGCTCCCTGAAGGCCGGCCGCACCCTCTACGACCCCCTGGTCTACCGCCGTATCCGCAACGCCATGGGCGGCAGAGTGCGGTACGCGATCTGCGGCGGCTCCCCGCTCGGCCGCCGCCTCGCCGCGTTCTACGCCGGCGCCGGCATCGAGATCTTCGAGGGCTACGGCCTCACCGAGACCACCGCGGCCTCCACGGTCACCCCACCCCTCAAACCCCGCCTCGGCACCGTCGGCTGGCCCCTGCCCGGCACCAGGGTCCGCATCGCCGCCGACGGCGAGATCCTGATCTCCGGCGACCACGTGCTCCGCGGCTACTGGGACCCCCAGGCCGGCGGAGTCGTCCCCGCCACCCGGGACGGCTGGCTGGCCACCGGTGACATAGGCGAACTGGACGACGAGGGCTACCTCACCATCACCGGCCGCAAGAAGGAACTCCTCATCACGGCCGGCGGCAAGTCAGTCGCCCCCGCCCCGATGGAGAACTGGATCCGCGCCCACCCCCTGATCTCCCAGTGCATGCTGGTCGGCGACGGCCGCCCCTACGTCGGCGCCCTCTTCACCCTCGACCCCGACGGCATCACCCACTGGCGCCAGATGAACGGCAAGCACCCCGTGCCGCCCGAACTCCTCATCGGCGACGCGGAACTCTCCGCCATCCTGCAACGGGCCGTGGACGAGGCCAACAAGCTGGTCTCCCGCCCGGAGTCCATCCGGCGGTTCGCCGTCCTCCCCGTCGACTTCACCGAGGAGGCCGGCCACCTCACCCCCTCGATGAAGCTCCGCCGCGAGGCGATCATGCGGGACTTCGCCACACAGGTGGAGGAGCTGTACAGCTGAGACGGCCGCTCCCCGCAGGGCTCACCCGACCGCCCCATCCCGCTTAGCCCACCTGGCCCACCAGCGGGTGCGGATCACGGGTCCCCGCCTCCTGCCGTGTTTCCATCGCGCCAGGAGGCATATGACATGACTGACGACAGGCAGAAGCACCCCGAAGTCCCGTTCATCCCGTCCCGGCGCCGCATCCTGGCCACCGCCGCGTTCGCCCCCGTACTTCCCGCGTCGATGGCCGGAATCGCGCACGCGGCAGCCCGCACCACGGGAGCCCGCACGCTCGTCGAGCCCGTGCTGACCCAGCTGTCCGACTGGACGGACGTCGGCCAGGCCCTGGGCGGCCCCGGCGACATGAAGCGGTTCATGTACCACACCGGTCTCCCACGCCGGGACCTGAAGGTGTACTCACGCGGCGTCAGGATCGACGCCTCCCTCGCCCTCGGCACCCACGTGTCCTTCGTCCGCTACTCCGACGGCAGCACGCTGCTCATGGGCGACGTGGTGCTCACCGAGCCGGAACTCCAGCCGTTCATCGACGTCCTCCAGCAGCACGGCATCATGACGACCGCGATCCACAAGCACCTGCTCGCACAGCGGCCCGACATCTGGTGGGTGCACGTGCACGCCCACGGCCAGGACCCGGTGTCCGTCGCCCACGGCCTGCGCACCGCGTTCGACCGCACCGGCACCCCACGGCCGGAGGCGGCCACCGCCACCTCCCTGCCGCCCCTCGACATGGACACCGCCGCCGTCGACGCCGCGATCGGCGTGGCGGGCGCACGCGACGGAAACGTCTACAAGAGCACCTTCGTCCGCAAGGAGAAGATCACCGACGGCCATCTGATCCTCCCCCCGGGCCTGGGCTCCACCACCTCCGTCAACTACCAGCCCATCGGCGGCGGCCGGGTCGCGATCAGCGGCGACTTCGTCATGGTCGCCCGAGAGGTCCAGGACTCCCTCGTCGCCCTCCGCCGCGCCGGCATCGACCTCGTCGAGCTCCACCACCACAACCTCACCGACGAGCCCCGCCTCTTCTTCGTCCACTACTGGGCCGTCGGCGACGCCGTCCAGCTCGCCAAGGCGCTGCGCCCCGCCGTGGACGCCACCGACGTCGTACCCATGGCAGGGGTGACCGGCTGATGACCACCGACGAAGAGCCCCGCACCTGCCCCTTCGACTACAGCCGCGCCCTGGAGTTCGACCCCGAACTCGCCGCCCTCATGGAACGCGAGTCCCTGACCCGCATCCGCCTCCCGTACGGCGAGGCCGACGCCTGGCTGGTCACCGACTTCCACTCGGTCCAGCAGGTCACCGTCGACCGCCGCTTCAGCCGCGCGCAGATCATGGGCCACGACTATCCCCGGATGACCCCGGAACCCATCGTGTCCCCCGAGTCCGTCAACGTCATGGACCCGCCGCAGAGCAGCCGCGTACGCAGCCTGGTCTCCCAGGCCTTCGCCCAGGACCGCGTGGACGGCATGCGTGAACGCATCGTCCAACTGGCCGACTCACTGCTCGAAGGCATGGCGGAGGAAGGCCCGCCCACGGACCTGGTACGCCACCTCTCGGACCCGTTCCCCCAGCACACCATCCTCGACCTGCTCGGCATCCCCCAGGACGAATGGCCCCGGATGCGCGAACTCGTCCTCAAGCTCCTCGTCACCGGCCGGGACAACAAGGAGGCGGCCGCCCAGGTCAAGACCGACCTGACGGCCTACTTCCTGACCCTCGTCGAGGAGCGCCGCCGCACCCCCGGCAACGACATCATCAGCGGGATGATCGCCGCCCGGGACGGCGAGGACCAGCTCGACGACCAGGAAATGGCCGTCATGACCCTGACCCTGGTCCTCAGCGGCCAGGACACCGCCACCTGCCAGATCAGCAACATCGTGTACCTGCTGCTGACCCGCCCCGAACTGATGGACCACCTCAAGCGGCACCCGGAGACGCTGCCGGAGGTCATCCACGAACTGCTCCGGTACATCCCGTTCCGCAAGGGCGTCGGCATCCCCCGGGTGGCCCTGGAGGACGTCGAGATGGACGGCGCCGAGATCCGCGCCGGCGACTTCGTCCACGTCTCCTACCTGACCGCGAACCGCGACCCCGCCCGCTACCCCGACCCGCACGCCATCGATCTCGGCCGCCCGCAGGCCCCCCACATGACCTTCGGCTGGGGCGGCCACCGCTGCATCGGCGTGCCCTTGGCCATGGCGGAGCTGGAAGTGGCGGTAGGCCGTCTGCTGGAACGCTTCCCCCGGCTGCGGTTGGCGGTGCCGCCGGAGAAGATCCAGTGGGACGGGAAGACCATTCGCCGGTTCCCTGTGGAGCTGCCGGTGACTTGGTGAGGGGGAGGGGGAGGGGGAGGAAGGCGAGCCAGGCGGTGGGGGAGAGGGCCAGGTGAGGGGCTCCAGGGACTCGTGTCAGCCTGCCCGCCCTCGGCTCTCGACGACCGTGCCGGCGAAGGCCCGCGCCGCCGGACTGAGCGCGTCCCAGCGACGTACGGCCCACCCGACGGGAAGGGGCCGCAGCCCGGGAAGGGGAACGAGCCGGAGTTCCCCCTCCCCGGGCACGGGCAGCCCGGGTACGGCGGGCACGACGGCCCGCCCGACCCCCAGCTCGGCGAGCAGCAGGGCGGTGTCCCAGTCGGCGACGCTGGGCTCATAGGCGAGGCGCACGCCCAACTCTTCACAGGCGGCGTCGAGATGGGCGGCGGAAGCGGAGTTGGGCGGCAGCCGGATCAGCCGTACGTCACGCAGTTCGCCGGCGTCGAGGTGGGGCCGCCCGGCGAGCGGATCGTCGGCCCGTACGGCCAGTACCCAGGGCAGCTCGACCACCGCCCGCTGCTCGATCCCGCGCACGGAGGGGCCGAGGGTGATCCAGGCGAGGTCGAGCGTGCCGTCGGCGAGCGCGTCGAAGCTGCCACGGCCGGAACTGACCGTACGGAACTCAAGGTTGACGTGCGGATACCGCTGCCGGAACCGCACGACGGCGTCGGACATGAAGTGCCGCACGGTGGTGGCCCCGGTGGCGACCCGCACATACCCCCTGCGCCCGTCGACGAGGTCCCGCAACTCCCGTACGGCGAGATCGAGTCCAGCGATCCCTTCCGCGGCGGCGGCTTCGAGCACCCTCCCCGCCTGCGTAGGCACGACCCCACGGGGCTGCCGCTCCAGCAGGGCCACGCCGGTCTCCCGCTCCAGCCGCTTCACGTGCTGGCTCACCGCCGACTGCGTACACCCCAGCTCCCGGGCCACCGCGCTGAGACTCCCACCCCGGCACACGGCCACGAACACGCGCAGATCGTCGAGCGTCACGACCCCCAAGCTAACACTTGGGTCTGCCGCCAAATCCCCAGGATTGACTGGAGGGTTGGACGGTACGACGATTTCCCCAGGGCCCAGGCGGCAACCCGCTCCCGGGAAAGCGGGTGCCGACCACTCCCCCCCGAAACCCCACCCAGCCCCCGAGCGAGGGGGAGGGGCTTCAGCCACCTAGCCCGCCGCCCGGGGCTTGCGGGCGATCAGGGACGCCTGTGGGGTCGACTCGCCGACGTCCGGGTCCGACTCGCGTAGCAGCCGCGCCCGGACCTCCAGCCCCGCCGCCTCCAGCAACTCGGCGATGCGGTCGGGCTGTCGGCGGTGGAAGTCCAGGGACACCTGGTGGCCGAAGGGCTGGTCGAGATGGAGGGGCTCGTCGCCCACCTGGAAGGCCGTCAGGAGGTGGCCGCCGGGCGCCAGTACGCGGGCCAGTTCGGCGAAGAGGTCGGGGAGCCGGTCGGTAGGGGTGTGGATCACCGCCGAGTACCAGGCGACCACCCCCGCCAGCCCGCCGTCGGGCAGGTCGAGGTCCAGCATCGAGCCTTGCGAGAAGCGCAGACCGGGGTTCTCGCGCCGGGCCAGTTCCACCATGCCCGTCGAGAGGTCGACCCCGAAGACGGACAGGCCCAGCGAGTCCAGGAACGCCGTCACCTGTCCCGGCCCGCACCCCAGGTCGGCCACCTGCCCGCCGTTCCCGACGAGTTCGGCGAAACCGGTCAGCACCGCCCGGTCCAGCGGCCGCACGGCCAGCACGTCGCGGAAGTGGGCGGCGTAGTCCTCCACGATCGTGTCGTAGAAGGTCTGGGTGGTGGTCAGGAAGTCGGTGTCGGTCATGGCCGGGGACCCTAGCGGCCCCCACCGACACTCACCGGCGCCGACGGGCCCCGACCGATGCTTTCCGGCCCACCTCCGACTTCCACCGATACCGACCTACTCACCTACTCACCGCCCCGGGTCTCACCCCACCCCCACCACCCGCAACCCCCCAGTCACCACAGCCGCTCCCAACACCACCACCACAAAAGGCGCCCTCCGCCACGCCAGCACCCCCGCCACCAGCACCCCAACCGGCCGCGCCCACCCGGCGAAACCCCCGCCCTCGGTCAGCGCGCCCGTCGCCAGCATGGCGACCAGCAGGACGACCGCCCCGGCCGAGGCCAGTTCCTGTACCCGCGCCGGTATCTCCACGCGCCCGTGCAGTACGGGGCCCACCAGCCGGAAGGCGTACGTGCCCACGGCGAGGGCCAGGATCGTGGCCACCGTGGCGTTCACCGGGACACCTCCCGCCGAGTACCCGCCGGAGCGGGGCGGTGCAGCAGCAGCCCGCACAGGGCCACCAGTACCGGCACGCCGGCCGGGACGGCGGGCGTCACCGCCAGGGCGAGGGCGGCGCCGAGCAGGGCGGAGCGTCGTACCACCCGGTCCGTGCGCAGGGTGGGCAGGACCAGGGCCACCAGGACGGCGGGGAAGGCGGCGTCCAGGCCGTACCGGGCGGTGTCGCCGAGGGCGCTCCCGGCGAACGCGCCTGCCAGGACCCCGGTGTTCCAGGTGACGAACAGGCCGAGTCCGGAGATCCAGAAGGCCGTCCGGCGCAGCTCCGGGTCGCGCTGGGCGAGGGCGAAGGCCACGGTCTCGTCGGTCACCAGGTGGGCGCCGACGAGGCGGGCCAGGCGGCCCCGGCCGATGATCTCCGCGACCGCGAGACTGAAGGCGGCCGTACGGGTGTTGAGGAGCAGGCCGGTGGCCGCCGCGGCCAGCGGACCGCCGCCGGCGAGCAGCACGCCCACCGCGCTGAACTGGGCCGACCCGGCGTACACCACGAGCGACATCACCACCGGCACCCACAGCGGCAGACCGCCGGCGACGGAGACCGCGCCGAAGGAGACGCCGACGACGCCGCTGGCCAGCCAGACGAGCGAGCTGTCGCGGATCAGGGCGGTTCGGGTGCCGTTCATGGCTGTCGGTGTCGGTGTCGGTGTCGGTGTTCGGAACGGCGAACGCATGTTCTCTACAATGAACAGCAGTCACCCCGTTCGTCAAGGCGAACAGTCATACCGATGGAGCGAACGCCATGTCCGACTCAGTCCCCGCCCGCCTCCCCCTCGACTGGATCGCCGCCTCGCTCCGACGCGAACGCGGGCGGGCGGGGCTGTCGCTCTCGGAGTTGGCCAAGCGGGCCGGGATCGCGAAGTCCACGCTGTCGCAGCTGGAGGGGGCGGGCGGGAATCCGAGCATGGAGACGATCTGGGCGCTGGCGGTGGCCCTCGGGGTGCCGTTCAGCACGCTGGTGGAGCCGCCGGTGTCGGCCGTTCAGGTGATCCGGGCGGGGGAGGGGCCCACCGTGCACTCCGAGCAGTCCAGCTATCTGGCCACACTGCTTTCGGCCAGCCCGCCCGGTGCCCGGCGGGACATTTACTACGTATGGCTGGAGCCCGGGACCGTACGGGATTCCGAGCCGCACATTCCGGGGACCGTCGAGCACATCGTGGTCGGCGAGGGCCGCGTGAAGGCGGGGCCGCACGGGGAAGCCGTCGAACTGGGACCGGGGGACTACATGTCCTATCGAGGGGATGTGCCGCACGCGTACGAGGCGCTCGCGGACGGAACGAAGTTCGTACTGATCATGCAGCATGTGTGAACTGGAAATGAACGAACGCGAACGAATACAACGAATGCGGCGCCTGCGGAAAAGGCAGGAGCCCCGTCGCCGGATGGCGCGGGGCTCCTTGGGTACTGCTAATCGGGCCGCTAATCAGACTGTGATCAGACGGGGGTGACGTTCTCCGCCTGCGGGCCCTTCGGGCCCTGGGTGACGTCGAAGCTCACCTGCTGGTTCTCCTCGAGGGAGCGGAACCCGCTGGCGTTGATCGCGGAGTAGTGAACGAAGACGTCGGGACCGCCGCCTTCCTGGGCGATGAAGCCAAAGCCCTTTTCGGCGTTGAACCACTTCACGGTTCCGGTAGCCATAAGCCCTCCTTGGGCCCAAAGGGTTGCCCTGCTCCAGAACCCTGCAAGCGTGAAAGCAAGTGCCGCACAACTGCATACGTCTGAAAACGACTAGAGCCCGCGGTTACATGCTCCGCAGGCTCTGTACTGCAAGGGAAACCAAACTGCAACTTGCGGCGAGCCTAGCACGTGGGCTGCCCAAAGCAATAGAGGTCAAGATCACGTCACCCGGAAGTTTGACCACCAGTTGGGCGAGTTGACCGAGGGGCCGCGCGCGGCACCGTGTCGCGCGGGGTCTAGTCTCGCGATGTGGACAATTCTCGCACCCGGCCGCGCGTCGGTCACATCCAGTTCCTGAACTGCCTGCCCCTCTACTGGGGGCTCGCGAGAACCGGCACCCTCCTCGACTTCGAGCTGACCAAGGACACCCCCGAGAAGCTCAGCGAGCAGCTGGTGCGGGGTGACCTCGACATCGGTCCCATCACCCTCGTGGAGTTCCTGCGCAACGCGGACGACCTGGTCGCCTTCCCCGACATCGCCGTCGGCTGCGACGGCCCGGTGATGTCCTGCGTGATCGTCTCCCAGGTCCCCCTCGACCAGCTGGACGGCGCCCGGGTCGCCCTCGGCTCGACCTCCCGCACCTCCGTCCGCCTCGCCCAGCTGCTGCTCGCCGACCGCTACGGCGTCCGGCCCGACTACTACACCTGCCCGCCCGACCTCAGCCTGATGATGCAGGAGGCCGATGCCGCCGTACTGATCGGGGACGCGGCGCTGCGGGCCAACCTGCTGGACGGACCGCGCTACGGGCTCGAAGTGCACGACCTCGGCGCGCTGTGGAAGGAGTGGACCGGGCTGCCGTTCGTCTTCGCGGTGTGGGCCGCCCGGCGGGACTACCTCAAGCGCGAGCCGGACATCACCCGCCAGGTCCACGAGGCCTTCCTCGCCTCCCGCAACCTCTCCCTGGAAGAGGTCGCCAAGGTCGCCGAGCAGGCGGCCCGCTGGGAGGACTTCGACGAGCGGACCCTGGCGCAGTACTTCACCACCCTCGACTTCAGCTTCGGCGGGCCGCAGCTGAACGCGGTCGCGGAGTTCGCCCGGCGGGTGGGGCCGACGACCGGCTTCCCGGCCGACGTGAAGGTGGAACTGCTCCAGCCGTAATCACTACGCTGCTGGCAGCACGGCGCACGGGGAAACAGGCGTACTGGGGGAGCCGGGCGCACAGGGGAGCCGGGCGCACGGGGGAGAGGGGACGCCATGCAGCCGCTCGCGGCCGACGAACCTGCCGTCATCGGGCCCTACCGGCTGCTCGGCCGGCTCGGCGCGGGCGGCATGGGGCGGGTCTACCTGGGGCGCAGCGCGGGCGGCCGTACGGTCGCGGTCAAGATCGTGCACCCGCACTTCGCGCTGGACGAGGAGTTCCGCGCGCGGTTCCGGCGCGAGATCGCGGCCGCCCGGCGGGTCGGCGGCGCCTGGACGGCACCCGTTCTGGACGCCGATCCCGACGCTCCCGTGCCGTGGGTCGCCACGGCCTACGTGGCCGGGCCGACCCTCGCCGCGGCGGTGGAGGCCGACGGTCCGCTGCCCGCGCCCTCCGTACGAGCCCTGGGCGCCGGCCTCGCCGAGGCGCTGGCGGCCGTCCACGAACTGGGCCTGGTGCACCGGGACGTCAAGCCGTCCAACGTCCTGCTCACCCTCGACGGCCCCCTGCTGATCGACTTCGGCATCGCCCGCGCCACCGACGGCACCGCGTCCCTGACCTCCTCCGGCGTCTCCGTCGGCTCGCCCGGCTACATGTCGCCCGAGCAGATCGTCGGCAAGGGCGTCACCGGCGCGGCGGACGTCTTCTCCCTCGGCGCGGTCCTGGCGTACGCGGCGACCGGCGAACCGCCCTTCCCGGGGGACTCCTCGGCCGCGCTGCTGTACAAGGTCGTCCACGAGGAGCCGGAACTCGGCGCGCTCGGCGGAGAGTTGCGAGAGGTGGCCGGGGCCTGCCTGGCCAAGGAACCCGGCCGCCGGCCCACACCCGGCGAAGTGGCCCAGCGGCTGGCTCCCGACGGGGCGGCCCGGCTGGTCGCCGGCGGCTGGCTGCCTGGCCCGCTGGTCGAACAGGTCAGCCGCGGGGCCGTACAACTGCTGAACCTGGAGGCGGCGGAGGCGGTGCCGTCCGGGCCGGTGGGGTTCAGCAGCCCTTCTGTGGGCGGGGCTGCGGCTGCGGTAGGGGAGTTCGGGCCGGCGCCGGTGATGCCTGAGCCTGAGCCGGTCGTCATGCCCGAGCCCCGGGACGCGCCTCCGGCGCCCTTGGAACAGCGGCCGGGCAAGGTGTCCGTCACCATGGCGGCCACCTCCACCCCGGGCGAGGGAGGCCGCGGGCGCCGGGTGAGCTGCACGGTCGCGCTGGCCGTCGCGGGGGCGCTCGCGGGGGTGACCGTGGGGCTGGGGTTCCTGGTGCGGCCGATGATCGGCGGCGGTGACGACGACACGGCCGGGGGCAGCGCCTACTCACCGGCGCCGACTGCCGCCTCCAGCTCCGTGGGCAAGGTGCCCAGCGCGACCTCCAGCGTCATCGAGGGCGGCGAGTCCAGCGCCGCCGACACTCCTGTCAGCATCGTCCCGGCCCGCTACCAGGGAACCTGGGAGGGCCAGGCCACGGCCCTCGGCGGCAACCTGCCGGTCGGCACCTTCCGGCTCACGGTCCACGAGGCGGGCGTGGGGCGGGAGTTGGGCCGGCTCACGCAGACCGACCAGCTCGGCGGCGTGTGCACCGACGTACTGACCCTGAAGAAGGTGACGAAGACGCGGATCCTCGCCACCTCGGTGGGCGCCAAGGGCAACCACGACGGCTGCAACCCCGCCGCCCACCAGGTGGAGTTGACGCCGGTCGGCGACGACCTGAAGTACACCTCGGACAGTTCGGCGGAGGGCAATCCGGTCTCGCGGATGTCGAAGGTCAAGTAGCGGGCCGGGACTCGCGGTCGGTGAACCTGACGAGGGCGGCGATCAACAGCGCGGCCATCGCGAGGGTGGCGAGCAGGCCTACCGCCCAGATCCACGGATACTGTTCGTGCACCCAGCAGGCGTGGCCCGTGCTGTAGCACTCGCTGTCCCAGTTCCGCCGGTGCTTGGGCCGGCTGGTCCCCAGGATCACGAAGGACAGCAGCCAGCAGACGGCGAACCCGGGCAGCGCGGCGGCGGCCCAGAGCAGCGAACGGACCCTGCTCACCTTCCACTTCATCCGGCTGAGCGGCGCGATGACGGCGGCGAGGGCGAGCGGTACCACGGCACCGACCATGAGGGCGAAGACGTAGGCACCGCCCGGCCACCCGGGCGCCACCTCGCCCCACACCCGATCGCCCCAGCTGTGGTCGGCCGCGGCCATCGGCACGATGAACGCCAGTACGCCCAGCACCATCAGCAGGACGAAACCGCAGCCACGCCAGTCCCGCTTCTTCGCCGGTACCGCGGACCGCCTCCCGTGCTCGTACCGCAACGCGGCCGGCGCCGCCTTCCCCCGCTTCGGCCGGGCCGACCCGCCGCTCATCCCGGGACGACCACCGTCCGCAACTCCCCGTCGCCGAGGTGCAGCATGCCCTTGCCGGGCGCCACCTGCCCGCCGACCAGGCTCCGGCTCAGCCGTACGCCGACGAGGTCGCCGCTGGAGGTGTCCTGCGGGGAGAGCAGGATGCCGCGGCGGCCCTTCTTGGCGTCGACCTGCCAGCCGGAGAAGCCGCTGCACACGTCCTCCTCGTCACCGGCGATGACGAGGGCGAGGCCGCGTTCGGCGCCGCGCGAGACGATCTTCTTCATATGGCTCTCGGCGTCGCAGTCCTCGAGGATCTCGCCGTCGTCGACGAGCACCACGATGGGCTCCTCCAGGGACGCCGAGTCGATCACCTCCTCGAAGTCGTCCTCGTCGATGTCGTCGCCGGTGAACACCTTCAGTACGCCTTCGGTGCCGTCGAGTTGGCGGAGCGGGGACTGGCGCGGGGCCGCGACGACCAGGCGTATGCCCTGCGCGAGGAAGGACTGCGCGAAGTTCATCAGGACCGTCGAGCGGCCGGACTTGGCCGGGCCCGCGATGACGAACGTCGGCACGCCCTCGGCCAGGTCCGGGCCGAAGCCCACGATCTCGTCGCCGCCGATTCCCACCAGCGCCCAAAGCCGGGACCGGGAGGCCTCCGGGTCGCGCATCTCCCAGGCGTCCGTGAAGGAGATCCGGCTGGGCAGGCTGTCGACGCGGAAGGGGCGCCGGGAGCGCGGCACGGACGCGTCCCGGACCGTCGCCGCCTCGCCGATCGCGGAGATCGCCGCCGCCTGCCCCTGGCCGGTCGTGTCCTCGGTCAGCAGCGCGAACTGCGTCTCCGTACCGGACTCGTTGCGGAAGGCACGGCCCGGCGGGATCTCCTCCGGGACCTTGCGGGCCGGGATGCCGAGCGTCGAGAAGTCGCTGCGGTCGGCGAGGCGGAGGCCGTACTTGTCCTCCGTGAGCGTCGCGACACGGCCGACGAGGAGGGTGCGGTCACCGGTGAGGACCAGGTGGATGCCGACGCTCGCGCCCTCCCGCATCATCGTGGTCAGCTCGTCCGTCAGCGACCCGTGGTCGATCTCGCCGAGCGTGGGCATCCAGCCCTCCCACCGGTCGAGGAGCACGACGATGTGCGGCAGCCGCTGGTCCTCGGCCGCCGCGGCCCGCTGCTCGCCGATGTCGGCGTAGCCCTTCTCCGCCAACAGGTCCTGGCGCCGGGAGAGTTCGCCCTTGAGCCGGTTGACCAGGCGGATCACCCGCTCGGTCTGGTTGCGGCTGACGACCGCGCCGCAGTGCGGCAGCCGGGTGAGGGCGTTGAGCGCGCCGTTGCCGCAGTCGATGCCGTACAGGTGGACGTCGGCGCAGGAGTGGGTGCGGGCGAGGGAGCCCGCGATGGTCCGCAGCACCTGGGAACGGCCGCTGCGGGGCGCACCGCCGATCATGAGGTGGCCGAAGGTGGAGAAGTCGACCACGACCGGGCGGCGGGCCTGGTCGGCGGGCAGGTCCTCCACGCCGTACGGGGCGGGCGGCAGCTTGCCCGGGGCCAGGGCCGCGGCGGTCGCCGGCGTCTCGATCTCGTCGAGCAGCAGCGTCTCGGACAGGGCGGGCAGCCAGGGGCTGTGCTGGGCGGGGATGCCGAGCGTCCGGTTGGCGTCGCGGACCGCGTCCACCAGCACCTTCAGGTCGGTGATCTCCTCGTCCTCCCGCGACTCGGCCTTCGGCTTGGCGAGGGCGGCCCGGCCCAGGTCCTCCCAGGTCAGCTCACCCACCCAGGGCGCGAGGGCCGCCGGGTCCGCCGCGCCGGGGCGACGGCCACCGACACGGCCCGACTGGAAGGGGACGAGGGAGGCGTGCCCGAGGCGGACGTACGCCCGGCCCGGCGTGTTCTTGGAGATGTGGCCGGCCTCCGGCGAGTCGATGACGTCCGACGACTCGCCGCCGTCCGTCACGCGCAGCGCGATACGGAGGTTGGTGTTGGCCCGGATCTCCGGCGAGACGACACCGCTCGGCCGCTGGGTGGCCAGCAGCAGATGGATACCGAGCGAACGGCCTCGCTGGGCGATGTTGACGAGCCCGGTCACGAAGTCGGGCAGGTCGCGCACCATGGACGCGAACTCGTCGATGACGATGAGGAGTCGAGGCACGGAGGCATGCGACGGATCCCTCCGCACGAGATCCTGGTAGTCCTCGATGTCCTTGGCGTCGGCGGCGGCCAGGATGTGCTCGCGCCGCTTCAGCTCCGCGCCCAGCGACTCCAGCGCCCGCTCCACGAGGTGGGCGTCGAGGTCGGTGACCATGCCGACCGTGTGCGGCAGCTTCACACAGTCCTTGAACGCCGAACCGCCCTTGTAGTCGACGAGGACGAACGTCATGTTCTCCGGTGTGTTGGCCACGGCCAGCGACGCCACGATGGTCTGGAGCAGCTCCGACTTACCGGAACCGGTCGTACCGGCGATCAGACCGTGCGGGCCGTCCCGCCGCATGTCGATGCCGAAGGAACCGTCGTACGACTCACCGACGACCGCGAGCGTCGACTGCCCGCCCATCCGCCAGCGCGCGACGATGGCATCGCCGGTCGGCGGTTCCAGTTGCAGCACGTCCAGCAGCCGGCTGGCACCCGGCAGCGCGGAGTCCTCGGTCTCGCCGCTGATGTCCCGCAGCGGCGACAGCGCGCGGGCCAGCCGCAGGCACCAGGCGGGCGACACGAAGTCCGGCCGTACGTCCTTCAGCCGCTCCGCCCCCGCCTCCTCGACACGCAGCCGCAACTCCTGCGCCTGCTCCACCTGTTCGGCCTGCGGGTCGGCCGTCTGCCAGGCCTGGTGGAACGAGGGGAACCCACCGGCGGCCTGCTGTGGTACGGCCTGCTGCGCGGCGGAGTCGTACTCCCGCGCCTTGGGCTCGGCGACCACGAACGCCTGGCACTCGCCCGGCAGGAACCGTTCCTCGGCGTCGAGGCAGATGGCGTACATGGACACGGCGGGCCCCTCCCGCAGCAGCCGCACCACGCCCGGCAGGGACCGCAGCCGCCGCGACCCGTCCCACACGACGACGATGTCCGGCTCACTGAACGAGGTGCCCTGACCGCGATTGTTCTCGGCGGCCTTCTTCCGGGCGTCGAGGATCTGCGTCAGCTCGCCGATACGCGCGCCGGCGGTCTCGGCGTCGGTCCCGATGAGGACGTTCGTGTCCTGACCGCCGCCCGGCTTGGCGTGCGGCAGCCATCGCACCCAGTCCCAGCTGTCCTGGGCGGAGTTCTCGCTGAGGACGTAGAACTGCACGTCCATGGGGCTGTGCAGCGCCGCGGTCTGGGCGACGGTCCACCGCCCGAGCGCCCGCGCGGAGTCACCCGGGCCCGCCATGCCGATGACGCCGAGGGAGCGCAGCGAGAGGGCGACGGGGGCGTCCTCGATGTACCAGGTGACCTGCCGGCGGTGGTCGTCCTGCTCGGGGTCGTCGAGCACGACCTCCGAAGGCAGCCGCCCGGTGCCGAAGCGGACGAGGAGATGGTCGCGGTCGGTGCGCCGACGCTCCCACAGCCGGGTACGCGGCCCGGTCCCGAGGGAGAGCACGGAAGCCGGATCGGGCACGGCGCCCCGCCGGTCCAGCCGCTCGGCGGTGAGGGCGTCCTGCGCGTCCTTCTCGATCCGCTCCTTCTGCTCCTTGTACTCCTTGACCTGCTTCGCATGGGACTTGCGCCCGTGCTTCTTGTCCATGAAGTAGTTGGCGAAGAGCATGATGGGGCTGAGCCCCGCCATGATCAGGTAGTACCAGCGGTGGAAGATGAGCACGGACACGACCGACCCGACGAGCGGCGTCAGCGCCATCAGCCAGGGCAGCGGCCGGGCCTCGTACTCCCGCGGCGGCGTCGGCAGCCGGAACTTGGTCTGCCGCTCGGGCGGACGCAGCCGGGGCGGCCGGTTGTAGTCGAGCCCGACCCCGTCGTCGGACCACTTCAGGGCGGCGTTGGGCGGGGTGTAACGGGCCAGCTCCAGCAGGGTGTTGCCGAGGGCTATCTGCCCGCCGAGGGGCCAGGAGTCCCCGTCGATGGCCTGCCCGTCGAGGGTGACGGACTCCTTGGCGGTGTCCTTGTCCTGGTTCTCCTGATGGACGGCGACGCGGCAGGTGCCATCGGTTGCAACTGACAACGTCAGTGCGCGCGCGTCGACTTCGGGATCGTCGATCCGCACGTACGCGGCCGCCCCGCTGCCGATGTCGTACCGCCCGACACCCAGCCGGTGCACGAACCCGGCGGCGGGCCCGCCGGCCACCCGCAACTCGACCAGCCCGGTGGGCTCCCCGGGCAGACACCCGGCAGGGTCCTGGAGACTGACAACCGCGCCCTCGCGCAACGGCGACCCGACGACGGTGGCGGCGGGATCGACCGCGTACCCGTCCACGTACACCTGCGGACCAGTGCCGCGCATGGCGGCCGGGAGGCTCTGCCCGATGGGAATGATCTGAGCACCCCCCTGGCCCACCTGCTTGGCGAGCTCCTGGGCGATGTCCCCAACGGTGGACTCGGGGTCGGCGTCGAGCACGACATCGGCCGAACCTCCGCCGAACGGATCGACGACGGTCAGAGTCAGGCGCACGCTTGTCCTCCCCAGGCCGCAGTGGCCGTCTTCAGTGACGCCAGTGACGATATCCGCTCTTCCCGAAGGCAACGAACCCCGTTACCGGATCGGGGATGTGACACCTCGGACCACCCCCGTAAGCTGCTGTCACAAGAGTGACAGGGAGCCACGGGGGTTGGCCCTGCGGCGTGTTGAAGAGGAGCGGCTTCATGGCCAAGGACCTTGACGTCACATATCAGGACATGCGGGATGCGGCCAAGCATGTCGTGAAGGAGAAGGAAAAGCTCCACGAGAAGCTCGACGCCCTCCGCAAGTACATCGCCAACCTGGTCGAGTCGGGCTACGTCACCAAGAGCTCCTCGAAGGCCTTCGACGAGAACTTCGACGAGTTCGTCCGCGGCGCCAAGGACACGGTCGACGGCCTCGACGGCATGGGCGACTACCTGACCAACGCGGCCGACAAGTTCGAGCAGATCGACGACGAGCTGGCGAAGTCGGCTCGCAGCAAGTGAGCTGCCGCTGAGCAAGGGTGAGGTGCCTGCCCGGTGCGCCGGCGAATGCTGAACGCACCGGGCGGCACCACCCGGCCGGTCGGGGTCTCAGCTGTCCGGCAGGGGCTGCCGGAGCAGGTACGTGTGGAGATCACTGCGGGGTTCTTCGGTCTCGACGCGCAGCCAGGATCCGTCACGGAAGCGGATCAGCACCATCCTCGTCTCGAACTCACCGGAGAACGGGTCGACGAGGGTCGCCTCCGCGGCGGGAAGGCGGGCGACGATCTGCATGTGCTTCTCGCGTCCCACGGTGACGCGTTGCGGCGGTGCCGCCAGGACGATCCCGTCCTGGGTCGCGAGGACCAGCCGCTGGTGGTGAGTGGAATGGCTGTACCAACGCAGCAGGAACTGACCGGCGTCGCCGTGCCAGTTCCCGTCGAAGACCCGGTCGAGGCCTTGTTCGGCGATGATGGCGTCCCGGCGTCTGTCGTCGTCGTCCTTTCCCCGCAACCGCTCCTTCTCGTCCTTGGTGGCAAGGGACCGCTTGATCGCTCCCTCCGCGTTGGACAGAAGGGTCAGCAACATGAGGAGAGGCATGAAGGGCACGGCAAGAACCGCCCCGGCCATGCCGAGCGGGCGCAGCCTCCCGGGGCGGAGCCGGGGGTTACCGGCGGCCTGGAGGACATCCGCGGGCGGCTGCGGGATCTTGCCGATCGTGCACCACTCACCCGCTTCGACGGGGACGTCGAGCCGTTGGGTCGTCTCACGATGCTTGCCCCTGGATGTCACGTCAAGAGTCTCCTTCGCCGACGCGGAAACAGGACCGGTGTGCCGAGCGTATCCGGCGCTGGGCGCCATGAGGAGTGATGGCCTCGGCTGGCGCGCCTGTGTTCGACGGATTACACGGAGAACAACCACAGAGAGGTAGTACTCATGGGGGACCATATCAAGGCGGATCTTGCCGCCATCAAGCAATGTTCACGCGATCTGAACAAGATTCACCGCGAGTTCGAGCGACACGGTAATCCTGCGGATGAGTATGGACAGGCTGTTGGTCATGGCGGTCTGAAAGACGCCTTCTTGGAATTCGGGGACACCTGGAAGAAGACCCGGAAGAAGCTGATGAAAGAACTCGAGAAGCTGGCCGAGTTCACTTCGACTGCCGCCAAGTCGTACGACGAGGTCGACCAGAAGTTGGCCAAGGCCATTCGGGACGCCAAGGCGAAGGGTGCGGGCAAGAAGTGAGCAGGACGGATGCCGACTGGCCGCCTCTGTGGCACGACGACCCGACGCCGGGTGACCCTGAGGACGTAGCCGAATTGGGCCGTAAGTTGCGCAAGATGGCTGAAATGATCGACGAGCAGTCCCGTGTTATCGAGGCGCTCGCGTCCGTGGAGGGCTGGGACAGTGACGCCGGGAAAGGCTTCCATGACCTGGCTGGTGGTACGGCGGACAAGCTGAAGAAGTCCTTTGAGCGCTACGACGAGGCGGCCAAGGCCATCGGCGAGGAAGTGTGCGAGGGTAGCTCGGATCAGTTTGCCAGCGAAATGCGCCGTGCGCAGCGCAAGGCGGACAAGGCGCTGAGCGACTATCGCGACGCGAAGAGTGACCATGACGTCGCGGACCGTGAGGTGCAGAAGTATGACGATAAATACCCTACGCACAACATTCCGGCGGCGGAAAAAGACGAATACGACCGCTGGGTCAAGAAGAAAGCCGAAGCTCTGCACCGCATCGGTGAGGCGCGCAAGGCGGTGAAGGACGCCAGGGAGATTTACGACGATGCGGGGGACAAAGCCGCTCGTCGCATCAAGAACATCGTGCACCACGATGCGGTGCGGGATCCGGGCGGCTTCATGAATTTCCTTGCGGATTGGGCGGACGCGCTGTCGAACATCTCGGCCGTTCTGTCCGTACTCGCGGTGATCTGCGCCTTCGTTCCGCCGCTCCAGTTCCTCGCTCCCATTTTTGCGGCTCTTGCCGTGATGACCAGTGCCGCGGCACTTGCGGGCCATGCGTACGACATGTCGGTGCGTGGTGGGAAGGTCAGCTGGCTGAAGCTGGGCGCCGATGCGCTGGGTGTGCTGCCTGGTCTGGGCGCGTTGAAGGGGTTCCGAGCTCTCACCGGTCTCAAGGGGCTGGCGAAACTCAGGGCATTCGGAAAGCTGAGCACTTTTGGATCCTTCAAGGGCTTGGCGGCGATCGACGGTATTGGGCACAACTTCCTGAACGGAGTCAGCGTCTCGCTAGTCAACAAGGTTCTCGGCAGGACGGCTCGCGCGGACCTTATCGACGGCAGGAAGATCACCGGTGTAGTCAAGGGATTCGGCTTCGCCAGTGCTCTGCACAGGATGCTCAGCGGTGAGAACGGCGAGAAGACCGGCTACCAGGAGCCGGCCAAGACCAGCACGCCCACTCAGACGCCGTCGCCCTCGCCCGGGCCCGCCCCGAGTGTCTCGCCGAAGGCGTTCAACGCGGCACTGGCGCATTAGGCCGTGAAGCCTGTCCAAGGAGGGTAGACGCCATGAGGGAAAATAGCGATTTCGGCGAATGGGAGTTCATCGGCCGCCGGGGCGGTGATGTCGTTACCTTGGTCGGCGGATCGGTGATCGCTGCGGTGCCCGAGGCCAAGCAGGCCGCAGAGGAGGCCGAACGCGAGTTTCGATTCGACTTCCTGGACGATCGGGCGGTGCTCGCACTGCTGCGGCGGCGTCACATTGACGAAGAGGACATGTTCAAGGCGGGGTTGGTACATGGACTGCCACTCGCGCTCGTGGGCTTCGCGGCCGTGATCTACTGGGGTGGCGTGGCCCAGTACTGGGAGACTGCCGCGGCCCGCGCTGTCTACCTGGCGGCTGTCGCGGCCGTGGTGGGAACGCAACTGTTCTTCTTCGTGCTCAGTGCGATGTCGCACTGGGGTGATCCGGTCCAGCAGAACCTACGGGCCCGGGCACGAAAGTACCGGGAGATCGCACACATCGCTCGCCGGGGAGGAGCGGATGTCCCGGCTCACTACCCGCACTACGGTCCCTACCCCTTCGCCGCGAACTTCCGTCCCGAAGTGGATGACCGCGAACAGACTGAGAGTGAAGGCTCCGATGACCACTGACACCGTCGGCGAAACCCGCCACGGTCTTACGGGAAGCGGCGGCATCGAGGTCCGCTGGATCATGCCAGAGGGTTTCCTTGAGTTGCCTTTCGAGGCGGACGACTTGGATGAACTCGCGCAGGAATTGGTTGAGTTGGGCAAGCGGGCGTTGCCTGGTGCTGATGAGGAAGTCCAGCGGCAATGGGCTGCCATGTGCGCTGCACACTACGACGAGTTCATAGAGGCGGGCGTGCAGTACGCCGGCTTCGTCACGGCGGAGGTCGACGGCGTTCGCTGCACGGCCACGGTGAACGTCAGCCTTATGGATCTGGACGAGCGGGCAGGCAGGAATCCGGCGGGCTTCATCGCGTCCACGTTGCGGCACCTGGAGCTCGGACAGATCGGTGAAGTGCAACTGCCCTGCGGCCCGGCGGTGACGTGTGTCGGCAATCGGTCTGCAAGCGTTGACGGTAGCCTGACGCAGACTGGGCAGGCCGAGTCATTCTGGACTTCTTTCGTACAGGTTCAGATTCCGCTGGACAACGGGACCGTGCTGCTGCTGGAGATGGGAACACCGACGATTGAAGGGTGGGATGTCTTCTCAGCGATGTTCGCCGGCGTTGTGAAGAGCGTTCGCTTCTTCGACCCCCAAGGAGGTCCCTTGGTGATGCCCGGATGATGGCGTCACCAGAAGGCGGCCTTTCGTCACCCGTGAACGCCCCGAGGGACTACAGGCTGCTGGTTCCGCGGGAGTGGTTCCGTGTCGACCTCATGCGAGATCGCTGGCGTGCTCAGCTCAAAAACTTCGTGGACCGCCAAGCGGAAGGACGACATGTTTCAGGGGAGCTCACACGGAACGTATGGGTCGCGCTCCGGAACACCGCGGAAGCGGGGCGGGCACGCGGCGCCATGGAGTTCTACCTCCTGATGACGTCGCAGGATGGCGGCCTGCCCGCCTCGCTCCTCGTGTCCTTGGTACCGCTGGACGAGACACCCGCTGACCTGGAGAGGTATGCGGCGTGGCTCGACATGCGAGAGCCTGATGGCCCTGCACGGCGGCAGGTGTCGGTGGTGGATCTGCCAGCGGGCCAAGCCGTGCGCGTCCATGGGGCCACCACGTTGAACGTCCACGCCCTCATGCCCGGCGCGGCCGGTTACTTGACGCTCTCCTTCTCTGCACCGCTCACCGGTATGTCCGGCCCCATGGAGCGGTTGTGCGATGCCATTGCGGGTTCGCTGCGATGGGTGGTATGACCCCGTCGTCCTGGTGAGAGCGGGCTCATGCCGCCTTATCCGTCTTCCTGCACGGTGACGTCCTATGTCGCCCGGGCAACAGCGCAAGGACTCCGGCGGCTATGGCGTACAGGCCCTGTTCCCCCGTTCTGACTGCAGCTTCGTGGTCTGCCGTACGCCCTTGTCGTTCGGCTCCAGCCGCGTGCTGTACAGCACGTAGGAGTCGGACGTCGCTGGCATCTTGTCGACCTTCTTGGTCTTCCGGTTCTTGTTGAACGCCTTGCTCTCGTCTGCGCAGTACGAGACACCGGCGGACTCGTCGGCGTACACGCTGATCTTGGCCGCGTAGTAGCGGACCGATCCCGAGTACGTAAGGCCTGCTTCGACGATCGACTTGACCCAGTCCTGGCTGCCTGCGAGAGCCGTGTCGGCCTGGTAGAAGGACAGGGCCGGGGACTTGGGGTCGCCCTGCGTGACCGCGTACGTCACGGCGGTCTGGGATTTTCCGGCGGCCGTCAGGATCGCGTCCTTCGTGGAGTCACCGGTTTTCCAGCCTTCGAAGGTCTCCGTGACATCACTCGGCAATTTCATATCGGGAGGGTTGGCGTCGCCTCCCGACGGCCTCGGTGAAGCGGAGACCGTGGCGTCTTGCTCATCCGCATGAGCGGTCTTGTCGTTGTCCTTGGGCTCGTCAGCCCCGCCGCACGCCGTCAGCAGGAGGCATGCGGTTGCGGCAAGGGCGACAGCAACGGGCAAAGGGCGACGCTTCACAGTGAGCTCTCCGTGAGACATGGACGCAGCGCGGGCAGCGGTGTTGATGGGGGTGATGCCGTCTTACCTGTTGACCGCCTGCACTTCCTGCACGGTGACGTCCTGCGCCGCCCCGAAGGTCCCGTCAGGAAGCTCGCCACCGGCACCGCCGGATTCCGTCCAGCTGATCTGCCAGGTGACGGTGGCCTTCAGCTTGTACGTGCCGTGTCCGGATGAGCGCAGGTACTTGATGCCGCAGGGCGGGGTCTGGTCGGCCTTGCCCTTGGCGTAGGGCTCGCCGATGGAGCCGTCGGCGTTGATGGTGCAGTTGCCGGAGGCCGGGTACGTCTCGGCGTCCGCCGTGCCCGGTTCGAGCTTCAGTGAGACAGGCTTGGCGGTGGTGGTCGCCTGGATGTTGACGCCGGCCGCGTCGAGCCGGGCGGTGACGGAGACGGGTTTGAACTCGGCCTTGTCGAGCCACGCCCAGGTGGCGAGGTTGACCTTGGTGGCGTTGGCGGGCGCCAGGCTGATCTCGGTGTCCGGCACCTTGACCCGGTTGTACGCCAGTTCGGCGAGCACTTGCGGCGTGACGGCGTTCTGCACGTTCGGGGGCTTGCCGTTCTCGACCCAGAAGGGCTGCTTGTCGCACTTCTGTGCCTCTTCGGTCAGCCACCGGTCGGGATCTCGGGTGGCGACCCACCAACTACCCTCGCCCGACTTGTCCTTGTTGTAGTTCTTGTACTTGCCGTCCTTGTAGTGGTTGCGGAACTGAGCGACGGCGTTCTTGGCGTAGTCGGGCTGGTCGGGATTGTTGGCGACGAGGTCGTAGCCCTCCTCGGTGGACTTCGCGAACTCGTCGGCGGAGTACGGCTCGTACCAACAGGCAGGCGGCGTCCAGTTCCCGACGGGGGCGAGGGATCCCGCGGTCTTGCCGCTCCCCTTGGCCGTGCCGCTGAACATGATTCGGGATTCGAGTGTGTGGCCGCTTCGCGTGCCCTCCTGCTTGGTGTCGCCCCCCTCGTTGCCGCCACCCGGGTCGACGTCGGCGTACGCGGGCGAGGTCAGGAAGGCACAACTGACGGCGATGCCGACCGCGATCAGCCGGCGGCGACACGAGGTCACGATGTGCACGCGGAGTTACCCCTCACCGAGTGCAGCACGGCGGTCTGCCACACGCCCTTGGCGCTTTGCTCCAGGCGGGTCGTGTAGAGCAGGTACGACTTGCTGGTGACCGGGGTGATCTCGGCCTTTCCGGTCTTCCGGTCCTTGAGGTACGCCTTGCCCTCGAACGAGCAGTATGTGAGTGTCGCCTTGCCCTTGGCGTAGACGTCGACCTTGGGATCGAAGTAGCGGGTCGCGCCCGTCATGGACTTCTTGGCGTCCGCGAACCCCTTGACCCACTGGGCGGCGCCCACCAGAGCGTCCCCCTTGTAGTAGAAACCCAGCACCGGCTCGTCGGCATTGCCCTGCGTGATGGCGTAGTCCAGCGCGTTGATGCGCTGCGAGGCGTCGGCCAGTACGGCATCCTTCGTGGCGTCGCCGGTCTTCCAGCTCTCGAAGGTGTTCGAGACGTCGCCGGGCAGCGTGACCTTCGGGCGTGTTGCCGAGCCGGAGGGGCTCGCGCTCGGTGCGGCCGACGTCTTCTTGCCGCCCGTGTCGGTCCCGGCGATCTTGTCGTTGCCCTTCGAGCTGTCGTCGTTGCCACCGCACGCGGTCAGTAGGACGGCCGCCGTCGCGGCGAGCGCAACAGCAACGGGCAAAGATCGGCGCTTCACAGTGGGCTCCCCGTGAGACGTAGACGCAGTTGTGGGAAAAGACGTTATCGGTGGGATTCATGGTTCGCCAGGCTGGACCGCGGGCCTTCCCGGTCGCGAAGAAGTCGGGGGCTCACCGCAGCTTCGCGCTCTGCGCCGCCACCACCGGAGCGGGCAACTTGGCGTCGCTCGGACGGGCGTTGGCGATGGCGATGCCGTTCACGGAGAAATAGACACCGATGACGTCGGCGCTGCGGACCACCTCGGTGTGCATGGTGTGGGTGGCGCCCCGGAACGACATCGTGGCCTTGAAGCCGAGGGATTCGTCGCCGGCGGCGGTGACCTGCTCGGAGGTGACGGAGCCGTAGGTCGTCGTGCCGCCGCTCGCCTTGGCCGTGAAACCGCCCGCGCAGGCCTTGACCGCCTTCGACACGTCGGCCATGGCCTTTTTCGCTCCGTCAGAGCCGTACGCGGCGAGCGTGATGTACGTGAAACCGTCGAAGTCCCCGGACTCCTTCGCGCCCGCCACGCGGGTGAGGACCGCCTGCGGGTCACCGAGGGGGAGTTGGTTCATCGCGTACGCCAGAGAGGCGCATGCCTGCTTGTTCACCGTGACCTCGTCCCGGGACTTGGCGAAGACGAACTCGGTGGTCGGCTTGCGCACGGTGAAACCGTCGACATCCGCGTCGGTGACCATGAGCTTCGCGATCCGCACGGCCGGGCTCACCTGAGGCGTCGACGAGACGGACGCCTTCGGCTTGTCCGCCACGGCGTCCGAGTCGGCCGCTCCGCCACATGCGGTGAGCACGACGAGGGACAGCATGGTCATGGCGGGAGCAGCAAGCGGGGCCCGCTTCATGGGGTTTCTCCTGTATGGCTCTTGTGTGGCTCTGTTGTGAGTGTGAGCGTGAGTGTGAGTATGTGTCGGGGGAGGGGTGGACGGCGGACGTTACTCGTCCAGCAACCTCCGCAGCACAGCCGACAGTTCCGGCACCCGTGCCCCGCCCGCCTGCGCCGCCACCACGGCCCTGACGTACGCCACCGCCTCGGCCCGGAGGCGTTGCTTCTCGGTGCCCTGGCGACTGCCGGCCAGCCAGATCAGGATCGCTACGGGGATGAGAGCCAGGGCGCCGTAGCCCACGGGGGCGTCAGAGGTCGCCGCCCAGAGGGCGCCGGCGCCTCCCGCGAGGACGAGGAGGCACCCGGCCTCGTCGTGCCAGCCGCCCTGGTCGGCGATCGTCTCGTACGCGGTGACCGCGGGGGGCTTCGGGGGGACGGGGGGTGGGATGGCCTCGTCCTGCTCGGTCCGGTCGGCGGGCTCCGTTGCCTGCTCGTGCGGCTGGACTTCGCGGCCCGCCGGTAGTCCCTCGTACGAGGGAATCGGCGCCGCCTTCCTGCCCCCCTCCCCGCCCGTGCCGGAAGTCCGCCCCTCCAGCCACCCGGGGACGTACTCCAGGGACAGTCCGTGTGCCCGTGCCACGCCCAGTACCTCGCGGTACCCGGCGAGCGCCGGATGGGTCAGCTCCCGCTTCCAGCGGACGCGGACCTGGGTGAGGGCGGCCACCGCGATGACGAGCAGCAGGCCCGCGACGAGGAGGGCCGCCTTCGCGGCCTGGGCGGGCAGGGCGGGGTGGAGGACGGGCAGGAGCGCGCCGGCCGTGAGGGTCAGGCCGCCCAGCCACACCAAGGGACCGCGCTGGGCGGCCGCGAGGGCGTGGCGGCGTTCGGTGAGGAGCGCGGTCACCGCCGCGTCGTCCGTGTAGTCGACCCCGCAACGTGCCCCGATCGCGCGGACCGCCGACAGGACGCGGGCGTCGGCCGTCAGCGTCGCGCCGTTGAGGGGGAGGAGGCCGGGTGGTGTCGGTGTCCTCGTCACCGGAAGATCATGGCATGGGGCGTTCGCTGGCGCACAGGGCCCTGGCCTTGTGGCCTCGGCTGTTCAATTGGCTTGTGAAGAAAGGTAGTTGCGGAGTGAAATGCTGAGGTGAGTGAGGTCAAGGAGTGGGATCGCGCCTTGAGGGGCTTATGCGCGACTGATACGGTGCGATCGCTTGACACTGACCCCGGCGCTGGGTATCCGGCAAAAAGGATCCGGGGGTGAAGTGTCCGCTTTTGCAAGGCAATTGGCAGACATTTTCTTGGATGTACGGGGAGCGGTTGCGTGAAGATCCAAGAGCGTACGGGGGCGGGCGCCGGTCGTTCCGTCGCTCCGGCTCAGCCGTCGGTCGGGGACCGGCTTCCCACACCTCCACGTGAGCGCAAGCCCGCGCTGGCCGCGCTCGCGGTGCTGTTGATCCTGCTCGGTGCGCTCGGGGCCACGACGCTCGTGCTGCGGGCCGGTGACCGGATCGAGGTCATCAAGGTGACCAAGGACATCCAGCCCGGTGAGTCCGTCGGCACCGGCAACACGACGTCCGTCATGGTCGCCGACGACAGCAGCATCCACTACGTCAAGTGGGAGCAGCTGAGCCTGCTCAAGAAGCTCAAGGCCAAGAGCACGATCTACGCGGGCACCGTCGTCATCGGTGACATGTTCGCGGAGGGCGACGACCTCCCGGCCGGCAAGGCATCCGTCGGTGTCGCCCTCAAGGAGGGCCAGTACCCGGCGGACATCAAGCCCGGTGACACCGTCGCCGTCTACAACGTCGACACCAGCAGCTCGAGTTCGAACAAGACGGGCGGCACCACGTCCACCTCCTCCGGTGGACTCATCGTCGACAACGCTCGCGTGAACACCAAGAGCGACGACAGCGACGCCACCATCAGCACCGGCAACCTCTCCCTCACCCTCCTCGTCGACCAGTCCGACGCCGCCGCCGTGGCGCGTGCCGCGTCCGCCGGGGCGGTGGCCATCGTGCACGTCTCCGGCAACGGCAACGGCACTAGTAACTAGAAGGCGGCACCCGACCCCATGGCGCTCATCGCTATCGCCGCCGACAAGGGTTCCCCCGGCGTCACCACCGCGGCCGTCGCCCTCGCGGCGGTCTGGCCGCGGCGTGTGCTGCTCGCGGAGGCCGACCCGGCGGGCGGTGACCTGGTGTACCGCAGTGCCGCCGCGCACGGCGGGCCGCTGAACCCGAACACCGGCATGCTGTCCATAGCCGCGACCGCGCGGCGCGGGCTCGTGCCCGACCAACTCTGGGACCACGTTCAGCCGTTGAGCGGGGGGCTGGAGGTGCTCGTCGGGCTCGGCATCGCCGAGCAGGCCGCCGGTCTGGCGGGGCTCTGGCCGACCCTCGGCCACGCCTTCGCCTCCCTCGCCGACTCCCCGAACGCCCCCGCCGACGTCATCGCCGACTGCGGACGTGCCAGCGGGGACACCCCGGCCGTGGAGCTGTTCCCGCACGCGGCCCTGGTGTTGCTCGTCTCGCGCACCGAGCCCGAGGCCCTGGCCCGCGTCCGGGACCGTGCCGCCGCCCTCTCCACCAAGCTGCACGGTGGCCCGCGCGGCGCCGCCACCCTCGCGACCCCGCTGATCGGCGTGCTGCTGATCGCCGATCCGAGCAGCTCGGGCAAGCTGGTCAACCAGGTCAACGACATGCTGGTGCACGCCCAGACCGGCGCCAGGGTCGTCGGCTCGATCGCGGACGACCCGGCCGGCGCCGACCAGTTGGCCGGCCGCAAGCGCGGGCGTCTCGACAAGTCCCTGCTCATCCGCTCGGCCCGCAAGGTCACCGCGGACCTCCACCAGCAGTACGGCGCCGCCTGGACCGTACCGGCGCAAGGGCCCCACGCGGGGGCCGGGCGATGACCGCTGTCGACCACCAGTTGGTCAAGCGGTTCCGGCAGGACGCCGGTGACCGTATCGCCGAGCAGCGCCGTCAGGACCAGGCGGCCGGCGTCACGCCGATGTCCACGGAGGACGAGCGGCAGTACGCCCGCGCGGTCATCGCCCAGATCCTGGAGGAGTACGCCCGCGCCGAGATCAACGCGGGCCGTACGCCGCTGGACGCGGAGACCGAGGAGCAGTACGCGGCCGCCGTGCACGCCGCGCTGTTCGGAGTGGGCCGGCTCCAGCCGCTGCTGGACGATCCCGAGGTCGAGAACATCGACATCAACGGGTGCGACCAGGTCTTCGTCGGCTATGCGGACGGGCGGGAGACGAAGGGCGAGGCGGTCGCGGAGACCGACGAGGAACTGATCGAGCTGATCCAGGTGCTCGGCGCGTACTCCGGTCTGTCGTCCCGTCCGTTCGACTCCGCCAATCCGCAGCTCGACCTGCGGCTGCCCGACGGCTCGCGTCTGTCGGCCGTGATGGACGTCGCCCGGCGGCCCGCCCTGTCCATCCGCCGCGCGCGCATGGGCAAGGTGTTCATCTCCGACCTGGTCGGCAACGGCACCGTGACGCCCGAGGTCGCGCACTTCATGGCCTGCGCGGTGCGCGCCCGTAAGAACATCATGATCGCCGGGGCGACGAACGCCGGTAAGACGACCTTGCTGCGCGCCCTCGCCAACGAGATCCCGCCGCACGAGCGGCTCATCACCGTCGAGCGGGCGCTGGAGCTCGGCCTCGACACCTTTCCCGATCTGCACCCCAACGTGGTCGCGTTCGAGGAGCGGCTGCCCAACTCCGAGGGTCAGGGCACCATCAGCATGGCGGAACTCGTCCGCCGCAGCCTCCGTATGAACCCCTCCCGGGTCATCGTCGGTGAGGTCCTCGGCGACGAGATCGTGACCATGCTCAACGCGATGTCGCAGGGCAACGACGGCTCCTTGTCGACGATCCACGCGAACAGCTCCAGCGAGGTGTTCAACCGTATCTCCACGTACGCGTTGCAGGCCTCCGAGCGGCTGCCCATCGAGGCCAGCCAGATGCTGATCGCGGGCGCGGTGAACTTCGTCGTCTTCATCCAGCGGCGCAACAACTACCAGACGGGCGGCCGCCTCCAGCGCATGGTCACCTCCGTGCGCGAGGTCAACGGCGTCGACGGCCGGGTGCTGTCCAGCGAGGTGTTCGCCGAGGCCCCCGACGGACGCATCGTCCCGCACGCCCCCATAGCCTGCCTGGAGGACCTGATGGCCTACGGCTACCAGCCCCACGGAAGCTGGGGGTGAGCGGCATGACGAGCACCATGACGTACGAGGCCCTCGGCTCGATCGGCTCCCTGGGCGGGCTGTTCTCCACCACCGTCCTGTACTCGATCGGCTCCGGCGTGGCGGCGGGCGGCGGCCTCGCGCTGCTCCTGATCGCCATCCGCGGCCTGCCCGCCAAGCCCGAGCACGAGAAGCACAAGGCCAACGAGCGGGCGGCGGAACTGATCCGGTTCGCCGGGCAGCGCGGCTCGCTCGCCGCCATCGTCGGGCTCGCCGTGCTGCTGCTGACCCGCTGGGCGGTGGCCGGCATCGCGGCGGGCGTCCTCGTCTTCTTCTGGGACCGGCTCTTCGGCGGCGCGGCGGAGGAGCGGGCGGGCATGCGCCGCGTCGAGGCCCTCGCCTCCTGGACCGAGTCCCTGCGCGACACCATCGCGGGCGCGGTCGGCCTGGAGCAGGCCATCCCGGCCTCCGCGCGGGCCGCGGCCCCCGTACTGCGCCCCCATCTCGACGCGCTCGTCGACCGGTTGCGGGCCCGTACGCCCCTGCCCGACGCGCTCCAGCACCTCGCCGACGAGATCGACGACGCCTCGGCGGACATCATCGTCGCCGCGCTCATGCTCAACGCCCGGCTGCGCGGCCCCGGTCTGCGCCAGGTACTGGGCGCCCTGGCCAAGTCGGCGCGCGAGGAGGTCGACATGCGCCAGCGCGTGATGGCCCAGCGGGCCTCGACCCGGCGCTCGGTGCAGATCGTCGTGGCGGTCTCCGTCGCGTTCGTCCTCGGCCTCGCCGTCTTCAACCGCGACTTCGTGGCCCCGTACAGCAGCCCGGTCGGCCAGCTCGTCCTCGCCGTCGTCTGCGGCCTGTTCGCACTCGGCTTCTGGTGGCTGCGCAAGCTGTCCACGATCGAGACGCCGGAGCGCTTCCTGGTGCGCGACCAGTCCGGGGTGCAGTTCGTACGGCCCCGGACGCCCGCCCAGCAGCCGCTGCAACCGTCCCAGCCGGAGGAAGGTGTACGCCGGTGAACCTGACGATGCCGATCGTCGTCGGCGTGATCTTCGGCCTGGGCGTCTACGCCCTCGTCCGCGCCCTGATGCCGACCAAGCGCAGCGCGGTCGCGCAGGTCGCGCGGATCGACGCGATGCGGGCGCGCGGAGCGGCGTACGAATCCGCCCGCCAGGCCAAGGACACCGGCCGCATCGGCTCGCTGCGGGCCGAAGTCGGCGCACGCGTCAGCGAGTTCTATCTCCAGCAGGGCTGGGAGCAGCGCTCGCTGCGCGCCGACCTCGCGGTCCTGGACCGCAGCTGGGAGAACTTCCTGGCGACGAAGGTGCTGCTGGCCACGGCCGGACTGTTCTTCGGCCCGTTCCTGTTCGCGGTGGTCTGGACGCTCGGCTTCAGCCGCAGCCCGGTCATCCCGGTCTGGCTGGCGCTGCTCTGCGGTGCCCTGTTCTTCTTCCTGCCCGACCTGGAGGTACGGCGGGACGCGGCCGACAAGCGGCGGGACCTGCGCCGGGTCATCGGCGCCTATCTGGACCTGGTCTCGATGAGCCTGGCCGGCGGCCGGGGCCTGCCCGAGGCCCTGATGGCCGCGGCCGAGGTCTCCGACGGCTGGGCCAACCAGCGCATCCGCAACGCCCTCGCCGACGCCCGTATCACCGGTGTCAGCCAGTGGCAGGCGCTGGGCGCGCTCGGCGAGGAGCTGGGCGTGGAGGAGCTCAAGGACCTCTCCGCGTCGCTGGCCCTGGTGGCCGACGACGGCGCCAAGGTCCGCGAGTCCCTCGCCTCCCGCGCCGAGACGATGCGCCACCGCGAGCTGGCCGAGATCGAGGGCAGCGCGGGCGAGAAGTCACAGTCGATGCTCGTCGCCCAGCTGCTGCTGTGCGCCGGCTTTCTGGTGTTCCTTATCTTCCCGGCGGCGATGCGGGTGTTCCAGGTGTGAGCCGATTCCCGAACTTCTGCCAACTGCTGTCCAGAGAGGACAACTCATCATGAAAGAACGCGTGAACGGACTCGTGGACGGACCGGTGAACGGACCTGTGAACGGACGGAACTTCAGCACCGGGATCCCGGCGGTGGATTTCCTGGTCACCTTCTTCCAGGGCCGCGTGCAGCGCGCCCGCTCCGGCGAACTCGACCGCGGTGCCTCCGCGGTGGAGTGGGTCATCATCTCCGCGGTCGTCGTCGCGATCGTCGGCGTGGTGGCCGCGATCATCAACACCGCGCTGAGCGACGGTGCCAACAAGGTCGGCGACTGCATCAAGGGTGCGAGCGCGAGCAAGACCTGCTGATCCGCGATCAGCTGATCACGGGTACGACAAGACGGGGATGACGGGGTTGTTCATGGGCGTGGGCAGATGGGCGCGCCGCCGGACGGAGGCCGCGCGCGGGCGGGCCGGTGATTCCGGCATGACCGCGATCGAGTTCGTGCTGCTCACCCCCGTCCTCTTCTTCATGATCTTCGCGACGGTGCAGTTCGCGCTGTACTTCTTCGCCGACCACGTGGCCCAGGCGGCCGCCCAGGCCGGCGCCCGCAAGGCCCGCGCCACGGCCGACGAACAGCCCGGCGGGTGGCGCGGTGAGGCACAGGACGTCGTCGACTCCTACATCCGCCAACTGGGCCCGCAGCTCGTGCTCTCCCCGAACGTGACGATGCTCCAGCCGGAGCAGCACACGGTCGGCGTGGAGATCACCGCACGGGTGCCGACGGTGTTCCCCGGGCTGGATCTGACGGTGCACGCGCAGTCGTCGGGGCCGGTGGAGCGGTTCGTGAAGGAGGGGGAGAACTAGATGGACTTCACCTCCGTGGACCTCACCTCCGTGCGCGAGCGTCTCACGGGTGAGGACGGGGACCGGGGCCTGTCGACCGTCGAGGTCGTCATCCTCGCCCCGGTGATGATCATGTTCATCCTGGTCCTGGTGGCCTTCGGTCAACTGGTCGACGGCCGGGGAGCCTTGGACGGTGCCGCGCGTGACGCGGCCCGCGCGGGCTCCATCCAGAAGGACCACGGCACGGCGATGGCCGAGGCCCGCAAGGCGGCCGAGGCGGACCTGTCGGACGTGTGCTCCGGCCCGGTGTCCGTCGTCCAGACCAGCCAGGGCTTCGCACCCGACACCATCTTCACGGTCGAGGTCAGCTGCCAGGTGCGAGGCCTGGCGATGCTGGGCCTGGACGTCCCGACGCGGCTGTCGGCGAGCTTCAGTTCCCCGCTGGACCCGTTCCGGAGGACGGCGTGAGCAATGTGGCCAACGCGGTACGGGCCTGGTGGCGTTCGCGCCTGACGCGCATGGACGACCGCGGCTCCGGCGCCGGCGCGGTGATCATCTTCGCCCTGGTCTTCATCTCCCTCGCCGCGTTCGTGATCGACGGCGGCCTGTCCATCTCCAAGCGCGAACGCGCCGCCGACATCGCGGAACAGGCGGCCCGCTACGCCGCCCAGGACATCGACAAGGAAGCCCTCTACGGCGACGCGGGCGGCGCCGCGCCCATCAAGTCCGACGAGTGCGACGCCCGGGTGAAGAGCTTCGCCCGCGAGATGGACATGAGCGGCGCGGACATCGCCGCGACCCACTGCGTGGCCGCCGACGCCCAGCGGGTCGAGGTCGAGGTCCAGTTGACGTACGAGCCGGTGTTCACCGGCATGTTCTACGGCGGGAACGTCGTGGTGCACGGCCGGGCGACCGCCGAGAACGAGGTCGGCTGACCCGTGGCGCTGTTCGCACGCCACAGGCCCGAACCGGAGATCCCCCCGGTCCCCTGGGACGGCACGCCCTGGTTCACCGTGACCGACGTCCTGCGTCCGGGCACGCTCACCCGCAAGCCGGTGAAGGGCGAGCGCGCGGTCCGGGCGGCCACGACGCACGAGGGCGTACGGTACTTCGCCCCGGCCGTGCTGCTGGTGGCCGACGGGGCAGAGCAGCCCGCGTACGAGCTGTACGACGCCACGCGGCCGGAAACGCTCCTGTGCTCCCTGACGCCGGAGAAGTCGGGCGCCCGCTACCGCGTGACGGACGCCGCCGGCACCGAACTGGGCCTCCTGCTCCGCACCCCGCCCGCCAAACGGGCCGTCCAGCACGGCTGGTGGCTCCGGCAGCCCGGCCGGCCGGACATCGTGGCCCGCTACAACTGGGCGCGGGGCAGCGCCAAGGACATCGCGGCGCGCGGCAAGGAGAAGGTGGTGCGCGGCGCGGGCGCGGTGGTCGGCGGCGTCGTCGACTCCGTCCTCAGCCTCGGCGTGGAGGGCGACGCCCGGCGCGGGCCGTCGAACGAGGGCTGGCCGGTCACCTGGCGCGCGGAGGGCGAGGCCGAACCCGAGGCGCTGGTCTGCCGGTACCTCGAGGACATCAGGACGTACCACCCCCGGGCGAGCTGGCTGGACCGCCGACTTGCGCTCGCGCTGGCCGTGGTACGGGAGGGCACCAAGGGCTGACAGGGCTGCTCCCTGTGGTGATCGCGGTGCCCGGCAGGCGCGAGGTGCCAAGAATTTCTTACCCTTCTCACACCTTGAGGCCCCGGCTCCTTACCCGCCCCGGGCAGGCTGGCCGGTCTGATGACCGGAAACGGATGCTGCGCCCGGTGACACGGGGACGGGGGAGACGTACGCGTGAGTGATCAGCAGGCGGACATCGACCGGATCAAGGAGTGTTCCAGGGCGCTGACCCGCATCAGGGACACCTTCGCCGAGCGGGCCAACCCCGCCGAAGGGTACGGCGTCGCCGAGATCGGCTCGCAGAAACTCCTGGACGCCTTCGAGAAGTTCGGCAGCAACTGGAAGATCCACCGCGGGAAACTCACCGAGGAGCTGGAGAAGCTCGCCGGGATCACCAAGACGGCCGCGGACTCGTACGAGAAGCTCGACCACGAGCTCGCCGAGGCCCTCAGGAAGGCCGACAAGGCCGGCAAAGAGGGCAAGGGGGCGGGGAAGTGAGCGCCCGCCCCGCCGCCCAGCGCTGGGCGGTGCTCGACGAGACCTCCGACCCGGTCCCCGGTGACCCGGAGGAAGTGGCCGCCCTCGGACGCCAGTTGCGCAGGACGGCCGAGGCCATCGAGAAGGAGGCCCGCGAGATCAAGGCGCTGGCCTCGGTGGAGAACTGGAAGAGCAAGACCGCCACCGAGTTCCGCGGCGCCGCCGACGGGGCGGGCGACAAGCTGCGCAGGGCGTTCAAGCGGTACGACGAGGCCGCGGCCGCCCTCGGCACCCAGGTACGCGACGGGGTGTGCAGCAACGAGTACGCCTCCGAACTGCACCGCGCCCAGCAGATGGCCGACAAGGCGCTCCAGGACGCGGAGGCCGCCCACGGTGATCTCGGCTCCGCCCAGAAGGCACTGGACGGGCAGCCCCACGACACCCCGAAGGACGACCCGGACACCAAGAAGTACCAGCACCGCAAGGAGCAGGCGTCCTCCGCGCTGTCCGCCGCCCAGGACGCGCTGGAAGCCGCGAAGGGCATCCGCGACCGGGCCGCCGGGCTGGCCGCAGACGCCATCCACGACGTCATCGAGGGCGACGGCCTCAAGGACGGCTGGACGGACAAGTTCAAGAACTGGGTGCACGACAACGCCGGTTGGCTGACCCAGATATCGAAGTGGGCGGGCCGTATCGCGCTCTGGGCGGGCGTGGCGGCCCTCGCGCTCGGCTGGATCCCCGTCATCGGGCAGGCCATCGCCGCCGTCGCCAACGCGGTCGCGCTGGCGGCGAGCGTCGTCGCGTTCGCGACCGACCTGGTGCTCGCGCTCGGCGGCGAGGGCAGCTGGAAGTCGGTCATCCTGGACGCGGTGGGCCTCGCGACGTTCGGGATCGGGCGGGCGGCGATGTCCGGGGCGAGGGGAGCGGCCGCGGGCACCAAGGCGCTGGTGCGCGGCAACCTCTACCGGGAGGCGGTGGCCGCCGGCGCCAAGACCAACAAGGCGTGGAAGATCGCCAACGCCGGGGCCCAGGGGTCGGTACGGGGCAGGCAGGCGGCCGAGGCGCTGGCGAACATGCCGAAGGGGAAGGTCTTCACCTGGAGCAACCTCAGGGAAGGGGTCAGTCCGGTCGCCATCTACCGGGACACCGCCGACGGCGTGAAGTCGATCGGGAGGGCGTTCTCCGGTCAGGCGTGGCGCGACGGCGCCAAGGGCCTGGCCGCGCCGCGCTCTGCGGGCACCCTCGACCCGGAACTGGCCAGGTCCGCCGCCGAACTCGACGGCATCTCCCAGGCCGCGAAGGACATGCCTGACGTCGGCCGGGCGATGAGCAACTTCTCCGGCCAGACCCACGTGTGGGCGGGTGCCACGGCCACGGGCGTCGCGGCGGGCGCGGAGGGGGCGTACGGCACGGTGACGTCCCTCTACGACAGGGCCACCGGATGACCCCGAACGAGGTGCCCGTATGACCTCGGAGCCCGCCCTCGCCCTCAGACCCGCCGGCTCGCGCGGACCCGGCCTGGAACTCTGCCACCGCTCCCGGCTCCACGTGGAGAACGGCGAACTGGTGCTGCGCACCCGCACCCGGACCCTCCGCCTGGCCGGGATCGAGCGGGCGGTGTTCATCGACACGGCCGGGCAGGACCGGGGGGAGCGCATGGGCCCGACGATCTCGGGCTCCTGGGGCGAGGTCCAACTCCAGGACGGACGCGGCACGTTGATCGGCCGGTTCGCCATCGAGGACTGGCTCCCGGAATCCCCCGTACTGCCGAAACGGTCGGTGCAGGGGGAGCAACTGCTCGCCCGCACCGGTGTCACGCACCTGCTGAGGTCGGCGGGCATCCCGATCCATGTCGTACGGGACTGGAAGGACCCGCGGGTCGCCAGGGGCGCCGGGGGACTTACTCGCAGGACCCGGAACCTCGGCCCGGGGAAGGCCTTCCCGTCCTGGTACTGGACGACGCGGCTGCTGGCCGGAGCCGTCTGGTTCGTGACCTTCACACTGATCGTCTTCTCCGGCTCCGAGCGCCCGGCCCTCGTCCTCGTATCCGCCGTCGCCGCGTTCGTCGCCCCGGTGGCACGGCTGGCGCTGCGGGCGTGGACGCGGTGGCGGCTGCGGCGGTACGACCCCGTGGTACGGGAGCGGATCGGACCGGCGCCGGCCGAGGACGCGGGCGCCACGCCGCGATTCCGCGAACGGGCCGAACTGCGCGTGCAGGAAAGGGACCTGGTCCTCCGGGACCTGGGCGGACAGGAGTACTGGTTCCCCCTGACCGGACCGCACGCCCTGACGACCCTGACCCTCGTCCGCGACCGCGCCGGAGCGCCCGTCGGGGCCGAACTCCGGGGCCCCGGCGACCAGGTGCGCGCGGTGCTCCCCTGGGGCCCCTGGTTCGCGGGGGAGGGCGGTGCGGACGGCTGGTCCCGACTGCGCCGCTCCACCCGCCTGCACGTGACCGAGCGCAGCCTGAGCGGCAAGGGCACGTGGCCGAAGACACCGGTACTGGGCTCCCGCCCGATCCCCGACTCGGCGAGCACGGCACGCGCCGTCTCCCGCTTCCCGGGCACGATCGCCGGGGTGTCGTCCACGGCGGTGATGGCGCTGGGCTCCTTCTTCTCCCTGACATGGGGGATACGGATCGAGGACGCGCACCCCGGGGCGGGTGCCGGGGCCACCGCGCTAACCCTGGGCGCCCTGGGAGCCGTACTCCAGGCGATCCCGTACGCCCTCCACCAACTCACCAGCCGCACCCGCCTGGACCGCCCGAGTCCCGGGGCCCGCACCCGCACGGAGCAAGCCGCATGACCACAGCCGCCCATGAGTCCGGCCCTCCCCGCGACTACCGCCTGCTCCTGCCGGACGGCTGGTTCCGCATAGTTCTGGATCCCCCCGAGGAGCGGGAGAGGTCCATAGACGCGCTGGTGGAGCGCCAGTTCCAGGGCATCGACAACGCGCCCCACCTCAAGGACGACCTCCGCAAGGACCTGCGCCGCCGGTCGGCGAAGGCGGCCCGCAGCGGAGGCGTGGAGCTGTACCTCAGCCTCCAGCAGGTGGGTCCCTTCACCATCCCCGCGTCCCTGCTGGTCACCTTGGCCCCGCTCCAGCACCCGCAGCCGCTCCCGGCGCAGGCGCTCGCTCAAGCCTTGGCGGCCGACGGCGGCGAGGCGACGGTGAGCACAGAGGAACTGCCGTCGGGCGAGGCGGTACGCGTGCGCCGACTGACGACCCAGCCGGAACCGGACGCGGACGCCTCCGCCCCGAACGAGTCACACCGCTCGGTCTCCGTCGAGTACCACGTCCCCGTCCCCGGCACGACGGCGTTCCTGCTGCTCACCTTCTCGACGCCCCTGGAACCCATAGCGGACGCGATGGCGGAACTCTTCGACGCGATCGCCGGCTCGCTGACCTGGACGGAATGAGGAACCCGATGACGGACGCCGACGCCGACGATCTCTCGAACCTCGGCCTGGAATGCTCGGAGGACTGGGTACCGTTCCCGGTCACCGACACCGTGCCCCTCGACTACTGGGCCCGCAACCAGGCGGACGAACTCGTCGCCCGGTACGCGCGCGCGGGCAAGCGGGGCGACGCCCGGCTCCTCACCCGAAGCCTGAAGCGCGCGGCGGCGGACAGCCGTACCCGCTCCCCGCTGGGCGCCTTCGGCCTCTACCTCAGCGGCTACGACTTCATGGCGGCCGGCCTCGAACTCGACGCGATCCACCCCGACGCGGAGTACCCGGAGATCACCCTCGCCCTGCTGGCCGAGCGCATGACGGTCGACGACTTCGGCGCCCCGGACATCCGAGAGGTCCGCCTCCCCCTGGGTGACGCCGTCCGCATCCGCCAGAACTTCATCGCCGAGAAGAAACGCCTCCTGGGCTCCCGCCCGGTGGTCCGCTCCCTCTTCTACGCCGTCCGCCCCGACGGCATGCGCACGGCCCTCACGCTGATGTTCTCGTGGACGGAGGCGGTCCTGGACGAGCCGGTGGAGAAGATGGGGGACGACATTGCGGGGACGCTGACGGTGTGACGGTCACTTGTTGCGGAGGTGACTTATGAGGCCCTGTTCTCGTATGGCTACGGCGAACGCACATGCAGCTCTGTGTGATTGCCCTGGTCCTCGTTTCTCCTGGCTGGGCGCCTCGTTGAGGAGGACCTGACCGAGGTCTGGACGCTGCTGGAAGACGGCATGAAGCGGGTGCGGAACAAGTCCGGGGCGACCCGGCTGGGGTTCGCGCTGTTGCTGAAGTCCTTCGAGGTGGAGGCCCGGTTTCCGGAGTCAGCCAAGGAGGTGCCGGCTGCCGCGGTGGATTACGTGGCCCGGCAGGTGAAGGTCCCGGCCGGAGCGTGGGCGGAGTACGACTGGCAGAGCAAGGCGATCCAGCGGCATCGGGGCGAGATCCGGGCGGCATACGGGTTCCGGGCGAACACCGAGGAGGACCAGGACCGGCTGGCCGCGTGGCTGGCGACCGAGCTGTGTCCGGTCCGCGAGCGTCCACCGGGCGCTCGCCGAGCACGCCAAGCGCGATGCGTACCCCGAAGCCGTCGAACAGGCCCACGCCGACTTCGCCGCTCTCCAGGTCGGCGAGGTACCCGGACCCCGCCTCGCGCACCCTCACCAAGCGTCACTCTGATCACAGAGAGCTACTAGTCACTTCGCCGCAGCTTCGGGAGAACAGGGGCGTTTGCGCGACCGTTCAGGCCAGGCATACGGACAACGTCATGCCGGCCGACCCCGAGGACAACGGGTTCTGCCTGTCCGCGACAGACCACAAGGCGGGGACTGGTCACGCCCGCAGCCCGTCCACCGCCGTGTCGATCGCAGCCAGCGCCGCGCTCTGATCGAGACCCGCTCTCGATACGAGCGACAGGCCCTGGACGATGTAGAGCAGGAGCTGTGCCTGGGCCTCGGGGGAGGAGTTGGCCGTGACCTCACCGGCGGTCTGGGCACGGCGGAGCGCGTCGGTGACGATCTCGATGAAGCGGCGGTACGAGCGGGTCACGACCTCCGTGGCCTCACTGTCCTGGGGGACGAGTTCGGCGGTGGTGTTGCCAACCAGGCAGCCCTGCGGAACGCCCACGTCGGAGATCAGTTCGTCCAGCCGCGCCGGGTGGGTCAGGATCTCGCGCAGGGCCGGCAGGAGCGGGGCGGTGTCGAGCGCGGTGGTCAGGTGCCGCTCGTACACCTCCCAGTAGAGCCTGACGGCGTCCAGGTAGAAGCGGCGCTTGTCACCGAACGCTCCATAGAGGCTGCCGCGCTCGACGGCCAACGCGTCGACCAGGTCCTGGACCGACGTCGCCCCGTATCCCCGGGACCAGAACAGTTCGAGTGCGCGCGCCAGCGTCTGTTCCTTGTCGAACTCGCGGGGGCGTCCGGTTCGTGCCACGCGACCAAGACTACGACTTCTTGACTCAGCGTTCAAGAAGTCGTAGCTTCTGCTGCGTTACTTCTTGAACGAACGCACAGAAGTCGCTCGGCCAACGGCCGGCGTGAAGGGCGAAGAGATGGAATTCGCAGGCAAGACGGCACTCGTCACCGGGTCCGGCGCGATCGGCGGGCTGGGGCACGCGACGGCCGAGGTGCTGGCCGCGGGCGGGGCCGATCTGATCCTCACCGGCAGCGACGCCGAGCGCGGTGCCCAGGTGGTGGCGGACATACGCGCGGTCGGTGGCGGCTCCCTGGCCGGAACCGTGCGGTTCGTCGTCGCCGACCTGTCCGACCCGGCGGCTGTGCGGCAACTGGCCGACGGCGCCGGAACCGTCGACATCCTGATCAACAACGCGAGTGTGATGACGTTCGCCCCGACCCTCGGGCAGGACCTCGCCAACTACGATGCCGCCTTCGCCGTCAACGTGCGCGCGCCGTTCCTGCTCACCGCGCTGTTCGCGGAGAAGATGGCGGCGGGCGGCGGCGGCAGCATCGTCAACATCAGCTCCACCGCGGCCGGCCTCGGCATGCCGGGCATGGCCGTCTACGGCGCCACCAAGGCGGCGCTCGAATCGCTGACCCGTACCTGGGCGGCGGAGTTCGCCGAGTCGAACGTGCGGGTCAACGCCGTGGCCCCGGGGCCGATGCGCACTTCCAAGGTGGTCGCGGCGATGGGCCCGGACATGGGCGGCATAGGTCTGACCACCGCGCTCAAGCGCACGTCGGACCCGGCCGAAGTGGCCCAGGTGGTCGCCTTCCTCGCCAGTGACCGCGCCAGCTACGTAACCGGAGCGATCGTGGCCGCCGATGGCGGCCGGACCGCGATCTGAGGAGTTCAGAACAGTGAATCGTCTTGCAGGGAAGCACGCACTGATCACCGGGGGAACGAGCGGCATCGGCCTGGAAACGGCCCGCCAGTTCCTCGCCGAAGGCGCGACCGTCGCCATCACCGGCCGCTCCCGGGAAAGGCTGGACGAGGCAGCCCGGCAACTTGAAGGCCCGCTGCTGACCATCGCCAGCGACGCCGGCGACGTACCCGGCCAAGCGGCACTCGCGGCACGGCTGCGGGCGGAGTGGCCGAAGCTCGACGTCCTGATGAGCAACGCCGCCGACATCACCCACCTACCGCTCGACGCATGGACCGAGGAGGCGTTCGACAGGCTCGTCGCGACCAATCTCAAGTCGCCGTTCTTCCTGATCAGGGACCTGCTGCCGCTCTTCTCGCAGCAGTCCTCGGTTATCCTCGTCGGTTCGGTCTCCGCGTACATAGGACACGAGAACGCGACGGTCTACGGTGCGGCGAAGGCGGGGCTGCTCTCCTACACACGCGGCCTGACCTACGAGCTGAAGGACCGGGGCATCCGCGTCAACGGACTGAGCCCGGGTCCGACCGTCACCAACGCGTTCGCCCCCCTCGGCCCCGAACGCCAGGCCGCCCTCTATGAGGAACTCCGGCAGACCGTACCCCTCCACCGTCTGGGAACCGTCACGGAGCTGGCGAAGGCGGCCGTGTACCTCGCCTCGGATGAGTCCGCTTACACCGCGGGCACGGTGCTGCGGGTTGATGGGGGGATCGGGGAGCTGGCGTATTGAGCAGCCTGAACAGCCCCGCCGTTGCCGCAGTCACCCTTGTGTGCGGCATAGGTGTAACGGCCGCGGGATGAGCGTCGGCGGGCGTCGCGGATGATGTGCCACTCGGCGAACGGACGGACGAGGTTGGCGTGCCGTGGTGGCAGTTCGGCCACGGTCCGTGCGGCCCAGTTGGTGAGGAGGGCGAGATTCTCATCGCGTGGCGGCAGGATGCCGGCGGTGACGAGTAGCCCACGCACGTAGGCGGTGGCAGTCCGTTGCGGCAGCGCGTCGAGGGATTTGTGGTCCAGTGCTTCGGGATCGAGGGCCAGGCCTCCCAGGAGGCGGGCGGCAGGGCGTCGGCGCAGCCACTGCAGGACGCGGTAGGGGTTGTCCGCGCCGGTCAGTACCGCGGCGAGGGGTTGGAGCGACTGGGTCACGCTTGCGCCGTCCGCGGAGAGCAGGTCGGTCACGCGGGCGGTCAGGATGCAGCGGGGGCAGCGGCGGCCGGAGTAGAGGTCCGTCGGCTCATCGCAGGCCGAGCACCGCTCGACCGGTTCGTCGGGGAACGAGCACGCCTTGCACAGGGGGCTTCCCCCGGCCGTCTGACCGATCAGGATGCGATGTCGGTTGCACGACGCGCACGGTGCAGGGGTCGACAGAGCTGTTCTGTAGCGGAGGTCGCACACCGGTCCCTTGGGCCAGAAGACCTTGACCTTCCCGATCCGGCCGCACAGGGCACATGCGCACTCTTCGCGAGGGCGGCATGTGTCGCAGTGGAACGGGCCCAGGCCACCGTTGATGTGGTGTCCGGGGCGGACCCGTTCACAGATGGCGCAGGTCTTTTCGTGTCGCTTGTAGCACCGGTCGCAGGTGTCCCCGTCACCAGCCCAAACCCTTTTTCAGGGGCAAGCAGCCAGCGGTGGTCGTCTTGTTCTCTTCCCTCGTCGCAGCGATGGCCTTTTGACGTCCTCGCCGGACGGCGCGTTCAGATCGGAAGGAGTGGGGAAGGCGTGGTTGGCAAGGGGCGTGCGCCGCAGTCCGATCAGGAAGTCCACACCATGGCAGTCACCGCACAAGCGACAGCCGTCCCCGGCTGGGTCCTGAAGTTCATGGACGCCATCGACACCCTGGAGTTCGGCAAGGGCTTCGCGCCACTGACCGACAACACCGACATGTACTTCGGCGCCGCGCACATCCGCGGTGTCGAGGCCATCAAGGAGTTCTTCGTCAAGATCGACGCACCGCTGGTCATCAGCCATGAGATCCTGGAGTTCTGGACCGCGGGCGACGGCGTCCGTCTGCTGCGCGGTGAGGCGGTCATGGCCAAGAAGAGCGAACCGGAGCGGGTGGTGCGCGCCCCCTTCATGCACATCTTCTACCTCGACCAGGAAGAGCCGGTGCGCATCCGGACGCTCCGGGTCACCGCGGGCCCACTGCAGACCGACGCCGTGATGTGACCCGGCTCAGGGCAAGGGCCCCGTGAGGTCACGGCTTGCCGGTCACCGCGCAGAATTCGTCGATGTCGCGGGTGCGGCCCGCGTCCGCGGGGTCGGGACGCCGACGCGTGAGGGGAACTATGCCGGGTTCGAGCAGTTCCAGACCATTGACCAATGGACTGCTGTTGAGCAGGTCCAGCGGCGCGTCCATCGGATGCCACTCTCCCTCTGGATCGAATCATTGACGGGTTGACCCACACCCGTGCTTGCAGAGGGAGGAACTAACCAGAGTACGCATTTCAAAGGGGTCAGATATGAACTCGGTGCACCACCGGACCGCCACTGTGAACGGCTATGAGATCTTCTACCGCGAAGCCGGCCCCGCCGCCGCCCCGGTGATTGTCCTGCTGCACGGCTACCCGACCAGCTCGTTCATGTTCCGCGAACTCATCCCGCTGCTGGCCCACGACTACCACGTCATCGCGCCGGACCACCTCGGCTTCGGCCACTCCGACGCCCCCCTCGTAGGGGAGTTCACCTACACCTTCGACGCCCTCACCGAACTCACCTCCGGACTGCTCGACCAACTGGGCCTGGACCGCTACGCCCTCTACGTCCAGGACTACGGCGCCCCCATCGGATGGCGCCTCGCGCTCCAGCACCCCGAACGGATCTCCGCCCTCGTCACCCAGAACGGCAACGGCTACGAGGACGGTTTCGTCGAGTCGTTCTGGAGCGACGTCTGGGCCTACGGGGCGAATCCCGGCCCCGACACCGAACCCGCCGTCCGCGCCGCGCTGGGCGTCGACGCCATCCGCTGGCAGTACGTGCACGGCGTGCCCGACCCGAGCCTGGTCAGCCCGGACACCTGGGAGCACGACTTCGCCCTCGTCTCCCGCGAGGGCAACGACGAGGTCCAGCTGGCGTTGTTCCGCGACTACCAGAACAACCGCCCGCTCTACCCGCTGCTGCACGAATTCCTACGCACCAGCGAGGTCCCGGTGCTCGCCGTGTGGGGCCGCAACGACGAAATCTTCGGCCCGGCGGGTGCGCGGGCCTTCGCCCGCGACGCCAAGGAGGCGGAGGTGCACCTGATCAACGGCGGTCACTTCCTGCTGGAGAGCCACCTGGACGTCGTCACGGGTTACCTGCGCGGCTTCCTCGGGAGGGTGCTGGGATAAGCAGGGTCGGGGACTGGAACATGTGAGGATCCAAACCAGCGAAGCGACCTGTTGTCGGCATGGTCTGTGTGTTCAGTCAGGTACGGCCGTACCTACACATGAAGCTGTACGCCCTGGCGATGGCTTCCCGGATGGGTGAGTGTCGGGCGGGGTCGAGTCCTGAATACAGTCCGGCCGTGCTTGTGGAGTCGCTGTCAGGCTCGGCGGGCACAGGACGTGAGGCGATCGGCGAGCGCGATGACGAGGTCGCGGAGTTCATCGGGGCGCTCGATGACGAACGGCTGGTCGAGTGCCGCGAGTACGGAAGGCAACCAGTCGAGCCGCTCCGCGCGCAGCTCGACGCGCAGCCAGCGCTCGGTCGCGCGGTCCTCTCCTGCCGCGGGCTCGTGCTCCTCCAGGCTCGCGACGCTGACGGGAAGGTGGGCGCGGATCTGCTCAACCGTCCCGTGGATCCGCAAGGTCACCTCATGCCGGTACCCGGCCGTGGCGAATCCTGACAACACGCGCTGTGCAGGAGCGGGACCCCCGGGCGCTTCGAATGAGCCGGGCAGGGTCCGCGCGTCTGCGATGCGGTCTAGCCGGAAGGTTCGGTCCTCGCCGATCTGGGCGTCCTTGCCCGTGACGTACCACCGGCCCGCATGGGCGACGATCCCGTACGCGTGCAGTGTGCGTTCGCTGCGCCGTCCCTCGCGGTCGGTGTAGCGGATCGAGACCGGTCGGTGGTGGCGCACCGCATCGGCGATGGTGAGCAGGACCCCGGCGTCCGGGGTGTCGAACTCGCCGGGATGGTCCGTGAAGGCGAGAGCTTCCAGGAGTGTGTCGAGCCGGCGGGCGATGTGCTTGGGCAGCACCCGCCGGATCTTCGCCGACGCCGTCTCGCTCGCCGTGTACTCCGTCGTCGTCAGCCCTGCTCGGCGGCCGGCGATCAGGCCGAGCAGCACGGCCAGCGCCTCGTCGTCGCTGAGCATGAGCGGAGGCAGGCGGTACCCGGGGGCGAGCCGGTACCCGCCGTAGCGGCCGCGCACCGACTCCACGGGCACGTCGAGGTCGATCAGCTGATCCACGTACCGGCGCACGGTGCGTCCTTCGACGCCGAGCCGGTCGGCGAGTTCGGCCACTGTCCGGGTGCCGCCCGACTGCAGCAGCTCCAGGAGTGTCAGCACGCGGCCGGTGGGTCGAGACATATCCGCAGCCTAACGCGAATACAGGACCGATTCTGTCCACTATTTCTTCTAACCTGCGACGTGTACGCCTCCAGCACAGCCAAGGAGATCCCCATGAACTTCATCTCGATCCGCATCATCACCGGCGACGTAGCGCGCCTCGTCGAGTTCTACGAGCGAGCCACAGGGGCGCAGGCGACGTGGGCCACCGAAGACTTCGCCGAACTCAGGACCGCGGGCGCCACCCTCGCCATCGGCAGCACCCGCACCGTCCCCCTGTTCGCCCCGGGCTCCGCCCGCCCGGCGGACAACCACAGCGTGATCACCGAGTTCCTCGTCGACGACGTGGACAGCGTTTACAACAACCTGACCGGCTTCGTCACCGACTTCGTCACCAAGCCCACCACGATGCCCTGGGGCAACCGGTCGCTGCTGTTCCGTGACCCCGACGGCAACCTCGTCAACTTCTTCACCCCCGTCACCCCGGAGGCCATCGAGAAGTTCGCACGCTGACGCCACGCACAGCCGCTCACGCGGGAGCCCTGAGATCCCTGGGCTCCCGGTGAACGCGGCCCCCGAGTCCAGGAACGCCACCAGCAGGGGACGTCGGAACGCACCGCTGACCCTCGAAGGACGTCTGCGCTTGTGTCTGCGGATCGACGCCGGACGTCCGATCGCGCACGTGGCTGCGGAAGCCGGGATCTCCCGCCGCTGCCTGGCCCAGTGGTACGCCCGCTGGCGCGCGCACGGTGAGAACGGACTACTCGACCACTCCTCCCGCCCCGCCATCAGCCCCGCCCGCACCCCCGAGGACATCGCTGACCTGGTGGAGGCGCTGCGGCGGCAGACCAAGCACGGGCCAGGCCGGTTCGCCGCCGACCTACGGCGGCTGCACGGCGTCACACTCGCGCCCGCGACCGTTCACCGCATCCTGGTGAGGCGGGGACTCAACCGGCTCCGGGACCTCGACCCACCGACCGGCGAGGAGCTGCGCGAGGTCATCGGGTAGCGGCTACTTCGACGCAGACGTTGCCTTCACCTCCGCCGGAGTAGGACGACTTCTGCCAGTTGTCTGGCGTGCTCATGGGGGGTGTCCTCACATATCCCGGAGGTGGCCTATGAGGGCGGCCATCGGGGGAGTCGAGGTCTTGAGCACCGTGGCGGGCTCGTCGCTTTCGCGGAGGTGGAGGGTGGCGGAGGTAGCGGCTACCTCGACGCAGGCGTTGCCGTCACCGCTGCCCGAGAATGACGACTTCTGCCAGTTGTCGGGCGTGCTCATGAGATGCCCTCACACTTCCTGCGCCAGCTCGTGGATGAAGTCACGCGACCGTTCAGGCTCGAGTGATGTGGCCTTCATTCTATGGAAGAGCGTTCGAAAGCGACCGAGTTGAGCTTCGGCGTCGATGAAGGCCGTGCCGTGCGGACCGTCTCGTACGACCGTGTCCAGCTGCGGCATGGCTCCGCCTACGTACACCATGGCGCTGTCGGCCCCGGCAAAGTCGTCCAGGTCGAAAGGGATCACTCGCACGGTGATGTGTTCGGCCTCCGAGAATTCCAGGATGTGAGCGAGTTGGGCGCGAGCCGCGGCGCGGTCGCCGACCCGGATACGTAGTGCCGCCTCATGGATCACGGTCTCGTACGGGATCGGCCGGTCCCCCTTGAGGATCAGGCGCCGCGCCAGCCGGTGCCGGACACGCAGATCGAGCTCGCCCTCCGGTAGTTCGGGCACTCGGTGTCCGAGGATCCGGCGGGCGTAATCCTCCGTCTGAAGGAGACCGGGTACGTGCAGGAAGCTCACCTCGCGATGGAAGGTGGCGTGGTACTCCAACTCCGACAGATCCAGGAACGGCGTGGGCAGTGAGCCCCGGTACTCCTCCCACCAGCCCTGCGTACGGTCGGTCGCCATGGCCACCAGCGCCGCGAGCAACTCCTCGTCCGCGCACGCGTAGTGGGCGGCGAGGCGTCGGACACGGGCTTCGCTCACGCCCGCGATGCCTGCCTCGATCTGGCTCATCTGTACCGAGTCGGCCCCAAGCAGTTCCGCCGCCTCGCGCCCCTTGAGCCCGGCTGCCTCGCGCAGCTTCCGCAGCTCAAGGCCCAGTCGTACCTGGCGTGCCGTGGGATGCCGCCGACGCCCCATGGCTTCCTCCTCGCCCTAACGTCCCCTAGCCAGTGCCCCGTTCAGGGTGAAGATTACGGCAGCGGCTTGCAAGGTCCTAATTTCAGGACCTACTGTCGGTGACGCGACGCACACGCTGTGGAACGCCGCCATCTCCAACCCCCCCCCACGCAGAATCGGAGATCACGCATGCCCGAAACCGCTCCCGAACCCTGGGAATACACGCTCCACATCCCCCACGACGTCAGAGCGGTCACCGTCTGCCGCCGCACTCTCCGCTTGATCCTGACGATCCACGGCCTGATCCGCCTGACGGACGTCGCCGAACTCCTCGCAACAGAGCTGGTCGCCAATGCCGTACAGCACGCCAAGGGACCGGCCGCGCCCAGGCTGGGCTGCAAGGACGGCGTCCTGCGCATCGGCGCGTGGGACGCGGACCCCAGACCGCCTAAACCCCCACTGTCACCGGCTGACTTGACGGAACTGGAGGCGGAGGAGGGCCGCGGCCTCGGTCTGGTCCGGGCCTGCGCCGATCTGTGGGGCTGGAATCGGCTGTCCAGGAACGGCCACCCGGGAAAGTACGTGTGGTGCGAAGTGGCAGCCGCGTAAGCGCGTCAGCGGTTCACCGACTGGATTTCCTGGACATTCATGTCCTGCGTGGTCGCGAAGACGCCGTCGGGGAGGTCGCCGCCCGAGCCGTCGGAGCCCTTCCAGGAGATCTGCCAGGTGATGCTGGCCTTCAGCTGGTAGGGGGTGCCGTTGGAGGAGCGGAGGTAGGTGATGCCGCAGGGCGGGGTCCTGTCGCCGTCGCCCGGCTTGTACGGGGTGCCGATCGAGCCGTCGTCGTTGATCTTGCAGTCGCCGGAGGAGGGGGTCGTCTCGGCGTCCGAGGTGCCGGGGTCGAGGTGGAGGGCGACCGGCTTGGCGGTGGTCTCCGCCCAGAGGCCGGTGTCGGGGAGTTCCGCGCGGACCTTGACGTCCCTGAACGTGCCCTTGTCCAGCCACACCCAGGTGGGGAGGTTGACGGTGGACTTGGTCGTCGGCTTCAGCTCGATCGAGGTGGTGGGGACCTTGATCTTGTTGTAGGCGTACTCGGCGAGGGTCTTCGGTGTGGGCGCGTTCGGTACGGCGGGGATCTTGCCGGCGTCGACCCAGAACATGAGCCGGGTGCACAGCGACGTGTCGTCGAGGTTGTAGAGGTCCGGGGCGACTCCGCGCCAGAAGTAACCGTGCTTGCCGAGGTTGTAGTTCTTGTATCCCGGCACGGTGGACGGCGTGGTGAAGATGCTGGTCGCGTCCTTGCCGTCCTTGAAGTGGGCGGTCCAGAGCTTCGATCCGTACCAGCCGTCGCGCAGGCCGGCGTCGCCGTCGCCGTTGTTCTCCGCGAAGTCCTTCAGCTGTGCGGGGGAGAAGACCGGCTCGTACCAGCACGGCGGCGGCTTCCAGTTCACGTCCGTCGCGGAGACGGTGCCGCGCTTGCCGCCGGTGGGGCCGCTGATCTGGGTGACCTTGATACGGGACCGGCCGGCGGAGGCGGTCAGTTCGTTGCCCTTGGACCCGCCCCGCGTGTCGGAGCCCCCGAACGCGACGGCGGGCGTGGAGCTCAGCAGAGCCACGGCAAGTGACGCGGCGATCACGGGTATTCCCCGGTACGGCGCCCTCACTTGGAGCACCCGCCCCGCTCCGAGTGCACGCCCGCGTTCTGCCACACGCCCTGCGGGTTCTTCGCCAGCGAGACCACGTAGAGGACGTCGGGATTCGTGCCCGCCGGATTCCCCTGGACCTTGCCGGTCTTACGGTTCTTCGTGTACGCCTTGCTCTCGTCCGTGCAGTAGCTGAGGGACGCGCCTCTCCCGGTCTTGGCCAGGCTGACCTTGGGGTCGAAGGCGGGGAGCTTGCCGATGACGGTGACGTTCTTGTCCGTGTAGGACTTGATCCACGTCTTGGTCTGCTGGATGACCGCCTCGGTGTCGTAGAAGGCGACGTCCTTGCTGTCGGGGTTGTTCGCGATGATCGCCGCGTACCCCGCCCGGAGTTCTTCCTTCGCGTCGTCGAGCACCGCCTGCTCCACCGGATCGCTGCTCGTCCAGTTCGCGAACGTGAGCTGGAAGTTGCTCGGCAGCGTGATCACCGGACGCTTGACGCCGGACGGTGCCGACGCCGACGCGGCGGCCGACGGGCTCTTCGAGCCCGTGTCCGCGCCCTTGATGTCGTCCGTCTTGCCGCCGCCGCTTCCGCCGCAGGCGGTCAGCAGCAGGGCCGCGGTCGTCGTCGTCAAGGTGGTCAGTGTCAAGGTGCGGCGGGCCACAGTTGAGTCTCCCCCGAGTTCGGCGTATGCAGCTGGGAACGAAGTTATCAGGGGCGTATGACAGTCACTTGAGCGGTTGCGGGGGATTGTGTGGGGGCGGCGGGCGGGTGTTCACGTTTCCCCTCCGGGCTTCGCCGTGTCAGTGCGAGTCAATAGGATCTCTGTAGGCTCAGCCCACCCCCCAGCCCGACTTCCTCCACTCACCACCCAGGACACCCGCCATGGCGCGACGCAGCACATCAAGCTCGACGGGAGGCCCCAGCGGAGGCCCGACGAGCCCACGGAACCGGACACCGCAGCCGGTGCGTGTGCGGCGGCGTACTTTCGGGGACTTCGTCAAGGCGTTCCTGGCGTTCGTGGCCCTGCTCGCGCTGGTCGTCGGCGTGCCCGGGGCGCTGGCCGTCACCGTGGGCTGGCCGCTGCCGCACGAGGCGCCGTCGCTCGACTGGCTCCAGCAGGAGATCACGGTCACGACGTTCCTGCACGTGCTGACGGTCATCGTCTGGCTGGCCTGGGCGCAGTTCACCGCCTGCGTGCTCGTCGAGGTCAAGGCCGCGCTCTCCGGTGTCGGCCTGCCCGGCCGGGTGCCCGGTGCCGGGCCCAGTCAGCTGCTCGCCCGTCAGCTCGTCGCCGCGCTGCTGCTCGTCGGCGCCACGGCCGCCAGCCTCACGCCGGGGCTGTCGCAGCTCGGGCACAGCCTTGAGGGCAACCAGAAGGGGACGGTCGCCGCGGCCCAGCAGACGCCGGGCAGCCTGTTCACCCAGCCGCAGGAGCAGGCCGCGAGCGCCGCGGCCGCCGTCGCCGGACAGGCCTCGCACGCCGCGGCCCAGGCGGACGCGGGGGGTGGCACCGCCGCCCGGGACGGCGGCACGAAGTACTACCGGATCCAGCCGCCGGAGGGGCGTCACCACGACTCCCTCTGGGAGATAGCCCAGCGGCACCTCGGCGACGGGCGCCGGTACAAGGAGATCTACGAGCTCAACAAGGACCGCGCCCAGCCCGACGGTTCGCGGCTGTCCGAGGCCAGTCTCATCCGGCCCGGCTGGATCATGGAGATGCCGGCGGACGCGCACGGCGGCGAGCTCGTCGAGATGCCCGAGGCGCACGTCTCCCCGGACGTCAAGGAGCAGATCCACGACTACGCCAAGTCCGGGGACCACGCCCAGGGGCAGCACGAAGGTTCCTCGCAGGTCTCCCTGCCCCAGCAGCGGCCCGCCCCGGACGCCACCGGGGACCGGCACGAGCAGCACGCCACCCCGCCCGCTCCCTCCACCGATTCCCACAGCACCTCCCACGGCACCGGCTTCGGCCTGCCCGAGGCCCTCCTCGGCGCCCCCCTCCTCGCCGCCGGTCTCCTCGGTGCCCTCGGCCGCCGGCGCCGGCAGGCGCTGTGGCAGTCGGCGCTCGGTGCCGTCGGCGGGCGGCGCGGCATGGAGCCGCCGACGCCGACCGGGGACGCCCAGGACGTCCAGGACGCGCTGCTGGTCGGCGCCGACCCCGACGGCGTACGGCTGCTGGACCGGTCGCTGCGCGGGCTCGCCGCCTCCCTCGCCGCCGAGTCGCGCGCGCTGCCCGTCGTCTACGCCGCCTGGCTCAGCAACGGCGATCTGCACCTCCAGCTCGCCCAGCCGGCCGGCAAGCCGCCGACGCCGTGGCGGCTCGGGCAGGACCAGACGTTCTGGATGCTGTCCCGCACCGACGCCGAGCGGTACGAGGACGTCGACACGGCCGCGCCGTACCCGGGCCTCGTCAGCCTCGGCACCATGGACGACTCGCGGCTGCTGCTCAACCTGGAGGCCGTGCCCGGCATCGTCTCGCTGAGCGGGCGCGAGGCCGACCGGGCCGCCCTGTTCGCCTCCGTCGCCGCCGAACTCGCCACCAACGGCTGGTCGGACCGTATGACCATCACCCTCGTCGGCTTCGGCGAGGACCTCACCGCGCTCGCCCCCAACCGACTGCGCCACCTCGACGGCATCGAGGCGCTGATCGAGACCATGGAGGCCGAGACGCGGCAGCGCCGGGGCGCCCTCGGCGCCGCCGGGCACGACTCCGTGCTCACCGGCCGCACCGGGCCCGCCCAGCACACCCGTTGGGCCCCGCACCTCGTGCTGCTCGCCGCCCAGCCCGCCGCCGAGGACGCCGTGAAGCTCGCCGAACTCGCCGCCGACGCCAGCCGTCTCGGCATCGGCTACCTGGTCGGCACCGAGACCGGCGACCTGCCCGGCGCCGCCTGGGAGATGGAGATCACTGCCCAGGGCAAGCTGCTCGCCCCGCTGCTCGGCCTCGAACTCGACGCCCAGCTCCTGCCCGCCGCCCAGCGGCACGCGGTCGTCGAGCTGTTCGTCGAGGCCGACCCCGAGCGTGACCCGGACGGACCGACCACCACCCCGCCGTTCCTCGTCGACATCAGCGAACAGGGGCGGCCGGCGGTGTACGCGCGTCTGGTCGGGTCGTACGAGATCATCGGCCTCGACACCCCGGACGGCGACCGCAGCGCCCTGCTGCACGAGGCGCTCGCCCTGCTGCTCCTGCACCGCGAGGGCGTCCACCCGCGCGTGCTGGCCTCCGCGTTGTGGCCGCGCGGCGTCACGGACGACGTGCGGGACGCGCTCATGGAGCGGCTGCGCGCCTGGCTCGGCACCGAACCCGACGGCAGCCCCCGGCTCGGCGCCGACGAGACCGGGCGGCTCACGCTCGCCAAGTCGGTCGTCTCCGACCTGGACGTACTGCGTTCCCTCTACCACGAGGCCACGCAGGGCAAGGGCGTCGACAGCCGGGCGGTCCGGGGACGGCTGCTCACCGACGCGCTGGTGCTGGTCCGCGGACCGCTGCTCGCCGACCGGCCCGAGGGCCGCTACCGCTGGCTCACCCACGAGATCATCGACGCCCGGCTCCCGCTGCTGGTCGCCGACATCGGCCTCGCGCTGTCCGCCTTCCACCTGGAGAAGGACCGCGCGGAGAAGGCCATCGAGGCCCTGAACGCGGCGCTCAGGACCGCCCCGGACGACGAGCGCCTGTGGAACGAGCTCCTGCGTGCCACCCACGCCACCGATGACCCGGCCCGGCTGAACTCCCTCGCCGCCGACCTCCTCGGCCGCAGCGGGGCCCGCGGCCTGCCGCCGCGCACCGAGGCGCTCCTCGACGAGCTCCTCCCGACCTGGCGCGAGGGCGTCGCCGCGACCGGATGACCGACGCCCTGCTGATCGTCGCCGCCGCGCTGTGGGGCGCGGCGGCGGGAACCCTGCTGCCCCGGGCCGCCTACCGCTTCTCCGTCCCCCCGGAGGAGGAGTGGCGGGAGAACTGTCCGGGCGGCCATCCGGTCGCGGGGTGGCTCGGGCGGGCGCGCTGCACGCGATGCACGTGGCCCGAGTCGTCGTACGGCCCGCACGCCTGGCGGCTCGCCGCCGTCACCGGCGTCGTCTGCGCCGCTCTCGCCGCCGCCACCGGCACCCGGCCCGAACTCGGCGTCTGGCTGCTGCTCGCGCCCCCTGCGGTGCTGCTGGCGGTGGTGGACCTGCGGGTGCACCGGCTGCCGGACGCGGTGACGCTGCCGCTCGCGGGGGCCGCCCTCGGGCTGCTCGCGCTGGTCGCCCTGGTCCCCGAACACGCCGGGGACTGGCCGACCGCCCTGCTGGGCGCCCTCGCCCTCGGCGCCGGCTACTTCGTGCTGTGGCTCATCAACCCCGGTGCCATGGGCTTCGGCGATGTGAAGCTGGCGCTCGGGATGGGCGCCGTGCTCGGCTGGTACGGCTGGCCGACGGTGATGCTGGGCACCTTCGCCGGCTTCCTGTTCGGGGCGCTGTACGGCGGCGCGCTCGTCGTCGCGCGGCGCGCGGGCCGCAAGACGATGATCCCGTTCGGGCCGTTCCTGATCGCGGGGGCCTTCGCGGGGGTCCTGATCGGCGCGTACACGGCCTGACGTCTCGGCGCGCACACGGCCTGACGTGAGCCGGACGAATGCCCTGACGTAGGCTGGTTCGGTCCGTCCACAACCCTTGTGAACCGTGCGAAAGGGACCCCGGTGACCGAGAAGGCCGACCTTCAGTCCGTCCTCGACCGTGCCGCCGCCGGTGGGCGGATCACCCCTGAGGAGGCACTCGCCCTCTACCGCGACGCCCCGCTGCACGCGCTGGGCTCCGCCGCCGACGCCGTACGCCGCCGCAAGTACGCCGGGACCGAGCACATCGCGACGTACATCATCGAGCGGAACATCAACTACACGAACGTGTGCGTCACGGCGTGCAAGTTCTGCGCCTTCTACGCGGCCCCCAAGGACACCGCGAAGGGCTGGACCCGCGACCTCGACGACATCCTGCGCCGCTGCGCGGAGACCGTGGAGCTGGGCGGCACGCAGATCATGTTCCAGGGCGGCCACCACCCGGACTACGGCGTCGAGTACTACGAGAAGCACTTCCGGGCCATCAAGGAGGCCTACCCGCAGCTGGTGATCCACTCGCTGGGCGCCTCCGAGGTCGAGCACATGGCCCGGATCAGCGGCGTCTCGGTGGAGGAGGCCATCACCCGCATCCACGAGGCGGGCCTGGACTCCTTCGCGGGCGCCGGCGCGGAGCTGCTTCCCGAGCGGCCGCGCAAGGCGATCGCCCCGCTGAAGGAGAGCGGCGAGCGCTGGCTGGAGATCATGGAGGCCGCGCACCGGCTGGGCGTGGAGTCCACCTCGACCATGCTGATGGGCACCGGCGAGACCAACGCCGAGCGGATCGAGCACCTGCGGATGATCCGGGACGTCCAGGACCGCACGGGCGGGTTCCGGGCGTTCATCCCGTACACCTACCAGCCCGAGAACAACCACCTGAAGGGCCGCACCCAGGCCACCCTCTTCGAGTACCTGCGGATGATCGCCATCGCCCGCGTCTTCCTCGACAACGTCCAGCACATCCAGGGCTCCTGGCTGACCACCGGCAAGGAGGTCGGCCAGCTGTCGCTGCACTACGGCGCGGACGACCTCGGCTCGATCATGCTGGAGGAGAACGTGGTCTCCTCGGCCGGCGCCAAGCACCGCTCCAACCGCCTCGAGATCATCGACCTCATCAGGAAGGCGGGCCGGGTACCGGCGCAGCGCGCGACGACGTACGAGCACCTCGTCGTCCACGACGACCCGGCGAACGACCCCGTCGACGAGCGCGTGATGTCGCACATCTCCTCCACGGCGATCACGGGCGGCACCGCCCATCCCGAGCTGAAGCTGCTCGCGTCCAACTAGCGCCGCTGTGCTGACGATTCACGCCGCCGGCCTCCTGGTCACGGGGAACCCGCTGCGGCCTCCCGTGCCGGGCGGCGCGGTGCTGGTCGACGGCCGGGAGGCGAGGGGCATGGGGCCGTACGAGGAACTGGCGGCCGCGCATCCGACGGCCCGCGTCCGGCACTGGCCGGGGGTTCTCGCGCCGGGTCTGCTCAACCCGTACGGGCCCGAACTGCTGGAGCAGGCCTACCATCCGGACCCGCGCGAGGCCGACGAGTTGGGCACCGAGCCGATCACCGGCGACGCTCTCACGGCGCTCGGCCTGACCGATGCCCGCTGGGGCGCCAGCGCGCGGCGCGGGGTGCAGCGGATGCTCGCCCACGGGACGATCGCGGTGGCGGGCGATCTGTGGCGGCCCGCGGTGCTGGACGCCGTGCACCGAGTGGGGCTGACGGCCGAGCAGCGGTTCGAGGACCCCGAGGGGCGACCGCGTCTTGACGTGTTGGCCGGACGGAGCCTCGCGGAGGCGATCCTGATGCCGCTGCTGCCTCTTGAGGGAATGGACGCGACGTTCGCCGTCTTCGACGCGCCGGACGAGGCCGGCCTCGCCGAGCGCGGCGCCGCGAGCTGCGTGGCGACCGTCGTGCGCGGGCGCTTGCTGCACCGGCGCCGCTGACCCTCCCGGCGGGTCAGCCCGCCAGCGCCTTCCCGAACGCCCCCGAACTCTGCTTCACCCCGCTGCAGTCGGTCGCCGCGTCGTCGGACGCGGAGTCGTCGTCCTCACACTGCTGGTCCCTGAAGCTGGACCACATCGACACCCAGGCGATCTCCTTCTCCTCGGCGAACGTCCGCAGCTGGGCCGCGTCGGAGAGGGTGAACGTCTCGCTGCCGATGTCGTTGACGCCGATCATCGAGGTCAGCGCCATGCCCCGCCAGGCGTTGGCGTCGGACAGGCCGAAGACCTTCTTCAGCTGGGTGTGGGTGGCCTCGGCGGCGGTGAGGGCGTAGTCGCCCATGTCGCCGGTGTACGACTCGCCGTAGTTCATCGTCATGATGTTGACGGTCGAGACCTGGACGTCGTACTCGTTCGCGGACTCCAGCAGCGCCAGGCCGTCGTCGTCCAGCCCCGAGGGCATCACCGGAAGGGTGAAGGAGACCGTGAGGCCGTCGCGGTCCTTCTGAAGCAGCGCTATCGCCTTCGAACGCAGGGCGACCGAGCCGGAGTCGGTCAGTTCGTCGCCCTCGATGTCGAAGTCGGCCTGGGTGGCGCCCGCCGCGTCCAGCGCCTCGGTGTAGGCGGCGGCCAGCTTCGACGCGCTGCCGCAGGTGGCCGCCAGCTCCTTGCCGGAGGCGCCGCCGAAGGACACCCGTACCGTGGCGCCGTCCTGCTTCAGCCGCGAGATCCGGCTCCTCACCGCCGAGTTGCCGATGGCGTACTCGTCGTTCCACTTCGGCGTGCAGTCGTTGCCGTCGGAGATCACGAAGGCCAGGTTGTACGTCGCCGGGGAGCCCGCGGAGTCGTTGTCGGAGGCGGTCGTGGCGCTGACGTACGGGGCGTAGGAGGTGCTCGAAGCGGCCGCGTTCTCGGTGCTCGCGGCACTCCGTTCGGGTGGCGCGGGCGCCGCCTTCGACGTTCCGTCGGAGCCCGAGGAGCACCCCGTGACTGCCATGGCAAACAGGCATGTGAGGCCGGTCGCCGGCTTCAGGAAACTCCTCATGAGTTCTGCACCCGCTCTCGTGATGTGTGTCTCAGCACTGAAACAAAGTCTCCTTCAAAAGGAAAACGTCTCATGCGAAGCCGATGTTCAATTCGGCGGACAATACACAGGCAATACATGGGTTGAGGGGTGCGAATCGGGCCAATCGGTCTGGATGGATGGGGTGTTCGGGTATTTTCCGCCCAGGATACGGTTGCGCAGGTATTCACAGAATCTCTCAGGGAACAGCTAGGTTGAGGCGTTTTTCATGGCCACCTCACATGAAGAAGGGATGCGGACACATAAAGAGTCTCTAATATCCGGGGAATGCATTCCGAGACTGCCATCGAAAGCACCACCGAGGGGCGCGGTCGCCGTCGCAAACGTGGCAACGGGTCCGTCGAGGGTCCCGTGTTCGTTGACAACTCCGGACGTCGGTCCAGAGTGCTGCGCCGCATCGGCACCGCCACGGGTGTCGTCTGTGCCGGCTACGCCGTCGTGCTCGTCATGGCCTTCATGGGCTGGGGCACCTCACTGACCCCGTCCTCGCTGCTGCCCTTCGCGGGCGGGCGGAGCGGTCAGGCCCCCGGCGGCTACGAGCCGCAGGGCGGGATCGGCCGCCAGGCCGGCCTGCCCAGCGGCGCCCCGTCGGCACCGCCCACGCCCAGGACCATGCCCACGGCCACGGCCACGGCCACGCCCACGGCCATCGCCACCTCGTCCGTGTCCGCCAACTGACGGGAGCGCAGCCACCCTCATGACTACTTCGACACCCGCACGCCGCAGACGCCGAGCCCCCACCCGTATGGAGCGGGCGGCCGGCAAGGCCGCGGCTCTGCAGAAACCGCGTGTCATCCTCGCCCTGCTGCTTCTGCTGGCGCTGACCTGCGTGATGCTGCTCGACGGCTATCTGCGCGCCGAGGTCGGCGGCGACCAGCGGGTGCGTGACGGCGCCAGCTCCAGCAAGGTCCCCGAAAAGATCCTCGACGGCGGCCCGATCCTCACCTTCCGGGGCGGCCGGGCGACCACCGTCTCCGTGCCGGACAAGACCATCGCGCTCACCTTCGACGACGGGCCGAACCCGACCTGGACGCCGCAGGTGCTCAAGATCCTCCAGGAGAACGACGTGCCCGGCACGTTCTTCCTGGTCGGCTCGATGGTGTCGCGCTACCCGAGCATCGTGAAGACGATGGTCGGGGACGGCAACGAGGTCGGCATCCACACCTTCACGCACGTCGACCTGTCGTACCAGAGCGACGCCCGCGTCAACCGCGAGATGCAGCAGACGCAGTTGGCCCTCGCGGGCGCGGCCGGCATCACGACCACGCTGTTCCGCGCGCCGTACTCCTCGGAGACGGACGCCATCGACAACTACAGCTGGCCCGTCTACGAGAAGCTCGGCAAGGACGGCTACACCAGCGTCTTCGTCGACACCGACAGCGACGACTGGAAGAAGCCGGGCGTCTCGAAGATCGTCAAGTGGGCCACGCCCAAGGGCACCAAGGGTGCCTCCGTGCTCTTCCACGATGCGGGTGGCGAGCGGTCGCAGACCATCAAGGCGCTGCCGCAGTACATCAAGAAGATGAAGGCGAAGGGCTACACCTTCACCACCATCAGCGGTGTCGTCCAGAAGCAGAACGCGGCGGAACGGCAGACGGCGGGTGGACAGCCCGGCAGCCGGCCTGGCGCCGGCACCGGTGCCGGGCCGGGCGGTCAGGGTGGCGCGAGCACCACCGCCCGCCTCCAGGCGGCTCACCGCACCGCCACCGGCGTGACCCTCTACGAGGGCAAGGCCCTCATCGTCGCCGTCGCCGTCGCCGAATGGACCGTGCCCGCGCTGTCGGTCGGGCTGCTGGTCGTGGGCGTCGCCGTCATGGGCCGCTTCGGGATGATGCTGATCCTCGCCCGCAGCCACTACAGACAGCGCAACAAACGCCGCTTCAGCTGGGGTCCGCCGGTCACCCAGCCGGTGAGTGTGATCGTCCCGGCGTACAACGAGAAGGAGTGCATCGCCAACACCCTCCAGTCGCTGGCGCAGAGCACCCATCCGATCGAGATCATCGTGGTCGACGACGGTTCGACCGACGACACGTCCGAGATCGCGCGCAGCGCGGCCGAGTCGCTCGGCATGCGCAACGTCCGCGTCATCCGGCAGGAGAACGCGGGCAAGCCGGCCGCCCTGAACAACGGCGTCCGCAACGCCAGTCACGACATCGTCGTGATGATGGACGGCGACACCGTCTTCGAGGCGGACACCGTACGGCAGCTGGTGCAGCCCTTCGCCGACCCGGAGGTCGGCGCGGTCGCGGGCAACGCCAAGGTCGGCAACCGCGACACGGTCATCGGCGCCTGGCAGCACATCGAGTACGTGATGGGCTTCAACCTGGACCGGCGCATGTACGACCTGCTGCGCTGCATGCCCACCATCCCGGGTGCGATCGGCGCGTTCCGCCGGGACGCGGTGCTGGAGGTCGGCGGCATGAGCGAGGACACCCTCGCCGAGGACACCGACATCACCATCGCCATGCACCGCGCGGGCTGGCGGGTGGTCTACCAGGAGCACGCCAAGGCCTGGACGGAGGCGCCCGGTTCGCTCAAGCAGCTGTGGTCGCAGCGCTACCGCTGGTCGTACGGCACCATGCAGGCGCTGTGGAAGCACCGCAAGTCCCTCACGGACAAGGGGCCCTCGGGGCGCTTCGGCCGGGTCGGCATGCCGCTGGTGGTGCTCTTCCAGATCGTCACGCCCGTCTTCGCCCCGCTCATCGACGTGTTCACCGCCTACTCGATGATCTTCATCGACTTCCAGGCGGCGCTGCTCGCCTGGCTCGCGGTGCTCGCCGTCCAGTTGGTGTGCGCGGCGTACGCCTTCCGCCTGGACCGCGAGAAGTACCGCTACCTGCTGATGATGCCGCTGCAACAGCTGGCCTACCGGCAGATGATGTACCTCGTCCTCATCCACTCCTGCATCACCGCCCTCACCGGCGGCCGGCTGCGCTGGCAGAAGCTCAAGCGCACGGGTGAGGTCGGGACGCCGGCGGGGGTGAGCGGCTGATGAGCTGGGAGCAGCAGCAGGGGTACGGGCAGCCGTATCCGCAGGGGTACGACGGTTACCAGTACGGGGAGCAGCAGTACCCGCGGCACTATGCGGACTACGGGCAGGTCGCGGCGGCGGAGGCCACGGCGCCGCTGCCGGTGGTGGAAGCGGCCCCCGAACCGGAAGCCGCACCCGAACGCGAACGCCCACGCGAACCCGAACCCGAACCCCGGGCTTCCGCCGCCGGGGAGAGGAAGTCCCGGGCCAAGCCCAGGCCCACGGGCCGCGACCGCTACTTCGACACCCTCCGTGCCGTCGCCCTCATCCGTGTCGTCACCTATCACACCTTCGGCTGGGCCTGGTGCGGGATGGTCTTCCCGTCCATGGGGATCATGTTCGGCCTGGCCGGCACCCTGATGGCGAAGTCGCTGGAGCGCCCCGCGGCCAAGGTCCTGAAGAGCCGGCTGCGCAGGCTGCTGCCGCCGTTCTGGTTCTGGGGCGTCTTCGTGGTGCTGGCGATGCTGATCCACGACTGGATACCGGGCTGGCAGATCGTCTACTGGATCGTGCCGCTCGGCGACCCGCCCGGCAACGCCTGGGGCGAGCAGGCCTGGGAGATCCTCTGGTACCTGCGCACGTACCTCTGGTTCGTGCTGCTGTCCCCGCTGCTGCTGCGGGTCTTCCGGCTCGCCCCGGCCCTGGTGCTGGTGCTCTCCCTCGCGCCGATCCTGGTGCTGGACTTCGTCTGGTCCGGCCCGGACAACCGGCTGGGCAGCGCCCTGTGGGACCTGTCGACGTACCTCTTCTGCTGGATCCTCGGCTTCGCCCACCGCGACGGTGTGCTCCAGCGGATGAAACCGGCCCTGGTGGTCGTGCTCTCGTTCGCCGTGCTCGGGTACGGCGCCTGGTACGCCTTCTCGCACCAGGCCGACTTCGGCACGTACGACCTGGACGAGGACCCCCTCGCGCAGGCCTTCTGGTCGGCCGGTTTCGTGATGCTGCTGATGTGGGCGAAGGCGTACTTCCGGATCGACTTCGCCTGGCTCACCCGCTTCAAGCGGCTGGACCGGACGGTCACGGTCTTCAACGCGCGCGCGGTGACGATCTACCTCTGGCACGAGATCGCACTGGTCCTCGCGGTCCCGCTGATCGACCAGTTCTGGAATGTCCCCGCCTTCGAGAAGTACCTGCCGCTGGACAGCCAGTGGTTCATGTTCGGCATCGGCTGGGTCCTGATCGCGTTGTTCATCCTGCTGTGCGGCTGGGTGGAGGACGTGGCGGCGAGGAAGAAGCCGAGACTGCTGCCGTGACGGCCCGGATCCATCGGGAGGGCGGCCGGGGGCGCTGCGCCGGTGCCGTGGCGCCTGCTGCCACAATGGGCCCGTGACCCGCGCATCCCTGGACAAGCAGCCGCACGAAGTCGCCTCGATGTTCGACAACGTGGCGGAACGGTACGACCTGACCAACGACGTGCTGTCCCTGGGGCAGGACCGGCGCTGGCGCAAGGAGGTCGCGAAGGCGGTCGACGCGCGCCCCGCGCAGAAGGTCCTGGACCTGGCCGCGGGGACCGCCACCTCGTCGCTGCCGTTCGCCCAGACGGGCGCCTACGTCGTCCCCTGCGACTTCTCCCTGGGCATGCTCCAGGTCGGCAAGCGGCGCAACTCCTGGCTGCCCTTCACGGCCGGCGACGCCACGCGGCTGCCGTTCAAGGACGACACCTTCGACGCCGTCACGATCTCCTTCGGGCTGCGCAACGTGCACGACACGGACGCGGCGCTGCGCGAGATGTACCGGGTGACCCGGCCCGGCGGGCGGGTGGTGATCTGCGAGTTCTCGCACCCCGTCCGGGCGCCCTTCCGTACGGTCTACACCGAGTACCTGATGCGCGCCCTGCCGCCCGTCGCGCGGGCGGTCTCCTCCAACCCCGACGCCTACGTCTACCTCGCCGAGTCCATCCGCGCCTGGCCCGACCAGCCCGCGCTGGGCGAACGGCTGCGCGAGGCGGGCTGGTCCCGGGTCGCGTGGCGGAACCTGACGGGCGGCGTGGTCGCCCTGCACCGCGGTTTCAAGGAGAGCTGAAGCCGGCGACGGCGTACGGATCGCCCGGCTCGTCCAGTTCGCGTTGCAGCCCGCCCCTGGGCGGTCTCGGGATGCGGGGCTCCCGCACGCCCCCACCGCCCTCTCCCTCACCGAAGTCGAACCACACGTACACCATGGACTCCCGGGGCACCTCGGCCCCGGGCTGCGGGTACTGGCGTACGACGTAGTCGACGACGGTGTGGGGGAAGTCCGGCCGGTCCGGGGCGTTGAGGAACAGCCCCCACGCCTGGGCGGTCTCGCGCGCGTCGACGGCCATCAGACCGACGAGACGGGGTACGCGCACTTCGGGTGTTTTGGGTGTTATACGCACAGATGTCACCCCCAGTGGTACTGGAAGGGTAACCCCGCGCGCGCGGCAGTCGGAAGCTTCTGATGTCTTTCTGTGACAGTCAATTACTCTCTGTAGTCACATTCCGGGTCATTTCAGGTCAGAACGAGCCGGTAGCAGAGCGTCGGCACGCCCAGCCTCGGGTAGGTGTAGGTCTCGGCGGGCTCCATGCCCAGGCGCCGGGCCACCGCGACGGAACGCTCGTTGTCGGGCCGGATCACGGCCACCACCTCCGGCACGCCCGCCGCCCGCACCCGGTCGAGCGTCTCGCGCGCCGCCGCGAGGGCGTACCCCTTGCCCCAGTGCGCCCGCCCGATCCGCCAGCCGATCTCTATCTCGCCCTTCGGTCCCCACTCCCGCGGCCACGGCTGGGCGCCCGTGAAACCGATGACCTCGTCGTCCGCGCCGAGCAGGGACCACAGGCAGAAGCCCCGCTCGGCGTCGTGCCGGCGCTGACGGGCGGTGAGCTCCTCGTAGACCGACAGGGTCGCCGACGTGCCGCCGAAGAACTCCATGACCTCGGGGTCGTCGAAGGCCCGGTGCCAGGCGAACGCGTCCTCGTGGGTGGGGACGCGCAGTCGTACCGCGGGGAGAGGTCGGTTCACGGAGGCAGCCCTTCAGCCGAGTGATCAATGCTGCTGAATAGACTGCCCATGTCCCGTGCCGGTCGGCACGCACATTACGAACCTTGGGGAGATCCCGCCGTGACCGAGCCCCTCTCCGACAACACCGCCGATGTGATCGTCGTGGGCGCGGGGCCAGCCGGCTCCACCACCGCTTACCACCTCGCCAGGTCCGGCCTCGACGTACTCCTGCTGGAGAAGACCGAGTTCCCGAGGGAGAAGGTCTGCGGCGACGGCCTCACCCCGCGTGCCGTGAAGCAGCTCGTCGCGATGGGCGTCGACATCTCCGAGGAGGCCGGCTGGCTGCGCAACAAGGGCCTGAGGATCATCGGCGGCGGCGTCCGCCTCCAGCTGGACTGGCCCGATCTCGCCTCCTTCCCCGACTACGGACTGGTGCGCAAGCGCGACGACTTCGACGAGCAGCTCGCCCGGCAGGCCCAGAAGGCGGGCGCGCGACTGTACGAGCGCTGCAACGTCTCCGGCCCCATCGTCGACGACCGCACCGGCCGCATCACCGGCGTCACCGCCAAGCTCGGTGAGGACAAGCGCGAGGTCTCCTTCCACGCGCCCCTCGTCGTCGCCGCCGACGGCAACTCCACCCGCCTGTCCCTCGCGATGGGCCTGCACCGCCGCGAGGACCGCCCGATGGGCGTCGCGGTCCGCACCTACTTCACCTCCCCGCGCCACGAGGACGACTACCTGGAGTCCTGGCTGGAGCTCTGGGACCGCCGCGGCCCCCAGGACCGCCTGCTGCCCGGCTACGGCTGGATCTTCGGCATGGGCGACGGGACGAGCAACGTCGGTCTGGGCGTCCTCAACACCTCCGACTCCTTCAAGGAGCTGGACTGGCGCGAGGTCCTGAAGGCCTGGTGCGCCTCCATGCCGGAGGACTGGGGCTACACGCCGGAGAACATGACCGGCCCGATCCGCGGCGCCGCCCTCCCGATGGCCTTCAACCGCCAGCCGCACTACACCAAGGGCCTGCTGCTGGTCGGCGACGCCGGCGGACTGGTCAACCCCTTCAACGGCGAGGGCATCGCCTACGCCATGGAGTCCGGCCAGCTCGCCGCCGACGTCATCGTCCAGGCCCACGCGCGGTCCACGCCCGGCGGGCGCGAACTGGCCCTCCAGCGCTACCCGCGCGTCCTCAAGGACACCTACGGCGGCTACTACACGCTGGGCCGCGCCTTCGTGAAGCTCATCGGCAACCCGAAGGTCATGCAGATCGCCGCCCAGCGCGGCCTGACCCACCCGATGCTGATGAAGTTCACCCTGAAGCTCCTGGCCAACCTCACCGACCCGACGGGCGGCGACGCGATGGACCGGATCATCAACGGCCTGAGCCGGGTGGCACCGAAGGCGTGAGCGCCCTGACGGCCCGGCGGGAGGACACGTCCTCCCGCCGGGCCGCTCCGCATCCAGTTGACGACATGTCCGACATGCTCGACAACTAGGCATTCCAGGAGACCCCGAAGGGCCGCTGCCCCCGAGCGGCTGCGGCCCTTCACGTGTTGCGGTGGGGTGCGGTCAGAGCACCCGCACGGCACCGGTCGGCGGGTCGTACGAGAGCGGGTGCTCTCCGACGCCGCTGGAGGGGTTCTGCGCGCCGACGAACATGCCGTCGCCCACGTACACCGCCACGTGGTACGCGCTGCCCGCACCGCCCCAGTACAGGATGTCGCCCGGCTGAAGGTTGCTCAGCGACACCTGGGTGCCGGCCGTCGACTGGTCCTGGGAGACGCGCGGAAGGCTGATCCCGACCTGCTTGAAGGCCGTCTGCACCAGGCCGGAGCAGTCGTAGGCGGACGGGCCGGTGGCACCGGAGACGTACGCCTTGCCGATCTGCGCCTTGACGAACGCGACGACGGCAGCGGCCGAACCGGTGGCCGTGGACGTCGAGGTGCTCGTGGAGGTGCTGGTGGTGGCCTTGGCGGAGAGGGTGGTCCGCTCCGAGTTGCGCGAGGCGCGGGCGGCGGCCTCCTTGCGGGCGGCCTCCTGCGCGGCCTTCTTCTTGGCCTCCGCCTTCTGCTTCGCGTCCGCGAGGTCCGACTTGGCCTGCTTGGCGGCCTTTGCGGCGGCCGCGTCACGCTCGGCCTGCAGTTGGTAGTTCGCGGCGGCCTGCTGCGTGGCGTCCGCGGACTGGGCGACCTGAGTGGCCACGTCGGCCGTCAGCGTGGGCAGTTCGAGGGTCTGCGTCACCGGCTCGGCGGCGTTCGCCGCGCCGGACGCCCCGGCCACTGCCAGGGTGCTGAGGACGCCACCGGCAACTCCGGCCCGCATCGCGATTTTCGACGCGCTGCGGCGGGGTTTCCGGTGGCTGCGTATGTGAGCGGTGTGGGACATGGGGATAAGCGGTACCAGGGGCTCCTTCATATCTTCAAGAAACGTGTGCTGCGCCACATTTACTCAACCGAGCCCCTGAAACCCGCGCGCGTCGTTCCTTATTGACGCCGTAACGGACATTGCGGACGCGGGCAATCAGGCCGTTGATCATGGGTTTTCATGATTACGTCCGAATTGCCCTCTGCCTACCATCGGTTGCGTTCCGTGGCCAAGCCCGGTTCTCAGACGCCTCTCATCAATGTGGCGGAGGTCACGGAACGGTCACCTGGGGGGCCGCGTCTCGCGCGTGGATCACGGCCGGATCACGGCCGGGTTACGCGACGGACCTCGTGAACGCGTGCACGCGTCCACATTCCACACCGGGGCTCCCTCTGATGTGTGAACGCGAGGCTCTATCAGGGCGTGACGTCCAGCGCGAATTTGCATGCAAGGGAAGTCTCTTGATATTGAGACGAGCCCTCCGGCCTGCGGTGACGAGCGAAAATGTCACCTCTGGTGATCACTCGGACGCTTCCGGTGCGAAGATCACTGCTCATCCGACTTCATGATCGTTCGTCAGGTGGTGGAGATCACAAAGCTTGTGTAATACGCCGTGTCGCAGATCACAGAGCGGCGGGCATAAGATGCGAGGCAGTCGGGCTTGTGACCTGCTTCACATGTTCTCGATCTTCGCCCGGGACGAGCGGGGTTCGTGGGACCGGTGAGGCGGATGGTCCGACGCAACCGCCAGCAGTCAGTGCCGACTGAGAGGAGCGAGGAGCGGTGAACGCGTATGCGCCCATCCTCGTACTGGGAGCCCTCGGGGCAGGCTTTGCGATCTTCTCCGTGGTCATGGCCACGCTGATCGGTCCGAAGCGGTACAACCGCGCCAAGCTCGAGGCCTACGAGTGCGGTATCGAGCCGACACCCACGCCGGCCGGCGGCGGGCGCTTCCCCATCAAGTACTACCTGACGGCGATGCTCTTCATCGTCTTCGACATCGAGATCGTCTTCCTCTACCCCTGGGCCGTCACCTTCGACGCCCTGGGTGTTTTCGGGCTCGTGGAGATGCTGCTCTTCGTGCTCACCGTCTTCGTCGCCTACGCGTACGTGTGGCGGCGCGGCGGCCTGGAATGGGACTGAGGGGCCTTTAGGACATGGGACTCGAAGAAAAGCTGCCGAGCGGTTTCCTGCTCACCACCGTCGAGCAGGCCGCGGGCTGGGTGCGCAAGGCGTCCGTCTTCCCCGCCACGTTCGGCCTCGCCTGCTGCGCCATCGAGATGATGACCACCGGAGCCGGCCGCTACGACCTGGCGCGCTTCGGCATGGAGGTCTTCCGCGGCTCACCGCGCCAGGCGGACCTGATGATCGTCGCGGGCCGGGTCAGCCAGAAGATGGCGCCGGTGCTCAGGCAGGTCTACGACCAGATGCCCAACCCGAAGTGGGTGATCTCCATGGGCGTCTGCGCCTCCTCCGGCGGCATGTTCAACAACTACGCGATCGTCCAGGGCGTCGACCACATCGTCCCGGTGGACATCTATCTGCCCGGCTGCCCGCCGCGCCCCGAGATGCTGATGGACGCGATCCTCAAGCTCCACCAGAAGATCCAGTCCTCCAAGCTCGGCGTGAACGCCGAAGAGGCGGCCCGCGAGGCGGAGGAGGCGGCACTCAAGGCCCTGCCCACGATCGAGATGAAGGGGCTGCTGCGGTGAGCGACGCGAACGGCACCAACGGCGTGAACGGGTCCGCGAACGGGGTGAACCCCGAGAAGGACCTCGCCGCCTCCAACCTCCCCGGCCGCCGCGGCCAGGGCGGCGAGGAGATCCGCGTCCAGCGCGGCATGTTCGGCGCCAACAACGGCGGCGACACCTCCGGCTACGGCGGCCTGGTCCGCTCGGTCCGGCTCCCGGGTCCGGCGACCCGGCCCTACGGCGGTTGGTTCGACGAGGTCGCCGACGAACTCGAGGGCGCGCTGGAGGAACAGGGCCTGCTGCCCGACAACGCGATCGAGAAGACGGTCGTCGACCGCGACGAGCTCACCTTCCACATCGAGCGCGAGCACCTGCTGCGCGTCGCCCGGACCCTGCGCGACGACCCGGCCCTGCGCTTCGAACTGTGCACCGGCGTCAGCGGCGTCCACTACCCGCACGACAAGGGCCGCGAGCTGCACGCCGTCTACCACCTGCGCTCGATCACCCACAACCGGCTGGTCCGCCTCGAGGTCAGCGCCCCCGACGACGACCGGCGCATCCCGTCGCTGGTCTCCGTCTACCCGACCAACGACTGGCACGAGCGCGAGACCTACGACTTCTTCGGGATCGTCTTCGACGGCCACCCGGCCCTGACGCGGATCATGATGCCGGACGACTGGCAGGGCCACCCGCAGCGCAAGGACTACCCCCTCGGCGGCATCCCCGTCGAGTACAAGGGCGCCCAGATTCCGGCTCCGGACCAGCGGAGGTCGTACTCGTGAGCACGCAGTCAGCAGCCGCGTCCGCCTCGGGGCGCGAGACCACCGAGGGCACCGTCTACACGGTCACCGGCGGTGACTGGGACGAGGTCGTCCAGTCCGCGGCCCGTGCCGACGACGAGCGCATCGTCGTCAACATGGGTCCCCAGCACCCCTCCACCCACGGGGTGCTCCGCCTGATCCTGGAGATCGAGGGCGAGACGGTCACCGAGGCCCGCTGCGGCATCGGCTACCTCCACACCGGCATCGAGAAGAACCTCGAGTACCGGACCTGGACGCAGGGCACCACGTTCGTGACGCGCATGGACTACCTGACGTCCTTCTTCAACGAGACCGCCTACTGCCTCGCCGTCGAGAAGCTCCTCGGCCTCGAGGACCAGATCACCGAGCGGGCCGAGATCATCCGGGTGCTCCTGATGGAGCTGAACCGGTTGTCCTCCCACCTGGTGTGCATCGCCACCGGCGGCATGGAGCTCGGCGCCACCACGATCATGATCTACGGATTCCGTGATCGTGAAATGATTCTCGACATCTACGAGCTCATCACGGGCCTCAGGATGAACCACGCGTACATCCGTCCCGGCGGACTCGCGCAGGACCTGCCGCCCGGCGCGGTGGACCACATCCGCGAGTTCGTGAAGAAGATGAAGAAGAACCTCCCGGAGTACGACAAGCTCGCCACCGGGAACCCCATCTTCAAGGCCCGTATGCAGGACGTCGGCTACCTCGACCTGGCCGGCTGCATGGCCCTCGGCGCCACCGGCCCGATCCTGCGCGCCGCGGGACTGCCGCACGACCTGCGCAAGACACAGCCGTACTGCGGCTACGAGACGTACGACTTCGAGGTCCCGACCGCGGACTCCTGCGACTCCTACGGCCGCTTCCTGATCCGCCTGGAGGAGATGCGCCAGTCGCTCGGGATCGTCGAGCAGTGCCTGGACCGGCTCCAGCCGGGCCCGGTCATGGTCGCCGACAAGAAGATCGCCTGGCCCGCCCAGCTGGCGCTGGGACCGGACGGCCTCGGCAACTCCCTCGACCACATCAAGAAGATCATGGGCACTTCCATGGAGGCCCTGATCCACCACTTCAAGCTGGTCACGGAGGGCTTCCGCGTCCCGCCGGGACAGACGTACGCGGCGGTCGAGTCACCCAAGGGCGAGCTCGGGGTGCACGCCGTGTCCGACGGCGGCACCCGCCCCTACCGGGTCCACTTCCGCGACCCGTCCTTCACCAACCTTCAGGCCATGGCGGCGATGTGCGAGGGCGGCCAGGTCGCCGACGTCATCGTCGCCGTCGCGTCCATCGACCCCGTGATGGGAGGCGTCGACCGGTGACCACCTCTTCTTCGGAGCGGGGCGTCAGCCTCGGCATGCCCGAGCTGCCGGCGCCCGGCTACCCGGACGACGTCCGAACCCGGCTGGAGGCGGACGCGCGCGAGATCATCGCCCGCTACCCCGACTCCCGATCGGCCCTGCTGCCGCTGCTGCACCTGGTGCAGTCGGAGGAGGGCCATGTCACGCGCACCGGGATGCGGTTCTGCGCGGACATGCTGGACCTGACCACGGCCGAGGTCACCGCGGTCGTCACCTTCTACACCATGTACCGGCGCAAGCCGTCCGGTGACTACCAGGTGGGCGTCTGCACCAACACCCTGTGCGCGGTGATGGGCGGCGACGCGATCTTCGAGGAGCTCCAGGAGCACCTGGGCGTCGGGAACGGCGAGACCACCGGCGACGGCAAGATCACCCTGGAGCACATCGAGTGCAACGCGGCCTGCGACTTCGCGCCGGTCGTGATGGTGAACTGGGAGTTCTTCGACAACCAGACCCCGGCCAGCGCCGCACGCCTGGTCGACGACCTCCGCGCGGGACGGCCCGTCGAGCCCACGCGCGGGGCACGCCTGTGCACCTTCAAGGAGACCGCCCGGATCCTGGCGGGCTTCCCCGACGAGCGGCCAGGGGCCGTCGAGGAGAGCGGCAGCGCGGGACCCGCTTCGCTGGTGGGCCTTCGCCTGGCGAGGGGAGAGGCCGCACCCGCGCGGGTGGTGCATCCGCGGGACGGCGGACCGCATGACGAACCGCAGGACCGGGCGGTGCACGAGCCGTCACCGGCCGAACACCTCAGTTCCCATGACGCGCCGCAGGAGACAGCGGCCTCGGACCCGTCCCACCCGGCAGGGCCTACCGCCGAGGAGGGTGAGTGATGAGCGTGGCTGCCGAACTCAAGGACACCAGCCCGGAGAAGCTGCTCGCACCCGTGCTGTCGGCCTTCTGGGACGAGGACAGGTCCTGGACACTGGACGTCTACCGGAGGCACGAGGGGTACGAGGGGCTCCGCAAGGCGCTCGCCATGTCGCCGGACGACCTGATCGCGTACGTCAAGGAGTCCGGTCTGCGCGGGCGGGGCGGCGCGGGGTTCCCGACGGGAATGAAGTGGCAGTTCATTCCGCAGGGTGATGGAAAACCGCACTATCTAGTTGTCAACGCCGACGAGTCGGAGCCCGGGACCTGCAAGGACATCCCGCTCCTCTTCGCCAACCCGCATAGCCTCATCGAGGGCATCGTCATCGCGTGTTATGCCATCAGGTCGTCGCATGCCTTCATCTATCTGCGTGGTGAAGTCGTCCCCGTTCTGCGGCGGTTGCACGAGGCCGTGCGCGAGGCCTACGCGGCGGGCTACCTCGGCGAGAACATCCTGGGCAGCGGACTCGACCTCCAGCTCACCGTGCACGCCGGCGCCGGCGCGTACATCTGCGGTGAGGAGACCGCACTGCTCGACTCGCTCGAAGGCCGCCGTGGTCAACCGCGGCTCCGTCCCCCCTTCCCTGCCGTCGAGGGCCTCTATGCGTGCCCGACTGTTGTGAACAACGTCGAGTCGATCGCGTCGGTTCCCGCCATCCTGAAAAACGGCAAGGAATGGTTCAGGTCGATGGGCAGCGAGAAGTCCCCGGGCTTCACGCTCTACTCGCTCAGCGGCCATGTCGCCAGCCCCGGCCAGTACGAGGCCCCGCTCGGCGTCACACTCCGCCAGCTCCTCGACATGAGCGGCGGGATGCGCCCCGGGCACCGGCTGAAGTTCTGGACGCCCGGTGGCTCCTCGACACCGATGTTCACCGACGAGCACCTCGACGTCCCGCTCGACTACGAAGGCGTGGGCGCCGCCGGATCCATGCTCGGCACCAAAGCATTGCAGTGCTTCGACGAGACCACCTGCGTCGTGCGGGCCGTCACCCGCTGGACCGAGTTCTACGCCCACGAGTCCTGCGGCAAGTGCACGCCCTGCCGCGAAGGCACGTACTGGCTGGTGCAGTTGCTGCGGGACATCGAGGCCGGCAAGGGCGTCACGTCCGACCTCGACAAGCTCGCCGACATCGCCGACAACATCAACGGCAAGTCCTTCTGCGCCCTCGGCGACGGCGCCGCCTCACCGATCTTCTCCTCGCTCAAGTACTTCCGCGAGGAGTACGAGCAGCACATCACGGGCCGGGGCTGCCCCTTCGACCCGGCCAAGTCGACAGCCTGGGCGGACCGCCCGGAGGTGAACGCATGACCGTGACCACCAGCGCCCCCACGGGTGGGGGAGAGGCGGCGGTCCCGCCGGAGGACCTCGTCACGCTGACGATCGACGGCGCCGAGATCAGCGTGCCCAAGGGCACCCTGGTCATCCGGGCCGCCGAGCAGCTCGGCATCGAGATCCCCCGCTTCTGCGACCACCCCCTGCTCGACCCGGCCGGCGCCTGCCGCCAGTGCATCGTCGAGGTGGAGGGCCAGCGCAAGCCCATGGCCTCCTGCACGATCACCTGCACGGACGGGATGGTGGTGAAGACCCACCTCACCTCGCCGGTCGCCGAGAAGGCCCAGCACGGTGTGATGGAGCTGCTGCTCATCAACCACCCGCTGGACTGCCCGGTCTGCGACAAGGGCGGCGAGTGCCCGCTCCAGAACCAGGCGATGTCGCACGGCAACGCCGAGTCCCGCTTCGGCGGGAAGAAGCGGACGTACGAGAAGCCGGTCCCCATCTCCACACAGGTACTGCTCGACCGCGAGCGGTGCGTGCTGTGCGCCCGTTGCACCCGGTTCTCCAACCAGGTCGCGGGCGACCCGATGATCGAGCTGCTGGAGCGGGGCGCACTCCAGCAGGTGGGCACCGGTGAGGGCGACCCGTTCGAGTCGTACTTCTCCGGCAACACCATCCAGATCTGCCCGGTCGGCGCGCTCACCTCGGCCGCCTACCGGTTCCGCTCCCGCCCCTTCGACCTGATCTCGTCGCCGTCGGTCTGCGAGCACTGCTCGGGCGGCTGCGCGACCCGCACCGACCACCGGCGCGGCAAGGTCATGCGGCGGCTCGCCGCCGACGACCCCGAGGTCAACGAGGAGTGGATCTGCGACAAGGGACGCTTCGCGTTCCGGTACGCGCAGCTGAAGGACCGGCTCGACACGCCGCTGGTGCGAAACGCCGAGGGCGAGCTCGAACCGGCCTCCTGGCCCGAGGCGTTGCAGATCGCCGCCCAGGGGCTGCTGGCCTCACGCGGCAGGACCGGTGTCCTCACCGGCGGACGCCTCACCGTCGAGGACGCCTACGCGTACAGCAAGTTCGCGCGCGTGGCCCTCGACACCAACGACATCGACTTCCGCGCGCGGGTGCACAGCAGCGAGGAGGCCGACTTCCTTGCGGCCCGGGTGGCCGGGCACGGCCGTGACCTCGACGGTACGGGCGTCACGTACACCGCTCTGGAGAAGGCGCCCGCCGTCCTGCTCGTCGGGTTCGAGTCGGAGGAGGAGGCGCCCGGCGTCTTCCTGCGGCTGCGCAAGGCCTGGCGCAAGCACAAGCAGAGGGTGTTCTCGGTGGCCACGCACGCCACACGCGGACTGGAGAAGGCGGGTGGCACGCTGCTGCCGGCCGCTCCCGGCACCGAGACGGAGTGGCTGGACGCCCTCGCGAGCGGTGTCGGCCTCGAGGACGCCGGGACCCTGGCCGGCGAGGCGCTGCGCGCCGAGGGCGCGGTGATCGTCGTCGGTGAGCGGCTGGCCTCGGTCGTCGGCGGCCTCACCGCCGCCGTACGCGCCGCGTCCGCGACCGGGGCGGGGATGGTGTGGATCCCGCGGCGGGCCGGGGAGCGCGGCGCGATCGAGGCGGGCGCGCTGCCGTCGCTGCTGCCGGGCGGGCGTCCGGCGACCGACCCTCGCGCGCGTGAGGAAGTCGCCGCGGCCTGGGGGCTGGCCGAACTCCCGAGCCGCTCCGGCCGCGACACCGGCCAGATCGTCGAGGCCGCCGCGAGCGGTGAGCTCCAGGCCCTGCTGGTCGCGGGTGTGGAGGTCGCCGACCTGCCCGATCCGGCACGCGCGCGTGAGGCGCTGCAAGAGGCCGGTTTCGTGGTGTCGCTGGAGCTGCGGCCCAGCGAGGTCACCGAACGCGCCGACGTCGTCCTGCCGGTCGCCGCGGTCGCCGAGAAGGCGGGCACCTTCCTCAACTGGGAGGGCAGGGGCCGTTCCTTCGAGGCCGCGCTCAAGCCCGACCAGATGACCCGCCGCCTGGCACCGGCCGACGCACGGGTGCTCCAGATGCTGGCCGACGCCATGGACGTTCACCTCGGCCTGCCGGATCTGCGGACCGCGCGCGCGGAACTGGACCGGCTCGGCGCCTGGGACGGGCCGCGGCCCTCCGGGCCGCTGGAGACGGCGGGCGTGCTGCCGCGTCCGGCCGCCGGGGAGGCCGTGCTCGCCGGGCACCGGCTGCTGCTCGACCAGGGCGTGCTCCAGGAGGGCGACGAGGCGCTCGCCGGAACCCGGCACGCGGCACACGCGCGCGTGTCCGCCGCGACGGCCGCCGAGGCGGGCGTCGGGGAAGGCGACCTCCTCGCGGTGACCGGCCCCGCCGGGGTCGTGGAACTCCCGCTCCAGGTCACGGAGATGCCCGACCGGGTGGTCTGGCTCCCGCTGAACTCCGTCGGCGGCGGCGTCGCCTCCGACACCGGGGCACAGCCCGGCTCCCTCGTCCGTATCGGCCCGGCGGCACTCGCCGAGGACGCCCCAAAGGAGGTGGAGGCATGAGCCCGTACCTCGCCGCTGAAGACCTCTCGATGTTCGGCCGCGACCCCTGGTGGCTGGTCGTCATCAAGGCCGTCTTCTGCTTCGCCTTCCTGATGGTGACCGTACTGTTCTCCATCGTCTGGGAGCGCAAGGTCGTCGCCTGGATGCAGCTGCGCATCGGCCCCAACCGGCACGGCCCCTGGGGAATGCTCCAGTCGCTGGCCGACGGCATCAAGCTGATGCTCAAGGAAGACGTCATCGTCAAGCGCGCGGACAAGGTGGTGTACGTCCTCGCGCCGATCGTCGCGGCCATCCCGGCCTTCATGGCGATCGCGGTGATCCCCTTCGGACCGGCCGACAACGAGATCTCGATCTTCGGGCACCGCACCACGATGCAGCTCACCGACCTGCCGATCGCGATGCTCTACATCCTCGCGGTCGCCTCGGTCGGCATCTACGGCATCGTGCTGGCGGGTTGGAGTTCCGGATCCACCTATCCGCTCCTCGGCGGACTGCGCTCCTGTGCGCAGATGATCTCCTACGAGATCGCCATGGGCGCGGCGTTCGCCTCCGTGTTCCTCTACTCGGGGTCGATGTCGACGTCGACGATCGTCGCGCAGCAGCAGGACCGCTGGTACATCCTGTTGCTGCCGGTCTCCTTCATCCTCTACATCGTCACGATGGTGGGCGAGACCAACCGCGCCCCCTTCGACATGCCGGAGTCCGAGGGCGACCTGGTCGGCGGCTTCAACACCGAGTACTCGTCGATCAAGTTCGCGATGTTCATGCTCGCCGAGTACGTCAACATGGTGACCGTCTCGGCCGTGTCGACCACCCTGTTCCTCGGCGGCTGGCGCGCCCCCTGGCCGATCAGTGGCTTCTGGGAGGGCGCGAACCACGGCTGGTGGCCGCTGCTCTGGTTCGTGATCAAGGTCCAGCTGCTGCTGTTCTTCTTCATCTGGCTGCGCGGCACGCTCCCGCGTGTCCGCTACGACCAGCTGATGAAGCTCGGCTGGAAGGTCCTCATCCCGGTCTCCGTGACGTGGCTGATGCTCGTCGCGACCGTGCGGACCCTCAGGAACGAGAACTACGACTTCGCCGACATCGCCCTCTACGTCGGCGGCGCCGTCCTGGCGCTGCTCCTGCTGTCCTTCGTCGTCGACATGTTCCGCGACAAGGCCAAGACGGCCGAGCCGCCCGCCGCCCAGCCGGCCGTGTTCGACCCGATGGCCGGCGGATTCCCCGTGCCGCCGCTGCCCGGACAGGAGCTGCCGCCGGTGCCCCGGCGCCGCTCACACCGTGAGCGGGAGCTGATTGTCAGTGGTGGGGCGGACACTGTCAGTGACGGATCTTCGGATGGAAAGGAGGCGTCCGATGGCTGAGGAGCCCCAGGAGGCCGGGCAGACGAAGCCTGGCTTCCAGAACCCCGTGGCCGGCTTCGGCGTGACCTTCAAGGCCATGTTCAAGAAGCGGCTGACCGAGCAGTACCCGGAGCAGAAGAAGACCACGGCTCCGCGGTTCCACGGACGGCACCAGCTCAACCGCCATCCGGACGGCCTGGAGAAGTGCGTCGGCTGCGAGCTGTGCGCCTGGGCCTGCCCCGCCGACGCCATCTACGTCGAGGGCGCCGACAACACCGACGAGGAGCGCTACTCGCCGGGCGAGCGGTACGGCCGCGTCTACCAGATCAACTACGCCCGCTGCATCCTGTGCGGTCTGTGCATCGAAGCGTGCCCCACGCGCGCGCTCACGATGACCAACGAGTTCGAGCTGGCCGACAGCAGCCGCGCCAACCTCATCTACACCAAGGAGCAGCTGCTCGCCGGACTCGACGAGGGCATGGTCGACTCCCCGCACGCCATCTACCCGGGCATGGACGAGCAGGACTACTACCGGGGCCTGGTGACCGAGGCCGCGCCCGGGACCGTCCAGCAGGTGGACCGCTCCAAGGACGAGGCGCCGCAGGAGGCCACCTCGACCTTCGGCGAGGGCGAACCCGCCTCTCAGAAGGTGATCGGCCGATGACCGCGCAGCTCGCCGCCTACTCCACCTCCACCGGAGAGGCCTTCCAGTTCTGGGTCCTCGGCACCGTCGCCGTGATCGGCGCCCTGTGCACCGTCTTCATGAAGAAGGCCGTGCACAGCGCGCTCTGTCTCGCCGGCACCATGATCGTCCTGGCGGTGTTCTACCTCGCCAACGGCGCCTACTTCCTGGGGATCGTGCAGATCGTCGTCTACACCGGCGCGATCATGATGCTGTTCCTGTTCGTGGTGATGCTCGTCGGCGTCACGGCCGCGGACTCGCTGAAGGAGACCATCAAGGGCCAGCGCTGGCTGGCCCTCCTGTGTGGGGTGGGCTTCGGCGTCCTGCTGCTCGGCGGCATCGGGAACGCCTCCCTGAAGGAGTTCGCCGGTACCGGCCAGGCGAACGCGAACGGCAATGTGGAGGGCCTGGCGGCCCTCATCTTCACCAAGTACGTCTTCGCCTTCGAAATCACCGGCGCCCTGCTCATCACAGCCGTCGTCGGCGCCATGGTCCTCACCCACCGCGAGCGCACCGAGCGCGCCAAGACACAGCGCGAGCTGTCCGAACAGCGCGTCCGCGAGGGCAGGTACGTGCCGCCGCTGCCCGCGCCCGGTGTGTACGCCCGGCACAACGCCGTCGACATCGCGGGCCTGCTGCCCGACGGCACGCCGTCGGAGCTCACGGTCAGCAAGACGCTGCGCGAACGCGGCCAGATCCGTGACGTGTCGACGGAGGCCCTCAACGACCTGCGGGCCCTGGAGCAGCGCGCGGAGGAGCGCCTGGAGCGCAGGACGATCGAGCCGGCGAACTTCAAGCGGGCCGAGGAGGCGCCGAAGTGAACCCCGTCAACTATCTGTATCTCGCGGCGCTGTTGTTCACGATCGGCGCGACCGGCGTGCTCATCAGGCGCAACGCGATCGTCGTGTTCATGTGCATCGAGCTGATGCTCAACGCCTGCAATCTCGCCTTCGTCGTCTTCTCCCGGATGCACGGCAACCTCGACGGCCAGATCATCGCCTTCTTCACGATGGTCGTGGCCGCCGCCGAGGTCGTCGTCGGTCTGGCGATCATCGTGTCGCTGTTCCGCGCCCGCCACTCGGCCTCGGTCGACGACGCCAGCCTGATGAAGCTGTAAGGGGTCGGGAGAATCGTGGAGAACCTGATCGCGCTGCTGATCGCGGCGCCCCTGCTCGGAGCGGCCGTCCTGCTGGTCGGCGGCCGGCGGCTGGACGCCGTCGGCCAATGGATCGGCACGCTCCTGTCGACGACCTCCTTCGTGTTCGGCGTGATCCTCTTCGCCGACCTGCTGGGCAAGGACGCCGAACACCGCACGCTCACCCAGCACCTGTGGACGTGGATCTCCGTGGGCAGCTTCCAGGCGGACGTCACCTTCCGCCTCGACCAGCTGTCGATGACGTTCGTGCTGCTGATCACCGGCGTCGGCTCGCTGATCCACCTGTACTCGGTCGGGTACATGGAGCACGACGAGCGGCGCCGCCGCTTCTTCGGATATCTGAACCTCTTCCTCGCGGCGATGCTGCTGCTGGTCCTCGCCGACAACTACCTGCTGCTGTACGTCGGCTGGGAGGGCGTCGGTCTCGCCTCCTACCTGCTGATCGGCTTCTGGCAGCACAAGCCCAGCGCGGCCACGGCGGCCAAGAAGGCCTTCCTGGTCAACCGTGTCGGCGACATGGGCCTGTCGATCGCGATCATGCTGATGTTCACCACCTTCGGGTCCTTCGCCTTCGGCCCGGTGTTCAGCCACGCCGGCGGCACCTCCGAGGGCAGGCTCACCGCCATCGGCCTGATGCTCCTGCTCGCCGCCTGCGGCAAGTCCGCCCAGGTCCCGCTTCAGTCCTGGCTCGGGGACGCGATGGAGGGCCCGACCCCGGTCTCGGCCCTCATCCACGCGGCGACGATGGTGACCGCGGGCGTGTACCTGATCGTCCGGTCCGCGGCCATCTTCAACGCCGCGCCCGACGCGCAGCTCGTGGTCACCGTGGTCGGAGCGGTCACGCTCCTGTTCGGTGCGATCGTCGGTTGCGCGAAGGACGACATCAAGAAGGCACTGGCCGGCTCGACGATGTCGCAGATCGGCTACATGGTGCTGGCCGCGGGCCTCGGCCCGATCGGCTACGTCTTCGCGATCATGCACCTGGTGACGCACGGCTTCTTCAAGGCCGGGCTGTTCCTCGGTGCCGGTTCGGTCATGCACGGCATGAACGACGAGGTCGACATGCGCAAGTACGGCGGCCTGCGCACGTACATGCCGGTCACCTTCGTCACCTTCGGCCTCGGCTACCTCGCCATCATCGGTTTCCCGGGGCTGTCCGGCTTCTTCTCCAAGGACAAGATCATCGAGGCGGCCTTCGCCAAGGGCGGCACCGAGGGCTGGATCCTCGGCGGCACGGCCCTGCTGGGCGCGGCCATCACCGCGTTCTACATGACGCGCGTGATGCTGATGACGTTCTTCGGCGAGAAGCGCTGGCAGCCCGACGAGAACGGGCACGAACCGCACCCGCACGAGTCGCCCAAGGTCATGACGATCCCGATGGTCGCGCTGGCCGTCGGCTCGGTCGCCGCGGGCGGTCTGTTCAGCATCGGCGACCGCTTCCTGAAGTGGCTGGAGCCGGTCACCGGTCACAGCGAGGGCGACTCGCCCCTCAGTGCCGGCGCGGTCACCGGCGCGACCATGGTGTGCCTGCTGATCGGTGTCGGCATCGCGTACGCCCAGTACGGCCGCAAGCCCGTCCCGGTCGTCGCCCCGCGCGGGTCGCTGCTCACCCGGGCCGCCCGGCGCGACCTGCTCCAGGACGACTTCAACCACGTGGTCCTGGTGCGTGGCGGCGAGCACCTCACGCGCTCCCTGGTGTACGTCGACCACACCCTGGTCGACGGGGTCGTCAACGGCACCGCGGCCTCCTTCGGGGGCCTGTCCGGACGGCTGCGCCGGCTCCAGAACGGCTTCGTGCGCTCCTACGCGGTCTCGATGTTCGGCGGCGCGGCACTCCTGGTCGCCGCGACCCTGCTGATGAGGGCGGTCTGATACCGATGTCCTTTCCTCTGCTGACAGCGACGGCGGCGCTTCCGGCCGTCGGAGCGGTCGCCACGGCCGCCGTACCGGCCGCGCGGCGCACCGCCGCCAAGTGGCTCGCGCTGCTGTTCTCGCTCGCCACGCTCGCCCTGGCCGCCGTCATCCTGGTCCGTTTCGACCCGGACGGCGCCCGCTACCAGCTCACCGAGTCCCACGCCTGGATCCCGGACTTCGGGGTCCGGTACGAGCTCGGTGTGGACGGCATCGCGGTGGCGCTCGTCGCGCTGACCGCCCTGCTGATCCCGTTCATCATCCTCGCGGGGTGGCACGACGCCGACCCGCTGGAGACCGGCAGCCGCCGTTGGCGGCCCACCCAGGGCTTCTTCGCGCTGATCCTGGCCGTCGAGGCGATGGTGGTCATCTCCTTCGAGGCCACCGACGTCTTCGTCTTCTACATCTTCTTCGAAGCCATGCTGATCCCGATGTACTTCCTCATCGGCGGCTTCGGGGACCGTGCCCACCAGCACGGCGAGGAGGTGGCGTCGACCCAGCGGTCGTACGCGGCGGTGAAGTTCCTGCTGTACAACCTGGTCGGCGGTCTGATCATGCTGGCCGCGGTGATCGGCCTGTACGTGGTCTCCGGGAGCTTCTCGCTCACGGAGATCGCTGAGGCGCGGGCCAACGGCTCCCTGCACATGGCGACGAGCACCGAACGCTGGCTCTTCCTGGGCTTCTTCTTCGCCTTCGCCGTGAAGGCGCCCCTGTGGCCGCTGCACACCTGGCTGCCCAACGCCATGGGGGAGGCCACCGCCCCGGTCGCCGTCCTCATCACGGCGGTGGTCGACAAGGTGGGCACCTTCGCGATGCTCCGCTTCTGCCTCCAGCTGTTCCCGGAGGCGAGCAAGTGGGCGACGCCCGTCATCCTCGTACTGGCGTTGATCAGCATCATCTACGGGGCGCTGCTCGCGGTCGGCCAGCGGGACATCAAGCGGCTGGTGGCCTACGCGTCGATCTCGCACTTCGGCTTCATCATCATGGGCATCTTCGCGATGACCAGCCAGGGCCAGTCCGGGGCGACGCTGTACATGGTCAACCACGGCATCTCCACGGCCGCGCTCATGCTGGTCGCGGGCTTCCTGATCTCCCGGCGCGGCTCGCGGCTCATCGCGGACTACGGCGGGGTGCAGAAGGTCGCTCCGGTGCTCGCCGGCACGTTCCTGATCGGCGGTCTGGCCACCCTCTCACTGCCGGGGCTCGCGCCCTTCGTGAGTGAGTTCCTGGTGCTGGTCGGCACGTTCACGCGCTATCCGGCGATCGGGATCATCGCGACCTTCGGCATCGTCCTCGCCGCGCTCTACACCCTCGTCCTCTACCAGCGGACGATGACGGGCCCGGTGAAACCGGAGGTCTCCGCGATGCCCGACCTCCGCGCGCGTGAGCTGGTGGTCGTGGCCCCGCTGATCGTGCTGCTGATCTTCCTGGGCGCCTACCCGAAGCCCGTCACGGACATCGTCAACCCGGCGGTCAAACAGACCATGTCCGACGTACACAAGAAGGACCCCAAGCCCCAGGTGGAGGCGGTCAAGTGAACGCAACAGCCGTCCACAGCCTGTGGACAACCGTGGCCGACCCGATCTCGAAGATCGACGCACCGAAGATCGAATACGGACAGCTGTCGCCGACCCTGATCGTCGTCGGTGCGGCGGTCATCGGGGTGCTGATCGAGGCCTTCGTCCCGCGCAAGTCGCGTTACTACGCCCAGGTGTTCGTGTCGGCGGTCGCGCTGGCCGCCGCCTTCGCCGCGGTCGTCGCCCTCGCGGCCGACGGCTACGGCACCACCAAGGCGCACATCGCGGCCATGGGCGCCATCGCGGTCGACGGGCCGTCGCTGTTCCTTCAGGGCACGATCCTGCTGGCCGGTCTGGTCGGCCTGTTCACCTTCGCCGAGCGGCGGCTCGACCCGGAGGCGCACGGCAACCGGGTGGACTCCTTCGCGGCGCAGGCCGCGTCCGTGCCGGGCAGCGACAGCGAAAAGGCCGCCGTCAAGGCCGGTTTCACCACCACCGAGGTCTTCCCGCTGCTGCTCTTCGCGGTCGCCGGAATGCTCGTGTTCCCCTCGGCCAACGATCTGCTGACGCTGTTCGTGGCCCTGGAGGTCTTCTCGCTGCCGCTGTACCTGATGTGCGCGCTCGCCCGCCGCAAGCGACTGATGTCGCAGGAGGCCGCCGTCAAGTACTTCCTGCTCGGCGCGTTCGCCTCGGCGTTCACGCTGTTCGGCATCGCACTGCTGTACGGCTATGCGGGCTCGGTGTCCTACGCGACGATCGCGCAGGTCGTCGACGGCACGGTCACCAACGTCGACCCGGCGCTCGCCAACACCATGGGCAACGACTCGCTGCTGCTGATCGGCACCGCGATGGTGGTGATGGGCCTGCTGTTCAAGGTCGGCGCGATCCCCTTCCACATGTGGACGCCCGACGTCTACCAGGGCGCCCCGACCCCGGTGACCGGATTCATGGCGGCGGCGACCAAGGTGGCGGCCTTCGGCGCGCTGCTGAGGCTGCTGTACGTGGTGCTGCCCGGCATGCGCTGGGACTGGCGGCCGGTCATGTGGGCCGTCGCGATCATCACCATGCTGGGCGGTGCGATCGTCGCGATCACCCAGACCGACATCAAGCGGCTGCTGGCGTACTCGTCCATCGCGCACGCCGGATTCATCCTCGCGGGTGTCATCGCGACCTCGAAGGACGGCGTCTCGTCCGTCCTGTTCTACCTGGCCGCGTACTCGTTCGTGACGATCGGCGCCTTCGCCGTGGTGACCCTGGTGCGCGATGCCGGCGGTGAGGCGACGCACCTGTCCAAGTGGGCGGGGCTGGGCCGCCGGTCGCCGCTGGTGGCGGCCGTGTTCGCGGTGTTCCTGCTGGCCTTCGCGGGCATCCCGCTGACCTCCGGGTTCGCCGGGAAGTTCGCCGTGTTCAAGGCGGCGGCGGAGGGCGGTGCGGTCCCGCTGGTCGTGATCGGTGTGATCTCCTCGGCGATCGCGGCGTTCTTCTACATCCGCGTGATCGTGCTCATGTTCTTCAGCGAGCCCAAGCCCGAGGGCCCGACCGTCGCCGTACCGTCCCCGCTGACGATGGCGGCGATCGGTGTCGGCGTGGCGGTGACGGTGGTGCTCGGTGTGGCACCGCAGTACTTCCTGAACCTGGCGAGCCAGGCGAGCGTGTTCGTGCGCTGACCGGAAGTGCGGGGCCCTGGCTCTCCCTGGGGAGGCCGGGGCCCTTTCCTGTACCCCGGCCTGTGGATAACTCCGGCGCTGTCGGTCCGGGGCCCTATCGTGGACGCAGTGGTCGAGAGGCGACGTACGGGGGACACGACGATGGGCGGGACGGGCGGGATCGGCGAGATGCCAGGGACGACGGACAGCGAGACGCTGGCCACGCTGCACCGGGTCTTCGGATACGAGGCCTTCCGCGGCGAGCAGGAAGCGGTCATCGAGCATGTGGTGGCGGGCGGCGACGCCGTCGTCCTCATGCCGACCGGCGGCGGCAAGTCGCTGTGTTACCAGATCCCGGCCCTGGTCAGACCGGGTACGGGGATCGTGGTGTCCCCGCTCATCGCACTGATGCAGGACCAGGTGGACGCGCTGCGGGCGCTCGGCGTGAACGCCGGGTTCATCAACTCCACGCAGGACTTCGACGAGCGGCGCGTGGTCGAGGCGGAGTACCTGGCCGGCGAGCTGGACCTGCTGTACCTGGCACCGGAGCGGCTGCGCCTGGAGTCCACGCTCGACCTGCTCTCCCGGGGCAAGATCGCGGTTTTCGCCATCGACGAGGCGCACTGCGTCTCCCAGTGGGGACACGACTTCCGACCCGACTACCTGTCCCTCTCCCTCCTGAGCGAGCGCTGGCCGGAGGTCCCGCGGATCGCGCTGACGGCGACGGCCACCCACGCCACCCACCAGGAGATCACCCAGCGGCTGAACATGCCGACGGCCCGCCACTTCGTGGCGAGCTTCGACCGGCCGAACATCCAGTACCGGATCGTGCCCAAGGCCGACCCCAAGAAGCAGCTGCTGGCCTTCCTGCGCGAGGAGCACCCGGGCGACGCGGGCATCGTGTACTGCCTCTCCCGGAACTCGGTGGAGAAGACCGCGGAGTTCCTCTCCCGCAACGGCATCGAGGCGGTGCCCTACCACGCCGGTCTGGACGCGGGCACGCGCGCGGCGCACCAGTCCCGGTTCCTGCGCGAGGACGGCCTGGTCGTGGTGGCGACCATCGCCTTCGGAATGGGCATCGACAAGCCGGACGTGCGGTTCGTCGCCCACCTCGACCTGCCCAAGTCGATCGAGGGCTACTACCAGGAGACCGGCCGGGCGGGACGGGACGGCCTGCCGTCGACGGCCTGGATGGCGTACGGCCTCAACGACGTCATACAGCAGCGCAAGCTCATCCAGTCCGGCGAGGGCGACGAGGCGTTCCGCCGCCGGGCCGCCGCCCACCTGGACTCGATGCTCGCCCTGTGCGAGACGGCCCGGTGCCGCCGCGGCCAGCTGCTCGCCTACTTCGGCCAGGACCCGGACCCGACGGGCTGCGGCAACTGCGACACCTGCGTCACGCCCCCGGAGACCTGGGACGGCACGGTCGCCGCGCAGAAGGTGCTGTCCACGGTGGTGCGGCTCCAGCGGGAGCGCGGGCAGAAGTTCGGCGCGGTGCAGATCGTGGACATCCTGCTCGGCAAGCGCACCGGCAAGGTGATCCAGTTCGACCACGACCAGCTGTCCGTCTTCGGCATCGGCGAGGAGCTTTCCGAGGGCGAGTGGCGGGGCGTCGTCCGGCAGCTGCTGGCCCAGGGGCTGCTCGCGGTCGAGGGGGAGTACGGCACGCTGGTGCTCACCGAGACGAGCGGGGCGGTGCTGCGGCGCGAGCAGGAGGTGCCGCTGCGCAAGGAGCCGAAGAAGCCGGTGACCCAGCGTGCGTCGGCCGCCGGATCGTCCGGCCGGGGCGACCGCAAGGCCAAGACGGCCGCGGCCGAGCTGCCCGGGGAACTGCTGCCCGCCTTCGAGGCCCTGCGCGCCTGGCGTGCCGAGCAGGCACGCGAACAGGGTGTTCCGGCGTACGTCATCTTCCACGACGCCACACTGCGGGAGATCGTCACGGTCTGGCCGGCCTCGGTGGACCAGCTGGGCACCATCGGGGGAGTGGGAGAGAAGAAGCTGGCGACGTACGGAGAGGGTGTCCTCGGAGTGCTGTCCTCCCTGGACGCCCCGACCGCGGACGGTCCGGCTGCCGGCTCCCCGGCGGCGGCCCCGGCCCCGGCCACCGCGCACGACGACTGGCCGGAGCCGGACGAAGAGCCGGAGCCGGAGCCCGACTGGATATAGACCGAAGGGGTCACAGCCCCCGCGCCGCGTAGGCCCTGACGTCCGCGTCCGGGTCCGAGGTGACCGTGGCGAGGGCCGCCCGGGCCTCCGCCGTGCCGTTGTGCCGGGTCAGGGCGAGCACCGCCGCCTTGCGCACGTCGGCGTTGGGGTCGGCGAGCGCCTTGGCCAGGGCGGGGACCGACACACCGGAGTCGGCGGAGCCCAGCGCGGTCGCCGCGCCCGCCCGGACCTGCCACGCAGGGTCGGCCAGCGCGGCCACGGCACGCGCGGCGAGCGGGGCCGGGCAGCCTACGGTGGCCAGCGCGCCGAGCGCGGCGCCGCGCACCAGGGGGTCGGTGTCCTCGGTGAGCCGGTCCAGGGCGCCGGTGAGCGGCTCCGGGGCGCTCGCGGCCAGCGCCGCAGGGCTGACGGCGGCCAGTGCCTTGGCCACGGTGACGCGGACCTCCCGCGAGAGGTCGGCCGCCGCGCCGGCCAGCGGTTCGACGGCGTCGACCGACACGAGTGCGCGTACGGCCTCGATGCGGACGGCGATGTCGGGGTCGTCCAGAGCCCCGGCGAACAGGCCGGCGTCACCCAGGCGCAGGGCACGCAGCACGTCGAGGGCGGCGGCACGCACCACGGGGTCGGCCTCGGCGACCGCGGCGGTCAGGGCGGCGCCCAGGGCGGGTTCGGGCGGGAGGGTCTCGACGAGCTCGCGCAATGAGGCCGCGGCGGCCGCACGCACATCGGCGTCGGGGTCGGCGAGCGCGCCCGCCAGGGCCTGCCCGGTGCCGGGCGGCACCGTCTCGGTGAGGACCGAGACCGCCGTCCGCCGCACGGCAGCGTCGAGGTCGGTCAAGTAGGGCTCGATCGCGGCGAGTTCCGGCTGCTCCTCGGCCAGCGCCAGCAGCTCCAGGAGCCGCGGCGAGGCGATCTTGCCCGAGCCGCGGTCCACGGGCCCGGTGACGGGCGCGGAGGCCGGCCCGGTGGCGACCGGCGCCACGTCGCGGGACCCGGCGGTGGCCACGTCCTCTGGACGGACCTCACCGAGGTGTCGGGAAGAGCCGCCGGCCGGAGTGAACTCATCGACCGGAACCAGATAGGGAGCCACGGGACGAGCCGTGAACTCCATCGCACCGGAGGGGGACTTGTGCAGATCGAGATGGTGGAACCAGGAAGCGTCGTCGCGCTCCGGATGGTCCAGGCGGTCGTGGTAGAGGCCCCAGCGGGACTCCGTGCGGGCCAGGGAGGCGCGCGCGGCCATCTCCGCGCAGTCGCGGATGAAGGTGACCTCCGCGCACCGCATCAGCTCGTGCGGGGTGCGGGCACCCATCGCGGCGATGTCCGCGCGCATCCGCTCGAAGGCCTCCAGGGCCAGCGACAGCCGGGCACCCGACTTCGGCGGGGCCACGTAGTCGTTCACGAAGCGGCGCAGCTTGTACTCGACCTGGGGCTGCGGCGGGCCGGCCGGGTGGCGCAGCGGGCGGTAGACCAGCTCGTGCGCCTCGCGCAACTGGTCCTGCGGAAGCTCCCCTTCGTACGCGCGGTACCGGGAGGCGTCCGCGCCGGCGAGGTCGCCGAAGACGAAGGCGCCGATCATGTAGTTGTGCGGCACACAGGCCAGGTCGCCGGCGGCGTACAGACGCGGGACGGTGGTACGGGCGTGGTCGTCGACCCGTACGCCGGAGGCCGAGTGGCCGCCGCACAGGCCGATCTCGGAGATGTGCATCTCGACGTCGTGCGTGCGGTAGTCGTGGCCGCGCCCGGCGTGGAAGGTGCCCCGGGTCGGGCGCTCCGTGGAGTGCAGGATCGACTCCAGCGCCGAGACCGACTCCTCCGGGAGGTGGCTCAGCTTCAGGTACACCGGCCCCCGGTCACTGGCCACCTCGGCCGCGAACTCGGCCATCATCTGGCCGGACCAGTAGTCGGAGTCGACGAAGCGTTCGCCGTGCCGGTTGACCTGGTAGCCGCCGAAAGGGTTGGCGACGTACGCGCAGGCGGGGCCGTTGTAGTCCTTGATCAGCGGGTTGATCTGGAAGCACTCGATGCCGGTGAGTTCCGCGCCCGCGTGGTAGGCCATGGCGTACCCGTCGCCCGCGTTGGTCGGGTTCTCGTACGTGCCGTACAGGTAGCCGGAGGCGGGCAGGCCGAGGCGGCCGCAGGCGCCGGTGGCGAGGATGACGGCGCCCGCGCGGACGGTGACGAACGCACCGGTGCGGGTGTGGAAGCCGGCCGCGCCCACGGCACGCCCCCCGGCGGTCAGCACGCGCACCGGCATCACCCGGTTCTCGATCCGGATCCGCTCCCGCATCTCGCGCCGCCGCAGCTGCCGGTACAGCACCTTCTTGACGTCCTTGCCCTCCGGCATGGGCAGCACGTAGGAGCCCGAGCGGTGGACCTGGCGGACGGCGTACTCGCCGTGCTCGTCCTTCTCGAACTTCACCCCGTAGGACTCCAGGCGCTGCACCATCGCGAAGCCGCGGGTGGCGGTCTGGCGGACCGTGGACTGGTCGACGATGCCGTCGTTGGCGCGGGTGATCTCGGCGACGTAGTCGTCGGGTTCGGCGCGGCCGGGGATGACCGCGTTGTTGACGCCGTCCATGCCCATGGCGAGCGCCCCGGAGTGCCGGACGTGGGCCTTCTCCAGCAGCAGGACGTTCGCGCCGTGCTCGGCGGCGGTCAGCGCGGCCATCGTGCCGGCGGTGCCGCCGCCGATGACGAGGACGTCGCAGGTGAGTTCCTCGGCATCGGCGAGGGCGGGGATCTCCAGGGGAGCGTCCGTGGGGATGTCCGTGCGGGTGTCCGTGGGGGTGTCCGGGGTGTCCACCGGGGTGCCTTTCAGATGCTCAGTGAGGTCAGGACGTCGCGCCGCAGTGCCACGCGCGCGGGATCGTCGTGCGCCGTACGGTCGCGGGGACGCGGTACGTCGCGTACGGCGGTCAGCCGGCCGGAGCTCAGGAGGGCCACGCGGTCGCCGAGGAACAGGGCCTCGTCCACGTCGTGGGTGACGAAGACGACGGTCGCTCCGGTGCCGCCCAGCACCTCCACCAGCAGGTCCTGCATGCCGGCGCGGGTCTGGGCGTCGAGGGCGCCGAAGGGTTCGTCCATGAGGACGGCACGCGGACTGCCGGCCAGGGCGCGGGCGAGCTGCGCGCGCTGGCGCTGGCCGCCGGAGACGCGGTGCGGCAACTGCCGGGACTGCTCGGCGAGCCCGACGCGCGCCAGCCAGGACTCCGCCTGGGCGCGGCGTTCGGCCCGGGGCAATCCCTGGATGGCGAGCGGGAGTTCGACGTTCGCGCGCAGGCTGCGCCAGGGCAGGAGGGCATCTTCCTGGAAGATCAGGGCGCGGTCGGCGCCCGGGCCCGTCAGGGGGCGCGCGTCCTGGACGGTCTCTCCGGCGAGCGGCGACAGCAGTCCGGCCAGCGTGCGCAGCAGCGTCGACTTGCCGCAGCCGGACGGGCCGACGACGGTGAGGATCTCGCCGGGGGAGATGTCGAGGTCCACCCGGTGCAGCACGGGCGCGCCCGGCCGTCCCAGAGTGGCGCCGCGCAGGGCGAGTCCCGCACCGGTGCGGGTCCGTGTACGGACGTCAGACGAACTGGTCATGGGGCACGTCCTCCTCGGTCCTGGAGCCGATCGGGACAGGGGTCGTGGCGCCGCGCACCCGCCGCGGGGCGCGCACACCGGGGACGTACGACGTGCGGGGCAGCCAGCGGGTCAGCCGGCGGCCCAGCAGTTCGACGAGGGTGGAGGTGACCCAGCCGAGTACGCCGATGGTGACCATGCCGACGAACACGCCCGGGTAGTCGACGACCGTGTAGTCCTGCCAGGTGCGGTAACCGACGCCGTACTGGCCGGAGATCATCTCGGCGGAGATCACGCAGATCCACGAGACGCCGATGCCGACGGACAGGCCGCCGAAGATGCCGGGCAGCGCTCCCGGCAGGACGACCGAGCCGAGGATCCGCCACCGGCTGCCGCCCATGGTGCGTACCGCCTCCTCCCAGACCGGGGTCAGCGCGCGGACCGCGTGCCGGGTGGAGACCAGCACGGGGAAGAAGGCGGCGGTGCAGGTGATGAAGACGATGCCCTGTTCGTTGGACGGGAAGAGCAGGATCGCCACCGGGACGAGGGCGATCGCCGGGATGGGGCGGATCACCTCGAGGACCGGGCCGAGCAGGTCCTCGGCGAGGCGCGAGCGGGCCACGAGCACGCCCGTCGCCACGCCCAGGACGGCTGCCAGCGCGAAGCCGAGGAGGATCCGGGTGAGGCTGTCGGTGAGGTCGGTCCAGTAGTCACCGCCGGTGACCCGGTCGGCGAAGGCGTGGGCCACGTCGGTGACCGTGGGGAACTGCGAGAAACGCAGCCACAGGTCGACGTCCAGGCTGGTCAGCAGCTGCCAGAGACCGAGGGCGGCGGCCAGGGACGCCACCCGCAGCGCATACCGGGCGAGCGGGCGCCGGGTCACGAGGCGAGTCCGAGCGCGTCGGGGTACGAGACCGTCCGGGCGCCCGGGTGCGCGGTGACGTACGCCCGGGCGGTCGCCGGGGCGACGAACGGGAGCAGCTTGTCGCCGTCGGCCACCCACACCGCCTTGTCGGCGAACCACTGGGTGCCGGTGGTGGCGTCGGGGACGTACGCGGCACGGATGCCGCCCTTGTGCCCGGCCACGTAGGCGAGCAGCGCCTTCGGGGACTTGAAGCTCGTGGTCCTCTCGGAGCCCTTCGGCCACACCTCGCTCGCGGCCGGTGCGGGGGCCGCGGCGAGCTCCTTGGCGTAGGAGGAGCCGAGGGCCTTCTTCACGTACCGGTCGTCGACGAAGGAGTCGACGTCGACGTCCCCGACCAGCTTCTCGGACTTCAGGACGGACACGTCCCGCTTGAGCGCCGAGACGAGCTGCGGCTTGACGGCCGGGTCGAAGGTGGAGATGCCCTGGGCGCCGTTGTAGAGGTACACGGCCTCGGCGGGCAGGCCGGTGGCCTTGGCGACCTTCTCGGCGGCGATCACGGGGTGGGCGTCCAGGTAGTCGGTCGCCTGGGCCTGTGCCTTGAGGAAGGCCTCCAGGACGGCGGGGCGGTCCTTGGCGAAGTCCTCGCGGGCGGTGACGCCGTGGAAGGTGGGGAGGTTCAGCTGGGCGCCGTCGTAGAGGGCCTTCGCCTTGCCCTGGTAGGCGAGCAGGCCGGGCCAGGCCACGAACTGGGACAGAGCGTCGACGCTGCCCGCCGACAGGGCCGAGGCGCCGACCGCCGGCTGCTGGTTGAGCTTGGAGATGCCGTTGTCCGGGTCGATGCCGGCCCGCTGGAGGGCCCGTACGAGGGTGCCGTCGGCGGCGGAGCCGATGCTCGTGGAGACCTTCTTGCCCTTGAGGTCCTTCAGGGAGGTGAGTTTGGAGTCCGGCGCCGTGACGACGGTGTTGAGGCCGCCGCGGAGGTTGTAGCCGGTGACGGAGACCAGGTGGGTGGGGCGGCCGAGTTGCTTGCCGCGGGCCGCGTTGAGCAGCAGCGGGAAGTCGCCCATCGAGCCGATGTCGATCTTCCCGGCGGTCATCTGGGCGGTGATGGGGGCGCCGGTGGCGTAGTCCTGCCAGTCGACCTTGTAGGTGTGGCCGTCGTGGAGGGCGTTGAGCTGCTGCTCGAAGTAGCCGAGGGAGCGCAGGAGGGTGCCCGCGGTGACGGTGTTGATGGTCTTGGACTGGTAGCCGACGGTGACGGTGACCGTGTGACCGTCACCGGCCTGGGCGTCGCCGCCGCAGGCCGACAGGGGGAGGAGCAGGGATGCCGTGGACAGGGCGGTGATCGTGCGTTTCATGGGGCGCTTCATGGGAGTCGGGCCTTTCACCGGAGCAGGTAGGGCATGTTGACCGTGACGGCTCCGGTGGGGCAGCGGGCCGCGCACGGGCCGCAGTACCAGCACTCGTCGACGTGCATGTACGCCTTGCCGTTGCTCTCGTCGATGGCGAGGGAGTCCAGCGGGCACATGTCCACGCAGAGCGTGCAGCCGTCGATGCACTTGGACTCGTCGATGGTCACGGGCACATCGGCCCGCTGGGGCGCCAAGGGCATGGCTGTCTCCAGGAAGGTCGGACTCTTGGGAAGCGGGAAGCGGGAAGCGGGAAGCGGGTGGGTCAGAGGGAGCGGTGCAGGAGACCGCTCATGGTGATGCGGTCGCCGCGGAACCGGATGAACTCCAGGTCGACCGGGCGGCCGTCCGCGAGGTGGGTGAGCCGTTCCAGCATCAGGACGGCCGCGCCGCGCGGGGCTTCGAGGACGGTGGCGGAGTGGGTGTCCGCGTTCACCGCCTCCAGCGTGATCTCGGCGTGGCCGAGGCGCCCGCCGGTGATGGCTTCCAGGAGGCGGAAGACATCGGTGTTCTCCAGGTCGGCGTCGAGCAGGGCGGTGCCGATGTCGAGCGGGATGTAGGTGAGGTCGAGGGAGAGGGGGAGGCCGTTCAGGCGGCGCAGGCGTTCGATGTAGAGGACGTCGGTGCCGGCGGGGACGCGGAGGCGTTCGGCGACCGGGGCGGGCGCGGCGGCGGGGCCCATGGTGCGGACCTCGTTGGTGACGCGGCCGTGTTCGCGGAGGGTTTCCGCGAGGCCCATCAGGCGGTCGAGCCCGTGCGGGTACTTCTGGGCGACGACCACCGTGCCCACGCCGGGCTGGCGGTCCACCAGTCCCTCGGCGCGCAGCAGGTCGAGTGCCTGGCGCACGGCGTTGCGGGAGGCGCGGTAGTCGTCGGCGAGGGTGGACTCATGGGGGAGGGTGCCGTCGGGGTGGGCGCCGGTGAGGATCTGGTGGCGGAGGAGATCGGCGAGCTGCCTGGCCTGGTCCGCACGCAGCCGGCGACGCGTGCGGTGGGCGGCGACGGTGGTCGCGGCGCCTTGACCGGCGTGGTCTCGGATGCGGTCGGTGGGTGGCATGTCGTGAACCATACCGAGGAGGTAGGGAAAGACGTGTTGCCGGAGTGTTGCGCCATCTGACGCGCCACCGGTTGGGTTGCTGAGCTGGGGGTTTACCCGTAGGCGGGGGAAGTTCCGCCACTGACGGCGTGGCTGCGAGGCCGTCAGGACAGCGCCGTCAGGACAGCGCCGTCAGAACAGCGCTGTCAAGACAGCGCCGTCAGGCCCGGCGCGAAGGTGATCAGCAGCGGCAGCAGCGGTACGAGCGCCGCCACCGTCGTGGTCAGCGCGCGCTGGCGGCGCAGCAGCCGCGGTGGGGGCTCCAGGAGGCGGTCGACGCGTTCGCCGAGGAGGCGGCGGCTGGAGGCGCAGGACAGGACGCCGCGGTGCTGGTTCAGCTCGATCAGGGCGAGGGCGGTGGTGAGGTGACCGCAGCGGCGGGAGGCCGTGTCGTCGGCGGCCAGTTCGACCAGGCGGTGGGTCTGGTCGCAGAAGTGGGCGAAGAGCGGAACGCGGGGGAAGCCGGTGGCGAGGGCGGTGGACAGGTGCAGCAGCCAGTCGTGGTGGGCGCGGGCGTGGCCGCGCTCGTGGGTGAGGACGGCGTCCAGCTGGTGGTCGGTGAGGCGCTGGAGGGCGCCGGTGGTGACGACCAGCTGGGGCGGGTGGCCCGGCATCCACCAGGCGTCGGGGTACTCGTCCTCGAGCACCAGCATCGGGCCTCGCGCGGCGGGCAGTCCGGCGGGCAGCTCGGGCGCGCGTTCGCGCAGGTGGGCCCGGGTCTGACCGCGGCGACGGCGGGCCTCGACGAGTTCGCGGGCGAGCATCGCCGTGGTCCACGCGGCCCCGCAGGCGAGCAGCGCGGTGAGCGTGACGGCCCAGACCGGGGCGGTGGAGAGGTCGTACGCGGCGGCCACGGCGGGCGGTGCGGGAGCGAAGACCCGGTCGCGGACGGTGTGGAAGACGGCGGCCGCGCCCAGCACCAGCGCGGTCAGGCAGCACAGCAGCACGGTGGCGACCAGGCACTGCCAGACCCACAGCGCGACGACGGGATCCCGTTCGGGCCACGCGGCCCGGGTCAGCGCGCGCGGCACCGGCACCGCGGCCGTCAGGGCGACGACGCTCAGCAGGAGCAGGCAGACGGTCATGCCGGGGGCTCCGGTTCCTGGTCGGAGAGCAGGGGCGGACGAAGGGCTGGTCCGGGTGGCGGTTCAGGTGGTGCACGCTGTTACGCCAGTATGACGCCGACGGGCGCCCGCAGTCAGGCGTCGACGACAAACAGAGCCCGCTCTCGCCCCTCTCCGCCCCCTCACTCCCGCAACGCCTAACCGTTCGCTACGACACGGCCGTTGACCTCTCCCAGCCCCACCCGGGCCCCGTCCGCCCCCGGTGCCCACGCCGACAGGGTCACGATGTCCCCGTCCTCCAGGTACGTCCGCTTGCCGTCCGGCAGTTCGAGCGGATCCCGTCCGTTCCAGGTCAGCTCCAGCAGCGAGCCCCGCTGCCGCTCCTCGGGCCCGCTCACGGTCCCCGACCCGTACAGGTCCCCGGTGCGCAGCGAGGCCCCGTTCACGGTCATGTGCGCCAGCTGCTGCGCCGACGTCCAGTACATGGTGGAGAAGGGCGGCTCGGAAACCGTGTGGCCGTTGACGGCGATGGAGATCCGCAGGTCGTAGCCGCCGGGCTCCTCGCCGGAGTCGTCCAGGTACGGCAGCGGCGGGTGGGTCCGCTCGGGCGGCGCCACCCGAGCGTCCTCCAGTGCCTCCAGCGGGGTGATCCACGCCGACACCGAGGTGGCGAAGGACTTGCCGAGGAACGGGCCGAGGGGCACGTACTCCCAGGCCTGGATGTCGCGCGCCGACCAGTCGTTCAGCAGGCACAGCCCGAAGACGTGCTCCCGGAAGTCGCCCAGCGCGACCGGCCTGCCCCGCTCCGAGGGCACGCCGACGACGAAGCCGACCTCGGCCTCGATGTCCAGGCGGACGGAGGGCCCGAAGACGGGAGCCGGGTCGGCGGGGCCCTTGCGCTGGCCGGACGGCCGTACGACGTCCGTGCCCGACACCACGACCGTCCCGGAACGGCCGTGGTAACCGATCGGGAGGTGCTTCCAGTTGGGGGTCAGGGGGTCCTCGGCGTCGGGGCGGAAGATGTGGCCCGCGTTCCGGGCGTGGTGCTCGGAGGAGTAGAAGTCGACGTAGTCCGCGACCTCGAAGGGCAGGTGCAGGGTCACCGAGGACAGGGGATGGAACAGCGGTTCGATCGTCTCCCGGTGTGCGGGCACCGTGACCCAGGCCGTCAGGGCCCGCCGTACGTCCGACCACGCCGTACGGCCGGCGGCGAGCAGCGGGTTGAGGGTCGGGTGCGCGAGCAGGGAGGCGTACGGCGAACCGATCGCACGCGCCGCCGCGCCGGCATCGAGCACGTGGTCGCCGAGCCGTACGCCGACGCGCCGCTCGGTCGAGCCGGCGGGGGAGAAGACGCCGTAGGGGAGATTGTGCGGGCCGAAGGGGTCGCCCTCGGGGACGTCGAAGGGGGGCATGGGGTGCTGCCTCGCTCTCATCCAGTGCCATCAATGCGTGCCGTTGCATGTGGTCGGGCCACACGTTACGGGTGAGTTGCATGTCCTGGGCAGCGTGCCGGGTAGTGTCTAAAGAGTTCGCAATGTCCGAATAGGCCTTGTCGGAGGGGCTAATTCCGGCTTAGCGTCCCTTTGGGGGACACGGACGGGGTGGGTCCGGTCCGTAGGGGGGACACGTGGGGGGACCCGTGGCCAGGAATTCCGTCGGTGTGCCTTTCGGCGCGGACAGGGACGTACCGGGACTGATCGTCAAGTTCGGCGACTATCCCCTGCACCATGGCGGCGTCGGCGCCATCCGCAGCCTGGGCCGCCTGGGTGTCCCGATGTACGCGATCACCGAGGACCGCTACACGCCCGCGGCCTCCTCCCGTTACCTGACCCGCGCCTTCGTCTGGCCGACCAGCGGGGCGGAGGAACCGGAGTACCTGGTGGAGGGCCTCAGGCGGATCGGCCGGCGGATCGGCCGCCCCACCGTCCTCATCCCCACCGACGAAGAGGCCGCCGTCCTGATCGCCGAACACCAGGCCGACCTGACGGACCGCTTCCTCTTCCCGCGCGTGGACCCCAGCCTGCCGCGTCGGCTGGCCAGCAAACAGGGGCTGCACGAGCTGTGCGTGGAACACGGCATCGCCAGCCCGCCGGCGGCCTTCCCGCAGTCCTACGAAGAGGTCGTCGCCTTCGCCGACCACGCCCGCTACCCGGTGGTGGCCAAGAACCGGGAGGCGTTCGTCCGGCGTAAACGGCCCGCAGTGAACGGCACCACCAGGATCGCCACCCGCGAGGGCCTGCTCACCCTCGCCCGCGACTGGGGCGAGGACCCCGGCGTGATCCTCCAGGAGTACCTGCCCCGGGAGGACGCCGAGGACTGGATCGTGCACGCCTGCTTCGACGACGACTCCACACCGCTCGCGATGTTCACCGGCGTCAAGGTGCGCTCGTGGCCGCCGCACGCGGGCATGACGGCGAACGCCTACGTCGTCGACAACCCGGAACTCGCCGACCTCGCCGCACGTTTCATCAAGCAGATCGGCTTCAGCGGCATCATCGACCTCGACCTGCGCTTCGACCGGCGCGACGGACAGTACAAACTCCTCGACTTCAACCCGCGCATGGGCGCCCAGTTCCGGCTCTTCGAGAACGAGTCCGGCGTGGACGTCGTACGCGCCATGCACCTGAATCTGACCGGCCGCCCGGTTCCGGAGGGGGAACAGCCGGCCGGCCGCCGCTACATCGTGGAGAACATCGACCTCCCCGCCCTCCTCGCCTACCGTCGCAGCGGCTACACGACGCCGCACGCGCCGGCCCGGGCGAGCGGGACGGAGCTGGCGTGGCTCGCGGGTGACGACCCGCTGCCGTTCCTCACGATGCTCGCGCGCTTCGTGCGACCGGGCGCGAAGCACCTCTATCAGCTGTGGCGGACCAACCGCCGCGGCAGCGGCACCGGTTCCGGCAACTGAGGCCCGCCCAGGGCCGGCTGTCCGGACCGGCGCACGATCCACCACCACGAAGTGACGGAAAACACGTCCTGGGGAGGGACTTCGTGATTCAACCGGTTGCAGTCATCGGTGCCGGGCCATTCGGCCTGTCCACCGCCGCCCATCTGCGGGCGCGCGGCATTCCCGTCCGCGTCTTCGGCGATTCCATGGTCAGCTGGCGCGACCACATGCCCGCCGGAATGCTCCTCAAGTCCACCCCGGTGGCGTCCAGCATCGACTGCCCCCAGCCCGGCCACTCGCTCGTCGACTACTGCGACGCGGCGGGCGTCCGCCGGCTGGTCACCGACGAGGACATCATCCCGGTCGAGACCTTCATCGCCTACGGCGAGTGGTTCCAGGAGAAACTGCTGCCCGACCTGGAGCGGGTGCGGGTGGTGTCCGTGGACCGGGGCGCGGGCGGCGGCTTCGAACTCAAGCTGGACTCCGGTGAGTCGTTCACCGCGCGCGCGGTGGTGGTCGCCACCGGCCTGTCCGGACTGGCCCACCTCCCGGCCGAGCTGGCGTCGGCGGCGCCCGACGGACCCGGCCTGACCGGTCCGGTGTCCCACAGCTCCCAGCACCACGACCTGACCCGGTTCTCCGGCAAGGAACTGATCGTCGTCGGCGCCGGCCAGTCCGCGCTGGAGACGGCGGTTCTGGCCGCTGAGGCCGGCGCCCGGGTACGGGTGGTGTCGCGGGGCCGCGGCCGGGTCGCCTTCGGGGCCCCGCCCTGGAACCAGCCGAAGCTGCGCCCCGAGTCGCCCTTCGGCCGCGCCTGGTCCCTCTGGGCGCTGAGCTACTACCCGCACCCCTACCGCTACCTCCCGGCCCGCACCCGCCACTACCTGGTCCGCCGGGTCCTGGGCCCGCTCGGCGCCTGGTGGCTGCGCGACCGCTTCGAGGGGAAGGTCGAGGTGAAGGAGGTCGAGCGGTTGGCCGGCGCGGACGTCTCCGACGGCAGCCCGGTCCTCACCGTCCGCACCCACGCCGGGCAGACCGTCCAGGTCGCCGCCGACCACGTCATCGCGGCCACCGGCTACCGCGTGGACATCGCGGCCATGGACTTCCTCGGCCATGAGCTGCGCACCCGGCTCACGGTGAGCCGGGGCACGCCCCGCCTGGGTGCGGGCTACGTCTCATCCGTCCCCGGTCTGTACTTCACCGGCCTCCCGGCGGCGTCGTCGTACGGCCCGGTGATGCGCTTCGTCTGCGGCACCGAGTTCGCCTCGCCGCGCCTGGCCAAGCACCTCGCGGCGGCACACGGCTGACGGGCTGCGCCACAGGTCTCGAGATCGCCACCAAGGAGCCCACGGGCGCCACTTGGGGCTGGAAACAGCGGTGAGTCGTGGGGGTGCGGTGTCCGTATTCTCTGATCATGGCCGCACCCCCCGCGTATTCCTCCCCGATCTCCCCTGCGTACTCGCTCGTCGCGACCGATCTCGACGGAACGCTCCTGCGTGGCGACGACACGCTCTCCGACCGCTCCCTCGCCGCCCTCGCCCGGGCCGGGAGAGCGGGTGCCCGGCACCTCGTGGTGACCGGGCGCCCGGCGCCGCGGGTGCGGCCGCTGCTCGACGACCTCGGCTGCACGGGGCTCGCGGTGTGCGGACAGGGTGCGCAGGTGTACGACGCCGGCGCCCACCGCCTGCTGTGGTCGGTCACCCTGGACCGGGAACTGGCGGAGACCGCGCTCGGCAAGATCGAGGCCGAGGTGGGGGAGGTGTACGCGGCCGTCGACCAGAACGGGGTGGACGGGCTCACGCTCATCGAGCCCGGCTATCTGATGCCCCACCCCACGCTGCCCGCCGTACGGGTCCGGCGGCGCGACGACCTGTGGTGCGAGCCGATCAGCAAGGTCCTGCTGCGGCATCACGCCCTGTCGGACGACGAGTTGGCCGCCACGGCCCGCGCGGCCGTGGGATCGCTGGCGACGGTCACCATGTCGGGGCCGGGAACCGTCGAGCTCCAGCCGTGCGGCGTCAACAAGGCGACCGGGCTGGCGCTGGCCGCCGACCACCTCGGGCTGAGCGCCGAACGGGCCATCGCCTTCGGGGACATGCCCAACGACATCCCGATGTTCGAGTGGGCCGCCCACGGTGTGGCGATGGCCAACGCCCACCCCGAGCTGAAGGCGGTGGCCGACGAGGTCACCTCGTCGAACGAGGACGACGGCATCGCCGTCGTCCTCGAAGGACTCTTCCCCTGAGCCGGGGCCCGTTCGAGCGGGGCTCGTTCCCTCAGGGGAGCGGAGCGGTCAGTACGCGCCGAACACGTTGTCGATCGAGCCGTACCGGTGGGCGGCGTAGTTGCAGGCGGCCGTGATGTTCGCGACCGGGTCGTAGATGTTGTACGAGGTGCCGGCCACGTGGTAGCTGGCGAACGTGGGGTCGATGACCTGGAGCAGGCCCTTGGACGGGATGCCCGCGGCCGCGTTGGAGTCCCAGAGGTTGATGGCCACCGGGTTGCCCGACGACTCGCGGATCACGTTGCGGTAGATGCCGTTGTACGTGCCCGGGATGCCCTTCTGCGCCATGATCGCGAGCGACTCGCGGATCCAGCCGTCGAGGTTGTTGGCGTACGGGAGCGTGGTGGCGGCCGCGGGGGCGGCCTTGGGGGCGCTCGTGGTGGTGGCCGCGGAGGCGCTGGTCGCACCGATCAGCGGGAGGGCGAGCACGGCGGCGCCGGTGCCGGCGACGGCGAGCCTGCGGGCGAGGCGGGCGAAGGGGGCACGGTGCTGAGCGGCAGCAGACATGTCGAAGTTCCTCTCCGTCGCCTGCGAGGTGAGCTGTCGGGTTCGGGCTGGGAGGTGCCCGGCCGCGCCGCCCGAAGGCGGTGCGGCTTCACCCCGAGCCGTTCCGGGACGACGGGTGTCGCCCGGACCGGCGGCAAACCTGGGTCCCCCGCTCCTGCCGTGAATGAGTTCGTCGATGGGTGTGACGGGCGGCGGCAGGATTCGGCGTTCCGCCCGACGGCCGGGAACGTATGCGAGAGCACATGTCCTGAACAAGCGGCGGATTCACACAAAGTCCTAGTTGACCTTGTTGTGAGGCGTATGAGGCGCTTGATCCTTTGCGTCTGCCAACCCTCAACTGGCCAATGGCGCCAAGCGGTGTGCCCGTGCCGGACGGTGGGGTGCTCCGTTCGGCCGACGTGACCCAATTCACGGAATAGCAATCACGGCAAATAGGACATGAAGGGCGCCGCTTTGGGTAGCGCATCGAGCGTGGGAGCGGAAGGCGAACTGCTCCAAGCGGCGCAGTCATGTCGTACTTCCGGGTAAGTCGATAAATATCTGTGCTTATCGGCCGATCGAAAACATAACGGGCGTGATCCGATAGCGCCCGGCCTGTAACAGTGGGCGCCCTCGGTGATCGAAAGCTGACCGGATACGCTGACTTGAGTGAGGGCAGCGACCTATCGACAAACCGTGTAATCGCCAGCAGGCACCAGCAGACAGGAGACCCCTCGTGACCGTCGTCGGGCCGTTCGGGCTTAGCGTGCGGGACCAGGCTCTGGAAGCCGATGTCCAGGCCGGATTGGCGGCTGTCGAGGAGGGACTGCTCGAAGCCACCAAGAGTGAGGTCCCCTTCATCACCGGGGCCGCCCAGCACCTCGTGCGCGCGGGCGGGAAGCGGTTCCGGCCGCTGCTCGTGATGCTCGCGTCACAGTTCGGGGACCCGTACGCGCCGGGAATCGTGCCCTCGGCCGTCGTCGTCGAGCTCACCCACCTCGCGACGCTCTACCACGACGACGTCATGGACGAGGCCGCGGTGCGCCGCGGAGTGGACAGCGCGAACACCCGCTGGGGCAACTCCGTCGCCGTCCTCACCGGCGACTTCCTCTTCGCCCGCGCCTCCCAGATCCTCGCCGACCTCGGCCCCGAGGCCGTACGGGTGCAGGCCCTGGCGTTCGAGCGGCTGGTCACCGGGCAGATCCTGGAGACGGCGGGGCCGCAGGACGGCCGCGACCCGGTCGAGCACTACCTGGACGTCCTCGGCGGCAAGACCGGCTCGCTGGTGGCGGTCTCCTGCCGCTTCGGCGCCATGATGTCCGGGGCCGACGAGACCGTGGTGGACGTACTGACCCAGTACGGCGAGCGGCTCGGCGTCGCCTTCCAGCTCGCCGACGACGTACTGGACATCGCCTCCGACTCCCACGAGTCCGGCAAGACCCCGGGCACCGACCTGCGCGAGGGCATCCCCACCCTGCCCGTGCTGCGTCTCAGGGAGCGGGCGGCCCGGCTGGGGCTGGCCGAGGACATCGCCCTGTGCGACCTGCTCGACTCCGACCTGACCGACGACGCCCGGCACGCCGAGGCGCTGGCCGCGCTGCGCGCCCACCCCGCGCTGGAGCAGGCACGCCGGGACACCGTGCGCTACGCGGAGGACGCGCGGGCGGCGCTGGCGCCGCTGCGGGAGTGTGACGCCAAGGCGGCACTTCTGCAGCTGTGCGACGCGGTGGTGCACCGGGCTGGGTAGGTGCCCGGCGTTTGCCTGGGCCACGCTGGGGGCTGCGCCCCCAGACCCCCCTTCGGCCTGAACGGCCTCGTCCTCAAACTCCCCCAGAGGGGGGCACCCCCGGACGGGCTGGTAAAGACACCGGCATGACCCCTACGGGTCGGAGGACATCCCGCCTCCCCGTGTCATACCGGAGGCGTACATCGAGTTGCCTCCCGGGTCTGACGCATCCTCACGGCCGATTTGGTGAGATGGAAACCACGGAAATCACCACTCCTCACCGATTCGGGTGAGAATGGCGGCTCAGGGTTTACGAGGGTGAGGGCAGCCGCCGCCGACGACGGAGGTAAGGCACACATGGCACCGTACGGATCCGACGACACCACGTCCGACGACAGCATGGCCGACACCGACATGGCCGCCGGACGCCGCAAGGCGGCCCGGTACGTCGTACCGGTCGCGGTGGTGGGGGTGGCGGCGGCGACCATCGGGCTGGTCCCGGCGCTCGCCGACTCCGGTGACCCCGACCTGCCGAAGATCAGCGCACAACAGCTCATAAACAAGATCGCCGCGTCGGACGTGCAGCAGATGTCCGGCACGGTGCGGTTCAGCACCAACCTCGGGCTGCCGAACCTCGGCGGCCTGGAGAGCGGCCTGCTGTCCGGGGCGAACAAGGGCGGCGACGGCTCGTCGGCCGACCCGAAATCCAAGCTCACCGAACTGCTCTCGGGCAGTCACACGCTGCGCGTGGCGGCCGACGGACCCGACCGCCAGAAGGTCTCGCTGATCGAGAGCGCCGCCGAGTACAGCCTCATCCACGACGGCAAGGACGTCTGGGGCTACGACAGCAAGTCCAACGAGGTGTACCACGGCACCGCGGACCAGAACGGCGAGCGGCAGCGGGAGAAGACCCCCGCCACGCCGAAGGACTTCGCCGACGAGGCCCTGAAGTCCGTCGACGACACCACGTCCGTGACCGTCGACGGCACCGTCCAGGTCGCCGGCCGGGACGCCTACAAGCTGCTCATCAAGCCCAAGCAGTCGAGCACCACGGTGGGCGCGATCAGCATCGCCGTGGACGCCAGGACCGGGATGCCGCTGAAGTTCACCCTGACCCCGGCAAGCGGTGGCGCCGCCGTCGTGGACGCGGGCTTCACCCAGGTCAGCTTCGCCAAGCCGGCCGCCTCGACCTTCGACTTCACCCCGCCGAAGGGCGCGAAGGTCACCCAGGGGGACGAGGCGGCCAAGGCGCCCCGGGAGAGTGCCCCGAAGTCCGGGAAGGACCTCGCCAAGGGCCGTGACGGCTTCGACGTCCTCGGCAAGGGCTGGAACTCGATCGCCACCTTCGACTCCGGCAGCAAGGGCGGCCTGCCCTCCGGTGCGGGCGGCGGCGACATGGGCGGCTTCCTCGGCTCGCTCGGCGACCATGTGACCGGCAAGTTCGGCAAGGGCACGGTGTTCTCCACCCGCCTGGTCAACGCCCTGATCACGGACGACGGCAAGGTCTACGTCGGCACCGTGACCAAGAACGCGCTGGTGAAGGCGGCCGACGCGGCACGGTAGACAGACGCGGCACGGCAGCCGCCGGCCGCACAGCACGTACGTACGTACCTGCGTACGTATGACGAAGCAGGGGAGCCGATGGACGAACCGTCCGCCACGGAGCCGGCCGCGCGGGACGCGGATGACAGCGTCATCCACACCCGTGCGCTCACCAAGCGCTACCGCGGCGGACAGCTCGCCGTCGACGGTCTCGACCTGACCGTCCCGGCGGGCAGCGTCTTCGGCTTCCTCGGTCCGAACGGCTCCGGGAAGACCACCACCATCCGCATGCTGATGGGCCTGATCGCGCCGACCTCCGGCACGGCGCGCGTCCTGGGGCGTCCCATACCCCGGGCCGCGCGCACCGTGCTCCCGCAGGTCGGCGCCCTCATCGAGGGACCGGCCCTGTACGGCTTCCTCTCCGGCCGCGACAACCTGCTGCGGTACGACGCGGCCGACCCGACCGCCGACCCGCGCACCCGGCGCGCCCGCGTCACGGCCGCACTGGACCGGGTGGGTCTGACGGCCGCCGCGGGCAAGAAGGCGAAGGCCTACTCCCTGGGCATGAAGCAGCGCCTGGGTCTGGCCGCCGCACTGCTCCAGCCGCGCAGGCTGCTCGTGCTGGACGAGCCGACCAACGGGCTCGACCCGCAGGGCATGCGGGAGATCCGGGCGCTGGTGCGGGAGTTGGCCTCGGACGGCACGACCGTGTTCCTCTCCTCCCACCTCCTCGACGAGATCGAGCAGGTGTGCACCCATGTGGCGGTGATGGCCCAGGGCCGACTGATCACCCAGGGCCCGGTGGCCGACCTGGCGGCCGGGGCACGCGGGCTGCTCGTCGTCACCACGCCGGATCCGGGTGAGGCGGCCCGGGTGCTGAAGGAGCAGGGGGTCGCGGACGTCGTCGTCGCCGAGGACCGGGTGAGCGGCGAGCCGCCCGACCGTGACCTCGCCGAGCTGAACGCGGCGCTGGTGACGGCCGGGGTGCGGGTGCGCGGCTTCGGAGTGGAGCGGGCCTCGCTGGAGGACGCGTTCGTGGCGCTGACGGGGGAGGGCTTCGATGTCGCAGGCTGAGGCAGTGGCCGTACGCCGTCCCACCCCGCTGTGGACCTTCGGCCTGCTGCGCAACGAACTGACCGTCACCTTCCGGCGCTGGCGCACGCTCGCGCTGCTCGGTGTGCTGGCCGCGGTGCCGGTGCTGGTCGGGGTCTCGGTGAAGATCGAGACCCGGGGCGGCTCGTCGGCGGGCGGCCGGGGCGGCGGGGGCGAGGGCCCGGCGTTCATCGCGCAGATCACCAACAACGGTCTGTTCCTGGTGTTCACGGCGCTGGCGGCGACGCTCCCGTTCTTCCTGCCGATGGCGATCGGCGTGGTGGCGGGCGACTCCATCGCGGGCGAGGCCAACGCCGGAACCCTGCGCTACCTTCTGGTCGCCCCGGCCGGCCGCACCCGCCTGCTGCTCACCAAGTACGCGACGGTCATGGCCTTCTGCCTGGTCGCCACCTTCGTGGTCGCCGTCTCCGCCCTCCTGACGGGCGCGCTGCTCTTCCCGCTCGGCGACCTGACGACCATCTCGGGCACCCAGATCAGTTTCGCCGACGGCCTCGGCCGCGCCCTGCTGATCGCCCTGGCCGTCGCCGCGTCACTGGTCGGGGTCGCGGCGCTCGGCCTGTTCGTCTCCACGCTGACGAACAGCGGGATCGCGGCGATGGCGACCACGGTCGGCCTGCTCATCACCGTCCAGATCCTCGACCAGATACCTCAACTGCACGCGTTGCAGCCGTACTTCTTCTCCCACTACTGGCTGTCCTTCGCCGATCTGATGCGCGACCCGGTCTACTGGGACGACCTGGTGAAGAACCTCGGTCTCCAGGCCCTGTACGCCGCGGTGTTCGGCTCGGCGGCCTGGGCACGGTTCACGACGAAGGACATCACGGCCTAGGGGCGGCCTGCCACGGCGGCGGCGCTCAGCGGTTCTGGTACGGGAAACGGGCGAGCGGGGCCGCGCGGGTGAAGAACGTCTTCGCCCGGGTCAGCGCCTCGGTGTCCTTGAGTACGTCCCCGCGCGCGCTGCCGTTGCCGAGCAGCACCCCGCCGAAGCGCATACCCAGGTACGCGGCCGAGTTGTTGAGCGTGTCGACGAGCGGATCGGCCACCGACGGCTCCCGGTCGGCGAGCGCGGCGATGCCCCACAGCGTGCGCCCGGCGAGGGTCGCCTTGAAGTCGATGCCGGGGGTGCGCAGCCAGCCGGACCAGTAGTCCAGGTAGCGCTTGGTGAGGCCGGACACCGAGTACCAGTACAGCGGCGAGGCGATGACGATGTCCGTGGCCGCGAGCGTCGCCTCCAGCAGCAGGCCGGTGTTGGTGTCGGCCGGCGGGCGTACGTGGTCGCTGTCACGCCGCTGGTCCACGAAGTCGGGCAGCGGGTGCTCGGCCAGGCTGATCCACTGCTGCTCGACGTCCCCGGGCAGCTGTTCGGCGGCCGTGCGCGCCAGCAGCTCGGTGTTGCCGTCGGCGCGGGCGCTGCCGAGCACGAACAGGAAACGGCGGTTCATAGGTCCCCCAGGTGGTCGATGTACCGCAAAATGGTCGGCGTGACGCGAAAATACAAGCACCTGCATTATATGCGCATGCAATTAGATGTCCAGTGGCGGCCGGCTGGTGCGAGGCTGTGACGTCGTGGTGACGCGGAAGCGGGGGTGTACCGGAGACACTCGAGGGCAGGGACGCGTACGACCGGATCGTGAGGCCGGGGGAGTGAGGAAACCGATGGCTCGACTGAGCTTCGAGAAGAAGCGGGACCTGTGGGACGACCCGCACCCGGCGGCCCCGCTGGAGGTGCGGGTCTCGGGCTCGGGCAGCGCCTCCGTCGGCGGGGTGGCGGTCATGGCGGCCCCCGGTCAGGAGATCCAGCAGGCCGTCCTGAACCACCTCCAGCGCCTCGCCATCAGCCTCGGCCACCCGGTGCACGCCATGGTCCACGACGACCGAGTCGGCTGCGTCGTCCCCCTCGAAGTGGATGTGAACGGCGCCAGCCGCTTCACGGGCGAGCCACGACTGCACGAACGGAACGCCGCCCCGCAGGCGGCACGGACCACGACCCCGCAGGCGGCACGCACCGTCGCGCCGCAGCAACCCCGCCGCGACACGCCCCCGCCCCCGCCCCCGCCCGAGCCGCTCCCGCTCCCCCTGCCGGCGCCGGACCGCGCCCCCGAGCCCGACACCCGGCACCACACGCCGGCCCGGGGCTTCGACGCGGTCGCCGAAGCGGTCCTCGGCGACGGCCCGGTGACCGCCACCGCGGAGGGCGCCGCGCTGCTCACCGAGCCCATGACGCGGATCAACGAGGCGGTCAAGGAGGGTCGGATCGAGACGGCGTCGGAGCTCGCCGAGCACACCGTCGTCCAGGCCTCGAACGTGCTGGGCGCCGGTCACCCCGAGGTGCTGCGCCTGCGCGAACTGACCGCCTACATCGCCTACCTGGCCGGCGACCCGCTTCGGGCCTTCGACCTCTCCCTCGACCTGGCCCGCCTCCACCACCGAGGCCGGAACGCGGATGCCGCCTACGGCAACGTCCAGAGCGCGGCCACCGCCTGGCGTGCCGTGCGGGACCCCGAGCACGGTCTGCGTCTGGGGCAGGACCTGATCGAGCTGTGGACCGAGCTGGCCGCCCGGCCGGGCCCGGCGGACGACGACCGGGAGCGGCTGGAGTCCGCCCGCGCCCGCATGGTCCGCCTGACGGACCGCGCCGCCAGGGCGGCCGGCGCCTGACGGCCTGCTCCACGCGGAAGACGCCCTACTGCGTGCGGGAGACGGTCTCTTCCGTACGGAAGACGCCCTACTGCACGCAGAACTCGTTCCCCTCGGGGTCCGCCATCACCACCCACTCCCCGCCGGGCTCCGTCACCCGCCGCAACACCTGGGCGCCCAGCGCCTGAAGCCGCTCGACCTCGGCGTCGCGCCGGCCCTCGCCCGGGTGCAGGTCGAGGTGGAGCCGGTTCTTGCCGGTCTTCGCCTCCGGCACGCGCTGGAACAGCAGCCGCCGCCCGAGCCCGGTGCCGCGCTCCTTGTCGTACGGGTCGTCCGGATGCCGTACGGCGATCAGGTCCCGGAAGGCCGGGCGGCCGTGGTACTCCACGGTGGCCTCGCCCGGCAGCGCGCCGAGCTCCAGCAGCCGCTCGACGAACGCGCTGTTGTCCTCGGCCTCGTAGTGCAGCGCGGCGGCCCAGAAATCGGCCTGCGCGTGCGGGTCGGTGGCGTCGACGACGAGTTTGAAGTGCAGCGTGGCGGGTGCGGGCGTCTGCGTCATGGCGCCACTTATAGCCGACCCGGACCGGTCAGGAGGCCGGTTCCGGTTCCTGGCCGGAGGCCACGCCGTCCGGTTGCCGCACGACGGTGTCCACCGGAACGGCGGCTGCCGTCGCGGCCGCGGCCGCGACGGCCAGCGCCCGGGCTGTCCGGCGCGCGGTGCGCAGCGCGTCCCAGGTGAGCAGGGCCAGCGCCAGCCAGACGAGCGCGAAGCCGGCCCAGCGCTCGGGCGGCATGGCCTCGTGGAAGTACAGGATGCCCAGCAGGAACTGGAAGACGGGCGCCAGATACTGGAGCAGCCCCAGCGTGGACAGCGGCACCCGGATCGCGGCCGCGCCGAAGCAGACCAGCGGCAGCGCGGTGACGGCACCGGTCGAGGCGAGCAGCGCGGCGTGCCCGGCGCCCTCGCTCGCGAAGCTGGCGTCTCCGTGCGCGCTCAGCCACAGCAGATAGCCGAGCGCGGGCAGGAACTGGATCGCGGTCTCCGCGGCCAGCGACTCGACACCGCCGAGGTTGACCTTCTTCTTCACCAGGCCGTAGGTGGCGAAGGAGAAGGCGAGGCACAGGGAGATCCACGGCGGCTGTCCGTACCCCACGGTGAGGACGACCACGGCCGCGAAGCCGACGCCGACCGCCAGCCACTGCACGGGCCGCAGCCGTTCCTTCAGGAGCAGCACGCCCATCGCTATGGTGACCAGCGGGTTGATGAAGTAGCCCAGCGAGGCCTCGACCACGTGCCCGCTGTTCACGGCCCAGATGTACACGCCCCAGTTGACGGTGATCACCCCGGCCGCGACCGCGACCAGCGCGAGCCGCCCGGGTTGCCGCAGCAGCTCACCGGCCCAGGCCCAGCGCCGTACGACCAGCAGCGCGGCGGCGACGAAGACGAGGGACCACACCATCCGGTGGGCGAGTATCTCCATCGCGCCGGCGGGCTTGAGCAGCGGCCAGAACAGGGGTACGAGACCCCACATTCCGTACGCCGCGAAGCCGTTCAGCAGACCTGTCCGCCGCTCACTCCTCGACTCCCCGGCCACGGGCCCCTCCTGCTCACTCCGTACGTCCTGTCCGCCTGGACGAAGGTAGCGCCGAGCACCCCCGCCTGTCATGCCCGTATCGCTATACGGTCATGACAGGCGGGGGTCGAAGACTCAGGGGCTCCGGGTGAGGGGACTTCAGCCCTTGAGCGCGGCGCTGATCGCCTCGGCGAGCGGGGTGGTCGGACGGCCGGCCAGGCGCGAGAGGTCGCCGGTGGAGACGACCAGTTCGCCCTTCTCGATGGACGCGTCCACGCCCGCCAGGATCGCGGCGAACGGCCCCGGCAGACCGGCGCCCGCCAGGATGCCCTCGAAGGCCTCGACGGGGACGGCGTTGTAGGCGATCTCCCTGCCGGTCTGCCGGCTCAGCTCGGCCGCGTACTCGGCGAAGCCCCACGCCTCGTCGCCGCCCAGCTCGTACGTCTTGTTCTCGTGCCCCTCGCCGGCCAGCACCGCGGCCGCGGCGGCGGCGTAGTCGGCGCGGGAGGCGGAGGAGACCCGGCCGTCACCGGCGGCCTGGACGACCGCGCCGTGCTCCAGCACCGGGGCGAGGTTCTCGGTGTAGTTCTCGTGGTACCAGCCGTTGCGCAGCAGCGTGTACGGCAGACCGGAGGCCAGCAGCGCCTTCTCGGTGCCGCGGTGGTCGTCGGCGAGCGCGGCGGTCAGGGTGCCCGGGGCGCTGGTGTAGGCGAGGAGCGCGACACCGGCGGCCTTGGCCGCGTCGATGACGACCTGGTGCTGCTGGACGCGGCCCTTGTCGAACTCGTTGCCCGAGATCAGCAGCACCTTGTCGCCGGCGGCGAAGAGGCTGTCGAAGGTCTGCGGGGTGTTGTAGTCGGCGACCGCGATCCGCACTCCGCGCTCCGCGAAGTCGGCGGCCTTCTCCGGGGTGCGGACGACCGCGGTGATCTGCTCGGCCGGGACCTTCTCCAGCAGCTGCTCGACGACGAGGCGGCCGAGGTGCCCGGTGGCTCCGGTGACGACGATGCTCATGATTCAGCGATCTCCTTGTGGGGTGCGTCTTCGACACTCACCCTAGGAGCTGTACTAACTTCTGGAAAGTACCCACTTTGAAGTAAGGTACTGGCATGGCAGTAAGTGAGATCGGTTCGGCAGGCGAGACGATGTGCCCCTACCGCCTCGTCCTGGAGCACGTCACCAGCCGCTGGGGCGTCCTGGTCCTCATCGCCCTCCTGGAGCGCTCCTACCGCTTCAGCGAACTGCGCCGCGAGATCGGCAGGATCGGCCGGGGCGTCAGCGAGAAGATGCTCACCCAGACCCTCCAGACCCTGGAGCGCGACGGCCTGGTCCACCGGGACGCCAAGCCGGTGATCCCGCCGCGCGTCGACTACTCCCTGACCGAACTGGGCCGCGAGGCGGCGGAGCAGGTACGGGGGCTCGCGATGTGGACGCAAGCGCGGATGGACGACGTGGAGCAGTCGCGCTCCGCGTACGACGAGGCCCGGGCGGCGCAGACCCGGGCCTCCTGAGGAACCGCCGCCGTCAGCCGACGACCGTCCAGGTGTCGCCGCCGGCCAGCAGGGAGGCCAGGTCGCCCTTGCCCCGCTGCTCGATCGCGGTGTCCAGCTGGTCGGTCATCTGGTCGTCGTAGACCGGGCGCTCCACGGACCGGAAGACCCCGATGGGGGTGTGGTGCAGGGTGTCGGGATCGGCCAGGCGCGAAAGCGCGAAGGCGGTGGTCGGGGACGCCGCCCGGGCGTCGTGGACCAGCACGTCGGCCTCGTTGTCGGGGGTCACCGTGACGACCTTCAGATCACCGGTCTGGCGGTCGCGGACGACTCCCCGGCTGCCGTCCGCGCCGAAGCGGATCGGCTGCCCGTCCTCGAGGCGGATCAGTGCTTCCTCGGCCTGTTGCTTGTCTTTGAGGGCGTCGAAGGCGCCGTCGTTGAAGATGTTGCAGTTCTGGTAGATCTCGATCAGTGCGGTGCCGGGGTGGTT
>NZ_JBEYXB010000017.1:141032-215159 GCF_040644935.1 Streptomyces sp. NPDC046915 | reverse complement strand
GAGCGCGTCCGCGTCGTCCTGCGTCGGGCAGGCGACCCGCACGATCTGGCAGCCGGACGCGGTCAGTTCCGCGATCTGCTGGAGCGTGGCGCCGATGTCGGACGTACGGGTCGTCGTCATCGACTGCACCGACACCGGCGCGTCCCCGCCGACCGCCACGGATCCGACCTGGATCTGCCGGCTCTTCCGGCGCTCGGCGAGCTTGGTCGGAACGGACGGCATGCCGAGAGAAATCGCAGTCATCTGCTGTGCAACCCCAAGTCGTGGATCAAGATCCGGTCCCGTCAGGCATCGGGCTCCAGGCTTCGAGATTACGGCACGGCCCGGCGCCCCAGCACATCCCACCCGTAAACCCACTCAATGGGAGGCGGCCCGGAACACAGGGTTCCGGGCCGCCTCGAAACGCTGCGTGGCTAGGAGATTTTCACCGGGTTAACCACGTCCGCGATCAACACGAGGATGGTGAAGCAGACGAAGATCCCGGCCACCACATAGGCCACCGGCATCAGCTTCGCCACGTCGAACGGACCCGGGTCCGGCCGGCGCAGCACCCTGGCCAGGTTCCGGCGCAGCGACTCCCACAGGGCGCCCGCGATGTGCCCGCCGTCGAGCGGGAGCAGCGGGAGCATGTTGAACAGGAAGAGGGAGAGGTTGAAGCCGGCGACCAGCATGACGAACATCGCCAGCTGCTGGGTGGGCGGGATGTCGAGGGTGAAGATCTCACCGCCGACCCGGGCCGCGCCGACCACGCCCATCGGGGAGTCGGGCTGGCGGGGGGCGTCGTTGAAGGCGGCGTTCCACAGGGCGGGGATCTTGCCGGGGAGGGCCGCGATGGAGTCGACGGCCTCGCCGAGGCGGTCGCCCATCCAGGTCACCGACTCGCCGAAGTCCTGGCGCACGACGCCGTTGGCGGCGCTGAAACCGAGGAAACCGGCCGAGGTGTAACCGTTGACGATCTGCCCGTGGGAGTCCTTCTTCGCCACCTGGTTCTCGACGAGCGTCGCGCGCAGGGTCAGCTCGTGGCCCTTGCGTTCGACGACGATGGGCACCGTCTTGTCGGGGTTGGCGCGGATCAGGTCGGAGAGCTTGTTCCAGCTGTCCGTCTTGATCCCGTCGAAGGAGACGATCTTGTCGCCCGCCTTGAGGCCCGCGGCGGCGGCCGGGGACTCGGGGTCGGACTTCTTGCAGGTGTCGCGGTTCTGGGTCTGGGAGATCACGCACTTGGAGACCGAGCTGACGGTGGTCGTCTGCTGCGTGATGCCGAAGCCCATCAGCACGGTGAGGAACAGCACCACCGCGAGGATCAGGTTCATGAAGGGACCCGCGAACATCACGATGACCCGCTTCCACGGGGCACGCGTGTAGAACAGGCGGGTCTCGTCGCCGTCCTGGAGCTCCTCGAAGGCGGCCGAGCGGGCGTCCTCGATCATGCCGCGCCACGGCGAGGTGGAGCGCGCGGTGATCCGGCCGTCGTCCCCGGGCGGGAACATGCCGATCATGCGGATGTAGCCGCCCATCGGGATCGCCTTGAACCCGTATTCCGTCTCGCCCTTCTTGCGCGACCAGACGGTCGGGCCGAAGCCGACCATGTACTGCGGCACGCGGATGCCGAAGAGCTTGGCGGTGGAGAGGTGCCCCAGCTCGTGCCAGGCGATGGACACCAGCAGTCCGAGCGCGAAGACGCCTATGCCGAGGATGAACATCAGGGTCGTCATGCACGCGCCTCCGCGGTCGCCGTCTGCGCTGTCAGTTCCCGGGCCCGGGCCCGCGCCCAGGTCTCCGCTTCGAGGACGTCCGACACCGTGAGTGAAGTTCCCGTCCCCGGCGTGCCGTGCTCCTCCACCACCCGGGTGACGGTCTCCATGATCCCGTTGAACGGCAGCGCGCCGGTGCGGAACGCCTCCACGCACTCCTCGTTGGCCGCATTGAACACCGCGGGGGCGGTGCCCGCGAGCTCACCCACGTGGCGCGCCAGGTTCACCGAGGGGAACGCGTTGTTGTCGAGCGGGAAGAACTCCCAGGTGGAGGCCTTGCTCCAGTCGAAGGCGGGCGCCGCGTCGGGGACGCGTTCGGGCCAGCCGAGACCGATGGCGATCGGCCCCCGCATGTCGGGGGGCGTCGCCTGGGCCAGTGTCGATCCGTCCGTGAACTCAACCATCGAGTGGACATACGACTGGGGATGCACGACCACCTCAATGCGGTCGAAGGGAATGTCGTAGAGCAGGTGCGCCTCGATGACCTCCAGGCCCTTGTTGACGAGGGTCGCGGAGTTGATCGTGATCACCGGGCCCATGGCCCAGGTGGGGTGCGCGAGGGCGTCCTCGACCGTGACACCGGCCAGTTGCTCCTTCGTACGGCCACGGAACGGGCCGCCGGAGGCGGTGACGACCAGCTTGCGCACATCGGCCCGCGACCCGGCCGCGAGCGCCTGGAAGAGCGCGGCGTGCTCGGAGTCGACCGGGATGATCTGACCGGGCTTGGCGAACTCCTTGACCAGGGGGCCGCCGACGATGAGCGACTCCTTGTTGGCGAGCGCGAGGGTGCGGCCGGCCTCCAGGGCGGCGAGCGTGGGCGCGAGGCCGATGGAGCCGGTGATGCCGTTGAGCACCGTGTGGCAGTCGGAGGCGGCGACCTGGGTGGCGGCGTTCGGGCCGGCGAGGATCTCGGGGAGCGGTTCACCGGTGCCGTACCGGGCGCCGAGCGCCTCGCGCAGCGCCGGTACGACGTCCTCCCGGGCGACCGCGACGGTCCGCGCCCGCAGCCGGTGCGCCTGCTCGGCGAGGAGGGTCACCCGGCCGCCGTTCGCGGACAGGGCGGTCACCCGGAAGCGGTCGGGGTTGCGCAGCACGAGGTCGATGGCCTGGGTGCCGATGGACCCGGTGGAGCCGAGGATCACCACGTCCTTGGGACCGTCCCCCGCGAGAGGGTCGTAGACGAGGTGCGGGTCGGCGAGGGGCGCCGGACTGGCGGGACTGTCGGTCATCCCCCCATTGTTGCCGCATCCGGCGGCCGGAAGGACAGCGCGTCCCTCGCGCGGGTGCCTTATCTGGATTCTCCACCTGTTGTCCATATTCGGACACCGCGTCGAACAGGTCCTGCTTCTGGTCGACACGGTGTCCGGCGGCCGGTACCGCTACCGCTGAGCCGCTGAGCTAGCGGACCGGTCGGTGCACGTTCTCCCGTGCGCTGGGGCCCGGGGTCGCGTCGGCGATCCACGGGCCGTCGCCCGACGGGTCGACGATGCCCTGTTCCAGCCACTCGTAGGCGCCGCCGAGGACGCCCTTGACCACCTTGCGGTCGAGGTCGTCGGTGTTGTGCCAGAGCCGGTCGAAGAGTTCCTCGACCCGGATGCGGGACTGGCGGCAGAAGGCGTCGGCGAGCTGGTAGGCCTCGCGGCCGTGGTCGCCCTGGCTGCGCAGCAGCTCGGCCCGGACGCAGGCCGCGCTCATCGCGAACAGCTCGGCGCCGATGTCCACGATCCGGCTCAGGAAGCCCTGCTTGGTCTCCATCCGGCCCTGCCAGCGGGACATGGCGTAGAAGGTGGAGCGGGCGAGCTTGCGGGCGTGCCGCTCGACGTAGCGCAGGTGGCCGGAGAGGTCCACGCCGTGCTTGAACTGGCTGTACGAGGAGGGCAGCTGCCCCGGGCCCGCGACCAGTTTCGGCAGCCACTTGGCGTAGAAGACACCGGCGCCCGCGCCCGCCTTCGCCTTCTCCGGCAGGGTCTTGTCGGGGTCGATGAGGTCTCCGGCGACCGAGAGGTGGGCGTCTACGGCCTCGCGGGCGATCAGCAGGTGCATGATCTCGGTGGAGCCCTCGAAGATCCGGTTGATGCGCAGGTCGCGCAGGATCTGTTCGGCGGGTACGGCGCGCTCGCCGCGGGCCGCGAGGGAGGCGGCCGTCTCGAAACCGCGGCCACCGCGGATCTGGACCAGTTCGTCGGCCATCAGCCAGGCCATCTCGGAGCCGTACAGCTTGGCGAGGGCGGCCTCGATGCGGATGTCGTTGCGGTCCTCGTCGGCCATCTGGCTGGACAGGTCCAGTACGGCCTCCAGCGCGAAGGTGGTCGCCGCGATGAAGCTGATCTTGGAGCCGACCGCCTCGTGCAGCGCGACGGGCTTGCCCCACTGCTCGCGGGCCGCCGACCACTCGCGGGCGATCTTCAGGCACCACTTGCCGGCGCCGGCGCACATCGCGGGCAGCGACAGGCGGCCGGTGTTCAGGGTGGTCAGGGCGATCTTCAGGCCCGCGCCCTCGGGGCCGATGCGGTTCGCGGCGGGGACGCGGACCTGGTGGAAGCGGGTGACGCCGTTCTCCAGGCCGCGCAGGCCCATGAAGGCGTTGCGGTTCTCGACCGTGACGCCCTCCGAGGCGGCCTCGACCACGAACGCGGTGATCCCGCCCTTGTGCCCCTCGGACTTCGGCACGCGCGCCATGACCACGAGCAGGTCGGCGATCACGCCGTTGGTCGTCCAGAGCTTCACCCCGTCGATGACGTAGTCGTCGCCGTCGGGCACAGCCGTGGTGGCCAGCCGGGCGGGGTCGGAGCCGACGTCCGGCTCGGTGAGGAGGAAGGCGGAGATGTCGGTGCGGGCGCAGCGGGGCAGGAAGGTTTCCTTCTGCTCCTGGGTGCCGAAGATCTTCAGCGGCTGCGGTACGCCGATCGACTGGTGGGCCGACAGCAGGGCGCCGACCGCGGGGTTAGCGGAGCCGGCCAGGGCGAGGGCCTTGTTGTAGTAGACCTGGGTCAGGCCCAGGCCGCCGTACTTGGTGTCGATCTTCATGCCGAACGCGCCGAGCTCCTTGAGCCCGTCGATGACCTCGTCCGGGATCTGCGCGTCCCGCTCGATCCTGGCGCCGTCGATCTTCGTCTCGCAGAAGTCGCGCAGTTTGGCGAGGAACTCCTCGCCGCGCTGGGCGTCCTCGTCCGCGGGGAGCGGGTGCGGGTGGATGAGGTCGAGCCGGAAGCGGCCGAGGAACAGTTCCTTGGCGAAGCTGGGCTTGCGCCAGTCCTGTTCCCGGGCGGCCTCCGCCACCTGGCGGGCCTCGCGTTCGGTGACGGTGGGTTTCTTGGTGCTGGGGGCGGACATGAGGCTCACCTCGCCGCGAAGAGGGATGATTGCGGACCGTTCGTTACCGACCAGTGCTACTGGATCGTTGGTACCCGAAACGGGCCGCGCCCACCAGTCCTACCGCGTCCGTTCGGCCCAAACCCCGTCGCTCCGCGGCTTGCGGGGTCGTCCGCGCAGACCGTTTCCTCGCCCCCGCCGCCCCTACCCTTCCCGTCCCCAGGGGCTCCCGCCCCTTCAACCCCACCGGCGGCTCCGCCCCCAGGACCCCCGCGGGACTCCACCCCTGCACCCCCGGGAGCTAGCGCCCCCACGCCCTGCGGAGCTCCGCCCCTGCCCCCCACAGGGGCTGCCGCACCCTGGACGGTACGGGGCTCCACCCCCGAATCCGTCTAGGCGCTGCCGCCCCCAAACCCCGCGAGGCCCCACCCCTGCACCCCACCGGGAGCTGCCGCCCGCACGCCCTGCGGGACTTCGCCCCTGCACCCCCACAGGGGCTGCTGCCGCACCCGGGACGGTACGGGTCTCCACCCTCGAATCCCGCCAAGCGCTACCGCCCCCAGAACCCGCGGGGCCCCACCCCTGGACGTCCACGGGGCTATGCCCCTGCACCCCACCACGGGCCACGCCCGCCGAATTTCCACAGGGCTACGCCCCAGCACCCCACCAGGGGCCACCACCCCGCGGACCCCTGCGGGGCGGCGCCCCAGCACTTCACCGGCGGCCACCGTGTATCGAACCCTCGCGGGGCTACGCCCCGGCACCCCACTGGCGGCTACCGCCAACCGGACCCCCGCGGGCCTCCGCCCCCGCACCCCCGGGAACTGCCCCCCGAACCCTGCCAGGGCCGCGTCCCCGCCCCCGCTTCGCCAGGGCACCCTCGGCCCCAAGTGCCGGACAGGCTGGAACCGGGGTCCCTCGCCCGTCCGGCCAAGGGGCTGGTCAGCCGATGTCGATCGAGTACGACTTGGTGTCTAGTCGGCCGGAGCCCTTGAAGACCTCGGTGCCGGATTCGATGCCGGAGACGTACTTGTCGTTGGTGAGGAGTTGGCGGCGGACCAGGGCCTGGGTGAAGTCGTCCAGGTTGAGGGTGGCGCCGGTGGTGTTGGCGCGGCGGACGAAGGAGTAGACGTTCCAGCCGATGTTGCCCCGGTAGATGTCCCACATGGCGCCGTCGAGGCTGACGCTGCCGTACTTGGTGCCCAGCGGGCCCGCGCCGCCCTGGTGGTTGAGCCAGATCATGATCTCGTCGGTGGGCTGGTCCTGCCAGTCCGCGGTGTTCTTGGCGTGCAGCCACAGGTCGTAGGCGACGTTCATGGTGCCCGGGCTGGAGCTGAGCGAGAAGTTCCACTTGGCGGTGACCTTCTTGCGGTCGCCGACCCGGATCGGCAGCCCGGTGGTCGCCTTGTCGACCTTCCAGCCCCAGTGCCAGCCGAGGACGGTACTGGCGTACGACTTGACGTCCGAGTCGGTGCCCTTGCTGTTGTTCGCCCAGGTGTAGTTCGTGCCCCAGGAGATGGTGGAACCCGACGCCGAGTTGTCCCAGACGCACTGGGTGCCGGTGCCCTTGTCCTGGCCCCAGAGGTTGTTGTTCACGTAGTACTTGCCGAGCGTGATCGTGTCGAAGGCCGTGCACTTCTTGCTCGGCTCGCCGGCCTGCGCGACGGTGACGCCCGCGGCGGCCGCCAGGGCGACCGAGGCGGCGAGAAGCGTCTTCGCCTTCTTCGACAGGCGCGGTCTGCGGTGTTGCATCAGGGGTCCTTCCAAGGGACGGTTCGTGTAACGCCTCCCTGTGGTCGCGGCCCGCCGAAAGGTTGCCGTACTCCCGCGGGCCCTTCCGCGGACACCGGACACCTCCGTCTACACCCCGGCTCGTGAAATAGGTGTCGAAGCGCTTCGACAACCTATGGACACCCACCCTCGCTGGGGCTACTGTCGATACACCCTCACTCGCCCTTGTCAGCAACGCGCACTGTCGAAGCGCTTCACAAAGCTTGGAGAGCTGGATGGTCACCCTCGCCGAGGTCGCCCAGCACGCCGGAGTCTCGGCGAGCACGGTGAGCTATGTCCTCAGCGGCAAGCGGTCCATCTCCACCACCACCCGGCAGCGGGTCGAGCAGAGCATCCGGGAGCTCGGGTACCACCCGAACGCGGGCGCCCGCGCCCTGGCCAGCAGCAGGTCGAACATCATCGCGCTGATGGTCCCGCTGCGCACCGACATGTACGTGCCGGTGATGATGGAGATCGCCATCGCGGTGGCCACCACCGCCCGCACGCACGGCTACGACGTCCTGCTGCTCACCGGCGAGGAGGGCCCCGACGCGGTGCGCCGGGTCACCGGCAGCGGACTTGCCGACGCGATGATCCTGATGGACGTAGAACTGGATGACGAGCGGCTGCCGCTGCTGCGCCAGACCGACCAGCCCTCCGTCCTCATCGGTCTGCCCGCCGACACCACCGGCCTGACCTGCGTCGACCTGGACTTCGCGGCGACCGGCGCACTGTGCGTGGAGCACCTGGCGAAGCTGGACCATCGTGACATCGCTGTCATCGGCGAGGCCCCCGCGGTCTACGAGCGGCACACCGGCTTCGCCGAACGCACCCTCGACGGCCTGCGCACCCGCGCGCGGGAGCTGGGCCTGAGGGTGCTGCACCGCCCGTGCGAGGGCGGGTACGACGCGATGGCCGTCACCCTCGCCCGGATCCTCGACGAACGCCCCACCACCACCGGCTTCGTGGTGCAGAACGAGTCCGCCGTCGAACCGCTGCTCGCCCTGCTGCGCCAGCAGGGCCGGGCGGTGCCCGAGGACGTGTCGGTGGTCGCGATCTGCCCGGAGCAGGTCGCCGTCCAGGCCTCCGTCAGGCTGACGTCCGTCGCCATCCCCGCGCAGGAGATGGGCCGGCACGCCGTGGAGCACCTGGTGGCCAAGCTGGACGGCCGCGGAGACGACGAGGTCGTGCTGATCGCACCCGAGTTGACCGTACGGGCGAGCTCCGGGCCGGCACCGGCCGGTTCCTGACCACAGTTCCACGCCGGAGCCGAGTTCCACGCCCGTAGTTCCGGGCCTCGAATGCCACGGCCGGAATTCCGGGCCCGGAATTCCAGGCCCGGAGTCACACGCGCCGCCCCTTCCAGGGCACCCCCATGCCTCCAGTCCCCGTCGGTACTCCCCCAGGAGCACGCCACGTGAATCAGCCTGCCGAACACCAGCCTGCCGCAGCGCGGCCCAAGGTCAGCCTCGCGCAGTCCTCCCCCACCGTCGGCTCGTTCCGCGAGCGGGACGGCGCGCTGGAGTGGAGCGGTCGCCAGGAGACGGTACGCATCGAGCCGTGGGGCCCGGACGCGGTCCGGGTGCGGGCCCGGCTCGGCGGTCCCGTGCTCGACGCCCTGCCGGGCGCCCTGCTGGAGACCCCGCCCACCACCGAGAGCACCGTCAAGATCGGGGACGGCGAGGCGCGGCTGACGGTCGGCGCGCTGACGGTGGAGGTCGACGCCGCGGGCCTGATCCGCTTCCTGCGCACGGACGACCTGTCCGAGCTGCTGGCCGAGGCGAGCGCCCACTTCTGGTGGCCGGGCTCCCGTCTGTACACGGCGGTCGGCAACGGCCACCACCGCCTGGAGCAGCGTTTCGCCGCCTACGAGGGCGAGAAGCTGTACGGCCTGGGCCAGCACCAGCACGGCCGTCTCGACCAGAAGGGCCTGGTCCTGGACCTGGTGCAGCGCAACGCCGAGGTCGGCATCCCGGTGCTCGCCTCCAGCCGCGGCTACACCCTGTTGTGGAACAACCCGGCGATCGGCCGGGTGGAGCTGGCGCACAACGGGACCCGCTGGGTGGCGGACTCGGCCCGCCAGCTCGACTACTGGATCACCGCGGGCACCCCGGCCGACGGCCAGCGCCGCTACAGCGCGGTGACCGGCCGGACGCCGATGCTCCCGGAGTGGGCGGCGGGCTTCTGGCAGTGCAAGCTGCGCTACCGCACCCAGGACGAACTCCTGGCCGTGGCACGGGAGTACAAGCGCCGGGGGCTGCCCCTCGCCGCGATCGTCTGCGACTTCTTCCACTGGACCCACCTGGGCGAGTGGAAGTTCGACCCCGCGGAGTGGCCGGACCCCGCGGCGATGGTCCGCGAGCTGGAGGAGATGGGCGTCAAGCTGGTGGTGTCCGTGTGGCCGTCGGTGTCCCCGCTGTCGGAGAACCACCCGGTGATGGAGCAGCGCGGCTATTTCATCGGCACGCAGTACGGCCCGATGGCGCACGCCGACTGGCCGGACAAGGAGGTCGCCGCCACGGTGCAGGTGGCCTTCTACGACGCCACCAACCCCGAGGCCCGGGAGTTCGTGTGGTCCCGGGTGAAGGAGAACTACCTGGACCCGTACGGCATCACGGCCTTCTGGCTGGACGCCTGCGAGCCCGAGCTGAAGCCGGGCTTCTCGGAGAACCTGCGCTACTGGGCGGGCCCGGGTCTGGAGGTCGGCAACATCTACCCCGCCGAGAACTCCCGCGCGTTCCACGAGGGCCTGCTGGCGGCCGGCGAGGACGAGGTGATCACCCTCAACCGCTCGGCGTGGGCGGGCAGTCAGCGCCACGGCGCCGCTCTGTGGTCCGGTGACATCGGCACGGACTTCCCGACCCTGCGCCGTCAGATCGCGGCCGGCCTGAACACCGCTCTGTCCGGTATCCCCTGGTGGAACACGGACATCGGCGGCTTCCACGGCGGCGACCCGGACGACCCGGCGTATCGCGAGGTGATGGTCCGCTGGTTCCAGTTCGGCGCGCTGTCCCCGCTGATGCGCCTGCACGGCTTCCGCGACCCGGGCATGCCGCTGGGCCCCGAAATGACCGGCGGCCCCAACGAGGTGTGGTCGTACGGCGAGGAGGCGGGCGCGATCCTGGAGCGGTACCTGCGGCTGCGCGAGCGCCTCAAGCCGTACGTCCTGGACGTGATGCGGGAGGCGCACGAGGAGGGGCTGCCGGTGATGCGGCCGCTGTTCATGGAGTTCCCCGACGACCAGGCGGCCTGGTCGGTCGACGACGCCTACCTGTTCGGGCGGGACCTGCTGGTCGCCCCGGTGCTGACGGCGGGGGCCACCGCCCGCACGACGTACCTCCCGGCGGGCGCCCGCTGGACGGACGCGTGGACCGGGGCGACGTACGAGGGCGGTACGACCGTGACGGTCGACGCCCCCCTGGACCGCATCCCGCTGTTCCTGCGGGACGGGGCACGGCTGCCGGTAGCGGAGTAGCCGTCCCCGGATGCGGAGGTGCGGCCGGTCCCGTAGGGGAGGGACCGGCCGCACCGGTATGTGCGGGAGCGGCTCAGCTGCTGCTGACGGTCTCGCTGTTGGTGGTGAAGTTCAGCCCACCGGACGAGGACGTGATCTCGAAGCCGAACTGCACGTCACCGATGGTCACGTTGCCGAACCACCCCTTGGTGTCCTTGATCCACTTCAGGATCGGCAGGACGTTGACCGTGCCGGAGGTGGAGTTCGAGGTGCGGACGAACGAGAAGACGTCGTTGGAGCCGTTGTTGCCCTTGTAGACGGTCCAGGTGTGGCCGCCGAGCGTCAGGTTGCCCTGCGAGGTGCCGAGGGGGCCGACGGCTCCGGTCTTGTTGACCCAGAGCATGATCTCGTACTTGTAGCCGGTGTCCCAGATGTCGTACGACGTGTTGTACGCGCCGGAGGACGGGACCGTGACGTTGTAGCTGCTGGTGAGCGAGGACAGCGAGGTGATCGACTTGTTCACCACCTTCTTGGCGTTCGGGTAGGACTTGATGCCGCCGGTGTTGGGGTGGTTGGCGTTGACGCCCCAGTTGGTGCCGGAGTTCGCCCAGATGCACTGGCTGCCGGCTCCGGAGCCCCAGATGTCGTTGTAGAGCGTGTAGCCGTTCAGCGTGGTGTTGCCCCACTGGTCGCAGGAGCTCCAGACGGCGGCCGAGGCGGGGGCGGAGGCGAGGCCGACGGTGGCGCCGAGGGCCATCGCCGGGGCCAGTACGGCCATCGTGATCCTGCGCAGCGTGCGAGTTGCCATGGTGTCCCTTCCATGGGTGGGGGGATTGCGCGGGGTTACCACGTCCCCAGGGTGAGGACGCGGTCTTCTCCGGCGACCAGGTCGAGCGGCTGTGCGCCGGAGGAAGTCCTGAGTTCGACGCGGTGACTGCGGGTGGGGCGCAGCACCGCGGTGGCCGTCTCGCGGCTCCAGGTGAGGTCCAGCTCCGCGCCGAACCGGGTGAGTACACCCCGGATCCGGCCCTGCGGGTACGCGGCCGGGAGCGCGGGCAGCAGGATCAGGCGGTCGGGGGTGGAGTGCACCAGCATCTCGATCAGCACGGCGGGCAGGGTGTGGGCGGCGTCCGCGTTGTAGACGTCGCGGCCCGGGTAGTGGGCGCTCATCAGGGAGGCGTGGAAGAAGTCGCCGTCCAGCACGTTCGCGAGCGCGCGGGCGACCCGGTCGCCGTCCCGGAGGCGGGCCGCGATCAGGGCGTGGTGGAGGTGGCCGTGGGCGGAGTCGTTCTCGGCGCCGCGCAGTTCCAGGGCGCGGTGGGCCGCGGCGGCCAGGTGCGGGGTGTCGTAGGGGTTGATCTCGTCGAGGGGCCAGACGCCGTAGAGGTGGCTGAGGTGGCGGTGGTCGTAGGTGTCGTCCAGGCCCGGCCAGGCCCATTCGGCGAGGGCACCGTCGGTGTTGATCCGGTGGGGCGGGAGCCGGTCGGCGAGGGCGCGCCAGCGGTCGGCGTCGGGGGTGTCCGGGTGGTGGCCGGCCGCCGTCCGCAGGGCGTGGCGGGCCGCCGAGAGGTCCATGGCCGCGTTGATCGCGCCCCAACTGGCGCCGGCGGGGCGGTTCTCGGGTGAGTAGGAGGGGACGACGACCAGGTGGCCGGCGTCGTCGGTGCGGGTGAGGAAGTCCTCGTAGAAGCGGGCGGTCTCGGCGAGGACGGCGGCGGTGCGCGGATCGCGTTCGCCGCGGGTCTCGTCGTGGTCGACGAGGGGCTTGAGCAGCCAGTCGGCGCCGGCGGTCCACAGGTGCAGCGGGTACTCGCGGCTGAAGTGGTACGTCAGCCCGGACTCGCCGTCGGTGTGCGCGGGGGCGACGGCGCCCCGGGCCCCGAAGACGGCCCTGGCGTTCTCCCGCCAGTCGGGGAGCTGCCGCCCGACGAGACCGGCGAGCGCCTCGGTGACCTCCGGGAGGGCGGCGGCCGACGCGGAGGCGGTCTGGAGGTTGAGGTTGGCGTCGTTGGTGAACGCTCCGGACCAGGCGGTGTTCCAGTCGCCGGTCCACAGGCCCGTGAGGCGGGGCGGGTTGAGGCCGGCCGAGGACAGCAGGTGGTAGCGGCCGGCCGCGAAGAGCCGCTCCAGGAGGGCGGCGCTGTGCGGGTGTTTGAGCAACTCCGAGCCGGGCAGCGTGCGTTCGTCCGGGTCGGCGGCGAGGTCCAGGGTGACGCGTTCGTAGGCGGTGCGGTGCAGGGAGACGTGCCGGGCGAGGAGGGTGCCGTACGACTGCTCGTCCCACGCCTCCCGCAGCTCCCGGGCCTCGGCCACCGTGTCCAGCTCTCCCGTGTGGCGGCGGACCCGGGTGAGGAGCAGCACCGACTCGGCGCCCGTGACGCGTACACCGGGCGGGGCGAGGCTCGTCGTGCCGCCCGTGACCACGACGAGGGTCACCCCGGCGTAGGCGCGGTCGCTGTCCGGGTAGCGGGCGCCCAGGGTGAGCAGAGCGCCCTCGGGGGTGAGGAGCGCGCCGTCGCCGACGCCGAGCCCGGCGGGCGCGTTCGGCAGCCGGGGGTCCAGGCTGATGTCGAGGGCGAGGGCGGGCGCCGTGACGGAGTGGACGATCAGGTCGTCGGCGCGGGAGACGAAGACGCGGCTGTCGAAGTCCGCGCACTCGGCGATCGTCTCGCCGGTGGTGAAGTCCACGGAGCGGCGATAGCCGTGGCAGGCGCCGGAGGGCCTGCGCAGCCGGATCTGGAAGGCCGGGTGGAAGGGCTGCACCCATTGCAGCGCGCGGCCGTCGGTGAAGTCCTCGGCGGCGGTGAGCTCGCCGGCGAGCAACCGGTCCTGGAGGGCCGGCAGTTCGGCGGCCAGCCGGGGCGGGCGTGCGTCCTCGCCGCCGTTGGGGCGGACCAGGGTGTGATGGGTGACGATCACCCGGTCGTCGTTCGGGTCACCGAACGCAAGGGTGCCGTGGCGGCCGTTGCCGCTCAGGAAGCCGTCCTCCCAGCGGGTGGCCGGGAGGGGTTCCCAGGTTCCGTGCGCGAGTTCCTGCCTCAAGGTGCCAGTACCGCCGTTCCATAGCGTCCGAGCGCGATCCGATCGGTGACAGTAGCCCCTGTGAGCAGGTCGTGATGGGTGCCGGGCACCTCGACGGTGACCGGCTCGCGCCCGTGGTTGAGCAGGAACAGCGATTCGCCGCGCCGGACGGCCTCGACCCCCGCGGGCAGACCGTCGAGCACCGGGCGGACGCCCGCCTCGTCGGCGATCCGGGCAAGCAGACCGCGCAGCGCCTCCGGCTCCGGGAGGGTGGAGACGTACCAGGCGCGGCCCCGGCGCAGTACGGCCGGCAGTCCGTCGAGTTCGCCGCCCTCGTAGGGGATCGTCTCGGCGACGGTGTCGGCGGCCTCGATCTCCTCCGACCACAGCGTGCCCCGGAAGCCGTCGCACTCGACGATCTCCCCCGCGTCCAGCGGCCACCATTCGTGCAGCGTGCGGATGCCGAACAGCTCGCGCAGCCGGGCGTCCATGCCGCCGGGGCGCACCCGGTCGTCCTCGTCGGCGACGCCGGTGAGGAAGCCGCAGACGAGGGTGCCGCCGCCGTCCGCGTAGGCGAGGAGATTGTCGATCGCTGCGTCCGTGAGGAGGTACAGCTGCGGCACGACGACGCACTTGTAGGCGGACAGGTCGTGCTCGGGGTGGGCGAAGTCGGTGGTGAGGTGGGACTCCCACAGGGCGCGGTGCCAGGCGTGCAGGACGGTCGGGTGGCCGGCCTCGGTGGAGAGGCGGCCGTCCTGGGCGCCGGCCCACCAGGCGTGCCAGTCGTGCAGGATCGCGATGTCCGCGGTGACGTGCCGGCCGGTCACCCGCGGCGCGATCTTCGCCAGCTCGGCGCCGAGCCGCTTGACCTCCTGGAAGGTGCGGCCGTGCTCGCCCGCGTGGCTGACCATCCCGGAGTGGAACTTCTCCGCGCCCTGCCGGGACTGGCGCCACTGGAAATAGCAGACGGCGTCCGCGCCCCGGGCGACGGCCTGGAGGGACCACAGGCGGTTGAGGCCCCTGGGCTTGGGGTGGTTCACCCCGCGCCAGTTGACCGGCCCCGCCGCCTGCTCCATCAGCATCCAGGGACCGCCCGCCTGGGAGCGGGTCAGGTCCTGGACCAGCGCGCCGTGCTGGGCGCCCAGGGGATCGCGCGGGTCGGGGTAGAGGTCGACGGAGACGACGTCCTCCTCCTCGGCCCAGCGCCAGGCGTCCTGGCCGAAGAACAGCGGCATGAAGTTGGTGGTGACCGGGATGTCCGGGGTGTGCCGGCGGACGATGTCGCGCTCGGCGGCGTAGCACTCCAGCAGCATGTCTGAGGTGAAGCGGCGGAAGTCCAGCACCTGGGCGGGGTTGTTCAGGTAGTGGGCGTGGCGCGGGGGCAGGATGCCGTCCCAGGTGTCGTAGCCCTGGCTCCAGAAGGCGGTGCCCCAGGCGGTGTTGAGGGCGTCGAGGCTGCCGTACTTCCCGCGCAGCCAGCGGCGGAAGGCGGCGGCGGCCTCGTCGCCGTAGTCGTAGGTGCAGTACTCGTTGTTGATGTGCCACATGGTGAGCGCCGGGTGGGTGCCGTAGCGGGCGGCGAGGTCCTCGGTGATGGCGGCGGCGTAGCGGCGGTAGGTGGCGCTGGAGTGCGCGAAGTGCTGCCGGCCGCCCCACCACTCGACGCGGCCGTCGGCGTCGCGGGGCAGGGTGTCCGGGTGCAGGCGGCCCAGCCACGGGGGCGGGGAGGAGGTGGGGGTGGCGAGGACGACACCGATGCCGTGCTCGTGCATGAGGTCCATGAGCCGGTCCAGCCAGCCGAACTCCCGGGCGCCCGGCTCCGGTTCCAGCTTCGCCCAGGAGAAGACGCCGAGGGTGACGGAGTTGACGCCCGCCTCCTTCATCAGCCGGACGTCCTCGTACCAGGTCTCCTCGGGCCACTGCTCGGGGTTGTGGTCGCCGCCGAAGAGGATGCGGCCGCGGGTCGCGTGCGCGAGCTCCGGCATCAGACCGGCTCCCCGTACTGGATGCCGCGGCCGTTGGTGGCGAGGTAGACGCGGCCGTGGATGCGCGGGTCGCCGGTGACGGTCTGGCCGGTCCAGCCCCACTGGTGGGCGTCGTCGTTGATCCGGGCCCAGGTCTTCGCCTCGTCGTCGGAGCGGTACACGGCGGTGATCGTCCCGGTGGAGCCGACCAGGTAGAGCGCGGGATACTCCGCGCCGTCGGCCGCCTTGCCGAAGCCGAGGGTGTACGCGGCCCAGCAGCTGCCGGCCTTGGCGAAGGTGCCGCCCCCGTCGGTGGATCGGTAGAGACCGTTCCACTTGCCGCTCAGCCACAGGTCACCGGACCTGCCCGGCGCCGCGACCAGCTGGAACTGGCTGTCCCCGGAGGGCAGCCCGGTCGCACGGTCCGTGAAGGAACGGCCACTGTCAGTGCTGGCGTATACGGTTCCTGTGTCGGTGTCGTACGCGTAGAAGAGCGTCGGGTCGGCCGGGTCGGCGACCGGCGTGGCGCCCTTCGGGAAGGAGGAGACCTCGGACCAGGTCGCGCCGTTGTCCGCCGAGCGGTGCGCCGCGTACTTCGTGCCGTCCCAGTGCACGAAGGACCACAGCAGCACGCTGCCGTCGGCGTTGGTGGCGATCGGCCCTGGTGCGTCGTGGGCGATGGAGGGCTGGGCCTCGAAGGGCGCCCAGGTCCGTCCGCCGTCGTTCGAGCAGGCGCCGTTGCCGTTGTCGCCCCAGCCGGCTCGGACGACGTACGACGGTCTGCCCGCGGCCTGCGCGAGTCCCGTCGCCGACCCGAACACGGGATTCGTGGCCATGCCGCGCGACGGCGAGGCGCTGAGCCGCTCGTGGTACATGACGCCGATGTCCCGGGACCCGCTGATCAGGTGCGCCTCCCCGACCGGGGGCGAGATCAGCTGGGTCACGGACGTCTCCTCCAGGCCGCGGATCCGCGGGGCCCAGTGCTTCAGGTCCCGTGTGCCGTAGAGGGTGGCGCCGGTGCCGTGAAGGACATGCCGGGAGTCGTACGGGTCGACGGCGACGGCCTGGATCCACCAGCCGAACTTGGGCTGGTCCCCGCCCCACTTCAGGAAGGGAGTCTCGGACACATCGAAGACAGCGGAGTCCTTCAGGGACGTCCAGGTACGGCCGCCGTCGGTGGTCCGGAACAGGGTGTCCACGGCCGCCCAGCGGTTGTTGGTGGAGACGACGACGGTGCCGGGGCGGCGGGCGTCGACGGCGGCCCCGCCGTAGCCGAAGGTGTCCGTGCCTCCCGGCTTCACCGGGGTGACCTCGGCCCATGTCCCGGTGACGGTGGCGAGCTTGTGCACACTGCCGTCGGACTGCCCGTTGGGCCCGGGTGCGTCGGCGTACGTCACGTACAGCTCGCGAGTGTGCCGGTCGTACGCGGCCCGGACCGGCACCTTGGCGGCGGTGCCGGCGGGCTGCCCGGGGACGGCCTCCCAACTGGTGCCGTCGGTCGTGCGGTACAGGTTGGCGGAGGTGCCGCCGCCGTCGCCCCAGCCCGCGTACACGGCGCGTCCGGCGGCGACGAGGAGGGTGACGCCCTGCCCGGAGGGGCTGGGCTGCGCCGGGAAGTCGCTGACGGCTGCCCAACTCGCCCCTCGGTCCGCGGACTTGAGTAGTCCGTCGTGGCGGGTGCCCAGCCAGAGGGTGTCGCAGTCGCGCGGGTCCACCAGGAGCCGCTCCCCGGTCCCCCGCCCGTCCTCGTTACCGCCCAGCTTCACGCTCAGGTCGGTGCGCTTCCAGGTGGCCCCCCGGTCCTCGGAGCGCAGCACGGCGCCGTTGCCTGCCCAGGACTGGGCGTAGGTGCCGAGCGCCAGGTACAGCCGGTCCGGGTGCGCCGGGTCGACCGCCAGGGCCTCCACCCCCAGGAGGTTCCAGTCGTCCCAGCCGAGCTGGTCCGTCAGCGGGATCCAGCGGGCCGCACGCCCGTCCCAGCGGTAGGCGCCGCCGATGTCGGTACGGGCGTAGGCGAGGCCGCGTACGGTCGGGTGGAACAGCACACCGGTGACGAAGCCGGTGCCGCCGATCACCGCGTTGCGCCAGCGGTACGCGGGGGGCGTGGCTTCGGCGGCGCGGGCGCTGCCCGGGAGTGCGGGGACCGTCGCCGCGGCGGCCGCGGCCGCCGTTCCGGCGAGGACGGTTCGACGGCTCAGGGGGGAGGCGTGCATGGGGTACCTCGCTGGGTCGGGGTCGGGATCCGGGTTCGGGAGGTGGCCGGGGTGGGTGCTGAGTGGGGCGGTCCGCTTGCCCACGCCGGCGGGGTGCCGCTGCGCCCACCCGTGCCGCCCAAGCGGCACGACTGCACGCAGCTACGCAGGCCGCGCTGCCCGGCGGGCGCCAACCGCACCGACCAAGGGGCGCGGGGAACTGCGCGACCAGCCACGACGGAGCCGCAGACGAAACGCGACCGGCACCCCGACGGCGCCCAACCCGCTCGGGCTTCAGCCCTTCACGGCACCGGTGAGCATGCCCTTCTTGAAGTGCTTCTGGACGAAGGGGGACAGGAAGGCGACGGGAAGCAGGGCCATCACCATGACCGCCATCTGGATGGCCAACCCCGACAACTGACCGGTCCTGATGGCCTGGCCCAGACCGACCGGCTGCTGCTGCCTCTGCACGAGCTGGATCATGACGTTCTGCAACGGCACCTTGTCCTGGTCGTTCAGGTAGATCGAGGCGTTGAACCAGGCGCTCCAGTACCCGACGGCGTAGAACAGCGTGATCACCGCGAGGACGGCCCGCGACAGCGGCATGACGATCTGCCAGAGGATCCGGAATTCACCGGCGCCGTCGATGCGCGCGCTGTCGATGAGTTCCTGGGAGATCCCCGTGAAGAAGCCGCGCAGCACCAGTATGTTGAAGACGCTCACCGCACTCGGCAGGATCAGCGCGAGGTAGGAGTCCATCAGGCCGAGGGACTGCACCAGCAGATAGGTGGGGATGAGGCCGGCGCTGAAGAACATGGTCGCCAGCAGCGTCATCAGGATCCAGCGGTGCCCGAGCGAGCCGCTGCGCGACAGACCGTAGGCACACAGGACGGACACCGTCATCGAGAACAGCGTGCCGACCAGCGTGATGAGGATGCTGATGACCGTGGCCCGGGTGACCTGGCCGCCGCTGAGCAACTCCTTGTAGGCGATGAAGGTGATGCCCTTGGGCACGATCACCAGGCCGCCCGCCTCGTCGATGGTCTTCCGCGAGGAGAGGCTGGTGACGACCACGATCCACAGCGGGAAGAGGACCGCCAGGCAGGCGAACGACAGGACCAGGCCCTTGCCCGCGAGGCCGGCCTTGGACGGCTCCTCCTCCCACGCAGGGCGCTCGGGCGCGGCCCACCGGTTCGGCCTGCTCGCCGGTTTGTCGATGACGGTGGTCACTTCTTGTACACCCCCTGCTCGCCCATGAGATGGGCCACCTTGTTCGCGGCGAGGACCAGGCCGATGCTGACCACGCCCTTGACCAGACCGGCGGCGGCCGCGTAGCCGAAGTTCTGGTTGTGCACGCCGTTCCACCACACGAAGGTGTCGAGGATCTCCCCGGCGTCCGGTCCGACGGCATCGCGTTGCAGCAGGATCTGTTCGAACCCGACGGTCAGGGCGTCGCCGACGCGCAACACGAGGAGCAGGGCGATCACCGGGCGCAGGGCGGGGAGCGTGACGTGCCACATGCGGCGCCAGCGTCCGGCGCCGTCCATCGCGGCGGCCTCGTACAGGTCCTGGGAAACCGAGGCCAGCGCGGCGAGGAAGACGATGATCCCCCACCCGGCGTCCTTCCACACGCTCTGCGCGGTGACCAGGAAGGGGAAGGTGTTCGGGTCGGTCATGATGTCGAGACCGTTGTACCCGTGCTGTCGCAGCAGCTGGGAGAGCATGCCCGCGCCGCCGAACATCTGCTGGAAGACGGCGATGACCAGCACCCAGGAGAAGAAGTGCGGCAGATAGAGAACGGCCTGCGCGACCGCCCGTACCCGGGGCCGGACCACGCTGTTGATGAGCAGCGCGAGGACGATCGGGATCGGGAAGAACAGCACGAGCTGAACGAAGAACAGCACCAGCGTGTTCTGGACGGCGCTCCAGAAGGCGGAATCCCCGAAGATCTCCTGGAAGTTCTGCAGGCCCACGAAGGGGCTGTGCAGGATGGAGACGATGCCATTGTCGCTGATGTAGGGGTCGTAGTCCTGGAAGGCGACGACGTTACCGAGGATCGGCAGGTAGTTGAAGACCAGGAGCAGCACGACGGCCGGCAGTGTCATGAGGATCAGCACGCGGTCGCGTCTGAACCTGAGCCGGAAGCTCAGCTTGCCGGAGCCTTGTTTCTCCCGGATGCCGGTGGCGTCGGCGGACGTCCCCGGGGTCTTCTCGAGCATGCTGGCCTCGGCACCGCTGCGAGGCACCGTGCTGTGGGACACGGCTGTTCTCCTTGCCTCGGAGCCTGATCAGCTCGCCGCCGAGCCGTTCTCGTCGAGCAGCTTCTTGTACCAGTCGCGCAGCTTGTCGCCGCCCCTGCTCTTCCAGTCGGAGATGGCCTGCTGCATGTCGCTGATCTTCTTGTGGCCGCGGACGATGTCGTCCTCGAGCTGCTCGAAGTTGTCCATGAGGTTGGTGTACCGGGAGGGCTCGGTGACCTGTAGGCCCCAGAAGGACGACTTCCTGGTGAAGGAGCCGACCCGCTGCTGCCACTCCACCATGCCCTTGGTGTAGTTGGGGAGGTCGGGGTGCGCGATGGTCGCGGCGGGGCTCGCGACCATGACGAAGGCGTTGAGGACCTCGTTGTTGCCCTTGTCGTTCTTGACGGGCAGACCGTCCTTGACCGTGTAGTGCGTGCCTTCGACGCCGTAGTTGGTCATCATCCATTCCTTGGTGCCGTACGGCGCCGCGGTGATGTTGGCGACCGCCAGCACGTCGTGGATGACGGACTCGGAGGCCTTCTTGTTGACGAAGGCGAAGATGGAGGCCGGGTTCGCGGCCCAGAACTTCGGGTCACCGCCGTCGTGGGCCCAGAGGTCCATGCCCCAGACCTTGAAGTCGGGGTGTTGGGTGATCTGGGAGGCCTGCCGCCCGTACCAGTTGGAGATGTCGTCGTTCCAGATCAGGAACTCGCCGGCGGCGAACAGGGGTGCCGGGTCGCCGATCTGGCTCTTGCCCAGCTTGAACTGGGGATGGACGTAGCCGGCGGCCATCAGCTTGCGCGCCCACTCCAGCGCTTCAAGGTACTCGGGGGTCTCGATCCGGTTGATCATCTTGCCGTCGACCACGGTCCAGCCGAGCGTCTTCTCCCCGCCGCTGATCACGCCGAAGGTGTTGAACGCGGTCCACTTCATGTCACCGCAGGCCCACCGCTTGGCCTTGGGAGCGTTGATCTCCTTGCACAGGGCCGTGAACTCGTCGGCGGACTTCGGGACCTCGTAGCCCTCCTTGTCGAAGATGTCCTGACGGTAGAGGGGCACGATGTTCTGGACATACGGGGCGGGCATCGGCAGGCCCAGCAGCTTGCCGCCGAAGATGGAGCGCTGCCAGGCGTCGCTGGGGATCGCCGCGAGGTTCGCGTACTCCTTGACCTTGTCCCCCGACAGGTAGGGGCCGAGGTCGGCGAACTTGCCGATGATGGCGCTGGGTATCCGGCCGGTCATGTTCCAGCCGGGGATCACCACCACGTCCGGGATGTCGCTGGAGGCGAGCACCGCGCCGAGCTTCTGGTCGTAGGTGTTGCCGTCCTGGTTGCGCCACTGGACGTCGACACCGGTCAGCGCGTTCATCGACGTGTAGTAGGGGTTGTCCTGCTTGGGCGGGGAGCCCCAGAACGGCGACATGATGGTGACCTTGCCGCCCTTGCCGAGCTTCTTCGACACCGAGGTCTTGAGGGTGTCGACGTCGAGCTTGGTGGTGAAGCCCATCGCCGAGCCGTTCTTGGACGGGATGTCCGGCTTCACCACGCTGCTGGCCACGTAGGCGGGCAGGATCTTCTTGGCAGCCTTGCCCGAAGTGGTCCCGTCCCGCGACCCGCTGTCCGACCCTCCGCAGGCCGTCAGCAGCGGCATCCCTCCCGCCACCGCTGCGGCGGCGACCGCCGTGGAGGCGAGGAAGCTTCTCCGGCTGGGAGCGGAGGCGGCGTTCGGCGTCATTGCGTCAACCCTTCATGGCACACCAGGACACCCGGCGGGAGGCCGTCGGCTGCGGTGTCTCGAGTGGAACTGGCTGAGCTGAAGCGGTTCGCAGCTGCTCTGGCGAGTCGTCGAAGCGCTTCGATGTTGCTGCGAGGTTAAGTGAACACCTGGGGGTGCACAAGGGTCGATTCCAAGATTCCTCCGGGGTGCCCGCCGATCCGCACGGCCTCATATGCGGCTTGAAATGTCAGTGAGAAGTCCGAGTTGTTGTCCCAGGGAGTCTTGACACCCACCCGGTTGTCGAATGAGCATCGAAGCGCTTCGAAAGCGCCTTGTCGTTCCATCCCAAGGGGAACCCGCCCGTGACCGAACACCTGCCGCCCGCGCCGCCATTCCGCGATCCGCAACTGCCGTTCGCGAAGCGCATCGACGACCTGCTGGCGCGGCTCACACTGGACGAGAAGGTCGCCTTCCTGCACCAGTTCGCGCCCGCCGTGGAACGGCTCGGCATCGCCGCGTTCCGCACCGGTCAGGAGGCGCTGCACGGTGTGGCGTGGATGGGCCCGGCGACGGTGTTCCCGCAGGCGGTGGGTCTCGGCGCGACCTGGAACCCGGACCTCGTCCGCCGGGTCGGCGAGGCGGTGTCCAAGGAGGTGCGGGCGATGCGCGCCCGCGACGACCGGGTCGGCCTCAACGTCTGGTCCCCGACCGTCAATCTGCTGCGCCACCCGTTGTGGGGCCGCAACGAGGAGGGCTACTCGGAGGACCCGAAGCTGACCTCGGCGATCGCCACGGCGTACACGCACGGCCTGCGCGGGGATCATCCGACCTACTGGCGCACCGCGCCGGTCCTCAAGCACTGGCTCGCCCACAACAACGAGACCGACCGGGCCACCTCCTCGGCCTCCGTCCGCCCGCGCGTGCTGCGCGAGTACGACCTGCGGGCCTTCGAGGAGACGGTCAGGGCGGGCGCGGTGGCCGGGGTGATGCCCGCCTACAACCTGGTCAACGGGCGTCCCAACCACCTCTCCCCGCAACTGCGCGAGCAGCTGCGCGCCTGGACCGACGAGGACCTCCTGGTCTGCTCGGACGCGGGCGCGCCCTCGAACCTGGTCGACGCCGAGCACTACTTCGACACCCACGAGGAGGCCACCGCGGCCGCCCTGCTGGCCGGCGTCGACAGCTTCACCGACCACGGCACGGACAGCTCGCGGATCGTCGCGCGGGTGCGCGGGGCCCTCGGCCGGGGCCTGCTGACGGAGTCCGACATCGACACCGCCGTCCGCCGTCAGTTGTCGGTCCGTTTCCGGCTCGGCGAGTTCGACCCGCACTACGATCCCCACCTGGGCACCGGCGAGTTCGACACCCCGGGACACCGCGCACTCGCCCGGGAGGCGGCCGAGCAGGCGGTGGTACTGCTCAAGAACGACGACGACCTGCTGCCCCTCGCCCCGGACACCCGGGTCGCCGTGGTCGGTCTGCTCGCCGACGAGTGCAAGCTGGACTGGTACAGCGGCACGCTCCTGCACCGGTCCACTCCTCTGGAGGGCCTGTACGAGCGGTTCGGCGCGGAGCGGGTGGAGTTCGCGGAGGGCGTGGACCGGGTCCTGCTCAAGACCGCCGCCGGTACGTTCCTGCACGTACCGCCCGCTCCGGAGACCTCGGACGAGGTGCGCGGCGCCGCGGGCGCCCTGGACCCGGCCCTGCTCGCCGGCCGCACCGACCTGCCCGCGCTCACCACCGACGCCACCGGCACCGAGTTCGCGCTCGTCGACTGGGGCGAGGGCGTGCTGACGCTGCGCGCACCCGACGGCCGCTGTCTGTCGGTCGCCGAGGACGGCCATGTCCGCGCGTCGGCCGACCAGCCGGGCGGCTGGGTCGTGCAGGAGACGTTCCGTCTGGAACCCCACCGGGACGGTCACCTCCTGAAGCACATCGGTACGGGTCGCCAGGTGTGTGTCGCCGCCGACGGCGTGAAGGTTGCCGACACGGCCGGCTCGGCCGGCGAGGTCTTCGAGGTCGTCTTCGCCGAGCGGGGCGAGGAGGCGGTGACCCGGGTGGCCGGCGAGGCCGACGTGGTCGTGGTGGTGGCGGGCAACGACCCGCACATCAACGGCCGCGAGACCGAGGACCGTACGACTCTGAACCTGCCCGCCCACCAGGAGCGGCTGCTGCGCGCGGCGCGGGCCGCGAACCCGAACACGGTGCTGGTGCTGGTCTCGGCGTACCCGTACGCGGTGGACGTCGCGCGGCTGCCCGCCGTGCTGTGGACCGCGCACGGCGGGCAGGCGGCCGGCACCGCCCTGGCCCGGGTCCTGGCCGGTGACGTCTCCCCCGCGGGCCGTCTCCCGCAGACCTGGTACGCGGCCGACGCCGACCTGCCCGACCTGCTCGACTACGACGTCATCGGCGCCCGGCAGACGTACCTGTACTTCGAGGGAACGCCCCTCTTCCCCTTCGGCCACGGCCTGTCGTACGCGTCCTTCACCCATGCCGACCTGGCGGTCCGGGTGGCGGACGACGCGGTGCGCGTGTCGTTCACGGTCACGAACACCGGTGACGTCCCGGCGGACGAGGTCGCCCAGCTCTACACCCGCGCGGTGGACCCGTCGTCCGTCCGCCCGCGCCGTGAGCTGGCCGCCCACCGCCGGGTCACCCTGGCCCCGGGCGAGCGGGCGGAGCTGAGCTTCGAGGTGCCCCTGTCCGCCTTCGAGTTCTGGGACGTGGCGCAGGGCCGGTGGCGCCGGGAGCAGGGCCCGTACGACCTCCTCGTCGGCGCCTCCAGCACGGACGTCCGGCTGCGCACGACCGTTCTCCTGGACGGCGAGCCCGCCGCCCCGCGCGCGGTGCTCCGGCGCGGCCTGGAGGCGGCCGACTTCGACGAGCAGTCCGGCGTCGCTCTGGTGGACCGTACGAAGGTGTCGGGTGACGCGGTGACGCCGGCGGACGGAGGCACCGGCGAACTGGTCTACCGCGACTGCGACTTCGGCGACGGCGTGACGGAGGTGACGGTCCAGGTGGCGGGTGAGGGCGTGGTCGAGCTGTCGCTGGACGGCGGCCCGGCGCTGGCGGCCCTGACGCTCGAGGAGCCCACGCCCGGCCCGTACGACTACATCTCGCTCGGCGCCGGGATCGTCGCCGAGGGCGTGCACGACGTGCACATCGGACTGCGCGGCCCGGTGCGGCTCGCGCGCGTCGGCTTCTCCGGTTGAGGGTCCGGACGAAGCCGGCACAAAGAAGGGGCCCGGCACCGGAAGGCATCGGTGCCGGGCCCCTTCGGGGCGCTCGGGGCGACTAGAGGGCGAGCCCGGTGAGGACCAGCACGCGCTCGTACGTGTAGTCGTCCATCGCGAACCTCACGCCCTCGCGGCCCACGCCGGACTGCTTGACGCCGCCGTACGGCATCTGGTCGGCGCGGTAGGACGGGACGTCGCCGACGACCACGCCGCCGACCTCGAGGGCGCGGTGGGCGCGGAAGGCGGTCTGGAGGTCGTGCGTGAACACGCCCGCCTGGAGGCCGTACTTGGAGCCGTTGACGGCGGCGAAGGCCGCGGCCTCGCCGTCCACCTTCTGCACGGTGAGGACGGGCCCGAAGACCTCCTCGCAGGAGATGGTCACACCGGCCGGTACGTCGGTGAGCACGGTCGGCGCGTAGGAGGCGCCGTCGCGGTCACCACCGGTGAGGAGGGTGGCGCCGGCCTCGACCGCTTCCTTCACCCACGACTCCACACGCTTGGCGGCGTCCTCGCTGACCAGCGGGCCGACGTCGGTCTTGTCGTCGGCCGGGTCGCCGGTGACCTGGGCCTCGACGGCGGCGACGATGCGCGGGAGGAGACGGTCGTGGACGGAGGCGTCGACGATCACGCGCTGCACCGAGATGCAGGACTGGCCGCCCTGGTAGTTGGAGAAGGTGGCGATGCGGGTGGCGGCCCAGTCGAGGTCCGCGTCGGAGGCGTAGTCGCCGAGGACGACCGCTGCGCCGTTGCCGCCCAGCTCCAGGGTGCAGTGCTTGCGCGGCACCGAGTCCATGATCGCGTAGCCGACCTTCTCGGAACCGGTGAAGGAGATCACCGGCAGCCGCTCGTCCTGGACGAGGGCGGGCATGCGGTCGTTGGAGACCGGGAGGATGCTCCAGGAACCGGCCGGCAGGTCGGTCTCGGCGAGCAGGTCGCCGATGATCAGGCCGGAGAGCGGGGTGGCGGGCGCCGGCTTGAGGATGATCGGGGCGCCGGCGGCGATGGCCGGGGCGACCTTGTGGGCGCACAGGTTCAGCGGGAAGTTGAACGGCGCGATGCCGAGGACGACGCCCTTGGGGAAGCGGCGGGTGAGCGCGAGGCGGCCCTGGCCGCCGGCGTCGGTGTCGAGGCGCTGGGCCTCGCCGCCGTTGAAGCGGCGGGCCTCCTCGGCGGCGAACCGGAAGACGGAGACGGCGCGGCCGACCTCGCCCCGAGCCCACTTGATGGGCTTGCCGTTCTCGGCGGAGATCAGCTGGGCGATCTCCTCGGTGCGCTCGGCGAGGCGCTTGCTGACGTGGTCGAGGGCGGCGGCGCGGATGTGGGCCGGGGTGGCGGCGAAGTCCTCGCGGACGGCGTGGGCGGCGGCGACGGCCTCTTCGACCTGGGCGTCCGTGGGCAGGCTGACCTTGCCGACCAGTCGGCCGTCCCAGGGGGAGGTGACGTCGAAGGTGTCCTCGCCGGTGACCTGGCGGCCGGCGAGCCAGAAGGCGTGGGTGGAAGTCATGTGCGTGTTCCGGCCCTTCCGTTTCGGGGGTGTGGCTGGGGTGCTCGGGTCCACGGTAGGGCGGGGGCGGCGGGAGAGCGCTTGTCCGAGTCGTACGGGTGCGGGTTGGCTGTACGCCGGTTTGGCGGGGTCGAGGCCGAGGCCGCGTTTTCCTCGCCCCCGCCGCCCCTGCCCTTCCCGTCCCCAGGGGCTCCGCCCCTTCGACCCCGCCGGGGGCTGCGCCCCCTGGACCCCCGCGGGGCTCCGCCCCTGGACCCCCGCGGGGCTCCGCCCCTGCACCCCGCCCGGGGCTCCGCCCCGGACCCCGTCGGCCTGAGCGGCCTCCTCCTCAAACGCCGGACAGGCTGATAAGAGCGGGCCGCGGTGGGAGAGGGGAGCCGCGCCTTCCAGCCCACTCGCACGGGTGGTGTGTGGGCATAGGCCGGGGGTCCGGGGGCGGTGCCCCCAGCGAAGTGGACCGCCTCGGCGTCGGGCGCCGGACGGGCTGAGAGGGGAGCCGCGCCACCCAGCCCCCCGCACGGCTCACTCCGTCGACGTGGCCTTGAGGGCCAGCCACAGTTCCATGCGGACGTCCGGGTCGTCCAGGGAGCGGCCGAGGATTTCCTCGACGCGGCGCATCCGGTAGCGGAGCGTGTGGCGGTGGACGCCGAGGTCGGCCGCCGCCGCGTCCCACTGGCCGTGCCGGGAGAGCCAGGCGCGGAGGGAGGCGACCAGGTCGCCGCGGCCCGTCGCGTCGTGTTCGTGCAGCGCGCGCAGCAACCCGTCCGCGAAGGCCTTCACCGCGTCGTCGGCCAGCAGCGGCAGTACCGAGCCGGCCGCCAGCTGTTCGTGCTCGACCAGCACCCGGCCCCGCCGGCGGGCGACGGACAGTGCCTGCTCGGCCTGCTTGTAGGCGGCCGCGGCGGCGATCGGCCCGGCGGGGGCGGACAGCCCCACGACCAGCTCGCCGCCGTCGTCGGCGCCGCCCTGTTCCGGCGCGGTCCGCGCCGTCTCCAGGGCGGCCGCGTACTCCGCGCAGGCCGCCACCGCGGCGCCGCCGTCCGCGGCGAGCACCACCAGCCGCTCGCCCTCCGGCACGATCAGCACGGCCTCCCCGGAACGGGCCGCGGCGGACTCCAACGTCTCGGCCAGCCCGCCCAGCGGGTCCCGGCCCGCGTCGGCGGCGGTGAGCGTGGTGGCGACGATCATCCGGAACGGGGCGTCGAGGAGCCCGCCGTACAGGTCGCCTGCGACGGCCCGCGCATGGTCCGGCTCCCCGGCGAGCAGCATGCGCAGCACGGCCGCGCCGACCCGCTGCTCGGCCGCGTGCAGCGACCGGGAACGTTCGGTGGTGAGGGTGAGCAGGGCGATGGCGGAGTGGACGGCGTACCGCTCGGCCGTGCCGAGGGCGGCGGCCGTGCCCACGGCGAGCGCCGCGCGCGGTCGCCGCCCGGTGCCGAGGGTGTGCAGCTCGACCCGGTCGTCGTGGTCCGGGAGGCCGACCACCGAGGAGGCGGGCGCGGGCCGGTCCCGCAGCCGCTCCACGTCCGCGGTGAGCCGGGTGGCCCGCCGCCCGGCCCACTCCGGCGCGGTGGCGACGACGGCGCCCGAGGCGTCGTACAGCGCGGCCCAGCCGTCGACCTGTGTGGCGAGCGCGCCGAGCAGCCCCTCGGGGCCGGCGTTGAGCGTTTGCCTCGTCAGTTCCCGCTGGGCGGCGAATCCGGCGGTCACCGCCCGGTACTGGTCGGCGGCGATGGCGGCGGACACCGCCTTGCTGATCGCGAGGAAGGGGGTGCGGCGGGGCACCTCCAGCAGCGGCAGCCCTTCCTCTTCGGCGGCGTCGACGAGGGCCTTGGGGATCTCGTCGTAGTTCACGCCGACGGCGAAGCCGAGCCCGACGACGCCCGCGTCGGCCAGCCGCTTCACATATCGCCGCATCGTGTCCGGGTCCTCGGCGTCCAGCTTGAGCGCGGTGATCAGCAGCAGCTCCCCGCCCTCCATGTAGGGCACGGGGTCGGCGAGCTCGCTGACGTGGGCCCAGCGGACGGGCACGTCCAGGCGGTCCTCGCCCGCGCGCACGGTGAGCTTGAGCGCGGAGTGGTGGACGAGCGAGGCGAGCGTCGGGGGCATGAGGCCTTCAGGTCTGGGGAGATCGGGTGATCGTTGTGATCTTTTGGCCGTGACGTATGAACGGCCTATGCCGATTCTGCCTCACCGTACGGTCACCCGCTGACCTTATGTACGTACCTCTGGCGCCTCTGGACGGACGTCAACCACGCAGATCCACCAGCAGCGGCGGGGCGTGCTCGCCCCTCACGTCGGTCAGCGACAGCACCGCGTGGCCCGGGGGCACCTCGTGGGCCAGTTGGGAGGCCGACCAGCGCTCCCGCTCCACCTGCTTCACGGTCACGGCGTCCGTGGTCACGGCCTTTCCGGTGACGAGCTTGCGCAGCGAGTGAAGAGCCCGGGTCATCGGCTGGTCGGCGAAGACGGTGTGCTTGGCGACCTCCTTCGTCTCCACCCATTCGGTTCCCCAGGAGTGCGCGAAACGGCTGCCGTCCCAGGTGGTCACGCCGGAGAAGGCCATGCGGCAGCCGACGGCACCCAGCAGCGGGCCGTGCAGCGCCTCGGGCACGTCGGCGATGGTGCGCAGGGACAGGACGACTCCGGCGTTCAGGGAGCGCAGGCGCTGGATGCGGCGCACCGACTCGCCGGTGATCGTCCCGGTGGCGTCGTCCAGGACGAGACAGGCGAAGTGGGCCGGCCGGGTCTCCCGTACGACGGTGCTGAACTGGGCGAGGACGAGCCGGGTGATCAGGCGGGCGGCCTCCTCGTGACCGCGCTCGGGCAGGTCGATGCGGACGCGCAGCGGGTGGTGGGCCACCGCGCGCAGGGAGAAGGGACGGATCTGGTCCCCGGCGCCGAAGAACTCGGCGAAGACGGGCCGGTCCAGCAGCGCGAGCCGGTCGGCGAGGACCGGGCCGACGTCGACCGCGCCGCCGGTCTGCCGCATCCGGGCGTCGAGTTCGCGGCGCATCGCGGCGTGCCCGTCGCCCATGAGCGCGTCGCGCAGGGCCGACAGTGCCGGCTGGTCGCCCTCCAGCAGGTCGCGCAGGACCGGCAGCGGCGGGAAGTGCCCGTGCACGGCGCGGTAGGGGCCGATCAGCTGGGCCAGCGCGGTGGCGGCGCTCTGGCTGCTGACGGTGTCGAGGTCTCCGACCAGTGCCTCGGCGAGGAACGCGGCGGCTTCGTCCGGGTCGTCGGCCTCCGCGTAGGGGTCGAGGTCGTGGAAGGAGGTGGGGTCGCCGATCCGGACGACGACGTCGAAGGCCGCGTCCGGGGCGAGCGGGGAGCCGGTGGCGGAGACCGCGACCATCGCGCACCGGCCGGTGAGCGCCTGGAGCGCCAGCGCCTCGGTCACCGGTTCGATCACATGCCGGGTCTTGCCCGCTCCCGGCGGCCCCACCAGCAGGAGGGAGGTGCCGAGGACGTCCGGGCCGACGGCCGCGCCGGCTCCGTGGTAGGCACGTGGCGTCCGCTCTCCGGGCGCCCATCGTCCGATGCGCACCTGGCCTTCGAGCAGGTCGTGCCGTGCGGTGCGGCCGGGCAGGTCGCGGGCCCCGGAGGGGTGGGTCCAGGCCGCGGCGCCCTGCCGGAGCACGGTGTCCGTGAAGTGCGCGAGGCGCGCCCCGCTCCTGGACCCGGCCCAGACGCGTTCGATACGGGCGCAGTCCACGTCGTTCATCCGGCCGTCGGCCGCTTCGGCGGTCAGCACGTCGGCCGCCTGGTGCTGTCCGGCGTCGCGCAGCTCGGGCCACTGCGACCGCGGCAGGTCCGGGGGCGGTGGGGCCGTCGGGTCCGCCGCGGCCCGGCGGCGCGCCGCGCGCTCCTTCGCGTACGCCCACCAGCCGCCCACACGGGCGAACGGCCACAGGACCAGCAGGGTGATGAGCGCGTACAGCCCGTCGGTGAGGAGCTGCGAGGTGAACACCTCGTAGCCGCCCGCGATCAGGACGATGAGGGAGAACACCGGGTCGACGACCGGCACGGCGTCCCAGCCGGCGCCGAAGGCTCCGGGGAAGACCAGACTCAGCGCACCGAGCGCGCCGAGGGCGGCGAGCAGGGCCCGCACGGGCTGCGGACGCCGGCCGACGACGTGCCGTACGACCTCGGGCCAGCCGCCCAGCCGGCCGACCGCGTAGACGAGCAGGGCGAAGAAGACGCCGTCGTAGACCACGATGGCCTCGTGGCCCTGCATCCCCTTGGGGGAGGTGGTGCCGCCCCACCACCAGTCGGACGGAGTGAACAGCCGGAGCACGGCCCACTGGTAGGGAATCCCGCTGTGCCGCCACAGCGACCACACGAGCAGGGCGACGACCAGCGGGATCAGCAGGCCGACGACCGTGATCGGCGGAAGCCGGTCGGGTGACCGCGCGCCCTTCGGGGGGCGGAAGCCGAACCGCCAGATGCCGAGTCCGGTGGCCGGGCGCGGCTCGTCGAGCCAGTCGGCGACGGCCGAACGCTGCGGCGCCGGCTGCTCGAAGCCGTGCGGGCCCGTTGCCCGCGGGGGCCCCGCGGGCCGCGGCGGCACGGCGGGGCCGTCTTGCGGTCCCGCCGGACGCGGCACAGGATTCGCATGCGTACCCCGCGCGTCCTGCGTCCCGTCGCTGTCCATCTCCCCTGCCCCCTGAGCAGCCGTTCCGTCCACCATCAGCGATGTCAATCTAACGCCCCGGCCTGGGGAGTTCACCGCTTACGCGGCCGAGAGAAGGCCAAGATTGAGGGGTGGATGCCCCTGGGGCGCCTCGCGGGCGGGCCCGGACCGCCATGTCCACCACGGACAACACCATCCCCTGACAACGCCCACATGGAGCATGCCGACCCCCCTCTCACCGACCTAGCCTGCGAGAAGAGAAGGCAAGAGTCGTCAAGGCCGTAGAACCACCAGGAGCCCCCCATGAGCGCACTTCCGCAGGAGCGCCGCGTCGTCACCGCCATCCCCGGTCCGAAGTCGCAGGAGCTGCAGGCCCGCCGTACCGCCGTGGTCGCGCAGGGCGTGGGCTCCGTGCTGCCCGTGTTCACCGCGCGCGCGGGTGGCGGGATCATCGAGGACGTCGACGGCAACCGTCTGATCGACTTCGGTTCCGGTATCGCGGTGACGAGCGTCGGCGCGTCCGCCGAGGCCGTCGTACGCCGGGCCTCCGCCCAGCTCGCCGACTTCACCCACACCTGTTTCATGGTCACCCCGTACGAGGGCTACGTCGAGGTCGCCGAGGCCCTCGCCGAGCTCACCCCGGGTGACCACGCCAAGAAGTCCGCCCTGTTCAACTCCGGCGCCGAGGCCGTCGAGAACGCCGTCAAGATCGCCCGTGCGTACACCAAGCGCCAGGCGGTCGTCGTGTTCGACCACGGCTACCACGGCCGTACCAACCTGACGATGGCGCTGACGGCGAAGAACATGCCGTACAAGCACGGTTTCGGCCCCTTCGCGCCCGAGGTCTACCGGGTGCCGGTCGCCTACGCCTACCGCTGGCCGACCGGCCCGGACAACGCCGGCCCCGAGGCCGCCGCGCAGGCCATCGACCAGATCACCAAGCAGGTCGGCCCGGACAACGTGGCCGCGATCATCATCGAGCCGGTGCTCGGCGAGGGCGGCTTCATCGAGCCGGCCAAGGGCTTCCTGCCCGCGATCCGCAAGTTCGCCTCGGACAACGGCATCGTGTTCGTCGCCGACGAGATCCAGTCCGGCTTCTGCCGCACGGGCCAGTGGTTCGCGTGCGAGGACGAGGGCATCGTCCCCGACCTGATCACCACCGCCAAGGGCATCGCGGGCGGCCTGCCGCTCGCCGCCGTCACCGGCCGCGCCGAGATCATGGACGCCGCGCACGCGGGTGGCCTGGGCGGCACCTACGGCGGCAACCCGGTCGCCTGCGCCGGTGCGCTCGGCGCCATCGAGACGATGAAGGAGCTCGACCTCAACGCCAGGGCGAAGAACATCGAGGCGATCATGAAGGGCCGCCTGACCGCCATGGCCGACAAGTTCGACGTCATCGGTGACGTCCGCGGGCGCGGCGCCATGATCGCGATCGAGCTGGTCAAGGACCGCGCCACCAAGGAGCCGAACCCGGAGGCGACCGCCGCGCTCGCCAAGGCCTGCCACCAGGAGGGCCTGCTGGTCCTGACCTGTGGCACCTACGGCAACGTGCTCCGCTTCCTGCCCCCGCTGGTCATCGGCGAGGACCTCCTGAACGAGGGCCTCGACATCATCGAGCAGGCCATCGCGCGGATCTGAAGCCGCTGGTCCGTACCTGTGACGGACAGCGGACGCACAGCTACGGCAGGCGGTGTGAAGAACGTGTGCGAGGTGGATGACGGGACGCGATTGGACCTGTCCTGGTGCCACCCGCTGCCGTAGGTTCTAACCAGATGAGAGATACACCCCGCCCACAGGGGACTGTGGGCGACATCAGGCCGGGGCCTCCCCAGCTTCGACCTGGTCGTGCCCTCGCGCACACAACCGGGGCCTTTGGTTCCGGATCTCCTCACCGATCGGACAGTCGCCCGCCCCAAACCCCCCGGGGCGCGCGACGTTCCGGTCCGGACGGCCGCCCCGGAACTACCCCCCCTGTTCCGGGGCGGCCGACCTCCTTCCTTTCTTGCTGCCAGAGCTGACGCAGCACGTACCGGCGCCGGAGCGCCTCCGTGAATCGTCCGGTGGAATCATCCGGTGGCCACATGGTCCGCCCGTGCTGGCAGGCTGTCCCCCATGCCCCTCCTGTTCGGCCTTCCCGTCGTGCTCTTCGCGCTCATCACCTGGCAGGTGCTGGTCGACGGTCCGCTGATCGGGGTGGACGAGCGCCTGAGTGCGGCTCTCGTCCATCCGGACAGGTTCTCCGCGGCCCTGGCCGACCTGGGCAACGTCCAGGTCGCCGTCCCGGTGCTCGTCGCCGCCGTGGCGTACACGGCCTGGCGGGGGCGCGCCACCGGTATGGACCGGTGGTGGCTGCCGCCCCTGGCCGCGGCGGTCCTCATGGCGCTGGTCCCGGCGATCGTCGTACCGCTGAAGGACTGGACCGCGCGGCCCGGGACGCCCGTGGTGCTCCCGGGGGTCGGCTACTTCCCTTCCGGTCATACGGCGACGGCGGGGATCGCGTACGGTTCCGCGACCCTGCTCCTCCGCCCCTGGCTCGGCTCCCCCGCCGCCCGCCGGATCCTCGTCGGCGGCTGCGCGGCCCTCGTCCTGGGCGTCTCCTTCGGCCTGGTCCGCCGGGGCTGGCACTGGCCGCTGGACGTGGTGGCCAGCTGGTGCCTGTGCGCGGTGCTGCTGGCCGCCCTGTCCCTCGTGCTCGGCCGATACGGCCCCCTCAGCCGAAGTAGGCGTCGAAGTTCTTCTGGAACTCCCAGTTCGAGTAGCGGTCCCAGTTCACCGACCACGTCATCAGGCCGCGCAGGGACGGCCAGGTCCCGTGGGTCGCGTACGAGCCGCAGTTCGTCCTCTTCGTCAGGCAGTCCAGGGTCTTCGTGACCTCGGACGGGGAGACGTAGCCGTTGCCCGCGTTCGTCGAGGCGGGCATGCCGATCGCGACCTGGTCGGGGCGCAGGGGCGGGAAGACGTTGTTCGGGTCGCCGGCGACCGGGAAGCCGGTGAGCAGCATGTCGGTCATGGCGATGTGGAAGTCGGCGCCGCCCATGGAGTGGTACTGGTTGTCCAGTCCCATGACCGGGCCGGAGTTGTAGTCCTGGACGTGGAGCAGGGTCAGGTCGTCGCGCAGGGCGTGGATGACCGGGAGGTACGCGCCGCAACGCGGGTCCTGGCCGCCCCATTTGCCGGTGCCGTAGAACTGGTAGCCGTTCTGCACGAAGAAGGTCTCCGGCGCCATCGTCAGCACGAACCTGGAGCCGTACCTGGCCTTCAGGGTCTTCAGGGCCGAGATCAGGTTCACGATCACGGGGGTCGTGGGATTCTTGAAGTCCGTGTCGTTCGCGTTCAGGGACAGCGAGTGGCCCTCGAAGTCGATGTCGAGGCCGTCGAGGCCGTAGTCGTCGATGATCTTCGAGACGGAGGAGACGAAGGTGTCCCTGGCGGCCGCCGTCGTGAGCTGGACCTGGCCGTTCTGGCCGCCGATCGAGATCAGCACCTTCTTGCCGGCCGCCTGCTTGGCCTTGATCGCCGCCTTGAAGTCGGCGTCGCTCTCGACGTTCGGGCACTCGGTGACCGGGCAGCGGTTGAAGCGGATGTCGCCGGAGGTGACCGAGGTCGGCTCCCCGAAGGCGAGGTCGATGACGTCCCAGCTGTCGGGTACGTCGGCCAGGCGGGTGTAGCCGGAGCCGTTGGCGAAGCTCGCGTGGAGGTAACCGACCAGGGCGTGGCCGGGCAGACCGCCCGAGCCGCCGCCGGTGCCGGCCGTGGTCGTCGCGGTCACGGCGGCCGATCGGGCGGACTCGCCGGCGTCGTTGGTCGCGGTGACCTGGAAGCTGTACGCGGTGGAGGGGGAGAGCCCGGTGACGGTGGCCGAAGCGCCGGTCACCGTCTGCACCTTGGCTCCGTCACGGTAGACCGCGTAGCCGGTCGCGCCCGTCACCGCCGACCAGGACAGGGCGACGGAGGACGAGGTGACCGTGCCGGCCTTCAGGCCGGTGGGCGCGGCGGGCGGCTGCCCGGTGCTCGCGCCCGGGCCGGTCAGGGAGATGTCGTCGGCGTAGTAGGCGCCGGTGCCGTACCAGCCGTGCGTGTAGACGGTCACCTTCGTCGTGGCGGCGCCGGTGGTGAAGCTGGTGGTCAGCTTCTGCCAGTCGGGGGCCGACTGGGTCCAGGTGGAGACGTCGGTGGTGCCGGTGCCGTTCGCACCGAGGTAGACGTAGGAGCCGCGGACATACCCGGACAGCGTGTACTTCGAGTTCGGCAGAACGGATACCGTCTGCGCGCACTGGGCGTTGTCACTGCCGGCCGGGGTCGCCTGGAGTGCGGAACTCCCGCTGTGCACGGGTGAGCCGACGGTCGTGCCGGCCGTACAGGCCCACCCGTCGAGACCGGATTCAAAACCGCCGTTCCTCGCGAGATCCGCGTCAGCCGCTCGGGCGGCCGACGCGAGCGTGGTGATGCCGGGTACGGCCAGCAGCGCGGCCGTGAGCAGGGCGAGAACGGATCTGGGACGTCGGTCGGGTCTGGCGCGGTCCACAAGGGCCTCCGGAGGTGGGGGTGTTGGAGGGTGGAGCGCACTCAACTTGGTCCAGACCAATCCTGTTGTCAAGGTTTTGGTCCAGACCAATCTTGTTGTCAGGGTGCCAGGCCGCTACCTGCCCCCTTCCTCGCCCCTGGCCAGCTCTGCCGCCGCCTCGTGCATCGCCAGTTCCAGCAGCGTGGGGTCGGTCAGCGTGCCGGAGCCGTCCGGTGGCACCAGCCAGCGCACGGTCCGCGGCGCCCGGCCCGGGTGCGGCACGACGATCCAGGTGCCGGGCCCGGCGGTGCGGATGCCGGTGCCGAGCCAGCGCGCCGCGGTGCCGGGCGGCACCAGGAAGCCCACCCGTGAGTCCCCGAAATCGGCGAGCACCGGGCCGAGTCGGTCGAGGAGGCGAGTGAGCACGTCCAGCGTCGGGTAGCCGAGCCCACCCGGCAGTATGAGCACGTCCCAGGCCTTGCCCGCGGGCAGCAGGGCGACCCCCAGCGGGTTGCGCTCCCATTCCCGGCGGCAGGCCTCGGGATCCGGTGCGACGGATGCCAGCCACTCGACCGCCGTCTTGGCCCCAGTCATCAGAAGACCTCCCTCTCGTCCGTGGTTCACGAGGGAGAGGGAGGTCTTCTGGGAGCATTACGCGGGTTCCGGCACCCCGTTGGAGTGAACCGGGCCACACCCGCCCGCCGACCGCCGGCGGTCAGCTGTCGAAGCCCAGCCCCAGTCGGTCCATCGTCCTCAGCCAGAGGTTGCGACGGCCTCCGTGGGCGTCCGCGCGGGCCAGGGACCACTTGGTGAGGGCGATGCCGGTCCAGGCGAAGGGCTCGGGCGGGAAGGGCAGCGGCTTCTTGCGGACCATCTCCAGCTCCGTCCGCTCGGTGCGCTCCCCGTCCAGCAGGTCCAGCATCACATCGGCGCCGAAGCGGGTGGCGCCGACGCCGAGGCCCGTGTAGCCCGCCGCGTACGCCACCTTCCCCTGGTGGGCGGTGCCGAAGAACGCCGAGAAGCGCGAGCAGGTGTCGATCGCGCCGCCCCACGCGTGCGTGAAGCGGACGCCGTCCAGCTGCGGGAAGCAGGTGAAGAAGTGCCCGGCGAGCTTGGCGTAGGTCTCCGGGCGGTCGTCGTACTCGGCGCGGACCCGGCCGCCGTAGTGGTGGATCGCGTCGTAACCGCCCCACAGGATCCGGTTGTCGGCGGACAGCCGGAAGTAGTGGAACTGGTTCGCCGAGTCGCCGAGGCCCTGTCTGTTCTTCCAGCCGATCGACGCCAGCTGGTCGGCGGACAGGGGCTCCGTCATCAGCGCGTAGTCGTAGACGGGAACCGTGTAGGAGCGCACGCGCCGCAGCAGGCTGGGGAAGATGTTCGTGCCGAGCGCGACCCGGCGGGCGCGGACCGTGCCGTACGGGGTGCCCACGGCCATGCCGCTGCCGTACGGCTTCAGGGTCAGGGCGGGTGTGTGCTCGTAGACCCGCACGCCCAGCCGGAGGCAGGCCTGCTTGAGGCCCCAGGCGAGCTTGGCCGGGTGCAGCATGGCCACGCCCCGGCGGTCGTGGAGGCCCGCCTCGAAGGTGGGCGAGTTCACCTGCTCGCGCACGGCGTCGGCGTCGAGGAACTCGAGGCCGTCGGCGAGGCCTTTGTCCTGGAGCTCCTTGTACCAGTCGCGCAGTTCCCACGCCTGGTAGGTCTCGGTGGCGACGTCGATCTCGCCGGTGCGTTCGAAGTCGCAGTCGATCCCGTGCCGGGCGACCGCCGCCTCGATCTCGTCGAGGTTGCGCTCGCCCAGCTTCTGGAGCGTGTGGATCTCGTCCGGCCAGCGGGTGAGGCCGTTGGGCAGTCCGTGCGTGAGCGAGGCGGCGCAGAAGCCGCCGTTGCGGCCCGAGGCGGCCCAGCCCACCTCACGGCCCTCCAGCAGTACCACGTCCCGCTGCGGGTCACGCTCCTTGGCGTTGAGCGCGGCCCACAGTCCGCTGTACCCGCCGCCGACGACCAGCAGATCGCAGGTCTCGGTGCCGGTGAGAGCGGGCTCGGGGTGGGGCTTGCCGGGGTCTTCGAGCCAGTACGGGACCGGCTGTGCTTCGGAAAGAGACTTGATCCAACGGGTCATGGCGCTTGGGGCCATGATTTTCAACTCCCTACAGAGTTATTCCGATTCTACCGGCACAACCGGTTTCTTCCGGTTATGCCTTTTGCCGGTTACGGCGGTTGTTGATGAGCATCGAGGTCAGGACGAGCAGCACGGCGACCAGGAACATGGCCGTGCCGATGACATTGATCTGGACGGGCGTGCCGCGCTGCGCCGAACCCCACACGAACATGGGGAAGGTGACGGTCGAGCCCGCGTTGAAATTGGTGATGATGAAATCGTCGAAGGAGAGCGCGAAGGACAGCAGCGCGCCCGCGGCGATTCCGGGTGCCGCGATGGGCAGGGTGACCCGCAGGAAGGTCTGCGCCGGCCCGGCGTAGAGGTCGCGGGCGGCCTCCTCCAGGCGCGGGTCCATCGACATCACGCGCGCCTTGACCGCGACGACGACGAAGCTGAGGCAGAACATGATGTGCGCGATCAGGATCGTCCAGAAGCCCAGCTGAGCGCCCATGTTGAGGAACAGGGTGAGCAGCGAGGCCGCCATGACGACCTCCGGCATGGCCATCGGCAGGAAGATCAGCGAGTTCACGGCCGACCGCGCGCGGAAGCGGTAGCGGACCAGCGCGAAGGCGATCATGGTGCCGAGAAGCGTGGCGCCGACCGTCGCCCACACGGCGATCTGGAGGCTGAGGGACAGCGAGCCGCACATGTCGGCGACACCGCACGGGTCCTTCCAGGCGTCCGTGGAGAACTGCTGCCATTCGTAGTTGAAGCGGCCCTTCGGTTTGTTGAAGGAGAACACCGTGACGATGACGTTGGGCAGCAGCAGATAGGCGAGGGTCAGCAGTCCCGCGATGACGACGAGATGGCGCTTGAGCCAGGTGACGAGTGGCATTTAAAGCAGATCCTCCGTCCCGGACCGGCGAATGTAGATCGTGACCATGAGGAGAATCGCGGCCATGAGGATGAAGGAGAGGGCGGCGGCCGTCGGGTAGTCCAGAATGCGCAGGAACTGCGTCTGGATGACGTTGCCGATCATGCGGGTGTCGGTGGAGCCGAGGAGTTCGGCGTTGACGTAGTCACCGGCCGCCGGGATGAAGGTCAGCAGCGTGCCGGAGACCACGCCCGGCATCGACAGCGGGAAGGTGACCTTGCGGAAGGTGGTCCAGGGCCTGGCGTACAGATCGCCGGCCGCCTCGTGCAGCCGCCCGTCGATCCGTTCGAGGGAGGTGTACAGCGGCAGGATCATGAAGGGCAGGAAGTTGTACGTCAGACCGCACACCACCGCCAGCGGTGTGGCCAGGACGCGGTCGCCCGCCGTCCAGCCGAGCCAGTCGGTGAGGTCGAGGATGTGCAGCGTGTTGAGGGCGCCGACGACCGGGCCGCTGTCCGCGAGGATCGTCTTCCAGGCGAGGGTGCGGATCAGGAAGCTGGTGAAGAACGGCGCGATCACCAGGATCATGATCAGGTTCCGCCAGCGGCCCGCACGGAAGGCGATCAGGTAGGCCAGCGGGTAGCCGAGGAGCAGGCACAGGATCGTCGCGGCGGCCGCGTAGAAGACCGAACGCAGGAACTGCGGCCAGTACTCGGAGAGCGCGTCCCAGTAGGTCGCAAAGTGCCAGGTGACCTTGTACCCCTCCTCCAGGGAGCCCGTCTGCACGGACGTGGAGGCCTGGTAGATCATCGGCAGGGCGAAGAAGACGATCAGCCAGAGGAGGCCGGGCAGCAGCAGCCAGTACGGGGTGAACCGGCCGCGCTTGCGCGGGGGCTTCTGCTCGGGGGTGGCGGGGGCGAGAGGCGGGGGCGCCTCGGTGAGCGTCGACATCAGGCGGCGACCTCTTCCTCGGTGCCCGCGGAGCCCACCGTCCCAGCAAGCAGGGACTGCGCCGCATCGAGGCCGAAGGTGTGCGCCGGGCTCCAGTGCAGAACCACGTCGGCGCCCGGGACGAGCCGCCCGTCGCGCTCGACGTTCTGCACGTACACCGCGAACTCGTCGCAGATCGGGGTGTCGATGACGTACTGCGTGGAGACACCGATGAAGCTGGCGTCGGCGATCTTGCCCGTGATGCGGTTGCGGCCCTCGGGGATCTCCCCCGCGTCGTCGGCGTGCGTGAGCGAGATCTTCTCCGGGCGGATGCCGACGAGCATCTTGCCGCCGGCCGTCGCCGGGGCGGAACACCGCGCCTGGGGCAGCACGAGCTTGCCGCCGCCCGCCTTGAGGACGATGTCGTCGCCGTTCTTGGTGTCGACCTCGGCCTCGATCAGGTTGGAGGTGCCGAGGAAGTTCGCGACGAAGGTGGTCTGCGGGTTCTCGTACAGGTCGGCGGGCGAGCCGAGCTGCTCCACGCGGCCCGCGTTCATCACGGCGACCCTGTCGGCCATCGTCATGGCCTCCTCCTGGTCGTGCGTGACGTGGACGAAGGTGATCCCGACCTCGGTCTGGATGCGCTTGAGCTCCAGCTGCATCTGGCGGCGCAGTTTGAGGTCGAGGGCGCCGAGGGGCTCGTCGAGGAGGAGCACCTTCGGGTGGTTGATGAGCGCGCGGGCCACGGCGACGCGCTGCTGCTGGCCGCCGGAGAGCTGGTGCGGCTTCTTGCGCGCCTGCTCGCCCAGCTGGACGAGGTCCAGCATGTCCTCGACCTGCTTCTTCACGCTCTTGATGCCGCGCCGGCGCAGGCCGAAGGCGACGTTCTCGAAGATGTCGAGGTGCGGGAAGAGGGCGTAGGACTGGAAGACGGTGTTCACCGGCCGCTTGTACGGCGGCAGGTGGGTGACGTCCTGGTCGCCGAGGTGCACGGTGCCGGAGGAAGGTTCCTCCAGACCGGCGATCATGCGCAGGGTGGTGGTCTTGCCGCAGCCGGAGGCGCCGAGCAGGGCGAAGAAGGAGCCCTGCGGGACGGTCAGGTCCAGCGGGTGGACGGCGGTGAAGGAGCCGTAGTTCTTGCCTATCCCGGAGAGGCGGACGTCGCCGCTGCTGTCAGTCGTCTTCATCGTCGTCACGCCCCTGTGAGCTTCGCGAACTTCTCTTCATAGGCCGTCTCTTCCTTCTGGCTCAGCGAGCGGAAGGAATGGGACCTGGCCTGCATGGCCTTGTCGGGAACGATCAGCGGGTTGTTCGCCGCGTCCTTGTCGATCTTCGCAAGATAGGGCTTCACGCCGTCGACGGGCGTTGCGTAGTTGATGTACGCGGCGAGCGCGGCGGCCTGCTCCGGCTCGTAGTAGAAGTCGATCAGCCGCTCGGCGTTCGTCTTGTGCCGCGCCTTGTTGGGCACCAGCATGTTGTCGGTCGACGTCATGTAGCCGCTGTCCGGGATGACGAAGTCGATGTCCGGGCTGTCCGCTTTGAGCTGCACCACGTCGCCGGCCCAGGCGACGCAGGCCGCGATGTCGCCCTTGGTCAGGTCCGAGGTGTAGTCGTTGCCGGTGAAGCGGCGGATCTGGCCCTTGTCGACGGCCTTCTGGAGCCGGGCTATGACCGCGTCGAAGTCGTCGTCGGTGAACTTCGCCGGGTCCTTGCCCATGTCGAGCAGGGTCATGCCGATGCTGTCACGCATCTCCGACAGGAACGAGACGCGGCCCTTGAGCCTGGGGTTGTCGAGCAGGTCGGAGACCGACTTCACCTCGATGCCGTCGAGCGCCTTCTTGTTGTAGGCGATGACCGTCGGGATGCCCTGCCAGGGGTACGAGTAGGCACGGCCCGGGTCCCAGTCGGGGTCGCGGAACTGCGCCGACAGGTTGGTGTAGGCGTGCGGCAGGTTGGACGGGTCCAGTTTCTGGACCCACCCCAGGCGGATCAGCCGGGCGGCGAGCCAGTCGGTGAGGACGACGATGTCGCGGCCGGTGTCCTGGCCCGCGGCGAGCTGCGGCTTCACCTTGCCGAAGAAATCGTTGTTGTCGTTGATGTCCTCGGTGTACTTGACCTGGATACCGGTCCGCCTGGCGAACGTCTCCAGCGTGGGGTGGTGCTTGCCGCTGTCGTCGATGTCGATGTACTCGGTCCAGTTGGAGAAGTTGACGACCTTCTCCGCGGCCGAGTGGTCCGCGGCGGACGTGCCGCCCTGCGTCTTGCCGGCCGCCGGGATCCCGCAGGCGCTCAGCGCCCCGAGACCGCCCAGGGTGAGCGCGCCGCCCGCGGAGGCGCGCAGCAGCGACCGGCGGGTCATCGCGGCCCGGCCGTTGCGGAGGCTGCGCCGCATCGCGGCCACTTGGACCGGCGTCAGGCGGTCGGGCTCGTACTGCTCCATGCGCGTGGTGCCCTTTCGGAAGGATGGATGGGGCCCGCCGTGGTCTCGGCAGGGGCCGGTCTGCGCTATCGGTCCCCGAAGATCGTGCGGTGCCAGTCCTTCCGGGCCACCGCCGTGTTGTCGAACATGACGTGCTTGACCTGGGTGTACTCCTCGAACGAGTACGCCGACATGTCCTTGCCGAAGCCGGACTGCTTATAGCCCCCGTGCGGCATCTCGCTGATGATCGGAATGTGGTCGTTGACCCAGACGCACCCGGCCTTGATCTCGCGGGTCGCGCGGTTCGCGCGGTAGACGTCCCGGCTCCACGCCGAGGCGGCGAGACCGTACGGGGTGTCGTTGGCCAGCCGGATGCCCTCGTCGTCATCGTCGAACGGGAGCACGACCAGCACGGGCCCGAAGATCTCCGCCTGGACGACCTCGCTGTCCTGCGGCGCGTCGGCGATCAGGGTGGGCCGGTAGTACGCGCCGTTCGCGAGGTCCCCCTGCGGGGCCTCGCCGCCGGCCGCCACGCGCGCGTAGCCACGCGCCCGTTCGACGAAGGCGGCGACGCGGTCCCGCTGGACGTGCGAGACGAGCGGGCCGAGGTCGGTGCCGTGGGCGAACGGGTCGCCGAGCCGGACGCTGTCCATGAGGGCGGCGGTCTGCTCGACGAACGCCTCGTAGAGCGGGCGCTGCACGTACGCGCGCGTGGCGGCGGTGCAGTCCTGCCCGGTGTTGATGAGCGCACCCGCGACGGCGCCGTGGACGGCCGCCTCCAGGTCGGCATCGTCGAAGACCACGAAGGGTGCCTTGCCACCGAGTTCCAGGTGGAGGCGCTTGACGGTGGCGGTGGCGATCTCGGCGACCCGCTTGCCGACGGCGGTGGATCCGGTGAAGGAGGTCATGGCCACGTCCGGGTGGCCGACGAGGTGCTCGCCGGCTTCCCGTCCGGTGCCGGTGACGATGTTGATCACCCCGTCCGGGATGCCCGCGTCGGTGGCCGCCTGCGCGAAGAGCAGGGAGGTCAGCGGGGTCAGCTCGGCGGGCTTCAGCACGATGGTGTTGCCCGCGGCGATCGCCGGGAGGATCTTCCAGGCGGCCATCTGGAGCGGGTAGTTCCAGGGCGCGATGGAGCCGACGACACCGATGGGCTCACGGCGGACGTACGAGGTGTGGTCGCCGGAGTACTCACCGGCGGACTGCCCTTGGAGATGCCGGGCGGCACCCGCGAAGAAGGCGGTGTTGTCGATGGTCCCGGGGACGTCGAACTCCCGGGTGAGCTTCAGCGGCTTGCCGCACTGGAGGGACTCGGCGCGGGCGAACTCCTCGGCGCGGTCGGCGATCACGGCGGCGAAGCGGTGCAGCGCGTCGGAGCGCTCGCCCGGGGTGAGCGCGGCCCAGACCGGGAAGGCCTCGCGGGCGGCGGCCACGGCGGCGTCGACGTCGTCCGTCCCGGCCAGCTCGTACGTGTACACGTCCTTGCCGCTCGCCGGGTCGACCACGGCGTGCGTGCGGCCGGAGGTGCCCTGGGTGAGGCGTCCGGCGATGAACTGCGCGCCGTCCGCGAGGCGCTCCTGCGCGGGGAATCGTTCCGGGGTAACGGTGCCCGGTTTGTGCATGTCGCTCTCCTCGGCCGTCGCCCCGTCCCGGGGGGCGGGTGGCGTAGCTCCAGCTCGATTTGAGTGCCGATCCTGACAGAGCTAAGGGACTCCAACAAGTGATTCCGTTGTTGCCTTTTGGTTACGCGACGGAATCTGTCGACCAGGTGTCGAGTCGGCACGGTAAAGGGGGGACGGAGTGTCAGTGGTGCGTGCCAGACTCGCGTGCATGGGGAGGATCGATGGTGTGGAAGCCCTGGTCAGGGAGGTCCACACGGGGGTGAGGGTCAAGTACCTGCACTTCTGGGGGCACCGGCCGCGGCCGGACGGGCGGGTCGGCGCGAGCTGTCTGAGCCAGTGGTGGCCGTCACCGTTCGTGGTGGACGGGGTGGAGTACGCGACGGCCGAGCACTGGATGATGGCCGGGAAGGCGCGGCTCTTCGAGGACGCGGAGGCGGAGCGCCATGTGCTGGCGGCGGGGCATCCCTCGCAGGCCAAGAAGGCGGGGCGGCTGGTGCGCGGCTTCGACGAGGCGATATGGGAGCGCGAGCGGTTCCGGATCGTGGTCGAGGGCAGCGTCCACAAGTTCTCCGCGCACGACGATCTGCGGGAGTTCCTGCTGAACACCGGGGAGCGGGTCCTGGTGGAGGCGAGCCCCGTGGACCGGGTGTGGGGCATCGGTCTCGCGGCGGAGGACGAGGCGGCGGCGGACCCGGAGCGCTGGCGGGGTCCTAACCTGCTGGGGTTCGCGCTGATGGAGGCGCGGGAGAGGCTGACGCACGGGGCCTGAGGGTGCCCGGCCGTCCGGTGTCAGGGGCCGGCCGTCGAGACGTAGAAGGCGATCATCACCAGGCCGAGGACGATGCCGGCGGCGCCGCAGATGATGCCGGCCAGGGCCTGGCCTCCGTTGGTCGCCTCCCCGCGGCCGGCCTTGCCGCGGCCGATGACGCCGAAGATCACCGCCAGCACGCCGAGCAGGATGGCCAGCGGCCACAGGCAGAAGCAGAGGGCGGCCAGGATGCCCAGCGACAGCGCCGCCGTGCCCATTCCGTTGTTCTGCGTCGGCTGCATGCCGGGCCAGCCGTAGCCGGGCCCGGCCGGATAGCCGTACGGGAGCTGTCCGGGGCCGTCGGGGGCTATGGGCGGCGGCGGGACGGGGGCGTACAGGGGCTGCGGGGCGGTCGCGGCGGGCGGGGCGAAGGGGTTCGGGGGCGGGCCCGCCCCCAGGGGCGGCGCCGGGACCGGCGACGGGGCGGCGAAGGGGCCGGCCCAGGCCTGCGGCGGGTCCGGAAAGGAGGTGACGGTCTGCTGGTCGTGCATGAAGGGCGGCGCGGGGGTGCCCGCGGCGCCGGAGACGACGGTCTCGCCCGGTCCGGGGTAAGAGGCCGGGGCCGCCCAGGGGCCGGGTCCGGTCCGAGGGGCGTCGGACGGTGCGGGCGCGGGCCGGTCCGCGGCTCCCGGCTTGTCCAGGGGCACGCCGGATATCCGGTCCGCGGGCACGGGGTCGCCCGCCCCCTGCCCCGGGAGGGGCCCCGCGGTGTTCCCCGGAGCCTGTGGCGCCTCGTCGGACATGGTCGGCGGTCCCCTCTCCTCGGCGTGCCGTCATGGTAAGGCCGGTCCACGCTCGCCACGGGCCCGTCCTACGATGATCCCCGAGTCACCGATCAGCCGATCACCCGCGCCCGGACCACGGTCCGTGGGCGCCGTTCCGGGGAGGAACCTTGACCGACTTCAGCGCCGTACCCGCCACCGGCACCGCCGACCGCGGCCTGCACGCGTTCATCGCCGGGCTGCCCAAGGCCGAACTGCACGTCCACCACGTCGGCTCCGCCTCCCCCCGCATCGTCTCGGAACTGGCCGCCCGCCACCCCGACTCCAAGGTCCCCACCGACCCCGAGGCCCTGGCCGACTTCTTCACCTTCACCGACTTCGCGCACTTCATCGACGTGTACCTGTCGGTCGTGGACCTGATCCGGAACCCGGAGGACGTCCGGCTGCTGACGTACGAGGTGGCCCGCGACCTGGCCCGGCAGCAGGTGCGGTACGCCGAGCTGACCATCACCCCGTTCTCCTCGACCCGGCGCGGCATCGACGAGGCCGCCTTCATGGACGCCATCGAGGACGCGCGCAAGGCGGCCGAGGCCGAGTTCGGGACCGTGCTGCGCTGGTGCTTCGACATTCCCGGCGAGGCGGGCCTGGAGTCGGCCGAGGAGACGGCACGGCTGGCCACCGACGACCGGCTGCGCCCGGAGGGCCTGGTCTCCTTCGGTCTGGGCGGGCCCGAGATCGGCGTACCGCGCCCGCAGTTCAAGCCGTACTTCGACCGCGCCATCGCCGCCGGGCTGCGCTCGGTGCCGCACGCGGGCGAGACCACCGGCCCGCAGACGGTGTGGGACGCCCTCACCGAGCTGGGCGCCGAGCGCATCGGGCACGGCACCAGTTCCGCGCAGGACCCGAAGCTGCTCGCCCACCTCGCCGAGCACCGCATCCCGCTGGAGGTCTGCCCGACCTCCAACATCGCCACGCGCGCGGTCCGCACCCTCGACGAGCACCCGATCCGGGAGTTCGTGCGGGCCGGGATCCTGGTCACGGTCAACTCCGACGACCCGCCCATGTTCGGCACCGACCTCAACAACGAGTACGGGGTCGCCGCCCGCCTCCTCGACCTCGACGAGCGCGGCCTCGCCGGCCTTGCGAAGAACGCCGTCGAGGCGTCCTTCCTGGACGCGCCGGGCAAGGCCCGGATCGCAGAGGAGATCGACGCCTACACCTCGGCGTGGCTCGCTCCCTGACTCCCCCCACAATGGGGTCCATGCAGACAGTGACCGCCGTGGCCCACCGCGGCGACCCCTACCGCTTCCGCGAGAACACGCTCGACTCGCTGCGTTCCGCGCTCGACCAGGGCGCGGACGCCGTCGAGTTCGACGTACGGCTCACCCGTGACGGGGTGCCCGTACTGCTGCACGACGACACGCTGAAGCGGCTGTGGGGGCACGACCGGCCGCTGCGCTCGCTGTCGTCCGACGAGGTGCGCGGCCTCACCGCGGGCGGGGTGCCGACGCTGGTGGACGCGCTGGCCACGACGGACGGCAGCCGGGCGATGATCGACCTGCCCGGGCGCGCCGACCCCCGGGCGGTGCGGGAGATCGTGGGCGTCGTACAGGAGTGCGGGGCGCGGGACCGCGTGTACTACTGCGCGGGGGCCGAGATGATGCTCGCGGTGCGTGCCGCGGACCCCTCCGCCGAGATAGCCCTGACCTGGACGACGCTGGCGCCGCCGCGGGCCGGCCTGCTCGACGTGGTGCGGCCGCGCTGGCTGAACTACCGCTTCGCGCTGGTCGACCACGCCCTCGCGGCCCGCGTCCACCGCGGCGGCCACCTGCTGTCCGTGTGGACCCCCGACACCCGCCGCTCCCTGCGCCGCCTCCTCGGCCTCGGCGTCGACTCGATCACCACGAACCGCATCGACCTGCTGTGCACGCTGCGCACGGGCACCGCCGGCTACACCCTGGAGCGCTGAGCGACCGTCGCCGGGTCGGCCGGGGCGGCGCGGGTGACGTACTGGGGAACCGGGGCGTCGTCCTCGCCGGTGTCTCGGACGAGACCGTAGCGCTTGGCTCCCTGGCCGGGGCCGGTCGTCACGTCCTTCTCCACCGCGTCCCGGGTCGTCGGGAAGACGTTCAGCCCGTAGTCGGCGCCGCGCTCGTTCACGGTGAGGGTGACGCTGCCGTCGACGTAGAAGTACTCGTTCTGCCACATCTGCTGGGTGCCGGACGGCAGGACGTCGTAGCCGGTGGCCGAGTCGCCCATGCCGGTGGCGGAGGCGTCGGTGTCGCTGACGGGGTCGTCCATGCGGCGGCCACCGCCCGAGGCCACGTGGAAGAGCTTGCCCTTCAGACCGGTCCAGCTCGGCATGACCAGGCTGCCGGACCGGTACTGCGGTGAGATCTGCCAGCGGACGAGGACATAGCCCTGGCCGCTGAGCGTCACGCTGTCCCCCCGGTGGTTCATGGTGGCGTGCGCCCCGCCGCTGCTGGTGACGCCGGACGCGGGCCGGTGCGCCAGGGCCCCGGGCGGGGTGTCCGGGTCCGGGGCGCGGTCGACGGCGTCGACGACCGTGCCGTACCGGTCCGTCCTCTTCGAGGAGGTCGGTTTCGGCGAGGGGGAGGCGGTCGCGGACGGCGGGCGGGTGGTGGCGGCCGGGGGCGCGGTCGCGGTGTGTGCCGTGGGGGCGGGCGCGGTGCGCGCGGGCGGGTCGCCGGGGGTCTGGACGACGACGTACGCGCCGCCCGCGACGATCGTCGCGCCCGCCGTCATCGCCACGGCCGGCTTGGTCAGCACGCCCAGCACCTTGGCGGACCAGCCGGCCGAGCCGGCCGTGGTCGCCGTGGTGGCCGTGGTGGCCGCCACCGCCGTCTTGCCGCCGAGGGCCAGCGACAGCGCGAAGCCCGCCGGGACCGGCACCAGGGCGATCCCGGCGAGGAGGCGCGCCGCCGGTACGACCGACTCGCGGGTGTCGCCGCAGTAGCCGCAGCCCCTGATGTGCCGGGCCAGCCGCTTGCGCCAGACCGAGTCGGGGCGGCCGTCCCAGCGGACGGTCAGCTCCCGCAGTTCGGCGCACGCCCCGTCCAGGGCGCGCACGATGTCGCGCGAGGTCTCCAGCCGCTCCTTCATCCGCTGCACGCGCACGGCGGCGTGCTGCCGGCTGATGCCGACGGCCGCCGCCAGTTCGCGCCGGGTCAGCTCGCCGGCGACCTCCAGCCACCACAGCGACAGCAGTTGCCGGTCCTCGGGGTCCAGCCAGCGCACCGCCTCCGCGACCTCCCGCCGCTGCCCCTCCAGTTGGAGCTTCAGCACGGTGAGTCCGGCGAAGTCGGCGGCGTCCTCGGGCACGTCCTCGTCCAGCCGCCGGTCCGGTCTGCGGCGGGCCCGGTCCCGTATCTGCCGCATGGCGATGGCCATCAGCCAGGACCGGAAGCTGTCCGGGTCCCGCAGGGCGTTGAGGTTGCCGACGGCCCGCAGCATGGTCTCCTGGACGACGTCGTCGACGTCGGCGTGGCCGTTCAGCGCCCGGCCCACGACGTTGTACACCAACGGCAGCCAGCCCTGGACCAGTTCGTCCATGGCCCGCCGGTCGCCGTCCTGTGCCGCCGCGATGGTCGAGCGCCACTGCCGCCCGGCCCTGCCGCCCGCGTGCGTCCTCATGCCCGCACCCTCTCAGGCGGGGTCGTGCTGTTGGCAATGTCGGGGATCACAGTGCGGAGACGCGAACCGCGGGCCGGGGATAACAGTTTTTCACGGGCCAGGGTGGGCGCGGATCACCGCTCCCCAGGAGATCCCTAGGGGCGAGCCCCGACAACTACCCCATTTCCAATGGCACTTGATGCGGGTCACGTCAGGGACGGTCGCCCTCCTCGCCGACGATCCGGGGACCGCCGAACCCCACGAGGATGATCACGAGCCTTCCGCCGATCCTCTCTCAGGAGCACCCGATGCGCGCTCGTCGCCGCACCACCCTCCTCGCCGCCTCCGTCGTCCTGGCCCTGGGCGCCGGTCCGCTGGCCGTGCCCGCCTTCGCCGCCACGCCCTCCGTCTCCGCCGACGCGCACGAGACGGCCGGTCCGGACGCCGCCGCCCTGCGCGCGGCGATCGCGGGCCTCCCCGACGACGACGCGACCGCCGCGCTCGTCCGGGTCGGCGGCACCGACGGCACCTGGCGGGGCAGCGCGGGCGTGCACGACCTGGCGAGCGGCCGGGCGGCGGACCCCGACGCCCGCTTCCGGGCCGGTTCGACCACGAAGGTGGTGACGGCGGCGGCCGTGCTGAAGCTCGCAGCCGAGGGCCGCGTCGACCTGAACGCGTCGATCGAGCGCTACCTTCCTGGGCTGCTCGGCCCCAAGTTCCGCGAGCCGGTCACCGTACGGCAGTTGCTGAACCACACCAGCGGCATCCGGTCCGGCGACGGCTGGGGCGACTCCTTCGAGGACCAGTACGCGCACCGCTTCGACACGATCACCCCGGCCCAGGTCGTGAAGTCGGCGGTGGCGAAGGGGCCGGAGTTCTGCGCGGGGAGGAAGCAGGACTACCTCAACATCAACTACACGATCCTCGGCATGCTGATCGAGAAGGTGACGGGCCACTCGTACGCGGCCGAGGCCACCCGGCTGGTGCTGCGCCCGGCCGGGATGCGGGACACGTACTTCCCGGGCACCGACCCGCGCATCCTCGGCCCGCACAACCACGGCTACCAGAAGGTGACGAAGGCCGACGGGACGACGGAGTTCGTCGACGTGACGGAGTGGAACCAGGCGGACCGGTGGGCGGCCGGGGACATGATCTCCACGACCGCCGACCTGGAGCGGCTGATCACGGCACTCTTCCGGGGCCGTATCGTGCCCGGTCCGCAGCTGGAGGAGATGTTCACGGTCCCGTCGGGGATCGACGGCGCCAGCTACAGCGCGGGGCTCCAGCGCTTCGCGTACGAGGGCCGGGTGTACTGGCTCAAGAGCGGGGGCCGGTACGGCTACAACAGCGTCGTCGCGGCGACCAGGAACCTGAGTCGTACGCTCGTCTACTCGGTCGGCTCGACGGACGCCAAGGGCGAGGACATGAACCCGGTGGCCCGGCGGATCGCCCTGGCCGCCCTCAAGTAGCCGGAACCGGCGCGACATCCGGCGGCACCGACGCCTCCAGCCGCTTGATCTTCCGCCGTACGACGTACAGCGGGACGACCCCGAACACCCCGAACGACATGTCGATCAGGCTCCACCAGAAGGGGATGTGGCGGATCGGGCCGCAGATCAGCGCGAGCGGGATGATCCCGGCGCAGGCGATCATCCCGAACTCGACGACCCAGATGTTGCGGACGGGGTCGCGGTACGGCCCGTAGAAGGCGACCGCGATGACCAGGTGGGCGAAGGCCAGCCAGTCCGTGCCGTAGAGGAGGAAGGGGTATTCGGCGTCGGCGGTGTCCAGTCCGCGCCGCACGCGCGAGATCCAGTCCATGAGTCCCGGCAGGTGCTCCGGCACGGACAGCGAGCGCAACACGTCCTCCGTCCAGCGCAGTTCGTGGACCAGGGGGAAGGCGGTGGCGCCGCTGAGCACCAGGCACACGACGAAGCAGACCAGCCAGACGCGGATGCCCTTGAGTTGGGCGGCTCTGTCGCTCATGGCAGGAGCGTACGCCCAGAGTTGAACGTGTTCAAAACTGGGCGCGCGAGGTCCGCTCCGGGCCCACCGACGGCTCCGCGTCGGGCACGCTCGACGGCGCCGACGGCGAGCGGCTGGGCTCGCTCGTGGGGACCTTCTCGGTCGCCCCGCGACCGCGGGTCGGGCTCGTCGCCGTGGGCCGGGGGGTGGGACGAGGGCTCGGGGCGGTGGTGTGGCCTCGGCCGGGCGGGACCGACGGGGACTGCGCGGCCGACGGACTGCTCGCACCCGACGGACTGCTCGCGGGGGGTGGGGCGAGCGGGACCACAGGCGACGCGGGGGGCTCGTGGCTCGTCCGCAGGAACGGCAGCGCGAGGACGGCGGCGACCGCGCAGGACGCGCCGACCCCGACCGCCGCGCGGAGCACCCTGCGGCGGCCCGCGGTCCGGCGGATCTCCTCGAACCGGCCCGGGGGCGCGGCGAGATGCTCGGACGGCGGGCGGAGGATGACGGCGAGGGGGTCGTCGGGTTCGAAGTCCGGACCGTCGTCAGAGTGTGTGATCAAGACTTCTCCTCAGGTGGGCGCGGAGCAGTTCACGGGCCGCGTGCAGGTCGGCCTTGACGGTTCCTTCCTTGCGCCCGGTCAGCACGGCCACCTCCCGGATCGGCATGTCAGCGTAGTAGTGCAGCAGGATCGGAGTGCGCAGTCGTTCCGGCAGCGCCTGCACGAGCAGCCGGACCGACGGGTCGGCCTGCTCGGCGGGCGGGCGGACGGCCGCTTCGACTCCGGCGCGGTGCACGGCCCTGCGCTCACGTTCGAGCTTGCGCCAGTGGTCCCGGACCAGGTTGGCGGCGGTGACGTAGAGGAAGCCCCGGGGCTCCGCCACGGACGTCCAGCGGGCCCAGAGCCGGGCGAACGCCTCCGAGGCGACCTCATGGGCCGTCTCGTCGTCGTCGACCAGACGGCGGCACCAGCCGGCCAGGCGCGGATAGAGGGCGGCGAACAGCTCGGCTGCTGCCTTCTCGCGGGACCGTTTCAACGCTCTCCATGGGGGGCTCGGGGCACTCGTGGGGAAGACCCCGGGCCGGCGGCGTGGGTTCCACCGGCCCGGGATCGGGGTGTCCGGCCGGGACGGGTCAGGAACTCGCGGCGCTCAGCGCGGCGAAGACGATCACGTTGTCCAGGTATCCGTCGCCGGTACGGGCGCCGCCGCAGGTGATGAGCCGCAACTCGGGCCGGTCCACGTCCCCGTAGACCGACTCGGTCGGGAAGTGGGCCTTGGCGACGGTCCGTACGGTGGTGACGGTGAACTCGGCCGAGGTGCCGTTCTCCAGGCGCGCCACGATCCGGTCGCCCCGGCGCAGCCGGTCGAGGTGCCGGAAGACTCCGTCCCCGTAGGCGCCGACGGTGACGTGACCGAGGATCACCGACGGGCCCACCTGACCGGGCGTCGGCGAGTGCCGGTACCAGCCCGCCCGGTCGTGGGCCGTGATCGGGGGCACCTGCACGCTGCCGTCGGAGGCCAGTCCCAGCCGCAGCACCGGGGTGTCGACCCCGATGGACGGTATCCGCAGCCGCACCGGGACCGACCGGGCCAGTGCCCGCACGGCGCCCGCGGAGGGCCGCGCGGGCGCGGACGCGCCGGCGGAGGGTGCGGTGGCCGAGGGTTCGGTGGCGGCCCGGTGGGGCGTGGATCCGCAGCCCGCGAGCAGCGCGGCGGTCGCCGCGGTGACGAACGCGCGCCTGGAGAGCGAGGTCATGCCCCGGTCGCCCGTCGGCGGCGCACGACCAGGAGCGCCGCACCGCCCACGGCGAACGCGCCGGCGGCACCTCCGCCGATCAGCATGCCGTTCGACCCGGAGTCCTTCGACTCGGGGGCCACGCCGGTGTCGGGCGCACCCGACGGCACGACGCCGACCTGGCCCCGCCGCTTGCCCGGCACGGCGCTCGGCACGGGGGTGGCCGCCTCGGTCGGCTCCGCGGACGGAACCTTGCTCGGCCTGGCCGAGGGCGCGGGGGTGGACCGCTGCGCGGGCGTCGGGCTCGCGTTCGTCCCGGCGGCGAACGCGGGCACCGTGCTCGCCAGCACGGCGGCGCACGCGAAGGCTGCGGCACTGAGGACAGTTCGGCGCATGAATCGCTCTCTTTCGTCGGTCGGCCCGCCCGTCGCGGGGCGGGCCGTGTCATGGATCGAGCGGAGAGACGAGGGAGCGGCCGAGCAGGTTGTAAAGGGATGGCAAAGTCATCGGGCGTGCGTCTTTCGAGGCTCTTCGGTTAACGGGAGTTGACGTACCGGTGTGGCGGGAACGGCGAATGCGCCCGGTGTCGGTCCACCACCCGCCCGCGGTCCCGACGGTGATTACTTTTGGGCCGTGCGGACACAGCAGCAGTCAGGGGACGGCCGGACGGCGGGTTCCCAGCGGGCGCCCCTGACGGCTCGCACCCCCGGACCCCCCTCGCAGCCCCTGCTCGCCTTCCAGCAGTCCGCGGGCAACGCGGCCACCGCGCGGGCGCTCAGGCACCGGCAGGACGGGATGTCCCGGCCCGCGCCCCGGCAGCGGCCGGCCGCCCCGCCGCCCGGCGTCCAGGAGAGCGAGCGGGGATTCACCCTGCCGCCGTACCTGACGGACCTGACGGCGGCCGGGCTGTCCACGGCGTACGGGCTGACCGGGCACGACTTCGTCCGCACCACCGTGGCCGCGGCCGTCGGGCACGAGGACGGCACGGTCGCCGACATCGCCGCCGAACTGGCCGGGCGGCCGGAGAGCTTCTTCGGCCGGGGCCGCGCCTTCGCCGTGCGGGGCAAGAACGGCAAGGAGTGGTTCGACGTCACCGTCACCGTCTCCCCCGCGCCCGACGACCGGCCGCCGGTGTTCCACCCCGGAAGCGTCCTGGGCGAGGTCGGACCGGACCCGGACGGGGCACCCCTGGCGGAGCTGGACGACGCCGAGGGCAAGGACACCAAGGTCGACGTCCAGCACAACACCGCGGCCACCGTGAGCAGCACGGCCGGCGGCTCCTCGGGCAAGGGCGCGGGAGGCATGGCCTTCGGGCTCGCGCCGGTCGTGCCGGGGCTGTGGCTGGGCGGCGCCGCCACCGGCACCGTCCAGCCCTGGCAGTCCTCGCGGGAGTCCCGCGGCCAGAAGAACGTGGCCGAGCCGCGGGTGCTGCGCAGCGACAAGGGCTCGGTCGAGGTGCCGCGAAGGGTGCGGTACGGGGTACGGATCAAGAAGCACGGCGGGCGGGACGAGCAGACCTCCCAGGGCCCCGGCACGCTCACCCAGCGGGTGCCGACCGAGCATCTGATCCCGGCCGGCACCGGGGCGCCGCGCACACCGCGGCCCGTCGGTGAGGACACCGCCCGGCAGGTCTCGCTGGCCGACTCCATGGCCCCGGTGGGCGTGGCCGACACCGCCGCCCCGCACCAGGGCGGCGGCGGGCTCTTCGACGCGGTCGCCTCCGTCCTGCACCCCTCGCTGACCGCGCCGGGCGCGCCCGGCCGTGCCCGGCTGTACGAGGCGACCTCCACGGCGACCGTCCTGGAGGACCTGCCCCGGCTGCTGCGGGACGGCGTGACCGGCGAGGACCTGCCGTCCAAGGACGGCGGTACCGTGGGCAGTTACCGCATGCGGGCCGCGATCACCGGGCTCTCCCCCGCCTGGGGCACCGGCAAGACCCAGCTGCGTACCCACCAGCAGACCCAGCACTCGGTCACCGAGTCCGCGGGCAAGGGGCGTGCGGCCGCCGGCGGGCTGGGGCCGGCGATCGGCGTCGGCGCGGCCGGGAACGCGGCCGTCGTACGGGGCACCGCCATGCCGGTCGCGGCCGCCCGCAGTGCGCGGTTCACCGTGAACGAGCAGACGGTGTCCAGCCGGCAGGGCGCGGAGGTCCGGGGCGAGAAGGTGCTCTACTTCGCGACCGTCAGGCTCACCGTGGAGGGCACCGGCCCCCGGACGGCCGGGATGGTCCTCGACCCGCGCTCCCGGGTCGCCGGGCACACCATGAACGTATGGCTCGGTCTGCGCGCCGACGAGGCGCGGTCGCTCGGGCTGCCGCTGCCGCCGGGGGTGACGGCGGGCGAGTTCGTCAAGAAGCCGGACGGGGAGGACGCCGAACGTCATCTCCCCTTCGGCGGCATGGGATCGAGCGTCACCCTGAGCCGGCTGGACACCGGTCCGATGGTCAGGGCCGTCGAGGAACTGTTCGCGACCGATCCCCGGCTGGCCGGCTATCTGCCCGCGTTCGGGGCCACCCCTGCCAAGTCGGTCCCGAGCAGGGAGGAGGCGGAGACCCAGCGGCGCAACCACCGCGAGCTGATGGCCGCCCTGTCCGAGACCAACCTGCGGGTCAACAAGGACCAGTTGCTGTCCACCGGCATCCGGGTGCGGCTGCGCCGCAAGACCACCCTGCACGCGCACGACGTGCGGATACGGGTCAAGGGCGCGCTGCGCGAGACGGGCTACCTCGGCGAGATCGACGACTGGCTGGTGCGCAGCCATTCCGGTGTCACCAGCAACGCGCAGAGCGGGCGGGGCAGTTCGCGGTCGATCGGCGGTCTGGTCCTCGCGCAGGCCCGGCTGGTGCCCGGTGTGCTGACCGGGTCGGCCCGCTACGAGAGGCACAGCGCCGGCACGCGCCGCAACCAGGCCGGCCCCACCACCCGTACGGACGTCCTCACCAACGGCTCGGAGAAGGCCGGCGCCTTCGGGGCGGCCCTGCGCCTGGACGTGGACGTCACCATGACCTCGCGGCAGCGCAAGCTCGCCCGCGGCATCACCCCGGGCTCGCCGGGTCAGGACGCGCCGGAGCCGAAGCTGCTGGCGGGCTTGAGCATGGGCGAGCAGGACGTACGGCTGCTCACGCCGGCGGAGTTCACGCTGGACGCGGAGGGGCAGCGGCGCCAGGAGGCGGTGCGGGAGCGGCGTACGGCTCGGGCCGCCGCCCCCGAGCACGACTTCGCCGCCGCGGGCATCGGCGACCTGGCCGCGCTCACCCCCTGGCCGGCCGTCGGACGGGCGCTGCGGGACTGGCAGCTGGTGGAGACGGTCGGCGACGGGCAGCCCGTCCGGGACCTGGCGTTCCAGCTGCTGTCCCGGGCCGCCGCCCGCGACAGGGGCCTGCGCGAGGATCCGGCGCTGGCGACGGAGGGGCTCGCCCCGCGGCAGACGATCGAGGAGCGGTTCAGCGCGCAGGCGATCACGGCGTCCCTGCGGCAGGCCGCGTCCTCGGGCTGGGTGGTCAAGAACCTGCGCTACCCGCGCCGGCTGGCCGCGCTGAACGGGGCGGTCGGCACCCGGCTCACGCTGACCAACCCGAAGTTCCTGCACCGGGGCGCGGGCCCCGGCACGGAGACCTTCGTGCTCGGCGGCCACCAGTCCGCCGGACAGCAGGGGCACAGCACCACCAGCACGGTGCAGTTCGGGGCGACGGGCTCGGAGAACGGCCCGCAGTGGCGCACCGGCCAGGGCCTCGCGACGTACCGCACCTCGGGCCGGGGCGGCGCCGAGGCCGCCGGCGTGTCCGGCACGGTCGAGCGCAACGCCCACACCCCGAAGAAGGCCCCGCTCTACCTGGTCCAGTGCGACCTGCTGGTCAACATGGTCGCGGAGGTGAAGGTCACCGGCGGCGGCCCCTATGTGACGAAGGCCGCCCGGACCCTGCCCGCCGCGGCCGCGGTGTGGCTGACGGAGGCGCAGTTGCCGGCGGCGATACGCCGGCAGCTCGGGCTCGACGCGCAGCCGGCTCCGTCCGGCCAGGACAGGGCCGCCGCACGGGACGCGGGTACGTCCACATCGCCCTCTTCATCCTCCTCGGCCGCGCCGGTCCGCTCCCGCCCGTCCCTCGCGCGGAACCTTCCCCTCGGCTTCGGCATGATCGAGGACCTGCCGAACTTCGTGCCGCTGCTGGAGCGGCTGCGGACGAGGCTCGCGCAGTCGAAACGGCAGGACCTCGCCGACGACCTGCTGCCCAGGCAGCAGCTGGGGGACCGCAACGACAACGTGCAGCGGCTGCTGCGCGTCCTGGACCGGGACGGTTCGGCGGGGCTGCTGTCCAGTGCCATGGACGGCGGGGTCACGGTCGAGCTGTTCGACGGGCGCAGGACGCCCTACTGGGCGGTGTTCAGGGTCGACCGGGTCGGTGACGGCGGCCCCGGGGGCACGGCGGACGACGGCCGGGACATGGAGTACATCACCTCGGCCGTCGCCCAGCGGGCCCGCTCCCGCGACGAGGGCGTGGTCACCGGGGTCGAGGGCGTCCTCGCGGGGTCGGGCCGGCCGGACGGCGGGGCGGGCCAGTTGAAGAGCATGGGCGGTGCGGCGGGCCTCGGCGTCGCCTCCGCCGGTGCTCGGCGCGACGGTGCGGTGAGCCGGGGCCAGCTCGGCATGAAGACGGTCGCGGAGGCGAAGACCGCCAAGGCGGCCAGGATGAACGTGCCGATCCGGGCGAGCCTCGAACTCCACCGGGGCGGCACCCGGGTGGAGACGGCCCAGCTGGCCGGTCTTGCGCTGACCCACCGGGTCCTGGAGAAGGACCTGGCGGCGCTCGGCCGGGTGGCCGCGCCCCGCCAGGACGCGCCGGACGCCGCCCACGGGTCCCGCGGCGGCCCCCCGGCCGACGCCGGCACCTGGCGCGCGGCCGGCCTGCGGCTGCCCATGGAGGCCCAGGTCAACGGATTCCAGGGGGCGCCCCGGGTGCGGGAGCTGGTCACCTCGGCGGTCCGCGCGGCGGGCGGCGGTGACCGCTTCCGGGACAAGGGGCAGGCCGCCGCGTACGCCCTGAACGAGGCGGTCTCCACCGAGTGGCTGATCGCGGCGCTGCCGCTGCTGACCTTCGCCGGGGCGGACCTGCCGCCCGTCCACGCGACCGGTGTCGAGGGGCAGGACCTGCGTGCCTCGCTGCACGCGCGGCTGCGCGCCGGGCGGGTACTGGGCACCGGCGACAAGATGACCTTCGAGACGGTGGGGCAGAGCCACCTGGACGCGCCCCGTCCCACCCAGACGGACGGCCAGAGCTCCGCCGACCACGGCAGGCAGGGGCGGGGGCTGTTCGGCGCCGGTCTGCTGAACGCCGACGAGTTCCGGCTCAACCAGCTGATGGGCAACACCGGCGGCTCGGGCGGCGCGACCGACGCGGCGGTGAACTCCTCCGGCTCGATGCCGCTGCACAAGCCCAAGGCGACCTCGGTCCTGGTGCAGTTCACGCTCGACGTCAGGGTGGTGGCCGAGGTGACCGACCGGGTACGGTCCCGCCGCAGGTCGACCGCCGTCCGGGAGATCACCCTCCCGACGCCGGTGGTGATCCGCATGCCGGAACCGGTGGTCCGCCGTCTGCTCACGGCCCAGGGCGCCCTGCTCCAGGACCCCGACGACCGGCTGGGCCTCCGGAAGGCGGCGGCACCGGCCCCGCCGGTGAGTTAGGGCCCGGACAGGCCCTGGGACCGGAGCCGGGAGTCCGCGTCCAGCGCGGCGCGCAGTTCGCCCCGCCGCCGTATCCCCAACTTCTTGTAGACGTTCGTGAGATGGGTCTCCACGGTGCGCCGGGCGAGGTGCAGCAGGGCGGCGATCTCCGTGTTCGTGCGGCCGTCCGCGGCCAGTTGGGCGATGCGGCGCTCGCTGCCGGTGAGGGCGCCGGAGCCGGTGCGGGCGGTGCCCGTACGGCGGGCGCCGCCCTCGCGCAGGGCCTCCTCGGCGAGTGAGCGCAGGCGTGGCACGGCGAGCCGCTCGGCGCGTTCGGCCGCCTCCCGCAGGCCCTCCCGGGCCCGGACGCGGTCGCCGGCCGCGGTCAGCTGCCGGCCCCGCGCGACGAGCGCGGCGACCAGCTCCGGTTCCGTGCCGGTACCGGCGTCCCGCAGCAGGCGTACGGCCTCCTCGGCCAGCTCCAGACCGCGCCGGCCCCCCGTGACCGTGCCGAGCACCCGTACGGCGCGGCCCACCGTGCGGGGCGTGCCCCACACCCTGGCCAGCCGCAGCTCCTCCTCGGCGAGCGCGAGCGCCTCCCGGGGGCTGCCGAGGGCGAGCCGGCACTCGGCGGCGGCCGAGCGCCAGGGGGTGACGACCGGGCTGACCACCTCGCGGGCCGACTGGCGGCGGCCGCACTCCAGGAAGTCGTGCAGTGCCCCGGCGGCATCGCCCGCGGCGGCCCGCTGCACGCCCCGCGCGTACAGGAACCGGTTCAGCTCCCAGGAGTCGGGCGCCGCGTGCAGGTCGAAGCCGTCGGCGAGCCGCCGCGCCTCGTCCGTACGGCCCTGTTCCACGAGTGCGATCAGGGTGAGGGCGTGCGCGTTGGCGGGCCCGGTGTCCGCGGTCACGGGCGGTTCGGCGGGCAGCCGCCCGTACTCGCCGCGGGCCGCCGCGATGTCGGCCCGTGTGTTGAGCAGCGCCTCGTGCATCGGGTGCAGCAGATCGGGGCGCTGACCGGCCAGGCCGCGGTCCACGAGCCGGTCCGCCTCGTCGAGTTCGTCGGCCCACTGGGCGACCGCGGCGGCCGTGCCCAGCAGGAAGGGCTCGGTCAGCGGGTCGGCGGGCTCGGCGAGCAGGGCGCGCACCTGCTTCATCGCGTCGTCCGCCGAGGTGAGCCCGGCGGTGGCCGCGTGCCGGACGAGCAGGGCCCGGGTGGCCGGCCCGATCAGCTCGGGCGAGCGTCCGGCGGTGTCGCACAGCCCCCGGTAGACGTCACGGCGGATCGTCTGGTCGTGGTCGGAGAGCAGCGCGGAGGCGCTGTGCAGGAGACCCGCCAGCTCGGGCCGGTCGGTGAGCTGGCCGTCCATCGTGCGCAGCACCTCGACGGCGGCGCGGGCCCTGCCGCGCCCGGCCAGTGCGGTGCCGAGGGCGAGGGCCGCCCGGACCCGGTCCTGCGGGGCGCCGGGCAGGCGCAGGGCCTCGCTGAGCCGGGAGATCCCGGACGCGGTCCCGGGGCCGGCGCACTCCAGGGAGCCCAGCTCGGTCAGCAGCCGCTGCCGACGCTCGTCGGGCAGCGGCTCGTCGAGGGCCCGGCGCAGGTAGGCGACGGCGGCGTCGGAACGGCCGTCGCGCAGGGCCAGGGCGGCGGCGTCCTGGAGCACGCCCGGTGCCCAGGGGTCGCCCACCGGGCCGGACAGCAGCAGTTGCCGGGCGACCGTCTCGGTGGGGACGCCTCGGTGCAGCATCCGCTCGGCGGCCTGCCGGTGCGCCGCGCGCCGCCGGGCCGCGGGCACGCCGGTGAGCACCGCGTCCCGCAGCAGGGGGTGGGCGTACCGGGCGCGGCCGTCGGCGTCGGGGGACAGCACGCCCAGGCCGGTCATCGCGGTGAGCCAGCCCGTCACCCGGGCCGGGTCGGTGTCCGCGAGCTCGGCGAGCAGACCGCCCAGGCCATCGCCGGTGCAACCGGGGTCGCCGCCCGCCGTGCCGTCCCAGCCCTCGTCCAGGGCGGCGAGCGCCCGCGCCACCTCCGCCGTGCCGGGCCCCGCGCTGTCCAGCCACCACGACACGGCCGCCGGGTACGCGCCGGGGTACAGCGCGGCGGCGGTCTCCGGCACGGCCGGGTGCCGGTCCGGGTCGCCGAGGTCGTCGAGGAGGGCGTGCAGCAGCATCGGGCTGCCGGCGCCGGCCCGTACACAGCCGTCGACCCATGCCCCGGTGGCCGCCGGGACCCGGGTGCGTACCAGTCCGGCCGCCGCGTCCGCGGTGAGCGGGGCGAGGGTGTGGGTGTGGACGAGGGCGGGCGAGAGGGTGTGGGTGAAGCCCGGTGCGGGCGGGTCGATGTCGTACTGGCTGCGTTCGGTGACCGCCAGCAGGACCGGCATACGTAATCGGTCCACGTGCCGGGCGGACTCCACCAGCCAGCGGTACGAGGGGGCGTCGGCGAGGTGGACGTCGTCCACGGCGATCAGCAGCGGGGACTCGTCGGCGTACTCGCGCAGGACCCGCCACAGCAGGGCGGCCTGCTCGCGCTCGTCGCCGGTGCCCTCCGGCTGCCCGAACCGCTGGAGGGGGCAGAGGAGTTGGTGCGCGATGGCGAAGGGAACGGTGGCGTCGCCGGGTGAGCAGCGGGCGCGCAGCACCCGCATGCCGTGCCCGGCGGCGGCCTGGGATGCGGCCTCCAGGACGGTGGTCCGGCCGGTGCCGGTGGCCCCGCGCAGCAGCACCAGGCCGCCGCTGCCGGCCCGTGCGCGCGCGACCCCGGCCGCGAGCAGCGCGGTGGCCTCGCGGTGTTCGCGCGGCTGGTCAGCGTGCGGTCCGGACATCCCTGCCTCCTTGCTCGGACGGGTCACCGTCGTAGACGTCGTGGTCGTCACAGATGTCACGGAGGGCATCCGGGTCTCGGACGTGGCGGCCGTCACAGACCTCGTGGTCGTCGTACCGCCGATCTCGTGGTGCCGCTCGTGGTGCTCCACGATTGCGCGCGTCCCTCCCACCCCAGGAGTGTGGGGAACGCACGCCTGCCACCGGTCCCACAGAGGTGGCACGCACGTGGACATGGGGGAAACGCTTGCTCAGCTCATCGCGGACCACGCATCCCGGCACGGCCGGCTCCGCCGAGCGGATACCGGTGGCGGTGCACGCCCCGGACCCGATCCTGCGCGAGGGGGTGCTGAGCCAGTTGCGCAGATACCCGGAGATCGAGCTCAGGGAGGAGTCGGGGCCGGGCACGGTGGCGCTGCTCGTCGACGACGTGCTCGACGAGGCCGCGCTGACCCGGCTGCGGCGGCTGGTGCGCAGCGAGGGGGCGCGGGCGGTGCTCGTCGTGCGGGCCCTGCGGGAGGCCGAGCTGCTCGATGTGATCGAGTGCGGGGTGGGCGCGATCGTGTGGCGCCACGAGGCGACCGCGACCCGGCTGGTGCAGGCCGTGCTGGCGGCTGCCCGCGGCGACGGCGACCTGCCCGCCGATCTGCTCGGCCGGCTCATCACCCAGGTGGGCACGCTGCACCGCGGCGCGGCCGGCCGGCCGGGCGCCCCCGCCTCGGGCCTGACTTCGCGTGAGGTGGACGTGCTGCGGCTGGTCGCCGAGGGGTTCGACACCGGAGAGATCGCCAGCAAGCTGTCCTACTCCGAACGGACCGTCAAGAACGTCATGCACGGGCTGACCACGCGGCTGCACCTGCGTAACCGGGCACACGCCGTGGCGCACGCCCTGCGTGAAGGCTACATCTGACCGAACGGGCATCCGATACCGACCCCTTGGGCATTCCGCTCTGCCCCGGGGCCGTCCCCGGCGTGCCTGCGGGGACGGCCGTCTCGGAGGGCAGGATCGGGCAGGGCGGCAGGCGGACGGGCGAGACCGGGTACGGCAGGGCGGGAGCACGACGGTGATCCACGAGGTGGACGAGGTACTCAAGACCCTGCTCGGCGGTGGCGCGCTGACCGGTTCCGGCATCGACGTCGCCTTCGACGCCCCCACCCGGGACTGGGCCGCCCGCCGCAACGCCCCCACGATCAACGCCTACCTGTACGACATCCGGGAGGACGTGAACCGCCGCCAGCGCGGGCACATCCCCGTGCTCGACGAGCGTGAGGTGGTCGTCAAGCGCCGCCAGCCGCCGCGCTGGTTCCGGCTGTCGTACCTGGTGACGGCGTGGACCAAGCAGCCGCAGGACGAACACCGGCTGCTGTCCGCCGTGCTGGCCACCCTGATCCCGCGCGAGCTGCTGGCACCGTCCGAACTGCCCGGTGCGCTGGGCGCGCTGGGCATGGCGGTTCCGCTGTCGGTGGCGGGTATCCAGACGGAGTCGCGTTCCCTGGCGGAGATCTGGTCCGCGCTCGGCGGTGAGCTGAAGCCGTCCCTCGACCTGGTGGTCACCGCGCCCTTCCCGGCCTTCCCCGAGTACGACGCCGGGCCGCCGGTCACCGAGGGCGCGGCGGTCCGCGTGCGCACCATGGACGGCGTCCCGGCCGAGGCGGAGGAACGCGCGCACCGGCCCCGGCAGGTGTCGGCGGCCCGGGACGCCCGGAAGGCGGCCAGGCGTCGTGGCGGGGCGGGCCGGGCGACGTGACCACGTGGACCCCGGCGTACGACGTGCCGGCACCGGCGTCCGACCCCGCCGCCCCGCTGCTCGCCCGCCTCGCCGTCCTGCGCGACCGGGTCGCCCTGCTGGTCGAGCACCGCTCGGCCGACGACCCCACGGCCACCGACCCCTTGCGCGGCCTGTACCTGTCGGAGGAAGCGGTACGGCATCTACTGCGCCCGGCGGAGCCCCTGCCGCCCGGCCTGCCCGGCCCCGCCGAACCACCGGACGACCGCCTGGCGGCCCTGTCCGCCCGCCTCGGCCTGACCGAGCTCGACGCCGCCCTGCTGCTGATCGCCCTCGCCCCCGACCTGGACCGCACGTTCGAGCCGCTGTACGGCTACCTCAACGACGACGTCAGCAGGCGGCGGGCCACCGCCGCCCTCGCCCTCGACCTGTGCGGGATTCCCGCCCACTCGGCGGGCGCCCGGGGCCGGCTGCACCCCTCGGCCCCGCTGTGCGCGCTGGGGCTGCTCGTGGTGGAGGAACCCGAACGCCCCTTCCTCGGCCGCTCGTTGCGTGTGCCCGACCGGCTCGTGGCGCACCTGCTGGGCGACGACACGCCCGACGCCGTGCTCGCCGGACAGCTCCATCCGCTGCCGACGCCCCCGCCCTCGTACGACGACGATCCCGGCGACGACCCCGGCGACGGCTCGGGCGACGGCCCCGGCGACGAGGGCGACTTCACCCGTTTCGCGCACCGGCTGGCCGCCCGGCTCGCCTCCGGTCCCCCGCTCACCGCCTATCTCCGCGAGGGCCGCGAGGGCGACGGGCTGGTCTGCGTCGCCGAAGCCCTGGACAGGGCGGGCCTGCCCGCGGTGCGCTTCTCGGGATCCGAGGACCGTGTGCCCGAGCTGCTGCGGGAGGCGCGGCTGGCCGGGCACGCCGTCGTCGTGTCCGGGCTGCCGGACCGGCCCGGCGCGCTGCTCGGGGAGTTGCGGGCGGCGTCCGACGTCACCGTCCTGATCACCGGCCCACGACCGTACGATCCCCAGTGGTGCGACCACGACCCCCTCGTCCTGGAGGTGCCCCGGCGCCACGCGGGGGCGGTCGGCACCTGGTCGGCGGTGCTCGGGGAGGAGCCCGGCTTCGACCTGGCGGCCACCGTCGCCCCGTACCACCTTCCCGACGACCGGATCGCCCGCGCCGCCCGCGCCGCCCAGGGCCTCGCCGGTTTCGAGGGCGCTCCGCTCTCCCCCACCCACCTGCGCGTCGCCGCCCGCCAGCAGTCCGCCTCCGGCCTGGAACAGCACGCCCGCCGGATCCGCCCCGCCGTCGACTGGACCGACCTCGTGCTGCCGGACCGCCCGCTGACCCAGCTGCGGGAGCTCGCCCTGCGCGCCCGGCACCGCGACCGGGTCCTCGGCGACTGGCGGCTCAGCGCGGGCGGCGGCCGGGGCCGGGGCGTGCTCGGCCTGTTCGCCGGCGAGTCCGGCACCGGCAAGACCCTCTCCGCGGAGGTCGTCGCGGCCGAACTGGGCCTCGACCTCTACGTGGTCCAGCTGTCGTCCGTGGTCGACAAGTACGTCGGCGAGACCGAGAAGAACCTCGAACGCATCTTCACCGAGGCCGACCGCACGGACGCCGTGCTGCTCTTCGACGAGGCCGACGCCGTCTTCGGCAAGCGGTCCGAGGTGAAGGACTCCCACGACCGGTACGCCAACATGGAGAGCGCCTACCTGCTCCAGCGGCTGGAGTCCTTCGACGGCATCGCCCTGCTCACCACCAACCTGCGCGCCAACATCGACGAGGCGTTCACCCGGCGGCTGGACCTGGTGGTCGACTTCCCCTTCCCCGACGCCGGGCAGCGCCTCGCCCTGTGGCGGCACTCCCTGACCCACGTGCCCTGCGCCGACGGCATCGAACCCGGCCCGGTGGCCGCCGACTTCGAGCTGGCCGGCGGCTCCATCCGCAGCGCCGTGGTGACCGCCGCGTACCTCGCCGCGGGCCGCGGCGGCACCGTCACCGCGGCCGACCTCCTGGAAGGCGCCCGCCGGGAGTACCGCAAGGCGGGACGCCTGCTGCCCGGCGAGGGCGCCTGGTGATCAACCGGCGGTGGGGTGCACGATCAGCCACTCCTGGTCGTCCTCGTTGGAGCAGTCGAAGAGCGTGAGGTTGGTGTCGTCGCCACCGGTGCTGTAGCCGGCCACGTCCAGGCACTTGTTGTCGCTGGCGAAGTTACGGATCCAGTAGGCGCCGCTCTGCTGCTTCTGCACCCACCACAGCTGGTTGTCGGCGGTCGTGCCGTCGCAGGTGAACTCGGTGATCGCGGTCCTGGTGGGCTCGGCCCCGTAGTAGGGCAGGTCCATGCAGAGCTGGTCCTTGACGTTGCGGATCTGGAAGAGGGCACGGCCGCCGGGGCCGCCCTTCGCGTACTTCACCTCCAGGTTCCACAGCTGGTTGTCGTGCGTGGTGCCGTCGCAGGTGAACTCGCGCACGGGGCCGTTGATCGTGCCCTTGTCGTAGTTCGGGATGTCCGCGCACTTCTTGGTGGTGGTGTTGCGCAGCAGGATGTTCGTCGCCGGCACCACGGGCGTCGCGGGCTTCTTGGACGGGGCCGGTGCGCTGCCGCCGCCACCGCCGCCACCCGAACCTCCGCCGCCGTCGCCGCCCTTGTCGCCGTCGTCGGCGGCGGCCGGTGTCCCGGCCGCGGCGGACTCGGGCGGGGCGGCCGAGGTGAGGGCCGGGGTGGGTGTCGGCGACGGGGCGAGGGTGGTGCCAGCCTCGACGGTCTTCTCGGTGGCGCCGGTGCCCACATTGGGTTTGTAGGCGATCCACAGCATCACGAAGGTGACCGCAAGGGCCGTGAAGACACCGAAGAAGGTGGCCAGCCAGCGCGGCAGGAACCCCCGCTGGACGTAAGTCCCCTCCACGGGAAGCGGGTTCGCGCCCGAACGCTGGACGGCGAGCGTGTACGGGCGTTGCTCCTTCGCCCCGAACCAGATGATCTTCCGCGGCTTCAGCGTCGCCTTCACGAACGCGGCACGGCCCGGCTCGATCTGCACATTGCTCGGGTGGATGTCGTACGACAACTGATCACCGTTGTCACTGCCGCTGACCGAAGCCGTCAGCTTGCTGTTGCCGAGGTTGTCGATCGCCAGGCGGGGCCGCCCACGGAAACGGCCCTTCACCGTCGGCGGCACCAGCTCCGCCCGTACCTCCGTGAAGGGCGTGATGGTGAGGTTGCCCTCCGGAACGGTCGTCGCCTCGGGGTGCTCGGTCGGCGTGATCCGCACCGCGTACGGGTTCGGTCCCGCCGTCGCGTCCGGGGTGCGCGGCGGGGCGAACGTCAGCTCCACCGTTCCGGTCGTCCCCGGGTACAGCCGCAGGGTCTGCGGTTCCACCGTCGTCCAGGGAGCGACCGGCCCCACCGGCTCGAAGCGGTACTCGTCGACCACGTCACCGGTATTGCGCAACCGCAGCCGCACACGCGTACTGCCACCCGGATCCACCGTCGCGGAAGCGGGCTCGAGAGAGGTCCAGAGAGTCATGCCTTCACACCGTCAGCTTGATGGCTTCGAGCCGACGCGAGTTGTCGAAGTGGCCGGCGGTGTTGAGGTCGGGGCGCGCGTTGTTGCAGGTCTGGTCGTCCCAGTTCTGGTCGCTGATCTTGACCGTGCTACAGGCCTGCCCGGAGCCGACGTTCCATACGAAGGTCACCATGTACGGGTCGTCCGCCTTCGTGCTGCCGATGTAGTTGTCCTTGCCGTCGGCGACGATGGCCGTCCAGCTCGGCTTCCACTTGCCCTGGCCGTTGGTCGACTGGGGGTCGTACACCATGGCGGTGCCGGCGGAACCCTGGACGCCGTACACCGCGACGTTGAGTTCCTTGATCGCCTTGCCCTGTCCGACCGTGCCGGCGACGGTGCCGTCGCACACCGGCTTCTGCCAGCCGTCGTCCTGGACGTAGGCGCGGTAGCAGACGTGCCGGCCGCTGGGGTCGCTCGTCGCCAGCCGGTTCACCGCGGTCGCCGCCGTGTCCGCCTTGGGTTTGGCCGTCACCGTGGCCTTGGCGCCGCCCCCGCCGTCCCCGCCGCCGGACCCGCCCGCCCCGGCCGTGGCACCGGCGTCGGGGGCCGGCGGCGCGCTGGTCATGGCGGGGGCCGGCGGCAGCGCCGGCGACGCGGTCGCCGAGGGGCTGGGTGCGAGGGTGGTGCCGGCCTCGACGGTCTTCTCGGTGGCGCCGGTGCCCACGTTGGGCTTGTAGGCGATCCACAGCATCACGAAGGTGACGGCGAGGGCCGTGAAGACACCGAAGAAGGTGGCCAGCCAGCGCGGCAGGAAGCCGCGCTGGACGTAAGTCCCCTCCACGGGAAGCGGGTTGGTCCCCGACCGGAGCACGGACAGCGTGTACGGCCGCTGCTCCTTCGCCCCGAACCAGATGATCTTCCGCGGCTTCAGCGTCGCCTTCACGAACGCGGCACGGCCCGGCTCGATCTGCACATTGCTCGGGTGGAGGTCGTACGACAGCTGGTCGCCGTTGTCACTGCCGCTGACCGAAGCGGTGAGCTTGGTGTTGCCGAGGTTGTCCACCGCCAGGCGGGGCCGCCCACGGAAACGGCCCTTGACCGTCGGCGGCACCAGCTCCGCCCGCACCTCCGTGAACGGGGTGATCGTCAGGTTCCCCTCGGGGACGGTCGTCGCCTCGGGGTGCTCGGTCGGGGTGATCCGCACCGCGTAGGGATTCGGACCGGCGGTCGCGTCCGGCGTACGCGGCGGGGCGAAGGTCAGCTCCACCGTCCCCGTCGTGCCCGGATAGAGCCGGAGCGACGGGGGCTCGACGGTGGTCCAGGGCGCTATGGGCCCCACGGGCTCGAAGCGGTACTCGTCGACCACGTCACCGGTATTGCGCAACCGCAGCCGCACACGCGTACTGCCACCCGGATCCACCGTCGCGGAAGCCGGTTCCAGAGAAGTCCACAGGCTCACGCCGCGACGCTAGTCCGGGTGCGGTGCGGGCACAGCGGACGCGTGGGCAGAGTTCGCGGCACAAGGGCCGTGGACATTGCCCTTGCGGACATCCGGAGTGCCGCCCCGTCTCAGGTCCGCGGCGCGCGCGTTCCGGTGGCCGTCAGGATGAACTGTGCGTAGGAGTCTGCGTTCATCAGTGCGCGCTGTCCCATGGCGTACCAGTTCGGCTGCTTCGCCGGGGAGGGCTCGTCCTTGCCGGTGTAGGTGCCCGGGTCGCGGACGGCACGCTTGCCGAGCATCGCCGCGTCCCGTGCCGCCGCCTGGTCCGGCATGACCGTGGCGAGGTCCGCCTCGTACCCTTCCTCCTCCAGCTCCTGGTCGTACGGGCTGTACTGGTAGTCCAGGGTGCCGGCGAACCGGTGCGTGGCCTCGTGGATGACGTACCAGGCGTTCTGGCCCTTCTCCGTCAGGTTGATCGGGCCGGAGCGGGCGTCCGTGCCGGGCAGGTCCTCGCTCTTCTGCTGGTTCGGATTGAACACCCGGTTGGAGATGTCGCGCGCGCTGGGGGCGACCCAGCCCGCGACGTCCTTGGGGGTGCCGGTTCCCTCGCCGATCAGGGTGATCTCCGCGCCCGCGGAGTTCAGGCCGGCCTGGATGCGGCGCACGACCTCGATGACCCGGGGCACGAACACGGCGATCTGCTGGGGCGTCGCACCGCGGAACGCGGGGAAGCCCGACCGGAGTCCGGCCAGCAGCGGGCCGCTGGGGCTGCCGTGCGCCGACTGGAGCATGGCCAGCACCGCCGCGATCTTCTCCTTGGCCTCGACGACGGCCCGGCGGGTCCGGGACTCGTGCCGCGCGTAGTCGGCGTCGGGGAAGAGTGCCCTCTTCTCGGCGGAGGTCTCCGACTTGTCGGGGAAGGTCCCCTTCTTGGCGAACGTGACGTTCCCGCTGCCGTGGTGCTGCCGGGTGACGTCGTCGTACCTGTCGCCCGCACGCGGTGTGACATCGGCGCCGATGCCCAGTTGGGCGGAGGTGCGGACGTCGGCGTGGTTGGTCTCGTTCTGCCAGCGCACCTGGAGGCCGCCTTGCGGGTCCTGGAAACTGGAGCCGGGTACGAACTCCCAGACGGTGCGCTGGATCATCGGCGTGGCGTGCCCGCTCCCGGCCGCGGGTCCGGCCGTGGCGTCCGCCCCGGGGGCGCGGATCGGCTGGACGGGCACCGGGCCGCTCATCACCTGCCGGGCCTTTTCCACCGCGTGCTGTTCGCCCGCGTCGTTCTCGTCCGACATGCGCACCCCGAAGCCCGTGTCGGTGCCGGGCACCGGGCCCGCCGTCTGGTCCTCGACATGGGTGAGCTCGTGCGCCCAGTCCTCCTTGGTCATGGTGTCGCCGACCACCACGTTGTTCCCCGACGTGTACGCCTTCGCCCGCAGCTCCGCCGCCGACTCGCGCGCCAGCGTGCCCGTGTGCACGCGCACGCCGCTGAAGTCGGCGCCCCCGAACCGGGCTTCCATCTCCCGCTGGATCGTCGGGTCCATGCCGTGGCCGGGGGATTCGAGCACCTTGTGCACCAGGGCGCGGCGCTGCACCGACGGCACGTGCCCGCAGCCGGCGTCGTGCTCGTGCCGTTCCTCCGCGACCGCGCGCGACACCGCCGCGTTGCCCGCGGTGCGCTGGAGGGCGATCAGTCCGGCGGCGGTGCCGCTCACGGGAGCACGCGAGGTGACCGGGCGGGCCGGACGGCGGGAACCCGCGGCCGGGGTGGTCTGCTTACGGTCCTCCGGTGCGTGCATGAACTACCTTTCGGCCCTGCGGGTATCGGCTTCTCCACGGGTACGTGCCCGGATCCCGGAGGGCAAGGGCCGCGAGGGCAATCCCGGGGGCACTCTTCGCCCGAGCTGCCCCAACGGGCACGTACGGGGGCAACGGCTGTGCCCCCGGGAGGGAACCGGCGGCCGTTTCCCGGGGTGCCGCGCGCGCGTGAGGCTGGGGTCGTTCCTGTCTCGTACCCCGAGGAGAGCAGAGCATGCCGTCCTACCTGTCGCCCGGCGTCTACGTCGAGGAGGTGGCCAGCGGCTCGCGCCCCATCGAGGGGGTGGGCACGTCGGTCGCGGCCTTCGTGGGACTCGCGCCGACCGGTCCGCTGAACGAGCCGACGCTGGTGACCAACTGGAGCCAGTACGTCGCCTCCTTCGGTGAGTTCACCGAGGGGTACTACCTCGCGCACTCCGTCTACGGCTTCTTCAACAACGGCGGAACGGCCGCCTACGTGGTCCGCGTCGGCGGCTCCGCCGAGGGCGCGCCCGTCGACGGCTCGGCCGGCACCGCTCCCGCCGCCGTGGCCGGTTCCGCCGCCCCGGCCGCGCTGCCGCCTGCCGAGCCGCGGCAGCTGGGCACGTTCGCGGTGACGGCCATCGCCCCGGGCAGCAGCGGTTCGCTGAGCGTCGAGGTCGCCGACCCGGAGGGCGAGGGCCCGGCCGAGCGGTTCAGGCTGATCGTCAAGGACGGCGACAAGCCCGTCGAGAGCTTCGACGTGACCGCCAAGAAGGGCGGCCGCAACTACGTCGTCACGCAGGTCAAGGAGCGCTCCAAGCTCATCACCGTCACCGAGGCCACGCCGGCCGCGCAGCTGGCCCGCCCGGACAACCAGACGGTGGCCCTCCCGGCCCCGGCCGCCGCTCCCGTACCGTCGTCCGGTGCGTCGTCCGGCGCTCCGGACGAGTCGCACCCCGGCCCGGCCACGTACCTCGGCGACTCCTCCGACCGCACCGGCTTCGGCGGCCTGGAGGCGATCGACGAGATCTCCATGGTCACGGTGCCCGACCTGATGGCCGCCTACCAGCGCGGCGCGATCGACCTGGAGGCCGTCAAGGCGGTCCAGCTCGGGCTGATCGCGCACTGCGAGCTGATGGGCGACCGGGTCGCGATCATCGACCCGCCGCCGAGCATGAACGCCCGGCAGATCCGCGTCTGGCGGCAGGAGACGGCCGGTTACGACTCCAAGTACGCGGCCCTGTACTACCCGTGGATCAAGACCTTCGACCCGGCGAGCGGTCAGTCCCGGCTGATCCCGCCGAGCGGACACGTCGCCGGCATCTGGGCCCGCAACGACTCCGAGCGCGGGGTGCACAAGGCGCCCGCCAACGAGGTCGTGCGCGGCGCGGTCGACCTGGAGATCCAGATCACCCGCGGCGAGCAGGACCTGCTCAACCCGATCGGCGTCAACTGCATCCGCGCCTTCCCGGGCCGCGGCATCCGGGTGTGGGGCGCGCGCACCCTGTCCTCCGACCCGGCCTGGCGCTACCTGAACATCCGCCGGTACTTCAACTACCTGGAGGAGTCGATCCTCATCGGCACCCAGTGGGTGGTGTTCGAACCGAACGACCACGCCCTGTGGGCCCGTATCCGGCGCAACATCTCGGCGTTCCTGGTCAACGAGTGGCGCAGCGGCGCGCTCTTCGGCCAGCGGCCCGAGGAGGCGTACTACGTCAAGTGCGACGAGGAGACCAACCCGCCGGAGTCGGTCGACGTCGGCCGGGTCGTCTGCGAGATCGGCATCGCGCCGGTCAAGCCCGCCGAGTTCGTGATCTTCCGGCTGGCCCAGTTCACCAGCGGCAACGGGGAGTTGGAGGAGTAGGACTCCCCCGTCGTAGGCGCTTTTCGTACGCCCTTCCCCAGTAGGACCCTCACAAGGACAGCGAACACATGAGTCTCCAGCCGGGTGACGCCCTCACCTCACACAATTTCGGCCTCCAGATCGACGGCGTGATGGTCGAGTACCTGGCCGAGGTCAGCGGCCTCAGCATCGAGCAGGACGTCATCACCTACCAGCAGAACACCCCCAACGGCCAGAACGTGGTCAAGAACCTGCCGGGTGTGAAGAAGAACGGCACCTGCACGGTCGTCCGCGGTATGACACAGTCGGCCTCGTTCACCCAGTGGATCAACGAGTCCATCTCGGGCCAGATGACCACGGCCCGCAAGAACGCCTCCATCATCATGATGGACTTCCAGAACAACCCGGTGAAGCGCTACCACCTGCGCAACGCCTGGTGCAACAAGATCGACGCGAGCACGGTGAAGGCGGGCGAGGCGTCCGCCCTCACCGAGACGGTGACCATCGCGTTCGAAGAACTGGTCATCGAGTAATGCGGCGTACGGCTGCCAGGGCCGGCGGCGCCGTCTCCTACTCCGGCGCGGAGGCGCCGGGGGCGGAGACGGGTGCGGACGTGTCCGGGCCGGGGCCGGAGTCGCTGCCGGCCCCCGCTCCGGGGCACGCTTTGGGGCCCGCCCCCGTGCAGCAACAGGAGTCGCTGCGCACGGAGTTCCCCTTCCAGCTGCCGCGCGGGTACGTCGACGAGGCGGGCACCGTCCACCGGGACGGGGTGATGCGTCTGTCGACGGCGCGGGACGAACTCGTCCCGCTGCGCGATGTGCGGGTGCAGGAGAACCCGGCGTTCCTGTCGGTGGTGCTGCTGGGCCGGGTCATCACCCGGCTCGGCACGCTGCCCATGATGCACGACGGGATCGTGGAGAACATGTTCGCCTCCGACCTGGCCTTCCTCCAGGACTTCTACCGCCAGATCAACGCGGAGGGCCACACCCGGGCCGCCGTGCGGTGCCCGCACTGCGCGGAGCCGTTCGAAGTGGAACTCGGCGGGAGCCGCCTGGGGGAATCGTGACGTACGCGACCGACCGGCTGCACGAGGAGATCGCGTACGTCGCCTACCACTTCCACTGGAGCCTGGAGGAGATCCTGGACCTGGAACACCACGACCGCCGCCGTTACACGGACCAGATCGCGTCCCTGGTGACGCGGGCCGGCGCGGAGGGCTGAGCGGTGGGTTTCCTGGACCGGTTCCGCAAGGGGACGCCTGCCGAGGGCGGGGCGTCCGCGGAGAGTGGGGCTACGGCCGCCGACGCCGCGGTGGGCCCGGCGCCCGCGAGCGGTGACGTACGGGCGGGTGGGCGGCCGGTGGTGGCCCCTTCCTGGCCTGGGCTGCCACCGATCCAGCGGGCCATGGCCCCCAGCCCGGCCGGGGTCGCCGATGCCCGATTCGGCGGGCGGCTGCCGACGTGGCAGAACCCGTCCTTCATGGGCGCGGCGTCCCATGCGGTGCTGGACGGGCGGTCGAGCGCGATGCTCGGCGACACGTTCCGCTCGTCGGCGGCACGACCCGTGTCCGGCCTCGAGAACCCGGCCGGCGCCCTGCCGTTGGCCGGCCCTCCCGGGCAGCCGGTGGTGCAGCGGGCCCCGGCGGTACCGCTGCGGCTGCTTCCGCCGCGGGGGCCGGAGGCGGTGGGTACGGCTGGTACGGCGGGTGGATCGGCCTCGCCTGCCCGTGCGGCCGCGCCGAGGGGGCCGGTTGTTCCCGGCGGTCCTACCACCACGTCCGCGTCCGCCCCGGCCGGCGGTGCCGTGCGTACGGGAGGGCAGGCGCCCTCGGTCCAGCGGGCGAACGCCGGCGGCTCTGTGCCGCCCGCGTCGGGGCGGCCCGCCACGGTCGCCGGCCCGGATGTCCCGGTGGTGTCCCCCGAGCCGCCGTCCGCCCCGGCGGTGAACGCGCCGCTCCCCGTCTCCGGTCTCCGGGTGACACCCGTGCCGGCGGGCTCTTCGCCCCGGCCGAGGTCCCTCACGCGCACGCGCACCGGGGCGACGGCGGTTCAGCGGCGCACACTGCCGGTGGCCCGACGGCTCCCCCCGCCCGCGAGCGGCACGTTCTCGGAGCCGCCGCCGTCGAAGGACACGGGCGGATCACCCACGTCATCCCCGGACAGCGGCCAGGACACGGCCACTCACGCCGCCGAACCCGCGCCCAGTGACCAGAACAGCCCGGCTCACCACACCGAGCCCGCCCCCACCGTCCAACGCCGGCTCGCCACACCCACGAGCGGACCACTCGCGACCCCGACGCCCGGTGGCCAGGACAGCACGGCTCACCGCGTCGAACCCGCGCCCGCGAACGACACGGCACCCAACGCGGCAGCGACGCGGCACCCGAGCCAGCCACCCACGCCACCGCCGAACCACACCCCGGCTGGGGCAGCGCACCACGCCGAAACCGCCGCCACCGTCCAGCGACGACGAGCCGCGCTCACCGGCGGATCACCCACGTCGCCCGCGCCCGGCGGCCCGAAGGGTGCTGCTCAGCGCACCGAGACCGCCCCACCCGTCCAGCGCAGGCGTCCCACACCCACGAACGACACGACACCCAGCGCGCCAACAGCGCGGCACACGAGCGAGACGCCCCCGGGCCACACCCCGCCCGCTACGGCTCACCGCACCGAACCCGCGCCCACCCACCGGCGAACGGCGACGCCGTCCGGGGGCGTCTCGGCGTCCAGCCCTGCGGCGGCCGGTGACATCCCCGTACAGCGATCCCTGTCCGGCGGCCCTGCCCCCGCGTCTACCCCGGGCCCCCGGCCCAGCGCCCCGGCAGCGGACAACGATCACACCGCACCGGCAAAGCTGACCCAGGGTGCGGGCTCCGCCGCCGAGCATGCCCACGGAAGCCTCCCCGTCACGGCCACCCCGTCCCCGGCTCCGCCCGCACCGACCGGCGGCCCCGACGAAACCCTGCCCGTCGTCCAACGAGAGCCGGGCGCCAACACCCCCCTGCCCAGCACCGCTCCGGCGAACAACCACCACGCCGGCACCCCCCACGCCCAGCAAGACCGCCCCACCACAACCGCCACCCCAGCCCCCTCGGCACCGCCCCCGACGACCACCCACCCCGCCGCAACACCTCCCGTCGTCCAACGACAGCCGAGCGCCAACACCCCACTGCCCAACCCAGCTTCGGCGGACAGCCACCACGCCGGCACCCCCCACGCCCAGGCAGACCTCCCCGCCACAACCGC